>JAJNQB010000010.1 GCA_021155045.1 Arcticibacter sp.
GTTATTGTCATGCTTGAACCAACAGTTACAGTTGCAATAGCAGTATTCGAACAACCAGAAGTCGTTCCTGTTACCGTATAAGTTGTTGTAGAAGCGGGGGATACTGTTATGGGATTTGTAGTAGATCCACCAGGCATCCAAGAATAAGTGGTTCCTCCAGTTGCAGTTAATGTTGCATTTTGTCCAGGACAGATAGTAGGAGAATTCACATTTATAGTAGGAACAGCATTCACCGTTACTGTTCCAGTTCCTGTATTAGTACAGCCTGTTAAAGTATAGGTAACTGTATATGTTGTAGTAGAAGCTGGACTAATGGTTATTGTCTGTGTAGTCATCCCTCCTGGAGCCCATGAATAAGTCCCTCCACCAGCTGAAGGTGTAGCGGTTAGTGTAGCAGAAGCGCCAGCACAAATAGTTTGAGAGTTTACTGAAACAGTAGGAACAGGATTTACAGTTACAGTACCAGTATTTGTAGTGGCACATCCAGTTAAAGTATAAGTAACAGTATAAGTTGTGGTTGCGGCTGGACTGATTGTGATAGTCTGTGTCGTCATTCCTCCAGGAGCCCAAGAATACGTGCCTCCTCCGGTTGTTGGAGTAGCAGTTAATGTTGTGGAAGCACCAGCACAAATTGTTTGAGAATTAACTGAAACAGGGCTTCCTCCAGACCCCCCTACCACAACTGTGTAGGTTTGGGCGGGTGTACAAGTTAGTCCATCGTTTACCGTAACAGTATATGAGCCAGAAGCTAAAGCAGTTGCAGTTGCTGTTGTTTGACCTCCAGGAGCCCAAGAATAAGAGAATGGTCCAATGCCTCCAGAAACAGTAGCAGTAGCAGTTCCGTTATTAGTTCCACAACTCGCAGGGGTTGAACTTGTTGCAACAGTCCAAGGGCTTACACATTGTATAATATCGACCATTACTCCAGAATCAACATAACAATCACCAGCATCAGCAATAGCTAGTTTAAAATGATAAGTAGCACATGGTGTTACATTTATTGATGGTGTTAATACTGTTGTGTAGCCATCAAAATGGTTGGCATTTCCACCTCCATTATTATCTACGAAATATCCGGCATTTGTTGTGTTATTAACATTGTCAATACTTACAACTGTTCCGCTAGGAAGTGTTGCCATGTTGTAGTTCGTATAATTACCACCACCTGGATTTGGTCCGGAAACAAAAAAACCAAAACCATCATTAAAGCCAGCACTCACCCAATTGGTGTATTCATCAGAGCCAAAAACAAATCGAATACTTAAACTATTACATTGTGGTACCACATCAAATTCTATGATACAAGGATCGTAAATTGCAGTTCCTGCACCAATAACTGAAACTAGTTGAGGGTCTGTAGAGCTCCCCCCGACACAAGTACTCCAATCGTCATTATTAAGAGCTCCTGGTGAGCCAGGTAAAAATGATACATTTCCGGAGCCCATAACCAATCCGCTCGTCATTGCTCCCCCTAAGCCAGCAGTAGAAGCTCCGCTATATGAGCCATAAGCACTCGCATTGCAATTTATAGTTACGTTGCTAATAGTAAGTCCTGGACCGCCAACAGCGCTGATAATACCAGCAGCGCCTCCGCCAGGATTTATAACTAGTTGAGCAGAGGAATTTAGACTTGCAATTAGAAGCAGAGTTAGGGAAAGCAGAAGTAGTAGATTCTTTTTCATTGAGAATTTATTTTTTAAAAAATACAATTAAAATTCTTATACGGTACATAAGATGTATAAAACTAAAAAAAGGTTGCATTTTCAGCAACCTTTTTTTGTAATTTAATTTATTGATTTTCAGTTAATTAAATTAATTTAAGCTAATTTTAATTTTCTTCAATAACATCTAAAATTTTCTCTAGTTTTTTATCTTCAAATTTTCCAGAAGTTGCATACATAATTTTGCCAGTTTTGTCTAAAACAAAAAAATAAGGAATATCTTTTTTTTCAAAATCTAATTCTTCTTTGTACGTTTTTGACCCTTCATAAAATAGTAGATAGGGATACATTTCTTTGTCCGTATTTGCTTTTATTTTTTCTTTTGATGATTTACTAGTTAATTGGTTTATTCCTGTAAACATTGGAATAAAAAACAAATTTACATCGTAATCAATTCCAGCATCAAAAACATCTGCTTTACTTCTGTCAATTTTTACAATAAACTTATTATAAATTGGATTTATCCATGTTTTTAAATCACTTTCGGCTGCATTGCTAAAAGCCATGCCAATTAGTGTGTATTTGCCTTTTGTATCAACAGGTAAATTCACTTTTTTACCATTATAATCTTCGCCTTGTAAATAAGGAAAAATTTTTCCTACTACTCCTCCAAAAGGTTTAAAACAGAATGCAGAAATTGATAGTAATAAAATGAAAGATAATTTATATTTTTTCATTGAAATTATTTTTATTTGTTTAGTTCGGCAAATACTTTATCGGCTTTAAATTTTTTAGCAGCCTTGCCAACTCTTATTATTTTAATTGCTTTAATTTCGTCTCCTTGCTGAATGGAATTAACAACATCTTGTCCGCTAACTACATGACCAAATACAGAATGTTTTCCATCAAGCCAAGGGGTAGCAACATGTGTAATAAAAAACTGGGAGCCATTCGTTCCTGCTCCAGCATTCGCCATAGATAAAACTCCTGGTCCTGTATGTTTTAAATCAGGGTGAAATTCGTCTTTAAATTTATATCCAGGTCCGCCAGAACCATTGCCAGCAGGGTCGCCACCTTGTATCATAAAATTTGCAATTACTCGATGAAATTTTAATCCATTGTAAAAAGGAACGCCATCTGCTTTTGCGGTATTTTTAATTTTACCTTCTATCAGCCCAACAAAATTAGCAACGGTTAAAGGTGTTTTTTCAAATTCCAGTTTTAATAAAATTTTTCCTTTGCTGGTTTCTATTTCTGCATACAAACCTTTTTCAAGTTTTGGTTTTTTTTCTTTTGAAAAAGAGAGGATACTTATTAATGATAATGTTAAGACTAAAAAAAATTTTCTCATAGGTTTAAATTTATAATGTAAAAGTAGTATTCAAAAATTTAATTCAAAATAATGTTGATAAGTCTTAAAATCATTTTTATCCAAAAGTCGTACCCATTATTATTTTTACACTCATGAAAGTATGTATTGCAGAAAAACCAAGTGTTGCAAAAGAAATAGCAGAAATAGTAGGAGCAAAAAATAGAAAAGACGGATATTATGAAGGAAATGGATATCAAGTTACATGGACTTTCGGGCATTTATGTGAGCTAAAAGAGCCTCACGAATATGATAGTGCTTTTCGTGAATGGAATTTAAATATGCTTCCAATTTTGCCACAAAAGTTTGGAATAAAAATTAAAAATGATAAAGGGATTGAAAAACAATTTAATACGATATCGGTTTTATTTCAAAATGCAGAAGAAGTTATAAACTGTGGTGATGCGGGGCAAGAGGGCGAGTTGATTCAACGTTGGGTTTTTGCAAAAACAAATTGTAATAAGCCAATGAAAAGATTATGGATTTCTTCACTAACAGAAGAAGCAATTCGTGAAGGGTTTAAAAAATTAGTAGATGCTTCGGTTTATGATAAGCTTTATTTTGCTGGATATTCAAGAGCAGCAGCAGATTGGCTTTTAGGTATAAACGCAACACGATTATATACATTAAAATATGGTAGTGGGAACAAACAGGTTTTATCTGTCGGAAGAGTTCAAACACCCACACTTGCAATGATTGTTGCAAGGCAATTAGAAATTAATAAATTTAAATCTGCAATATTTTACGAGTTAAAAACAAAATACAGAAATATTATTTTTAATGCTCAGATAGACCGATTTCAAGGAGATGAAAAAGAAAAAGCAGAAACTCTTTTGAATTCAATTAAAGAGGAATCATTTGAAATAATTTCTGTTGAAACAAAAAAAGGAAAAGAGAGTCCACCTCGTTTATTTGATTTAACATCATTGCAAGTAGAATGCAATAAAAAGTTTGGTTTTTCTGCTGACGACACTCTTAAAACAATTCAAAATTTGTACGAAAAAAAATTAGTTACTTACCCACGAGTTGATACTACTTTTCTTCCTGATGATGTTTATCCAAAAATTTCAGGAATCATGAAAAGCATGGTAAATTATCAAACATTGGTTAATCCTTTGCTTTTAGAACCTATTCGTAAATCAACAAAAGTTTTTGATGATAAAAGGGTTACAGACCATCATGCAATTATTCCAACAGATATTAAAGCAATTGGATTAGCAGGAGCAGAAGCCAATGTATATGATGTGATTGCAAAAAGATTTATTTCTGTATTTTATAAAGATTGCGAAGTATCCAATACCACAGTTTTAGGTCAAGTGAAAGATGTTGAATTTAAAGCGATCGGAAAACAAATTATAGATTTAGGTTGGCGTATTGTATATGAAAAAGATGCTGCTTCTGAAGAAGATGAAAAAGAAGAAACACAAATTTTGCCTGAGTTTGTTAATGGCGAAAAAGGAAATCACGAAGTTTTTTTAAAAGAAGGAAAAACTACACCACCTAAATTATTTACCGAAGCAACACTGTTGAGGGCAATGGAGACGGCAGGGAAGCAAATTGAAGATGAGGAATTGCGTGATTTGATGAAAGACAATGGAATTGGTCGTCCGAGTACTCGTGCTGCAATAATTGAAACATTATTTAGGAGAAATTATATAAAACGAGAACGCAAAAATATTGTTCCAACCCAAACAGGAATTCAACTAATTGAATTGATAAATAGCGATTTGTTAAAATCAGCAGAAATGACTGGTAATTGGGAGTTTAAGCTTCGCCAGATTGAAAAAGGAGAATACCAAGCAGAAGCTTTTTTACAAGAGATGAAGCAGATGGTCGCAGATATTGTAACTCAAGTTAAAGGTGAAAGTGGAAAAAGAATTTTAGTTGATGATGCAATAAAAAACAATTCTAGTAATGATGTTGTTTGTCCTAAATGTAATGCAGGGATATTATTAAATGGGAAAATGGCTTTTGGATGTAGTAACTTTAAAAATGGTTGTGATTTTAAAATTCCTTTTCATTTAATGGGAAAAAAGTTAAATGAAAATCAAATTAGAACATTAGCAGAAAAAAAGAAAACAACGTTAATAAAAGGCTTCGATTTGAATGGAGTTAAAAAAGATGGATTATTAAAGCTAACATCAGAATTTAATATTGAATTTGAAGAAAGAGAAAGTACAAAAACAAAACCGTCTAAAAACAAAATCCCAAGTAGTTGCCCTAAATGCAAAACTGGAAAAGTTTTGAAAGGAAACGCTGCTTATGGTTGCAGTAATTGGAAATCAGGATGTGATTGGCGAATGGCTTTTTAGTGTTCAATAAGCTGTATCACATCTTTAATTGACTCATACGTATTTTTCAAAATTATAGTAAGATTGTTTTTATTAAACCATTTCACGTCCGTTATTCCTTCTTCTAATTGGGGGATTAGTTGTTGATTTTTTTCGCTTGTCATTAAGTACCAATAGGTAGGTTTTAAAATTAATTTTTCTTCCATATAATAGGTATGATAAGTTGTTGTAAGATGTTTTAATAGCTTGATATTTTGCACTCCACACTCTTCTTCTACTTCTCGTATTGCAGCATTTTCAATACTTTCTTTTTTTTCGATTTTGCCTTTAGGCAAATCCCACTTTCCATTTCTAAAAATAAATAAATATTCATTTTTATTATTCATTACTAAACCGCCAGCAGCTTCGATGATATGTGTTGTTTTTTTAAATTCATTAAAAAGCCAATCTAAATTTTTGTTATAAAAATAAATTTCTTTGATGTTTTGATTTAGGTTAATCTTTTTATAGTGTCCAATAAACTCCGTTGAGGTTTCTATAGAATAAAAAACAGAATGTTCATTTTCTTTAAAAGAGCTCAATTGGTCGATTAAATAAAGTGTTTGGTTGAAAGAATATATTTTAATCATTGAATTAAAACTAAGTATTGAATAAGTTTAATATATTTGCCACGCAAAAAAATAAACGTGAAAAAGACATCTGAATCTGCATTAAAAGTAGCAGAATTTTTATTACAAGTCAAGGCAATTAAATTACAACCCAATGATCCTTTTGTTTGGGCTTCGGGGTGGAAATCTCCAATATATTGTGATAATAGAGTTACATTATCATTTCCGCAAGTAAGAACATATATTCGTCAGCAATTTGTTTCACTGATCAATGAAAGTTTTGGCAAACCAGATGTAATTGCTGGTGTTGCAACTGGTGGAATAGCACAAGGAGCATTGGTTGCACAAGAAATGGGCTTGCCTTTTGTTTATATACGTTCAGAAGCTAAAAAACATGGTTTAACAAATATGATTGAAGGTGTTGTTGAAAAAGGACAATCAGTAGTGGTGATAGAAGATTTAGTTTCAACAGGAGGCAGTAGTCTAAAAGCCGTTGAAGCTTTACGCGAAGTAGGTTGCGATGTAAAAGGAATGGCTGCAATTTTTACGTATGGATTTTCTGTTGCCGAAGAAAATTTTAAAAAAGCAAAATGCAAACTAGTAACATTGTCAAATTATGAAACATTGATTGCTCAAGCACTAGAATCTAACTATGTAACAGAGGATGATTTGGCAACGTTAAAACTATGGAGAGAAAATCCATCGCAATGGAAAAAATAATAATTGATAAAAATAAAACCGTATGTCATTAACCAAAATTGAAAGCGAAAAAGTTGAAATAAATAATTCTGCGTTAAATGTGTTCAATTATTTAACCGATTTCAATAATTTTCAGAAATTAATGCCACCACAAGTTACCAACTGGCAATCTACAGCAGAAGAATGTTCTTTTACTATTAATGGTATGGCAACCATTGGGATGAAAATAATTGAAAAAAATCCAACTAGTTTAATTACAATTTCATCTCATGGAAAAGTACCTTTTGAGTTCAAATTATTTATTTTGATTTCTGAAAAAGGCGATTCTGATTGTGTTGGGCAAATAAATTTTGAATCGGATTTGAATCCAATGCTTAAAATGATGGTTGAAAAACCTTTAGGCAATTTTTTTAATTTACTTGCTAATAAAATGAAAGATATTAGGTAGTAGGTTCTATTATTTCTTGCACTCTTCCTATTTGATAACTATCCAACTGAACTTTAATGCCTCTTGAATGAAATGTACTGCTTGTAAGAATAGCATGAACTTTTCCACTTGTTAGTTTTCCCGTGCGCTGGTCTTTTTTTAACACAACATTCACCTCTTGTCCTATTTTAATATTAGAACGAAACATGTGAGGTTTTTTTTCGACATTCAGATTCATTGAAGGCATATCGCAAAATTAAGTAAATTTGATTTATCAAAATTTTATAAAATGAAAAGAATATACTTTTTTGTCTTTTTCTCTGTGTTTTGTTTAAATATGTTTTCTCAAAATATGAAAACCCGTAAATGGAGACCCACAGAACTAGATTCCTTACAAAAAGCACAATTGCTTTTTGAAGAAGGCAATTATGTTATGGCACTCCCTATATATCAGAATTTACAAATAAGCCACCCTAAAGAAACGTATTTGAAATATGTAGTTGGAATTTGTGGATTGTATAGAAGTGATATGCACGACAAGTCGCTTGATTTTTTATCTGAAGTATATGGCAAAAATAAAAAAGTATCAGAAATAGAATATGACTTAGCTCGAGCATATCATTTTAATTTTAAGTTTGATGAGTCCATGGTTTTAATTGATAAGTATTTAAGTAATAAAAAATTGACATCGAAACAAAAAGAGAACGCAGAACAATTGAAAAACTATTGTTTGAATGCAAAAGATTTTGTTGCGAGCCCTGTTGATGCTAAGATTGAAAATATTGGAGATATATTAAATACAACGGCTTCTGAATATGTTCCAGTTATATCTTCAGATGAAAATGTGATGATATATACCTATAGGGGCGACCAAAGTGTTGGTGGATTGCAAAACGCATATAACCAACCTGACCCAATGGGAATTTATTATGAAGATGTTTTTATTACGCATAAGGAAAACAATAATTGGGTTTCACCAGCAAGCATCGGTGAAAATATTAATACAAATGTTCATGATGCTGCAATTGCAATTTCAAATGACGGACAAAAATTATTCATATACAGAGATAATGGATATGACAATGGCGATATTTATTTAAGTAAACTACTTGGTTCAACATGGAGTGTTCCAGAAAAGCTTTTTGGCGAAGTAAATACGTATTCGTGGGAAGGTAGTTGCGCATTGTCTGCAGATGAAAAAATACTTTATTTTTCAAGTGAAAATTTTGGTGGACTAGGAGGGAAAGATATTTATAGTGCATCTTTAATGCCTGATGGTTCCTGGAGAAAAATAAAAAATTTAGGACCGACTATCAATACGCCTTATGATGATGATGCACCTTTTATTCATCCTGATGGAAAAACTTTAATATACAGTTCAAAAGGAATGAATAGTATGGGTGGTTATGATATTTTTAAATCTGAATTGAATTTAACTGATTCAACTTGGAGTAAGCCTCAGAATCTTGGTTATCCGATTAATACTCCTGACGAAGATATTTATTTTGTTTTGTCGGCAGATGGAAGTAGAGGATATTATGCCTCAGGTAAAGTAGGTGGATATGGGTTACAAGATATTTATGTTGTGGATATGCCCGATGATTTTGCTAAACCCGTATTAGCAATGTTGAAAGGACGAGTTTCAGTTGATGATAAACCTGTTAAATCAGAAATTATTGTTGATATTATGAACACAAATGCTATGTATAATACAATTTTTACAAACAGTGAATCAGGAAATTACCTTTGTAATTTACATGCAGGCAACAATTATAAAATAACTTATAAAGTTGATGGTTTCGAAAACCAGGTAAAGGAATTGGATTTAACTGATTTAAAAGCATTTGTTGAAAAAACTATCGACATAAATTATTCAACAGTTGATACAACAAAAAAAGACACTTTGCTTATCGTCCAAAATACAATACCAAACGTAACTGAACAAGAAAAGATAGATGTTGGAAATTCAACAAAGGAAGGCTTGATATTTAAAGTCCAAATCGCTGCTTATAATCTCCCTAAAAATTATTCGTATAAGCATTTAAATGGTTTGGGTAGCGTTGAAAAACTTTTACTTGATGACGGAATAACTCGTTTTACTATTGGAGGGAATTTTGAAACTTTAAACAAAGCAAAAGAACATTGTAAAAAAGTAATTATTGCAGGACAAACAGATGCATTCGTTACTGCTATATATCAAAATAAAAGAGTGTATCTAGAAGATTTAGAAAAATTAGGTTTAATACCTCCTCAAAAATAAGTTTGGACTTTTATTTGTGATACTTTTCTTTGCTAATAAAAAAATGATTATGAAATACCTATTAACGATACTATTTAGTCTGTTTGCAATTTTAATTTATTCTCAAGAATTAAAATTTGTTAAAGCTACCATGCAAACTGTCAACCATGGTGCATCACCAACATCAACTACCACATATTTTATGTTGTTAGAAAAAAATAAAAAATTCAAATGGAGTGTTGATTCGGTTGTAAGTATTGCAACTGGAGAAAAAATAAATTACAATATTGTAAAAGTAGATAACCCAGAAAGTACATCTCCTAAATACGAACAAGTAAAATCATTTAATAAATGTGATTTAGGGAAGTATCAATTAACATTTAGTATCACAAAAAACAAGGGTAGTGGAGGGCGTCCTGGTTCTCCTCAAAACCAAAAAGCAGATACAACAAATATAGAAGGAGGTATAATTATTTATTATACTTCAAAAGGTAAAGCTCAAAAAATAAAAATCGTAGAATTTGAAAAATTAGATACAATTAATGCTCCTTAAAAAAGTTGCGCTTGCTTCCCGAAAATAATTTCTTTTTCGTGATTAATTAACCATTCTTTTCGCCACAAGCCTCCGCCATATCCAACAAGTTTTCCGTTATTTCCAATTATTCTATGGCATGGAATTATAATTGAAATAGGATTACTACCATTTGCATTTCCAACAGCTCTTACAGCATTAGCATCTCCTAGCTTTTTTGATAAATCTAAATATGAATTTGTTTTTCCAAAAGGTACATTTAATAATTCATTCCATACTTTTTTTTGAAATTCTGTCCCTTCAGGATTTAGTTTTAAGCCAAATTCCTTCCTTATTCCGCTAAAATATTCTTCTAGTTGAGTGATACATTCTTTTAATACAGAACTATTTTTTGCAGTTGGTTTTGCTTTTTCGTCAACAAAGTATAAGGAAGTTATACTATCATCTTCGGCTGTTATTTCTAACAAACCAACTGGTGATGTATAATATGTTGTCTCTGTCGTCATGTTATCCTATTTGCCCCTCTCTTTTGGAGAGGGGTTAGAGGAGAGGTTTAAAAACAATATTTATTTTCAGCAATCAATTTAGCAGAGATATTTCTGCGTGCTTCAGTTGAATTAAATGGTTCTGTTTTAGTAAAACGTTTTATTCCCATTAACATTGCTCGTTGCTCATCTCCTGTAGCAAAAGTATTTATTGCTTCTTTGCCTGATTTGTTAATTCTATCAGCAGCATCATTTATATATACACGCATCATATCCAGCTGTTCTTTGCAAGCAGCTTCTCCTTTTATTGAAACAAGTTTTTCAACTCTTAATAAAACGGATTCACACACATACGTTTCAATAATCATATCTGCTACATTCATTAATATTTCTTGCTCCTTACCTAACTGCATCATTAATTTTTGAACAGCGGCACCAGCCACCATTAGCACAGATTTTTTAAATCCTTTAACGTATTTTTTTTCTTTTGAAAATAGTATTTCCTCTTCTGATGAAAAATCAGGAATAGCCATTAGCTCTGCTGCCACTGCTTGTGCCGGCCCCATTAAATCTAATTCGCCTTTCATTGCACGTTTAAGCATCATATCAACAGTTAACATTCTGTTGATTTCATTTGTCCCTTCAAAAATCCTGTTGATACGCGCATCTCTGTAAGCTCTATCCATAGGAGCTTCTGCGCTATAACCCATACCGCCATATATTTGAACGCCTTCATCCACTACATAATCCAACACTTCTGAGCCATGTACTTTTACAATCGCTGCTTCCACAGCAAATTGTTCAACACCTTTTAGTTTTGCTTTTGCTTCATCCATTCCTCCAGCTATTAAAGCTTTTGTTGCATCTTCTACATTTTGACTAGCACGATAAATTGCAGCCTCACCAGCATATACACGAATTGCTTGTTCTGCTAATTTGTAACGTATTGCTCCGTATTTTGCAATAGCTCTTCCAAATTGTTGGCGTTCGTTAGCATATTGAACTGATTTAGAAATTGTTTCTTTTGAACCACCAATTGCAGCACCAGCCAGCTTAATACGTCCTAAGTTCAAAATATTAACTGCTATTTTAAATCCATTTTGTCTGTCAGATAATAAATTTTCTACTGGTACTTTGCAATCATTAAAAAATACTTGACGTGTAGAACTTCCTTTGATTCCCATTTTATGTTCTTCGGGATTCAATGAAATTCCACCAAATGTTTTTTCAACGATGAATGCACTTAAATTTTCATCATCGTCTATTTTCGCAAATACAGTAAATATATCTGCAAATCCACCATTTGTAATCCACATTTTTTGTCCGTTAAGAATATAATGTTTTCCGTCAGCACTTAGTTTTGCATTTGTTTTGCCAGAATTTGCATCTGAGCCAGAACTTGGTTCTGTGAGGCAATAAGCCGATTTCCATTCACCACTAGCTAGTTTTGGAATGTATTTCGCTTTCTGATCTGCAGTTCCATAATATAAAATAGGTAAAGTTCCAATTCCTGTATGTGCTGAAATAGCAACAGCAAATGAATGTCCAGCTCCCAAAACTTCTGTTGCAAGCATTGATGTGGTAAAATCTTTTCCGAATCCACCATATTCTTCTGGTACTGAAATGCCAAGTAATCCAAGCTCTCCGGCTTTGTTTAACAAATCAACCATTAGCCCTTCTTCTTGCGCATCGATTCTGTCAAGATTATTCCAAACATTTTGTGCTAAAAAATCGGTACATGTTTGTGCAATCATTAACTGTTCTTCGTTCCATTCTTCTGGAATAAAAATATCTTTTGCTTCTGTTTCTTTAATTAGGAATTCTCCTCCTTTTAGTGTTGTCATAATAGATTTGAGTATTGAGATATGAGAAGTGAGATACTCATATTTTTTATTTTAGATTCATAATTATAGTTTTATATAAATTGATATTAGATTTAATTCTCACATCTTAAATTTAATATCCTATATCCACTTACAACATTTCAAAAACGCCTGCAGCACCCTGTCCGGTTCCAACACACATGGTAACAACTCCGTATTTTTTGTTTCTTCTTTTTAGCTCTCCAAACAATTGAACAGATAATTTTGCTCCGGAACACCCTAGTGGATGTCCTAGTGCGATAGCACCTCCATTCACATTTACTTTTTCGGTATCAATGTTTAATTCTCTGCAAACGGCTAATGATTGCGATGCAAATGCTTCGTTTAATTCAAATAAGTCGATGTCATTTTGATTTAAGCCCGCCAATTTTAATGCTTTCGGAATAGCAGCAACAGGACCAATTCCCATTATACGTGGCGGTACGCCTGCGGCTGCATAACTTACCATCCGAGCAATTGGAGTAAGATTATTTTCTTTTAAAAATTTTTCACTTACAACCATTACAAATGCTGCTCCATCACTTGTTTGAGATGAGTTACCTGCTGTTACAAATCCTTTTGCATCAAACACGGGTTTTAATTTTGCTAATGCTTCTAATGTTGTATCAGCTCTTGGACCTTCATCTGTATCAATTATAAATTCGCGAGTTTTCTTTTTTTCGTTTTCATCAAGATAGGTTTCAGCTACTTTAATCGGAACAATCTCCTCTTTAAACTTTCCTTCTTTAATCGCTTTAATTGCTTTTATGTGCGAATTGTAAGCAAAAGCATCTTGATCTTCTCTGCTTACTTTATATTCTTTTGCAACCGCTTCTGCAGTTAATCCCATTCCCCAATAATGGTCGGGATGAGCCAATGCAATACCCGCATGTGGAACAATTCTCCATCCACCCATCGGAATTAAACTCATACTTTCTGCACCACCAGCAATAATACAGTTTGCCATACCTGCATGAATTTTTGCCGCTGCAATTGAGATTGTTTCTAAGCCAGAAGCACAATATCTGTTAACTGTCATTCCAGCAACTTTATCCGTATCAAAAGCCATTAAGGAAATCAAGCGTGCCATGTTCAAACCTTGCTCTGCTTCAGGCATTGCATTTCCTACAATTAAATCATCTACTTGGTCGTGCGCCACATTTGGAACACTTGCCATTAAATGTTTTATTACATCAGCTGCTAAATCATCGGGGCGGCTAAAACGAAAACCTCCTCTTGTTGCTTTTCCTACAGCGGTTCTATAACCAGATACTATAAATGCGTTCATGTTTTTTTGTATTAAGATTTAAGTATCGAGTACAAAGATTTTTTAAAAATTCTTTATACTTAATACAATGTACTTTTAATTCCGTAAAATTTTTCCTCCTGTAATAATACTTTGCAAGCGTTCTAATGTTTTACGTTCACCGCATAAACTCAAGAATGCTTCACGTTCTAAATCCAACAAATATTGTTCGCTAACTAAAGTAGGAGATGATAAATCACCACCACATAAAACGTATGCTAATTTTTGAGAGATTTTCACATCGTGTTCACTAATGTAATTTCCAACTTGCATAGAATTTGCACCTAAATACGCCAATCCTAATGCTTGTTTTCCAAGCACACGAATGTCTTTTCTGTGAGTTGGTTTTGTATAACCGGCTTCTGCTAATTCAATACAATTTAATTTTGCTTCTGCTAATAAACGATTGCGAGAAATAACAACCACATCCTTGCCTTTTCTTAAATAGCCTAAATCGAATGCTTCATAAGCTGATGTTCCAACTTTTGCTTGTCCGATTGTTAAGAAACGATCGCGGAAATTATTTAATTCAATATCGCCTTCTTGTAAATCATCCGATAAACGAACAGCGAACTCTTTGGTTCCGCCTCCACCAGGAATTAAACCAACACCAAACTCTACTAATCCCATATAGGTTTCAGCGTGTGCAACAACTCTGTCAGAATGCAAACTCATTTCACAAGCACCGCCTAATGCTAAATTATGCGGTGCTACAACAACTGGAATGGATGAATAACGAACACGCATCATTGTATTTTGAAATGTTTTGATGGCGAAATTTAATTCATCATACTCTTGTTCAACAGCCATCATGAAAATCATTCCAACATTTGCTCCAGCACTAAAATTAGCTCCTTCATTTGAAATAACTAAACCTCTAAAATCTTTTTCAGCAATTTCAATTGATTTGTTAATTCCTTCTATCACTTCAGCGCCAATAGAATTCATTTTTGTATTCCATTCTAAATTCACTATTCCATCACCAATATCAGTTAATGTTGCACCATTATTTTTCCAAACAGTTTTTGTTGGTCGGATATTGTCTAATAAAATAAATGATTCTGTGCCAGGAATTACTTTGTATGATTTTGAAGGAATATCGTAGTATTTTTTGTTGCCATTTTCAACTTTATAAAATGATGTAGCTCCACTCGCTAGCATATCATAAATCCATTGTGCTGGTTTTTTTTCTGCTACTTCCATCGCTTTTACTGTATCTGCAACGCTTAGTGCATCCCAATATTCGAAAGGACCTAAATCCCATCCGAAACCAGCTTTCATCGCATCATCAATTTTATAAAGCTCATCAGTAATTTCAGGAATACGATTGCTCACATAGGCAAACAAGCCATAAAATGTAGTGCGATAAAAATCGCCAGCTTTATCTTTTCCAGCTACTAAAACTTTTACACGCTCTTTTAAATTGTCAATTGTTTTAGTTTGTTCCAGTGTTGCAAATTTTGCTTTCACAGATGGTTTGTATTCCAAGGTTTTTAAATCCAAGGAATGAATTTCTGATTTGCCATTCGCTCCTTTTACTTTTTTGAAAAAGCCCTGTTCTGTTTTGCTTCCTAACCATTTATTTTCAACCATTTTTGAAACATAACTTGGTAGTTTAAAATATTCTTTTGCTTCATCGTTTGGAACATTTTCGGCTAAGCCATTTGCAACATGCACTAAGGTATCTAAGCCAACAACATCACATGTTCTGAAAGTAGCTGATTTTGGACGACCTAAAACGGGTCCAGTTAACTTATCAACTTCATCAACAGTTAATCCCATTTTTTCAACCATATGGAATAAACTCATGATGCCAAATACACCAATACGGTTTGCAATAAATGCAGGAGTATCTTTACATAAAACAGTAGTTTTTCCTAAATACAATTCACCATATTTCATCATAAAATCGATAACTTCTGGTGATGTTTTTGGAGTAGGAATTATTTCTAATAATTTTAAATAGCGCGGAGGGTTAAAAAAGTGTGTCCCACAAAAATGTTTTTGAAAATCTTCGCTTCTACCTTCATTCATTAAATGAATTGGAATACCAGAAGTGTTCGATGAAATTAATGTTCCTGCCTTTCTATATTTCTCAACATTTTCAAATACTTGTTTTTTAATATCTAATCGCTCAATTACAACTTCGATTATCCAATCACAATCGGAAATATTTTTCATATTGTCATCAAAGTTTCCTGTTGTAATTCTTTTTGCAAATGATTTTTTGTAAATGGGAGAAGGGTTTGATTTTATTGCAAATGCTAAAGCATCATCCACTATTTTGTTTCTTGATTTTTTATCTGTACCCGCATCTTTTGGTACAATATCTAATAATACTACTTCTACACCAATATTTGCAAAATGACAAGCAATTCGGCTTCCCATAACTCCTGAGCCAAGTATTGCAACTTTATTTATACTTCTATTCATAGTTAATTTTGTTTAATCAATTTGTTTCGTTCTTCTGCCAATAAAATTATTTCATTTATTGTTTTTAAGAAATCTTCTATTTTTGTTTTGCCTAATTTATTTTCAATTTCGGAATTAAAATTACGTACAATTTTTTTGGCTAATTCCTTATTCTCTTTTCCTTTTGGAGTTAATATTATTTTAACTTTCCTTTTGTCTTCTTTATCAGATTTACGAACGATTAGTTTTTCGCTTTCCAATGTTTTTATTATCCGTGAAAGCGAAGTGCTTTCCATTCCAAGTTTAGGCGCAATATCCGATGCATAAGCTCCTTCACTACTATCAATATTCAATAAAAAATGTCCGATGGCAATGCTTCCACCATATCGAGTTGCTTCGGCATTATACATTCTACTTATGATTTGCCAAGCAGTTTTTAATTTTGAATCTACAGTTTCGGTATGTTGTTTTGCCATAGCGGCACAAATATATAATAAAAAAATAATATTATGCAAGCATAATAAAGCATTTTATTTAAGAACAGTTCTAAAAATGATTAAAATCATCTTTCTCCTATTTGCTGACGCCACATTGCGTAATAAAGTCCTTTTTGCTCAAGTAACTCTTGATGTTTGCCTTTTTCAATAATATTACCTTTTTCAAGTACAATTATCTTGTCGGCATGCATTATTGTACTTAATCTATGTGCAATTAGAATGGTTATTTGATTTCGATTTTTTGATAATTCACGAACAGTCTTTGATATTTCTTCTTCGGTTAAAGAATCAAGCGAAGATGTTGCCTCATCAAAAACTAGTAAGCTTGGTTTGCGTAACAATGCACGTGCAATAGAAAGACGTTGTTTTTCACCTCCTGATACTTTTACTCCACCTTCTCCAATCATTGTATTGATGCCTTTGTCAGCTCTTGCCAGCAGATTGTCGCAAGCAGCTTTTTTTAATACACTTAAGCATTCTTCATCTGTAGCATTTGGTGCAACAAATAATAAATTTTCTTTAATTGTCCCTGCAAATAATTGAGTATCTTGAGTTACAAATCCTATTTGTGATCGGAGTTCATCCAAATCAATATTTTTACTATTAATGTCATTATAGTTGATTGTCCCAACTAGCGGTTGGTATAAGCCCACAAGAAGTTTAACCAAAGTTGTTTTTCCTGAGCCAGAAGGACCAACAAAAGCTATCGTTTCTCCTGTTTCTGTTGTAAATGAAATATTTTCAAGGGCTTTGTTGTTTGCAGTATAATGTTTGAATTCAACATTTTTAAACTGTAATTTGCTAATGCTCTGTATGGATGTTGGGTTCTTAGATTTTTCTTCTTTAGGCGTATCTAAAATAGTTTTAAAATTTTCTAATGAGGCTTCCGCTTCTCTGTAAGTGCTGATAATATTTCCTAATTCCTGCAATGGTCCGAAAATAAAAAAGGAATAAATTTGAAGAGAGAATAATTCTCCTAATGTCATCGTATCACCAAATATTAAATAGAGTAAAAGGAAAAGAATACCGCTTCTTAATAGATTAACGAGGGTGCCTTGAATAAAGCTAATGCTGCGGATATACCTTACTTTTTTTAGTTCAAGACCTAAAATTTTAACGGTTGTAGAATTTAATCTTTCAATCTCTTGTTCGGCTAAACCTAAGCTTTTTACCAATTCTATATTTCTTAATGATTCAGTTGTGGAACCTGCCAATGCAGTTGTTTCGCCAACTATTTTTTTTTGAATTGTTTTTATTCTTTTGCTTAATGCTGATGTTATAAAGCCTAATACTGGAATGGAAGCAAAATAGATAACAGCAATTAACCAATGAATTTTAATTGCATAAATCATAACAAAAATTACACCTATAAGTGAAGTAAATAAAATACTTACAAAAGCAAAAATAAGTTTCTCGGTGTCGGTTCTTACTTTTTGAAGTTTACCTAAGGTTTCTCCGCTTCGTTGATCTTCAAAAACTTGGTAGGGCAATTCTAATGAATGTTTTAAACCATCAGAATATATTTGAGCACCCAATTTTTGAGTGATAACATTAACATAATAATCTTGAAAATTTTTTGCAATTCGAGATACCATAGCGGCTCCCATTGATAAAAGTATTAGCTTTCCAGCACCCTTAACAAACTCAGCTCGTGTATATTCACTGTATTTTGTGGCATAATCATCCACAATTAATTTGAAAACATAAGGGTCTAGTAATGAAAAAAGTTGGTTTATAGTAGCGAGCAGTAGAGCAAGAAAAATTAACCATTTATATTTTTTTAAATATGTAAATAATAATTTCATTCCCTTCAAAAATTAAGAAGCAAAGTTACATTTAATTATATGTATATACATATAATTAAAATTTTTATTTGGATTTATTGTTTTAATGAGCTAAATTTGATTTCGATAAAGCTAGTTTTATGGTAGACAAATTGGTTAAAACTGTAGATGTATATGAGTCAAGGGCGTTTTTTATTAAATATAGAGATGATGGTGTTGTTGTGTACGAACAAAAAAATGTAGATGAGCTTTTGGTTGAAGATATTATTGAAGGAGATGAATATTGTAATAAAATAAGTCAAGGGCAACCTCTTTTGAGACTTGTGATTATAGATAAATTTATTTCAACAGATCCCGAAGTTAGAGCTTATGCTGCGTCAAAAAATAGAGACAAATTTGTATTGGCAGATGCTCTTGTAATTCAATCACAGGCAATGAAAATAATAGCGAATTTTTATTTGAGATTTAATAAGCCATCTCGGCCAACTAAAATTTTTACTGATAGAGAAGAAGGATTGAACTGGTTACTTTCTTTTAAATAATATGCCATTGTACAGTATAAAAACAATTGATCAAATTAATTTTGATTTTTATTCCGTTGCCTTATGTGATAATGGTTTAATGTGCATTCGAGTGGAAGGTAATCGCGAAATAGATGTGGAAAATGTTGTAGAAATCGTAAATGCAATTGAGAAACTTGGAAACAAAAAAATATTTCCACTGCTTGTGGTTGTTGGAGAATATACCTTACCTACTTCAGAAGCAAGAGCATACATTGCCACACCCGAATCCGATCCTTATGCTTGTGCCGAAGCTTATGTTGTAAAATCATTTTCACAAAAATTGGTCGGAAATGTTTTCTTAAGTTTTAATAAACCTGTTCGCCCCACAAAAATATTTAACACAGAAGAAAAAGCAATTGAATGGTTAAAAGGATTTTTGTGATTTCTGTATAAAATTTTCATGATTTTTATCAGTTTTAACGCTCAATTATTACCATTTGTCGAGTAAAAAAAGGAGTGTTAAAATTTAAACAAAATTGTTAATCAAATTTTTTCTCTTTGTATTATAAATTGTTACTTTTGCACTCGATTTTTAAAAGTAATACTAATTTTATAAAATATAACATGTCACAAACAACAGGTAAAATTGCACAGGTAATTGGTCCAGTAATAGATGTAACGTTTGAAGGAGGAGCCGCATTACCAAATATTTTGGATGCTCTTGAGGTGGTTAAACCAAACGGTCAAGTAGTAATATTAGAAACACAAAAACACGTTGGAGAAGATACTGTTCGTACTATAGCAATGGATTCATCCGATGGTTTGTATCGTGGATTAAAAGTAACATCTACTGGTGCTGGTATAACTATGCCTGTTGGCGACCAAGTAAAAGGGCGTTTATTTAATGTTGTGGGAGAAGCAATTGACGGAATTAAACAAACTGACAAAAAAGGTGGTGCACCCATTCACCGCATGCCTCCTAAATACGAAGATTTATCTACTTCTACAGAGGTGTTATTTACAGGAATTAAAGTAATTGATCTTTTAGAGCCTTATGCAAAAGGTGGTAAAATTGGCTTATTTGGTGGTGCTGGTGTTGGTAAAACAGTATTGATTATGGAGTTAATCAATAACATCGCTAAGGGTTACGAAGGTTTATCTGTGTTTGCTGGCGTTGGTGAGCGTACACGTGAAGGAAACGATTTATTACGTGAGATGATTGAATCAAACGTTATTAAATATGGTGAAGAATTTAAACATTCAATGGAACAAGGTGGTTGGGATTTGACCAAAGTGGATATGAAAGAATTGGAAAAATCTCAAGCTACTTTAGTATTCGGACAAATGAACGAGCCTCCAGGAGCTCGTGCTCGTGTGGCTTTATCTGGATTAACGATGGCTGAATATTTCCGTGATGGGGATGAAAAATCTGGTGGACGTGATATCCTTTTCTTTATTGATAATATTTTCCGTTTTACACAAGCAGGTTCTGAAGTGTCGGCTTTATTAGGTCGTATGCCATCAGCAGTAGGTTACCAGCCTACACTCGCTACTGAAATGGGTTTAATGCAAGAGCGTATTACTTCAACAAAACGTGGTTCTATTACATCGGTACAAGCGGTTTACGTTCCTGCCGATGACTTAACAGATCCAGCTCCTGCAACTACATTTGCCCACTTAGATGCAACAACGGTATTAAATCGTAAAATTGCTGAATTAGGAATTTATCCTGCTGTGGATCCTTTGGATTCTACATCTCGTATTTTAACTCCAGCAGTATTAGGAGAAGCACATTATGGAACAGCACAACGTGTAAAAAATATTTTACAACGTTACAAAGAGTTGCAAGATATTATTGCTATCCTTGGTATGGATGAGTTAAGTGAAGAAGATAAAATGGTTGTTCATCGTGCAAGACGTGTACAACGTTTCTTGTCACAGCCATTCCATGTTGCAGAACAATTTACTGGATTAAAAGGAGTATTTGTTTCTATTGAAGATACTATCAAAGGATTTAACATGATTCTAGATGGAGAAGTAGATCAGTATCCTGAAGCAGCTTTTAACTTAGTAGGTTCAATTGAAGATGCTATTGAAAAAGGTAAAAAAATATTGGCAGAATCAAAATAAATACTTCGCATTATGAATAGGACAAGTTTTTGTCGTATTTGTAATGCGTATCATTCGTAATTCGTAGATAATGAAATTAGAAATAATAACTCCTGAGAAAAAAGTATATAGCGGTGATGTTACTGCGGTAAAACTACCTGGTGCTGATGGTTCGTTTGGAATATTAAATAATCATGCTCCGATTATCGCAACATTAAAAGAAGGAATAGTAAAAATTACTGAAATATCTAATAAAGTTGAAAATATTGAAATTAAAGGAGGAGTAGTTGAGGTGTTAAACAACAATATTATTGTTTTAGCCGAAGCTTAATTACTTCAAAATAGTTTAAAAGAGCCTTGAAATTTTTTTCAAGGCTCTTTTGGTTTAAAATATTATTTTTCAAAATTCAAACAAATATTTTTACTATTTTTGGTTTATTACTTAAAAAAATAAAAAATGAAAAAAACAATATTGGTTTTACTTGGTTTTGTTTTCTTGGTTATAACTGCTAAAGCTCAAGATAACGAAAGTTTATATGAAAAAGCACATAAGCTAAAGCTTGAATACAAATACAAAGAAGCATTTCCTTTGTTTCAACAATTACTTAAATCAGATTCATCTAATGTTAATTATTTAACTGATGCTAGTTATTTATACTCAAAGTATGGATTCTATTATATCTCATCTGAAACAGAAAAAATAAATTATTATAAAACCGCAGAACGCCTTGCACTTAAAGCAATAAAACTAAACGAAAAAAGTGCAGATGCTCATTATGTTTACGCAATGGCATTGGGAAGAATAAATGAAAATGCAAGCTCAAAACAAAAGATTGCAAATGCAAAACTTATAAAATATCAGACAGATAGAGCTATTGAGTTAAACTCTAAATTGGCGGGAGCATACCATATACTTGGTCGTTGGCATAGAACAGTTGCTAACTTCAGCACATTTGAAAAAGCAATGATTAATTCTTTTTTTGGTGGAGTTCCTCCAGGTGGTTCATTTGAAGATGCAATAAAATCGTTCAAAGCTGCTATTGCAATAGAGCCTGCATTTTTGATGCATCAATATGAATTAGCACAAACTTATTTTGATATGGATAGAAAAGTGGAGGCTAAAGTTTGGGCTTCACAGGTTGCTGCTGCAACTCCTCATAATGAAGACGATTCAAAAGCAAAAAAAGAATGTGAAGAGTTGTTGAAAAAAATGAAATAATATCTTATTATTATGTTTTACCAAAGGCATAAAATTTATTTTGTGCCTTTTTTTATTTTACTGTGGTCTTCATCTACAGCATCATCTTCGATATTTACAGAGTGAGAATATTTCCTCCATTTATCAATTACAGATTGCATATCTTTTGGAATTTCGGAATCGAAATGAATAAATTTTCCTGTTTTAGGATGGTTGAAACCGAGTGATTTTGCATGTAATGCATGACGGGGCATTAGCTCAAAACAATTATCAACAAATTGACGATATTTCGAAAATGTGGTGCCTTTTAAAATTCTATTCCCTCCATAAGTATCATCATTGAAAAGAGGATGGCTTATATGTTGCATGTGTGCGCGAATCTGGTGTGTGCGTCCTGTTTCTAATTTACATTCGATTAGTGTTACATATCCAAATCGTTCCAAAACTTTATAGTGTGTAACAGCATGTTTTCCCTCTTCGCTTCCTTCTGGAAAAACATCCATTTTTTTTCTGTCTTTCAAATGACGACCGATATTACCAGTAACTGTTCCAGAGTCTTCATCAAAATCTCCCCATACAAGAGCAATATATTTTCTATCTAAATTTCTATCAAAAAAATCTTGTGCAAGCTTTACCATAGCAACTTCACTTTTTGCAACAACCATAATTCCGCTTGTGTTTTTATCCAGCCTATGAACCAACCCTGGCCTGATGCTAGCAAGCTCTTTTGATTTTTCTGTTATTTCTACTGTTGCACCAGATTTGTTGATTGGTAAATTTTGAAAATGATATACTAACGCATTTACAAGTGTTCCTTTATAATTTCCATAACCCGGATGAACAACCATTCCTGGGTCCTTATTGATGATGATTAAATCATCGTCTTCATAAACAACATTTATAGGAATATTTTGCGGTATTAATTCAATTTCTCTAGGTGGGTGAGAAAACACAACAGTAATAACATCGTGAGGTTTTACCTTGTAATTTGATTTAACGGCTTTGGTGTTTACTAAAATGTTTCCATTTTCAGCTGCTTGTTGAATTTTTGTGCGTGTAGCATTTTGTACACGATTCATCAAAAATTTATCTATTCGCAGCGGCTCTTGACCTTTATCAGCAGTTACTTTATAGTGTTCAAAAAGTTCTTGATCACCGTCTTGTTCTTCGGTTATTTCTTCAAATTCGTCTGTATTCATTTTGTAGCTTAGTTTACTTTAACGAATTTGTGAACGCTCGTTTTGTTTTTGTTTGATAGTTGGATAAAATAAATTCCTTCGTTTAAACTAGATATATCAATAGTTTCGCTAAATGAAGATTGATTTGAAAAAGCAATCCTTCCTGTTAAATCATAAATAACATAATTAAAAATGGAGTTGGCAGTTTCAACGTTCGATTTGATATACAGTTTATCAGAAGAAGGGTTAGGATAAATTATAAAATTCTGATTTATAGCTTCCTCAATTTTATCGGATACAGCAAAATCTTGTGATGTGCCAAAAACTGGGCGCATCATTAATGAGCCAGGGAAAGGAGAATGAAGCCAACCTCCAGTTACGTTGTATGAAATATTATTTTGAGTGTTTGTGTTTTTATCAACTCCAATATTTAAAAATTGATTTGTGTTTTGTTGGAATCCAATATGAAAAGTAGAAGCATTCAAATACAGCGCAGGAATAATTGGATAACGAATAAAGCTATTTGTGCCCATCTGATTATAATTTGGGCTATGAATGGTATCGTTTGAGAATATTTCAGTTCCAGGATAACCGCCAGCATCTGCCCATACTTTTAACCTAAAAGTATAAACAGCAGCATTTGTC
This sequence comes from Arcticibacter sp., assembly GCA_021155045.1. Lineage (GTDB taxonomy): Bacteria > Bacteroidota > Bacteroidia > 2-12-FULL-35-15 > 2-12-FULL-35-15 > 2-12-FULL-35-15. Next base: position 23,806 of record JAJNQB010000010.1, read on the forward strand.
ATTAATGGATTAAAATAAATATCAATATATCTTAGTGTATCATTAATAGTACTCGTGAATTTTTCTGCAAGTTTTGCATTTAATGTACTCAATCCAAAAGCACTTTCTGCTGTTCCGTCATCGTATGCATAATGGTAACGAAATTCTTGTTTATGACGAACAGTATCATTTATTCTATGGAAATCAGGAGTAGAATTAACAATGGCTTCAAAAGTATAATCACCAGAAGAAGTTAATAATGGGAGTGTTGGTAGGGAGCCCGCATTGTATAAGTAATATCCAGAAGCTACATAAGGGTTAACATTGCTGGCAGAAAGTGGAGAAGAATAAATTAGTGTATTTATCGTATCATATACATTGTGAACAAAACTTACATTTTTAACTACTGAATGATTATTTCTAACAGGTGTTGTAATCGAACTTTTTGATTCGCTGGTTACATAATGCCGCCAAGGCATTTCAGTATAGGTATTCAACATTGATATTGGTTCGTAAACAAAAGCAATGTCTTCGAAAATACTATCAGCCTTATGACGTAGCCTGTTTAAATAAACATAATCAATGTTCCAATGGTCTACATTTCCGCTTCTTGTTGCATAGTTGGTAATACAAAATTGAAATCCCTTTTGTAAATATGCTGCATTTTTAATTGGAATCATCGCAATTCTCCAAGAGCTATCATTTGTAGCAAGTGTAGTTCCTTTTTTTGACCATACCCAATCCCAAGAACTTAATGTGCCGGGCTTTCTGAAACGAACAACTAATGAATCATTTTGTTCTGGAGCATTTCCAATACCTTGTGGCTGATAGAAAAAACTTAAATATATTGAATCACTTGCAGGGTAAGTTAAATCAATTGGTTTTGAGTATAAAGTGTCTGCTGGACCTGATGAGCCAGAGCTTGCAAAAAAATCGTATGGATAACCATCTGCTTTTAAACCATCAAAAGTTGCAACACCTTTTGTTGGCGGAGCTTTTGGATAATCATTGTTTATAAAAACAGTATTGTTTAACCAAAATGTCGTATCAGGATAAGGTCCTATTTTTGTAAAATCATCTAAAATTCCTTTTGTTCCTAAAACCAAAGTATCAGTTATAGAACCCATTTTTAACATTGATTTACTTTGTAAATCTTTATAAGCATTTATTAAAACAGCATTTCCAGTGAGCTCATTTTCTACAATTCCTTGAGAAAATATTTTTGAAGTAATAACTACTAGAAAAAAGAAATATGTAAATATTTTAGTTGTTAAATTCATTCGGCATCAGGTTTTTTTTCTTCCGCTGCTGGTATCTTATTTTTATCAGACGTAAGAAATATATCAACAGTTGCCCCCATGTTTACCATTGTTTCTTTTCCACATGCAGGAATTTGTTTGTAAACTTTCGACTGCAATGAATCTTTATTTGAGTCAAAGCTCACGGCTCCAGCACTTAATGAATTTTCAATTAATTTTTCAATTGCTTCTTTTCTAGTAAGTCCATATAGGCAAGGCACTCCAACTTCTTCATCACCTAATCCTTTTCCTACAACTAAATCTATTTTTGTCCCTTTTTCGATGGCTGACCCAGGTTCAATTTTTTTTCCTTTTACCCATTGTTCCAAAACACAATTTGCGCATTGGTCTGCTTTATAATCAATTTTTCCAACTTTTAAACCGTAAGAAATAATCATAGCTGAAGCTTGGCGCAACGACCTATCAACAAGTTTTGGCATCTCTATACTTGGAGGTAAAATAGAAGTTACGTAAAGATAAATTCTTCTGTTTTCTTTTACTTCAGCGTTTGGTTCTGGTTCTTGTTTTACAACTACTCCTTTTTGAGACTTAGGTGCATAAATTGAGTCTATGATTTCATATCTAACTTTTTTGTCGGAAACAAAATTGTCTAAGTCTGATATTTTTAAATTTTTAAAATCAGGCACTATGATATAATCGCCATGATTTGTAGTTGATTTTAACCAAAAGTTTATTGAAAAAAATAGGATAACCACAATTACGGAATAAACGCCAAGGTTTATAGCAAAAGATTTACTTTTAATAAATTGGAAAATATTCTTAATCATTAATTGTTAATTCAAGTGTACTAAAATACGAATTTTAAACCAACGTTGCAGAAGGTGTTATATTGTTCGTTTTTTAATTAATTAGTTTTTCCAGGATATATTTCAAGTGCTTTTTGTAAGCACATAACTGCATTTTTTAAATCCGTTTTATTTAAAACATAAGCCAGTCGAACTTCATCTAAACCACAACCTTTTGTGGAATAAAAACCAGTTGCAGGTGCTAACATAACGGTTTGTTTTTCATGTTCAAATGATTCTAAAAGCCACTGACAAAATTTATCGGAATCATCAATAGGTAAACGGGCAATACAATAAAATGCACCGTTGGGAGTAGGACAAAATACACCAGGGATTTTGTTTAATCCTTCGATTAAAAAATTTCTGCGTTCAACATATTCTTTTTGAACATTTTCAAAATATGATTTAGGTGTTTCCAAAGCAGCTTCTGCTCCAATTTGCCCAAATGTTGGTGGACTCAAACGTGCCTGTGCAAATTTTAAAGCAGTAGCCATCACTTCTTTGTTTTTTGAAATCAATGCACCAATGCGAGCGCCACAAGCACTATAACGTTTCGAAATGGAATCAAGTAATATTACATTATTATCAATGCCGTCAAGGTGCATAACAGAAACATATTCATTTCCATCATAACAAAATTCACGATACACTTCATCGCTTAATAAAAACAAATCGTATTTTTTTACAAGCTCTTTTAATAAATTTAATTCTTCTCGTGTATATAATTTTCCTGTTGGATTGCCAGGATTACAAATCATTATTCCTTTTGTTTTAGGAGTGATGAGTTTTTCAAATTCTGAAATTGCTGGCAGTGCAAATCCGCTTTCAATTGTTGATTTTACTGGAACAATTTTTACATCTGCTGCACAAGAGAATCCATTGTAATTTGCATAAAAAGGCTCTGGAATAATTAATTCGTCTCCTTCGTTGAAACAAGTTAGCATAGCTATTTCGATTGCTTCAGAGCCTCCAGTTGTAATAATAATGTCATTCGCATCAATGTTTATGTTGAAACTGCCATAGTAACCGGCTAATTTTTTTCTGTAGGATTCAATCCCAGCTGAATGAGAATATTCTAATACTTTTATATTCGCATTTTTTATTGCATTAAGCATTACTTCAGGAGTTTCAATGTCGGGTTGACCAATATTCAAATGATATATTTTTATTCCTCTTTTTTTTGCTGCATCAGCATACGGAACTAATTTACGAATTGGAGAAGCTGGCATATTATTGCCTTTCAACGAAATTTTTGGCATTTTAATTATTTTTTAGTGGGGCAAAGTTACTATTTACAGCCGAATTACACAGAATTATTTTTTCTTTTTTGGCTGTAGAATTACGCCTTTAAATCGCAATACAGTAGGAGAATTTTTGGCGTTTGAGATTAGTTTAACCGTTCGGTCTTGTCTATCATATTTATTGTGTGTGTCAAATTTGATTTTTAAAATATATGTTTCGCCAACATCAATTACGCTTGGTAAATTTTCTACAACTGTACAGCCACATTCTACTTCATAATTTGTAATCATCAATGGAGAATCGCCAATGTTTTTTATTTCGTACTTTATCAAAACAGTATCACCTTCGGTAACAAACCCAAATTTTTGTTTGTCATTTTTAACTTTTACTTCTTGTGATAGGGAAATAAAACCCCAAAAGCAGAATATACCGAGAATTAAAAATTTAATTTTCATACCACAAAGATATTACTTGTTGGCGTTATTATAGAATTTTCAATTTATCTTTGTTAAAAATAAATTTGAGTGAAATGAAAAAAATAAGAGTTGCTATAAATGGTTTTGGTAGAATAGGTAGGGTTTCTTTTAGAAGAATGTTAGACCAAAAAAATATTGAAGTTGTTGCAATAAATGATTTAACAGCCACCAAAACATTGGCTCATCTATTAAAGTACGATAGTGTGCACGGTAGGATTAAAGCTGATGTTTCTTCTGAAGAAAATGCTTTGATAGTGAATGGAAATAAGATAAATGTTTATGCCGAAAAAGATCCTGCAAATTTACCTTGGAAAAATTTGGATGTTGATGTGGTGATAGAATCTACCGGATTTTTTTTAGATAAAGAATCTGCTGGTAAGCATATAGTTGCAGGAGCTAAAAAAGTAATTATTTCTGCTCCACCAAATACCAACGATATTAAAACAGTAGTACTTGGTATCAATGATGATGTTTTATCAAAAGATGATTTTATTATTTCAAATGCTTCATGCACTACCAATTGTGCTGCACCAATGATTAAAGTGTTGGATGAAAATTGGGGAGTGGAAGATGGTTATATTACTACTGTTCATTCTTACACGGGAGATCAACGGTTACATGATGCACCTCATAAAGATTTAAGAAGAGCAAGAGCAGCAGCTCTTTCTATTGTTCCCACTTCAACAGGAGCGGCAAAAGCAATTACCAAAATATTCCCTCATCTGGAAGGAAAACTTGGTGGATGTGGAATGCGTGTTCCCGTTCCAGATGGTTCTTTAACAGATATTACGTGTGTACTTTCTAAAACACCTACTGTTGAAGAAATAAATGCTGCATTTAAAAAAGCAGCCGAAACTAATTTAAAAGGAATTCTTGAATACACCGAAGACCCAATTGTATCCATTGATATTGTTGGAAATCCACATTCTTGCATTTATGATGCAGAATTTACTTCTGTTGTAGGCAACATGGTAAAAGTTATCGGTTGGTACGATAATGAATATGGATATTCTAGTAGATTGGTGGAGTTGATTTCAAAAATAGTTTAATTATTCCCACCATAAATTTTATCCAGTAAATGTTGGTTAGCAGCCATTACAACTTTTCGTTTTATAGATAGCTTAGGAGTCATTTCTCCTTTGTCAATTGTCCATTCACGAGGAAGTAGTTCAGGGCATTTAATTTTTTCGTACTGTGCCAATTCAGTATTTACTTTTTCAACTTCAGCTATAATTCTGCTTTTTATAGTTTCATTTTTTATTATTTCTTCATTGCTAGTAAAAGGTATATTTTTTCTTTCGCAATAATCTTTTAAAAAGGCAAATGCAGGAACAATAAATGCAGAAGCAAATTTTTGATTTTCTCCAATAACCAAAGCTTGTTCAATAAATGGAGATTCTTTTAATTTGTTTTCAATCATCACAGGTGCAATGTATTTACCTCCCGATGTTTTAAATATTTCTTTTTTGCGGTCGGTAATTTTTAAATATTTATTGTCAATAAATTCACCTATATCGCCAGTATGAAACCACCCTTCGCTGTCAATTACTTCAGCGGTTGCATCCGGTCTATTAAAATAGCCCATCATTACGTTTGGTCCTTTCACTAATATTTCTCCATCCGCAGCAATTTTTACAGTTACATCATCAATCACAGGACCTACCGTTCCGAATTTAATGCCGTTCGGTAAAAAATTATTTACAGCAACAACAGGTGATGTTTCTGTTAAGCCATAACCTTCTAAAACGGTTATTTTTGCAGCATTAAAAACCCTAGCTAGCCTTGGTTGTAATGCAGCACCACCTGAAACAGCAGCAAATAGATTGCCACCAAGTGCTTCTCGCCATTTTGAAAAAACTAATTTATTAGCAATTTTTAATTGAAACTCGTACCACCAGCCATTTGCACCATTTAACTCATATTTTAATCCCAAATCAAGTGCCCAGAAAAACATTTTCTTTTTTATTCCTGTTAAATCACTTCCTTTTGCTACAATTTTATCATATACTTTTTCTAATAATCGCGGAACGGTTGAAAATACTTCTGGTTTTATTTCTTTTAAATTATCTCCAATTGTTTCAAGACTTTCAGCATAATAAATAGATATACCTAAATATAAATAAAGAGTAGTTAGCATTCTTTCATACACATGGTTTAATGGTAAAAAACTGAGTGCTTTCCAATTGCTTTTAAAAGGACAAAGATTTTGTGATGCTTTTGAGTTGCTAATTAAATTGTTGTGCGAAAGCATTACACCTTTTGGATTTCCTGTTGTTCCAGATGTATAAAGTATGGTTAATAAATCATTCGGTTGGATTGATTTTTTTATTTTTTCTAATTCTTCTTTTTTAGGATTCTTTTTTCCTGATTCAACTAATTCGGTCCAATGTTTTGCGCCAACTATTTTGTTAAACGTGTAGATTTCTTTTACACAAGGAGCATTCAAAGAAACGGCTTTTACTTTTAAAAAAAGATCTTCACTAGAAACAAAAATGTATTTTACTTTTGCATCGTTTAAAATAAATTGTAGGTCATTTTCACTAATCGTTGGATATATTGGAACACTGATAGCTCCACTCATTTGAATAGCATAATCAGCAAAATTCCATTCGGGGCGGTTATTCGATATTATTGCTATTTTTTCTTCTCGTTCAATATTTAAGTTTAATAAACCATAACTCAAATGTGTTGAATAATCTACAAAATCTTGTGTAGAATAAAATTTCCATTTTCCGTTTTCCTTTGCAACAAGTGCATTTGGTTTATTGTATTTTGATAATAATTGAGGTAAGATGTCAAAAACGCGTGTAACTTCCATAGTTATTATTGATTAGTTATTTAATTTTAAGTAAAGTATCTTTACACTTCAAAAATATGACTTTTTACTGATTAAACAAGAAAAAAATAAGTGATTCATGCAAACAAAATTAACAACTCTTTTAAAAATAAATTTCCCTGTTATAATGGCTCCAATGTTTTTAGTAAGCAATAAAGCTATGATCGTTGAAGGCATGAAATCAGGAATTGCAGCTTGTTTTCCAAGTTTAAATTATAGAAATGATGGAGAATTAGAAAAGCTATTAGATGAATTAAATTTAGAAAAAAGCAAATTAGAATATGGAACGTATGGAGTGAATTTGATTGTTCAAAAAACAAATCCACTTTATGAAAAACATTTAAAAGTTTGTGTCGAGAAACAAGTTCCATTTTATATTACTTCACTAGGAAGCCCCAAGCAAGTGATTGAAAAAGCACATAATTATGGTGCAAAAGTGTTTTGTGATGTAACTAATTTAGAGCATGCTCAAAAGTGTTTTGATTTAGGATGCGATGGTTTTATTGCTGTCGGACAAGGTGCTGGAGGGCATGCTGGAAATAATTCATTACAAATTTTAGTGCCTGCTTTAAAAGAAAAATTTAAAAATTTTCCAGTAATTTCTGCTGGCGGTATTGCAAGCGGAGAAGGTATTTTATCGATGATAGCATTAGGAGCCGATGGTGTTTCTGTTGGCACACGATTTATTGCTAGCACCGAAGCCGCTGTGAGTAATGAATATAAAAATTCAATAGTCGATTCTGGAATGAATGACATTGTTCTTACTGAAAAAATATCAGGAACACCTTGTACAATCATCAATACACCATTTGCTAAAAAAATTGGGTACAAACAAAATTGGTTCGAAAAAATGCTATCTAACAACTCTCGAACTAAAAAATATTTTAAAATGTGGGTACAACTAAGTGGGATGAAAAAGCTGGAACAATCAATAAAGCCAGGTAATTATAATACACTTTGGTGCGCAGGACAAACGGTTCAATTAATACACGATATTATTCCTTGCGCAGAAATTATAAATAGATTTAAAATCGAATACAATCAGGCTTATAAAAAATTACAAGAAATAAATTAATGCAATTTTGAAGCAATAAGATTTATAAATTCTGAGCGTGTTGTATCTTTTAAAAATTCTCCAGTAAATGCCGATGTTGTGGTAGTAGAATTTTGTTTTTGAATTCCTCGCATTTGCATACACAAATGGCTACATTCTAAAACTACTGCAACGCCTTTTGGGTTTAATGTTTCTTGAATACAATCCCTTATCTCATTTGTTAAACGTTCCTGAACTTGCAATCTGCGAGCAAAAGCATCAACAACTCTAGGTATTTTGCTTAAACCAACGATATGTCCATTTGGAATATAAGCCACATGTGCCTTTCCAAAAAATGGCAACAAATGATGTTCGCACATACTATAAACTTCAATGTCTTTCACAATAACCATTTGGCTATAATCTTCTTTAAACATTGCAGAACGAAGGATTTCATTTGGTTGTAAATCATAGCCATGTGTGAGAAATTGCATTGCTTTTGCGACACGTTCAGGTGTTTTTAATAAGCCTTCACGTTTTGGATTTTCACCAATTTCGCCAAGTATCAATTTGTAGTTTGATGCAATTCCTTCAATTGATTTTTGATTATACCTATCAATTTTTTGGTATCCATCTATATCGTCAAATTCATCGTGTGCCATAGAAATTATATAAGTTAAATGTTGTTATTCCCCAAAATATTCAACATAGTTGTTTTCAGTTTCGTAAAGTTTAATACAATGTAATTTGCAATCCATAACATCAATGTGGGGTTGTAATTCTTTCCAAATTGCTATTGCAACATTTTCTGTAGAGGGCATTATTCCTCGCATAAAATCTACGTCTAAATTCAAATTTTTGTGGTCAAGTTTATCAGTAACATGCTTTCTAATTAACAAACTAATATCTTTCAAATTTGCCGAATACCCTGTGTCAGGATTAATATCTCCTTTTACGGTTACATAAAGATTATAATTATGACCATGCCAATTTGGGTTGGCACATTTACCAAACGTTTCATTGTTTTGTTCTTCAGTCCAGTTTGGATTGTGAAGCTTGTGTGCTGCGTTAAAATGCTCTTTTCTTGTAATATAAATCATCTCTTTTGAGTTTTTACGATACAAATATAACATGTTTTAATAGGTTATGTTTAAAATTAAATAACTTTGTATGTATATGAAGATAGTAATTGTTTCAGCTACAATAAGTGAAATAAAACCTTTTTTAAATAGAATGAATGTTGAGTTTGATGACAATTCAAACTTGATAGAAATTTCATATAAACAAAATCAAATTACAATTTTGATTACAGGAATAGGAATGGTTTCAACAACTTATTTTTTAGCAAAAAATGATTTAACCCAATTTGATTGGGCTATAAATATTGGTATTTGTGGCAGTTTTAATAAAAATATGGAGATAGGCTCGGTTGTTAATGTTTATGAAGATTGCTTTTCTGAGCTTGGTGCCGAAGATGGCGATAGTTTTTTAACATTAGAACAAATGGAATTAAAAGGAACACAAAAAATTACAAACAAAAATAATTTTACAAACAAACAAATTGATTTATTGCCAAAGGTTAATGCAATAACTGTAAATACTGTTCATGGGAATGAAATAAGTATTGCTAAAGTATTCAATCTTTTTCATCCTTATGTTGAAAGTATGGAAGGTGCTGCTTTTATGTTTGTATGCGAACAAGAAAATATTCCCTATGTGCAAATAAGAGCTGTATCTAATTATGTCGAAAAAAGAAATAAGGATAACTGGAATATTCCTTTGGCGATTGAAAACTTGAACAAAAAATTAGTTGAAATAATTAATGAACCAATCAACCAATAAACTCACCATAGGTTTTAGCCCTTGCCCCAATGACTGTTTCATTTTTGATGCAATGATTCATAATAAAATTGATACAGAAGGCTTGAGTTTTGATCTTGTAATGGAAGATGTAGAATCTTTAAATCAAAAAGCTTTTAGGGGAGAACTCGATATTACAAAATTAAGTTTTCATGCTTTTTTATATCTTACAGATAAGTATAATTTATTGAATGCTGGAAGTGCATTGGGAAATAACTGTGGTCCTTTGTTGATTGCTAAAAAAGAAATTTCGCTGAATGATGTAAACGCAATTAACAATTATAGTATAGCAATACCAGGTAAATACACAACTGCAAATTTTTTATTGTCATTGGCATTTCCCAGTGCTATTAATAAAAGAGAGATAATATTTTCTAAGATTGAAGATACTGTTATATCTGGAGAGGTAGATTTGGGATTAATTATACATGAAAATAGATTTACATACGAGCAAAAAGGGTTAAAAAAAATAATTGACTTGGGTGAATGGTGGGAAACAGAAACCAATTTGCCAATTCCACTTGGTGGTATTGTGATTAGAAAAAACATTTCTGATGAAATAATACAAAAGATAAATAGGGTTTTGAAAAAAAGCGTTGAATACGCTTTTGAAAACCCTAAATCTTCTTTGTCTTATATAAAAGAACATGCTCAAGAAATGAGTGAAGAAGTAATCTATAAACATATTGATTTATATGTAAACAAATATTCTATTGATTTGGGAGAGAAAGGTCATAAAGCCGTTGATATGATGTTCGACAAAGCAAGAAAAACAGGTTTGATGAAACAATAAAAATCAATGAAAAACAATTTTAACAAATTAAGTCAATCGTTAAAAATCATTTGCAATAAATTTGATCAAGAAAGTTGCACTCAAAAAAAGCAATTGATTTGTGATTTATTGAATTGTGATATTCTTGTTTCAAAACATTTGATTGAGTTACAAAATACGATTTTGTTTATTTCTGCTCATCCTTCAGATTTAGAAACAGTTCAGTTGGTTGATAAACTCAAAGAAAAATGTACAGACATTTTTAAAAGTAAACCATATAAATTTTCAGAATTAGAGAATTCTGGTTTGCCATTTACAAAAACAGTTTCTACTTTTTCGCATGATATGATCAAATGGCTGTTGGGCGATAAAAAGGTAGAAGTAAAATTCGATTCGTTTTACAATGCTTCTCTACTCTTAAAAGATGCTTTGTTGTTTACTCTTCCTGCAATGGAAAAGGAGGTAACAACATTTGATTTTAACAATGAAAAGTTATTGAAAGAACTAAAAGTTGAGAATAAAAACAAATTACCATTTTTAATTTCCGAATTCGATAAATTAAATGATGTACCTTTTATTAAAGATTATTTTTTTAATGCACTGGGTGTTTACATTCAAATAAAACCGAAAGAAAAAGCATTCTCCAAATTTTATAACAAATTATCTTTTAACACTATTTTTTATCAAACAGAAATAATAAAGCAATTCGACCAGCAAGCTTTGTTGGATAAGAAATTGCCAGCCCCTAAAAGATTCAATGAAAATGAATTTAACCAATCTGTTTCTACTATTAAAGATTCGCTTACACTTTTGCAAAGAGAAACAGACCCAGTAACATATATAGATGAAAAATCGTTTCGATTATATGAATTAGAAAGAGGAATTTCAGTTGCTATTTTTGAAATAATTCCAGAGCGACAATTACCATTAGAATCCTATGTTGGATATACTTTGTTCAAAAATGGATATCCTGCAGCATACGGTGGAGCTTGGATTTTAGGAAAAAGAGCATTGTTTGGAATAAATATTTTTGAGCAATTTAGGGGTGGAGAATCAGGATTTGTTATGTGTCAGTTGTTGCGTGTTTATCGTCAAGCTTTTTCAATTGATTATTTTGAAGTTGAACCTTATCAATATGGCAAAGATAATCCTGAGGGAATTAATTCGGGAGCATTTTGGTTTTATTTCAGGTTTGGATTTAGACTCTTGAATGAAGAGTTAAATACAATTTCATTAAAAGAGTTTGAAAAAATTAAAAGCGATAAAGCATATAGAACAAGCAAAGAGATTTTAAAGAATTTTACTGAAAGTAATATTGTTTTAAATTTAGGAAAATTAACACCCCTTACCATTGCAGAGATTAGAAATAAAGTGGCAAATTATATTTCTGAAAACCACCAAGGTAATAGATTGAATGCCGAAAAAGCAGTATTAAAAAAATTCAATTCCAAATTGAAAAATCAAAAAACAACAATTGATTTTGCTTTTTTGGTAGAAGTATTAAATATTAAATCGAAAGAAAAATTAAAGACTGTTGAAAACGCAATAGAAGCAAAATCAAACGATTTATATGTTTATCAAAAATTAATGAGAAAAATATTATAATTCCTTCATCAATTCTTTCATTATCAAGGTCATTTTTTTCTCTGCTTGAGCAGCTACATGTTGTACTTCTTCATGTGTTACTTCTACGATTTTCCCCTCTACACCCAAATCAGTAATAATAGAAATTGCAAAGCATGGAATTCCCATGTGGCGTGCTGCAATCACTTCAGGTACGGTGCTCATTCCAACTGCATCAGCGCCTAACCGAAAAACCATTCTGTATTCAGCTGGTGTTTCAAATGTTGGCCCGGATAATCCAAGATAAACACCTTCTTGTACTTTTATTTTATTTGTTTCAGCAACTTTTTTCGCTTTGTCAATAATGGTTTTGCTGTATGCTTCGCTCATATCAGGAAAACGAGGACCAAATTCTGGAATATTTTTTCCAATTAAAGGATTAGAAGGAAAAAAATTAATATGGTCGTTGATTATCATTAAGTCTCCAATTTCAAAATTGGGGTTTACGCCACCCGATGCGTTTGAAACAAAAAGATTTTTTATTCCTAGATATTTCATCACACGAACAGGAAACACTACTTGTTGCATGTTATATCCTTCATAAAAATGAAAACGGCCTTGCATAGCAACTACTTTTTTGCCGCCAATTTCTCCGAAAATTAATTTTCCTGAATGACCTTCAACGGTTGAAACTGGGAAATTTGGTATTTCTTCGTATGATAATGTGTGGGAAATTTTTATTTCATGAACCAGACCGCCTAAGCCTGTACCTAATATAATTCCTACTTCTGGTGTAAATCCTGTTTTACTTTGAATGAACGCTGCTGTGCTTTTGATTTGTTCTAACATAATTTAAAATTTGCTCATTAAAATTTTCACTGTCTTTGTCGTGAAACACAATTTCTATTGGAATATAAAAAAGTGGAATGTCTTTTAAAATGGCAGAAAAATCAGAGTTTTTTAGCCGCATCGCATCTTTTTCTGTAGTCAATATAATTTTGTTTGACACTGCAATATTATCAAATATTTGTTTGATATTCTCGATATCTACTTTTTTAAAATTATGATGGTCGGAAAATTTTATCGGAGTGAGGTTTTTTACTTTATTTTTTAAATAATATTCAAGCGATTTAGTGTTTGCTATTCCAGTAACCAATGCAATAGAATAATTTCTTTCGAAATAAAATTCTTTTGTAAAAGGGTTTTTTCCTTCTGCATTCAAAGGAGTAAAATCACCATATTTTATAAAAGAAAAATAAACCTTTTGATGAGGCAAAGGATTTATTTCAGATAAAAGCCGCTTGCGCTCAATTGGTAATAATATTTCAGGGCATTTGGTTACAATAATTATATCTGCTCGAGCTGCGCCAGATTTGAATTCTCGAAGTCCTCCGCTGGGTACTACAAAATCACTTGAATATAGATGTGAAAACTCAGTAAGTAAAATAGATTTACCCGAATTTATTTTTCTGTGTTGAAAAGCATCATCTAACAAAACGCATTGTAAAGCAGGGTGTTCTTTTAATAGGTAACTAACACCTCTCACTCTTTCTTCGTCAACCGCCACACGGATATTTGTAAATTTTTTTTTGAACTGTAAAGGTTCATCTCCTATTTCAATGGAAGTTGATTGTGTATCAGCTAAAATAAATCCGCTTGTTTTTCTTCCATAACCTCTGCTAAGTGTAGCAATATAAAATTCTTGCTTTAGTAATCGGATTAAATATTCAATATGAGGCGTTTTACCTGTTCCGCCAACAGATAGATTTCCAACCGTTATTGTTGGAATTTCAAAAGAAGTAGATTTTAGAATTTTAAAATCATATAACTTATTCCTAAGCAACATCACACAACCATAAAGTAGTGAAAAAGGCAATAGTATGATTCTTAAAAACTTCATTGCTTAAAAATACGAATTTTTGGCATTAGGCTTATTAATTCTTTGTGGAACGCACTAGCGCTGTTTTTTATTTCGTAATTTCGCCCAAAAGGGTTTTTATTATGATTAAATTAAAAGATATAACCGATTACATAGAATCCATTGCTCCTTTAGCGTATCAAGAAAGTTATGATAATGCAGGATTAATTTGCGGCAATTCCAATATGGATATAGCAGGTGCAATAATCTGTTTGGATAGTACAGAAGATGTTATTGATGAGGCTATTAAAAATAAATGCAATTTGGTGATTGCGCATCATCCTATTGTTTTTTCCGGCTTAAAAAAGTTCAATGGCAAAAATTATGTTGAAAGAGTAATAATAAAAGCTATTAAAAATGACATAGCCATTTATGCTGCTCACACCAACCTGGACAATGTTCAAAATGGAGTAAATGCCAAGATTGCAGAAAAATTAGGCTTAATTAATTGTAATGTATTATCCCCCCAAAAAAATGGCTTAAAAAAACTTATTACGTTTTGCCCTACTGGTGATGCTGAAAAAGTTCGAAATGCTATTTTTCAAGCAGGTGGAGGAAGCATTGGAAATTATACCGAATGTAGTTTTAATACATCCGGCACAGGAACTTTTAAGGCGGGAGATGATACTAATCCCTATGTTGGAGAAAGAGGCAAACAACATCAAGAAAATGAAATAAAAATAGAAACTATCTATCCTTCTGAAAGTGAATCTAAGTTATTAAAAGCCTTATTTTTAGCTCATCCTTACGAAGAAGTAGCTTATGATATTATTTCGCTTGGAAATGCCAATCAAACGGTAGGTTCTGGGCTTATTGGAGAATTTTCGGTAGAGATGGACGAATTAGACTGTTTACAGTTTATAAAAGAAGTAATGAAAGCATCCAGTGTGCGTTATACAAATTTATTGAATAAAAAGATTAAAAAGGTTGCTGTTTGTGGTGGTTCGGGTAGTTTTTTATTAAAAGATGCAATTAAAGCAGGAGCTGATATTTTTGTTACTGCCGACTTTAAATATCATCAGTTTTTTGATGCTGAAAACCGCATTGTTATTGCTGATATAGGTCATTTTGAGAGCGAACAATATACTTCCGAATTATTTTATGATATTTTAAAGAAAAAATTTAATACATTTGCACTCCATTTGTCAAAAATTAATACAAATCCAATAAACTATTTATAAAAAAATGGCAAAAGCAAAAACTGACGAAAAGAATGATCTTTCAGTAGAATCGAAGTTAAAAGCATTATTCGAATTACAACAAATTGATTCGAAAAT
The DNA here is from genome assembly GCA_021155045.1 of Arcticibacter sp. GTDB lineage: Bacteria > Bacteroidota > Bacteroidia > 2-12-FULL-35-15 > 2-12-FULL-35-15 > 2-12-FULL-35-15. The sequence goes on from JAJNQB010000010.1 coordinate 38,866, forward strand.
AGATAAAATTAAAACCGTTAGAGGTGAATTACCGTTAGAGGTGAGAGACTTAGAAGATTTAGTTGCTGGTCTTGAAACACGTATTGGAAACATCAATGAGGATATTAAAAACTTAGAATCTTCAATTGTTGAGAAAAAGAATGTGATGAAAGAATCACAAGCTGCTATCAAAAAATACGAAGCGCAACAAGGTAAAGTTCGTAACAATAGAGAGTACGATTCTATCACAAAAGAAATTGAATTCCAAAATTTAGAAATTCAATTATCTGAAAAACGTATTAAAGAATTTAAAGCTCAAATTGCTCAGAAAAAAGAAATTTTAGAAGTTGCTGATGAAGAGCTTAATAGTCGTAAAAAAGATTTGAAAATCAAGAAAAAAGAACTTGACGAGATTATTGAAGAGACGGAAAAAGAAGAACAAACATTGATAAAAAAATCAAAAGCTTCTGAAGTAATTATTGAAGAGCGTTTATTGAATGCATACAAACGTATCAGAGCAAATGTAATGAATGGTTTAGGTGTTGTTTCTGTAGAACGTGATGCTTGTGGCGGATGTTTTAATAAAATTCCACCTCAACGTCAATTAGATATTCAAACACATAAAAAAATAATTGTTTGCGAACACTGCGGACGTATTTTAGTTGATTCTGCAATACTTACAGGAAAAGCTGTGAAAGCATAATCTGAAGTTATATTATAAAACAAAAAAGCCTTTGAAATTTTTCAAAGGCTTTTTTGTTTATAGTACAGTTTCCATTAAAAATAAAATGTAAATAAAAATAAAAAGAGAGCCTTCCCAATGCGATATCTTTTTATCGTGCGTTAGTAGATAAAAGAACAATCCGCTTCCTAGCATTAGAGGTAAAGAAAACTGAATCAACGTTTCAGGAACATTTACATGTCCTATAAATGAAGCTATTGCTGGAATAACCAATGAATTTACAATGGACGAACCTAAAATGTTTCCAATTGCCATTTCGGCTTTTCCCTGTCTTATAACTGTTATGTTTACTACTATTTCAGGTAAAGTAGTTCCGATAGAAAGAATTGTTAAAGCAATAATCGATGGTGGGACATTTAAGGATGTTGCTATTTGCGATAATGAAGTTACTGTGTAATTGGCTCCTAAATAAATTCCTAATGAAGTTATAAAAATAATAATAACTTCCTTTTTTGGAAACGCATTTTGACTGACTTTTTTGTTTTCATTAATATCATTGGTTTTATTTTCGTTTCTAACTAAATAAATTGCATAAGCTATATATGCTAAAAGACCAATTAGTGCTTCGTACCAATAAATTGTTCCATCATAAGAAATGATGGTAAAAATAAAAAATGCACCAATTAAATAATGCAAATGAATAAAAATATACGAATGGGATAATTGAATTTCCTTTCGGTTTAAAACAGCAACCAAACCTGTAATTAATAAGAGATTAGAAATGTTAGAACCAATAACGTTTCCTGAAACAATCTCTGAAACGCCTATTTTAATTGAAGCAACAGAAGAAACTAGTTCTGGTAAAGATGTTCCCACACCAACTATAAAAACACCAATAATAAAAGGAGGCATTTTGAAAAAATGTCCAATTATTTCGGCAGAACGAGTAAATGAATTTGCTGAAATTATAAGTACAGTTAGTGCTACAACAAAAATTACAATTTGAATGAGCATAACTTCAAGTCTTATTTTTTAATTATTTTTTTAGAAAGATTAATTTCGTTTCCGGAAATTTTCAAGAAATAAATGCCAGAACTTAATTCTTCTGTTTTTATTAGTTTTGTGGAGTTTCCATAGGCTATTTTTTGTTTTTCTGAAAAAATCATTTTACCTGTAATGTCATAAATTTCAAATATCAACTCTTGATTTTGTTTTAGGTTAAGCATCACATAAAAATTATCTTCAGTAGGATTCGGATAAATAACAATATTATTATCATCATTAAATTTTTCGTTTACACCCAATGCAATAGATGCATCTAAAATGTACAATCCATTTTGCATATCGTTTGCAAGAATATTTCCACTTGGCAAATCTAAATAAGCTCCCCAGTTGCCATGATACGGTGTAAACCCTGTAAAATTGGTATTTAATCCAGCTAAAGTATCTGTGTCAAAAAAACCAGTTCGTGTAGGAAGTGTTGGATTACTAATGTCAAATATTTGTAATCCATCTTGGTAATAAGCAACAATTAATCTGTTGTTTCCCACTATGTATGGATTGTGAGGAGTAGCTCCTTCATTTGATTTAAACGTACTTTCAATGTTAATATTATTTAAATCAGTTACGTCAATCAACTTCATAGGCATATTAGCTGGTACCTCATCAGCAAAAGCCATGTATTTCCCATTTTCTGTTAATGCACTACTGTGATTATATCCTTGTCCAGGGTAGGAGGTTAATGAATTGATTGCTGAAAATGTATTTGAACCAGTATTGAATTTATAAATATGCAAGCCATCATAACCGCACGATGCATAAACGGTATCGTTTCTTACAAACATATCATGAACGTGCCCAATAGTATTGTCATCTTGATTTAATTTTCTCAATAAAGCAGGATTTTCAGGATCAGCTAAACTATAAACGTTCATTGAAGAAAATCCACCTCCTGCTGGACTGGTAACACTTCCACAATAAAGTTTATTGCCATCTACAAAAAGGGTATGTGAACGTTCAAAAAAAGTTGTTCCATTGTGTACAATATGAACCGAGTCTGGCAAATAACTTAAATCCATTATTTGAAAACTATTTGGAGAAGCATCATCACTAATTGCATATAAATATTTTCCAAATGTTTGGTATTCTCTCCAAATACATTGGCTTCTTCTTCCCGGTACAAAATCACGCTCTATGGGAGAAGCAGGATTTGATACATCAATAATATGAGTCCCACTGCTTGAACCAACGATGGCGTATCCTGCCATTGCATGAGCCGTATCTACCCAGCCAAAACAACCATTGTATTTTATTCCGTAGATTGGTTCTGCTACTTCTGAAGGGTTATACCAATGTCCTAATAAATTAATATTTTGATTTGCATATTGTGCAGATAAATTTACACTTGTTAAAAGAGTTACTATTATTATTAATGTATTTACTTTTTTCATTTTAAAAATATTTTAAATAAAGGTAACACTTTTTTTGTCCAAATAAAAAGCTTTTACACCTCTATGTCTTTAAGGTAAAATCAAAATTTTTATTCATAGAATTTTAATTTGTAAATTTGCCTTACAAAAATTGAATTATGATAATAGTAACAGGTGCAGCAGGTTTTATTGGTAGTTGTTTGGTAAGCAAGCTGAATTCGGAAGGGTTTAAGGACATTGTTATAGTAGATGACTTTAGTGATGTTACCAAAATGAAAAATTTGGAAGGAAAAACGTATTCTCAAAAAATTCATAGAGATGATTTTATTGATTGGCTAAAAATAAATCAACGTTTGGTTCAATTTGTATTTCATATTGGAGCAAGAACCGATACTACGGAATTTAACAAAGAAATATTTGACAAATTAAATTTAAACTATACAAAAGATATTTGGAATATATGCGTTGAATTTGGATTGCCCCTCGTTTACGCATCTTCTGCTGCTACTTATGGTTTAGGAGAATTTGGTTATGATGATAATGAAGAAAATATTGAAAAATTAAAACCATTAAATCCTTACGGTGATTCAAAAAATGATTTTGATAAATGGGCTATCAAACAAGAACGCAAACCTTATTTTTGGGCAGGATTAAAATTTTTTAATGTTTATGGTCCAAATGAATACCACAAAGCACGAATGGCTTCTGTTATTTTTCATGCATTCAATCAAATACAAGAAAAAGGTAGCATGACTTTATTCCGTTCTCACAATCCTGATTTTAAAGATGGGGAACAATTAAGAGATTTTGTTTATGTAAAAGATGTGGTAGATGTTTGTTGTTTTTTACTTCACCATCGGAAGAATTCAGGAATATATAATTTAGGGTCTGGAAAAGCACGAACATTCTTAGATTTAGTAAATAATACTTTTTCTGCACTGGATAAAAAATCTGAAATTAAATTTATTGATACTCCTGCCGATATCCGCGATAAATATCAATATTTTACCGAAGCCAATATGAATAAATTAAAATCGATTGGTTATTCTAAACCTTTTCATTCTTTAGACGAAGGAGTAAAAGATTATGTGAAAAATTATTTGGTAGGAGGGAAGTATTATTAGAAAAATGAATAACGATTAAAAGCCAAAAGAGCGATGAAATTTCATCGCTCTTTTAGCTTATTTTATTTATTTAATTAGAATTTAAAGAAAAAGAACACTACTGCTGCCCATTCTTTTTTAACTCCACTTGCATGCCCGATTGTGCTGTGGCTGCTGTTTTCTACCGTTCCGTTGTCTTTTATATATCCAATAGTGCTATGGCTGCTATTTTCAACGGTACCATCACTTTTTACATATCCAACAGTTGAATGACTGGAGTTTTCAATTGTGCCATTTGATTTAATATATCCTATTGTACTGTGGCTAGCGTTTTCAATAGTACCATCACTTTTTATATAACCTTTTGTGCTATGGCTAGAGTTTTCAATAGTACCATCAGCTTTTACATAACCAGTTGTAGAGTGGCTACCAGATTCAATTGTTTGAGATTTTGCAATGGTAAAAAAGCCAATTGCAGCAAAAGTTAAAATTAATTTTTTCATAGTTTAGTTTTTTAGATTTGTTAAATGTAATAAAATAAAAGCAGATATAAAATTATACCAATGTGATTTATAAATTATGTCAATAATCTAAAACCTTACACCCATCGTTAGCATAAAACTGGAGTTGCTATATTGATTTCTGTAAGTACTGTTTACAATTTGTGGGTCGTACAAATATCCATATTCAGTATATTTTGTAAGCACATAAGCAAAGTCAATAAAATAATTATCGCTTCTGTAGCCCAATCCTGCAGTGTAACTTGTGCGAGATGCATCTTTGTTTTCGCCAAATTTAAATGGACTGCCATACAATGCATAACCAACTCTGATTGCAAATGGATCTAAACGAATTTCGCCTCCTAATCGAATATTGTTTGTGTTTGTATATTTTTTTCTGATAGAGGTATTTACTTCACTAAAAACATTTGGTCTTGAATATAGTTGTGCATAACTGTAATCAACATGTTCGTATTCCGCATTTATTAATGCTATTTTATTTATAATAAAACCTACACTTCCAATTAATCTGTATGGAGTGGTAATGTTATAATCAAATATTCCTTGTTCTGATTTTTTTTCGTAACGTACCCCACCATCTAAATCTGATTTCATACTGCTATTGTATTCGTCCTTCATAGTAATAGAAGATGGTGTGTGTGCTGCAAAGCCAACTCTTAACCAATCAGCAGGCTTAACAATAATTCCAAGTTTAAGATTTACGCCTTTTCCAGTTGTTGTTAAATCATTAGATAATGCAAACGATTTAAAACCTGCAATGGTATCTTTTTCATCAATTTCTTCATACAAAGATTCTTCAACATACCTTGTTCTCACAAAACCAATACTACCTCCAACAAACAACTTGCTTTTATAATTTCCACCAAAACTAATATCGGTTTCATACATTGAGCCTTTTGTTAAAACAGATTTTCTTTGTAACTCACCATAATTTTTTATTACATGATTGTAAATATTTGTTCCGTTGGTATCTGGATTTATTAAAAATGTTTCCCAAGCCAAGCCAGTTGAAAATTGGTCGAAATCAGTATCAGGGTGACCGTTGGCGGAAGCTACATAAGAATCCAACAAAGAACTCGTTTTGTTATAACCTTCGGTGTAAATTCTATTGTGGAAATTATTTGTTCTGTTATAAGTTAATCCAAAATTTACATTTTCCCAGCCATTATTATTTTCTTTCAATGGAATGGTAGCTACCAAACCAATGTGTCCAAAATTAAAATTCAATTTACGGTCTTGTGAATTGGTGTTTAAGTATTCAGAATTTGTTGTTTGCGAAAAAATAGATGGGGTAAGAGATAGCTCTGTTTTTCTGAAAATACCAATCCCAGCAGGATTAAATGTTAGCGTTGAAATATCACCGCCTAAAGCTCCCATGGAGCCAGCCATTGATGCAAATCGTGCCGTTCCTCCAAAAGTGATTTGTGAGTAACGCATTGCATCAATATCATTTTGTGCTTTGATATTTGAACACACAAAACTTGATAAAATGGAAATAAAAAATATTTTTTTCATTTTAATATGTGGTTTAAAAGTACACCGAAATAAATCGGTGTACTTATTATTTTATTATTTTTTTCTTGGTTGAGGTGAAGGAGCAGGGCTCGAAGAGCCGCCACTGTTTCTTGGCGAAGGACTTGGAGCGGGGCTTACTTTAGGCGACTCATATTTAGGCGCTTCATTCCTTGGCTTAGCTGGTTCGTAAGTTGGCTTTGTTTTTTCGTACGAAGGTTTTGTTTTGTCTGAGTTATTATTAGGTTTTTCTTTTGTGTCCCAACTTGGTTTTGTTTCGTTGGTATTATTTGGTTTTGAATCTCCGTAATTATAACTTGGTTTAGTAGTGTTTGAAGGTTTTGTATAATCATCTACTTGCTGATTCGTATTCGTATTGTTTGGTTTGTAAGCTGGGTTAGCTGTTGAGTTTTGATTGTATGGTTTTCCTGTGTTAATAGGTTTTGTTTTATAATCATCAACAGTAGTATTTAAAGCATAAGGATTATTATCTCTTCCTTTTGTTTCAGCAAATGGTTTCCCTGTTTCTTTTTCAACTGCATCCATGTATCTATGTGCAAGGCTTGGCTGAGAACTTGTTCGGCTATTTGAACCTGTAGTTTTGCGAGGACCATAATAATAACTATTACCATCATAGGTATTAAAATAATAGTTGTTCCAATACCCTTGATTGTAACCATTCCAATAGCCTTGATTATAGCCATTCCAATAACCCTGATTGTAGCCACTCATATAAGGATTGTAGGGGTTGTAACCATAAGGGTTATAGTATGGATTATTATATCCATAAGGGTTATACCAAGGGTCGTAACCCCATCCATAGTTTGAATACCATGAGTAACTTGGATAATAACAATAATTTACATAGCTCGGTCCCCAAAAATTATAACCCATGTAAACACTTGTCCCATAGTTATATGGATTACCAGAGTACCAGTATGAATTAGTGTAATAGTTATCGTAATATCCATAACTACCCGTATAATTATGAAAACGTCTTATGCGGGTTGAATATTCATAATCGTAATAATCATCGTACTCAAAAGGAGTATCATCAACTACTACAGCTTGTTTTTTAGCTTGGTAATAATCGTCATTTGCCTGAGCTTCTTGCTCAGCACGTTTTGCAGCTTCGGCTCTCGCTTGTTCATCTGCAATTCTCCTTTTTTCTTTATCAGCTGCTGCATCTTTTGAAGAATAATAAATATCATCTTCGTAAGACGTTTTTGTAAGTCCGATTGGAGTGTTACAAGCAACAAATGAAAAAACAATAAGAGTGAAAAAAACTAAATACGGTTTCATTATATATGTTTTTAAATGAATGGGGATGCTGTGTAAATCAATTTATATTTATGTAAACTAAATTGGCAAAGTTTTATTTTCTATTTTTGCCATTACATTTTACATGGTATAAATTTACAAATACTATACCACAAAACATAAATTATGAGCAAGGAATTACCAACACGTGAGGCAAATTATTCGGAATGGTACAATGAATTAGTAGCAAAAGCAGATTTGGCAGAACATTCAGCAGTAAAGGGTTGTATGGTTATTAAGCCTTACGGTTATGCTATTTGGGAAAAAATGCAGCAAGCATTAGATAAAATGTTTAAAGACACAGGTCATGTGAATGCTTATTTTCCATTGTTTGTGCCTAAAAGCTTATTTGAAGCGGAGGAAAAAAATGCGGAAGGATTTGCAAAGGAATGTGCTGTTGTAACACATTATCGTTTAAAAACAGATCCAAATAATAAAGGGAAATTAATTGTTGATCCTGAAGCAAAACTTACAGAAGAATTAGTTGTTCGACCAACAAGTGAAGCAATTATTTGGAGCACCTATAAAGGCTGGATACAATCTTATCGTGATTTGCCAATTTTAATTAACCAATGGGCAAATGTGGTGCGATGGGAAATGCGTACACGTTTATTTTTAAGAACGGCTGAATTTCTTTGGCAAGAGGGTCATACGGCTCATTCTACAAAAGAAGAAGCAATTGTAGAGACAGAAAGAATGTTAGATGTATATGCTGAATTTGCCGAAAAGTTTATGGCAGTACCAGTAATTAAAGGCTTAAAAACAGAAAACGAACGATTTGCCGGTGCTGAAGAAACATATTGTATTGAAGCAATGATGCAAGATGGAAAAGCATTGCAAGCAGGTACATCTCATTTTTTAGGGCAGAATTTTGCTAGAGCATTTGATGTAAAATTTGCAAACAAAGAAGGAAAACAAGATTTTGTTTGGGCAACATCTTGGGGTGTTTCTACGCGTTTAGTAGGAGCATTAATTATGTCGCATTCAGATGATAAAGGACTTGTTTTACCTCCAAAATTAGCACCATTTCAAGTTGTTATTGTTCCTATTTACAAAGGAGAAGAACAATTGGCTCAAATTGATGAAGTGGCTAAAAAAATGAAAAAGGCAATGGAAGCAAAAGGCATTTCTGTTAAGTATGATAATAGAGACACACAACGTCCAGGTTGGAAATTTGCAGAATATGAATTAAAAGGAGTTCCTGTTCGTATTGCTATTGGAGGAAGAGATTTAGAAAATGGAACTGTAGAAGTAGCAAGAAGAGATACAATGGAAAAAGAAACTTTGCAGCAAGCTGATATTGAAAATAAGGTAGAACATTTGTTGCAACAGATTCAAGAAAATCTTTATCAAAAAGCTTTAGCAATGAGAGAAACAAAAACGTATGTTGCTGATACTTATGATGAGTTTAAAAAAATCTTGGAAAAAACGCCAGGTTTTGTTTTGGCGCATTGGGATGGAACAAGTGAAACAGAACAAAAAATTAAAGAGGAAACAAAAGCAACTATTCGCTGTATCCCTTTAAAAAATAAACAAGAAGCAGGAAAATGTATTTTTACGGGTAATCCTTCTTCTCAAAGAGTTGTTTTTGCAAAAGCTTATTAATACTTTAGCTAAATGGAAAGTCAATCGCCCCGAGATTTAATCTTAAAAACTTTAAAAGAAAAATCTAGCTTAAAGCAAGATGTTTTTGCAAATACTTTTTCTGTTTTTAACTCTTTTAAAACAATAGCTAAAATTATGGCAATTGACTTGCAAAAGGAGGCAAAATCGATTGATAAACGATTGATAATAGAATATAAAGACAAAGGAGAGTTTGAGTTTGAATTGCGAGTTGCCGGAGATTTGCTGATTTTTACGATGCATACTAATGTTTTTGAGTTTGATAAAAACCATTCTGTTTGGCGTAGTTCCTATCTCAAAAATGATTACACGCGCTCATATTGCGGAATAATCAATATTTTTAATTTTTTGACAGACTCTTTTAAATACAATCGAGTAAATGACTTGGGATATGCAATCGGGCGTGTTTTTGTAAATAAAGAAAACCATTTTTTTGTTGAAGGGAAGCGTCAATTAGGCTTTTTATACAACGATTTTGTAAACGCAACAATAGATGAAAAATACATCAGAAACGTAGTAGAATCAGCCATTTTATACAGTTTAGAATTCGATTTATATACCCCTCCTTTTGATTCCATAAAAGAAATAAGCGTTTTAGATATGCAGCAAGCAACAGAGAGTATGCAAATCAAAACCGGCAAACGTTTAGGCTTTCGTTTTCAGGCAGATAGCGATGAAATAGAATGATTTTAAGGAAAAAAGCATTAAAAATTTTGCAGAAATAATTTTTTACTATACATTTGCACTCCCAAAAAATAATGGCCCGTTCGTCTAGGGGTTAGGACGCCAGGTTTTCATCCTGGAAACAGGGGTTCGATTCCCCTACGGGCTACAAAAAATGAATTAAACTTGTTGGCACAAGCCAGCATTAATAAATAAAAAGATGGCAAACCATAAATCAAGTATCAAAAGAATTCGTTCTAACGATGCTAAACGTACAAGAAATCGTTACCAAGCTAAAACTATGCGTAATGTAATTAAGGATTTAAGAAATGATGAATCTAAAAAATCAGCTTCTGAAAAACTTCCTAAAGTAATTGCTTTAGTTGATAAATTAGCTAAGAAAAACGTTATTCATAAAAATAAAGCTGCTAACTTAAAGTCAAAATTGACTAAAAAAGTTAATGCTTTAGCAAAATAAAATTTAATTATTTTATTTGAAATAAATAAAGGCTCTGCTTATTGCGGAGCCTTTTTTTATATCTTTAACCGAACAAAAAAATGGAAGTAGAAAAACAGTCGTTTGGAATAAAATCTTGGGCTGAAGATGATAGGCCAAGAGAAAAACTTTTACTCAAAGGTAGGCAAGTATTGTCTGATGCAGAGCTAATTGCAATCTTAATTGGTTCAGGAAATAGAGAAGAAACAGCAGTTGAATTGTCGAAACGAATATTAGCAGATGTGTCCAACAATTTAAATGAATTAAGCAGGTTATCTGTGAATGATTTAATGAAATTTAAAGGAATTGGCGAGGCAAAAGCTATTAGTATAGTTGCTGCACTTGAACTTGGAAGAAGAAGGAAAGAAACAGAAATTGTTAAACGAGAAAAAATAATTTCGAGTAAATCGGCTTACGAATTTATGAAACCTATTTTTATGGATTTACCCCATGAGGAGTTTTGGTTGTTATTGCTTAATCGTTCGAATGCTATCATCAAGAAAGAATTAATTAGCAGAGGTGGTGTTTCGGGTACAGTAGTAGATAGTAAAATTATTTTTAAAATAGCACTTGAAAATTTAGCAAGCTCAATTATGCTTTTTCATAATCATCCTTCAGGAAATATAACACCAAGCAATGAAGATTTAAAAATAACAAAGAATATAAAAGAAAGCAGCAGAATAATGGATATTCAATTGTTAGACCATATAATTATTTCGGATAATGGCTATTATAGTTTTAACGATGAAGGAGTTTTGTAAATAAAAAATATGATTAAAATTTTAACAATAATAGGTGCCCGACCACAAATAATTAAAGCTGCTGCTATTAGTAGAGCAATCAAAAATAAATTTGCAGATAAGATTGAAGAGATAATTGTTCATACAGGTCAGCATTATGACGAAAACATGTCGCAAGTGTTTTTTGAAGAATTAAATATTCCTCATCCGAATTATAATTTGAATGTTGGTTCTGGAAGTCATGGTAAACAAACATCAGCTATGATTGTGGGAATTGAAGAAATTTTAATGAGTGAAAAACCAAATTGTATTGTGCTTTATGGTGATACTAATTCTACTCTTGCTGGAGCAATTGCAGCATCAAAAATTGGAATACCGGTAATACATATCGAAGCTGGTTTGCGCTCTTTTAATAAATCAATGCCCGAAGAAATTAACCGTATTATGTGCGACCATGTTTCTACACTCTTGTTTTCGCCTACAAAAGCTGGATATACTAATTTGTTAAAAGAAGGTTTTGCGGAAAATAATAAACAACCCTATTCCATTGATAATCCTAAAATAGTTCATTGTGGTGATGTAATGTTTGATAACAGCCTTTATTTTTCTGATATAGCAGAAAATAAATCTTCTATACTTAACGATAAAAATTTAGAAAAAAATAAATTTATTCTAGCTACCATTCACAGAAACAATAATACAGACGAACCTAAAAGACTTGAGGCAATTTTTTCGGCATTAAATAAGATTACAATTGAAAACAATATAACAGTTGTGTTGCCCTTACATCCAAGAACATCAAAACTGTTGACACAAAATTTAAGTTCCGAATTATACAGTAATATCAAAACAAACTCATTCATTAAATTAATTGACCCCGTTTCATTTATTGAAATGATTGTACTTGAAAAAAATGCTCAGCTAATTATTACAGATAGTGGAGGTGTACAAAAAGAGGCTTTCTTTTTTGAAAAACCTTGTATTATATTGCGTTCAGAAACAGAATGGACAGAATTGGTTGATTGTGGTTCGGCTGTGATAGCAGATGCAGATGAACCTAAAATTATTAATTCATACAATAGCTTTACGAAGAATAATAAATTAAAATTTCCGCAGTTATTTGGCGATGGTAAATCGGCAGAATTTATTTGCGGAGAAATATTAAAACATATAAAGTAAAAAGTGCTATTAATTTACACACATAAAATAACGCATAGAAATAAATATATTTTTAATTTAATAATTAAAGATATACTGGGATTAGATTTTGTTTTAACTGAAAATGAAGCTGAATTTAAAGAATCGGATAAGCCTAAGCTTTCCTACACTTTAAACCCCATTGTGGATGAAGTTTATTTTGCATCTCGAAACCTATTGTTCGAAAATGGAATAACAGAACAAAATATTTCTGTTTTTGAATATAATTCTCAAAAAGTATTTTTTTCAACAGGTAAATTGTCATCATTACCTTTTGATGTGTTTGCCGCAAGCTTCTATTTGGTTACACGTTACGAAGAATATTTGCCTCACATTCGTGACGAACACGATAGATTTGATGCTAAAAATAGTTTAGCATTTGCGAATGATTTTCTTCAAAAACCATTGATAAATATATGGGCGAAATGGATAAAAGAAATATTGCAAAAAAAATATCCGAACTTGATTTTTGCTCAAAAAAAATATTCATTCATCTCAACCATTGATATTGACAATGCTTACGCCTATAAAGAAAAAGGTTTTACCAGAAGTGTGGGTGGTTATTTAAAGTCAATTTCCAAATTTGATTTGTCAGAAATTAAACATCGTTCAAAAGTGCTTTTTGGTTTCGAGAAAGACCCCTATGATACCTACGATTTTCAGCTTGAAATGTTAAAACAATACAAATTCAAAAGTATTTATTTTTTTCTTTTAGGGGATTATGGAGTAAATGATAAAAATTTACCAATAGAGAGCAAAAAATTTCAAGCTCTTATAAAAATGCTTGGAGATTATGCCGAAGTTGGAATTCATCCTTCTTACGGTTCAAATAAGAATAAAGATCAATTAAAAAAAGAAGTTTTACGGTTGTCAAAAGTTTTACATAAAGATGTTACAAAAAGTCGGCAGCATTTTTTAAAACTTACCTTGCCTGAAACATATCGTAACTTAATTGATTTAGATATCACAGACGATTACACCATGGGATTTGCTTCTCAGGTGGGTTTTAGAGCAAGTATCTGTACTGCATTTAATTTTTATGATTTAGATATGGAGTTGGAGACGAAATTAAAAATCCATCCATTTGCTATTATGGAAGGAACGCTAAAATATTATATGAAAGTTAGCCCTCAAGATGCAATGAATTATATTAAACCACTTATTGATGAAGTAAAATCTGTGGATGGTGAGTTTATGAGTTTATGGCATAATGATTCATTAAATAATCAAACCTTATGGTTGGGATGGCAAAAAGTTTATCAAGAAATGCTGGCTTATGCCACAACGTACAATGATTAAACAACTTATTTTAAAATATGCACCTGAATTTGTTCTGGAATGGGCAAAAACGTTGAAAAAAAATCAGCGCAAAAAAGAATTGCTTCATCAAGAAAAAAGTAACTTAAAAATTAGCAAGCAACGAATAATAACTGATTTACAAAAAATAGGATTAACAGTTGGAGATTCGGTTTTAGTACACAGTAGTTTAAGTAAAATTGGTTTTGTTGAGGGTGGAGCAAAAACAGTTGTAGATGCTTTGTTTGATGTTGTTGGAGAAAATGGAACATTGTTGTTTCCAACATTTCCTGCAAAAGGAAAAAATAAAACACATTTACAAGAACATCCCTTTTTTGATATATTAAACACTCCATCACAAATGGGAAGTATTACAGAGTATTTCAGAAAATTAGATAATGTTTTTCGTAGTTTTCATCCAACAGATGCTGTTTGCGCAAAAGGCCCGTTGGCTGAATATTACACTAATTCACATTTTGGACAGATAACTCCTTATAATGAGAATTCCCCATTTAGGAAATTGTGTTTTAAAAAAGGAAAAATATTAATGCTTGGTACAACTTTGAATGGTGCTTGTACAAATTTGCATACACTCGAAGATGCAGTAGATTTTATTTATCCTGTTTATGATAAAAAAATATTTGAAGTAAAAATGATAGACGAAAAGGGGAAAGAGTATATTATGAAAACAAAAGTTCATAATCCTGAATACTCTGCTAAACGAAACTGCGATGCTTTAAAACCAATTTTTGAAAAAGAAAATGTATTGATAAATGGTTTAGTTGGCGAAGCAAAATCAATGTTAATTGAAGCAAACGGGATGTTGGATGTTATGATAAAATATTACAATGAAAAAGGAGTTACTATGTACACTCCTTATGGAAAATAAAATGAATATATACTTCACATTTGATTATGAAATATACTTTGGTGAAAATCATGGTAGTGTTGATAAATGTATTATTTATCCTGCCTCAGAGTTAATTCGTATTTCAGAAGAACACAATGTGAAATTTGTTTTTTTTGTGGATTGCGGGTTTGTTTTAAAATTAGATGAATATAGAAAAAAGTACTTAGAGCTTGAAAAAGATTACGTTGCAATTACAAATCAAATAAAATACCTCTCCGACACTGGGCACGATATCCAATTACACATTCATCCTCATTGGGAAGATAGTTTTTATGATGGAAAGAAATGGATAATTAATACAAAGCGGTACAAGCTGACTGATTTTTCTGAAGCAGAAATTGAAAACATTGTAACACGTTACAAAAGCGTATTGACGGGGATAACCAATAAAAAAATATTTGCATACAGAGCAGGAGGTTGGTGCATTCAACCATTTCATAAACTGAAAAATGCTTTTTTGAAAAATGAAATTTCACTAGATAGCAGTGTTTTTAGAAATGGAAAATTTGAATCGAATGAATACGATTATGATTTTACAAATGCTCCAGATAAAGAAATCTATAAGTTTAACAATGATGTAATTGTGGAAAATAAGGACGGCTATTTTACAGAGTTACCAATAAGTTCAATTAAAAATTCGCCTTTGTTTTTTTGGAAATTATTTTTGTTAGGTAGAAAAAACCCTTATTTGCATAAGCCATTGGGAGATGGAAAAGCTATGCCTGCTCCAGGATATAGAAAAAAACTTTTAACACGGGTTACAAATAATCCTGTTTCTGTAGATGGTTATAATGCTAGTTTATTGGGAAAAGCATTAAATAAAATAGTAAAGAAAAGATTAAATCACATGGTTGTGATTGGTCATCCTAAAGCATTGTCAAGATTTTCAATTCAAAAAATGGAGGAGTTTGTCATAGAGAATAAAAACAAATTTAATATTACAACGTTTAGTAAGGAATTTTTAAAGTGATAAACTTTGTAGAACATAAAAATATCGACAAGCAGAAATGGGATGTTTGTGTAAATGGAAGTCAAAACTTTTCCGTTTTTGCACTTTCGTGGTATCTAGATTCGGTTTGCAAAAATTGGTCAGCTCTAGTTTTAGGTGATTACAAGGCAGTAATGCCAATTGTTGTGGGTTCTAAGTTATCATTACAATATGTTTATCAGCCAAATTTTACAAGATATTTTTCTGTTTACTCTAGCGCTACTTCAAATAAAAAAATGATTAACGATTTTTTTGAAGCAATTCCCAAAAGCGTAAAATACATTGAGTTTAATGTGGACGAAACAATACTGTTTGATAGGACAGATTTTGAAAAAAAGGAAAAATTATTTCAAGTTTTAAATTTGAATCAATCGTATGAGAGTTTGTTTGAATCATTTAAAGGGGATGCAAAAAGAAATATTAAAAAAGCGGAGAAAAATAATCTTGTAATCACTAATAATGTTTTACCTGAACAGGTTGTTGATTTATTTAGAAACAATAAAGGGAAAGAATTAAAAGGCTTAACGAATGATGATTATAATTCACTTAATAAATTGATGGTAACAGCATTAAAAAATGACGCAGGCATTATTGTAGGAGCATTAAATACAGCGCATAAATTAATTGCGGCTGGCTTTTTTATTAAAACGGATAAAACAATTTTATTTTTGAAAGGGAGTGCTAACTCAGAAGGTAAAGCTTCGGGAGCAATGTATTTGATTCTAAATTTTATTTTTAAAAATTATGCTCAAAAAATAAATGAGTTTGATTTTGGTGGTTCTTCTGTTGAATCTGTAGCAAGCTTTAATAAAAATTTTGCTGCAAAAGATTGCGTATATTTACATCTGAAAAAAAACAATTTACCTAGATTTATAAAACTTATAAGTGGTAAAAAATAACAAAAAATATGGTACATATTTTAGGGAATAACAATTCGGTTTTTAATGAATATATAGCCGAAATAAGAGATGAAACAATTCAAAAAGATAGTATGCGTTTCAGGAGAAACATGGAACGGATGGGTGAAATTATGGCGTATGAAATAAGTAAAACCCTTGCTTTTGAAAATAAAGATACGACCACACCATTAGGAATAGCAACTGTTTCAAGAATTCAAGAACAGCCTGTCATCGCTACTATTTTACGAGCAGGTTTGGCTGTGCATCAAGGTTTTTTAAATTATTTTGATAAAGCTGAAAATGCATTTATTTCGGCATATCGTAAACACCACAAAGATGGAAGTTTTGATGTTCAGGTAGAATATATGGCTTGTCCTGTTATTGAAAATAAAGTTTTAATACTTTGCGACCCAATGCTTGCTACTGGCTCATCAATGATTTTAACTTATAAAGCTTTATTGCAAAGAGGAAAACCAAAGCATACTCATATTGTTTCTATTATTGCCAGTTCAGAAGGTGTTGAATATGCCAAAAAGCATTTACCAGAAAATATTACTTTGTGGTGTGGTGCGGTTGATGATGAATTAACCGCTCAAGCGTATATTGTTCCAGGTTTGGGTGATGCAGGCGATTTAGCTTATGGCAATAAAATCTAATTCTTTTGGAACAAGAAATTTGGCAAATAGTATCTGTTTTTTTACTGAGCACAGTTAAATTTGTGTTGGGTGGAGTGCCAATGGCATTAGGTTTTGGGTTTTCATTTTTCGAAACCGTTGTTGTTACTTCCTTAGGTGGTTTTGCAGGTACTTTATTTTTTGTTTTCATAAGTGATTTGTTGATTAGAAATTATAAAAAAAAATTACTTTCAAAACAGGAAAAAAAGGCAAAACCTGCAAAAAAATTTACTAGAAAAAATAAAATCATTGTTAAGATTAAACGAAATTTTGGCCTAATTGGAATTTCATTAGCTGCACCCGTTTTGCTTTCTATCCCGCTTGGGTGTTTTTTGGCTGTTAGATATTTCAAAGACAAACAAAAAATAATTGCTTATATGTTTGCATCTGTTTTGTTTTGGGCAGTTACTTCTTATTTTTTATACAAACCAGTAATTAATGCCATACGAACATATCTTCTTTGATTTAGATAGAACACTTTGGGATTTTGAATCTAACTCCCATCAAACACTAGTTGAACTTTTTGACAAGTACAAATTGAAAGAAAAGGGAATTGCATCTGTTGATGAATTTATTTTATTGTACTATAAAATCAATGATCAATTGTGGGACGAATATAGAAAAGAAACGATAGATAAAACCACTTTGCGTTATCAACGCTTTCATAAAGCATTTCTTCGGTACGAAATTAATGATGAAGATTTGACTAAGAAATTTGGTGATGATTATGTTTATTTATCTCCACTTAAAACTGGTTTATTTCCAAACACATTAGAAGTGTTGGATTATTTAAAGTCAAAATACAGGCTGCATATCATTACAAATGGTTTTGAGGAAGTACAACATATAAAATTAAAAAATAGTGGTATTGAACATTATTTTTCGGAAATAATTACTTCTGAAAGGGCAGGATATAAAAAACCAGATAAACGAATTTTTGATTATTCTTTATCATTAACAAATGCTTCTGTTTCTTCAAGTATAATGATTGGCGATAGTATAGAAGCCGATATTGTTGGTGCACGTAATTGTGGGATACATCAGGTTTTTTTTAATACATGTAATGCAAAACATAACGAAAATGTTACATACGAAATATCACATTTAAAACAGCTATTTAATTTTTTATAAATTTTTTGCTTACCACTTCTTCCCCCGCATGTAGTTGTATAAAGTAAATACCGTTTTGTAATTCAGAAAAATTCAAATCTAACATTTCAGACGTAATATTTTTTAATTCTGTTTTATAGATAATTTTTCCTAATACGTCAGTGATGTATATTGTGGCATCTTGTCGGTTTGGTAAATCAATGTTTATATATACTTGCCCACTTGTTGGGTTTGGATAAACATTTAAAAGTGCATTGCTTGTAAAAATATAATCATTAATTCCTGTTGCTAATCCAACGGTAAATTGCTGATAAATTTGTCCTCCAAAATCTGAATTAAATGTTTTAATTGTGGTAGCTGGTGTTACATTTTTAAATCGCAAATACCCGTTTCCTTGTGCAGAATTTGCCCACCATGTTAATCCGTCTTCTCCACTATCCGTTAATTCTAATTCATAACAACCATTTGCTAATGATAAAGTATCACGATAAATTGTATTTGAATTTAAAATGCTTCCATTGCGCTGATGCAAAATAGTTCCATTTTCATCTTTTAAAGTATATTGATTTTCGCTAGGATAATTATTTGTTTTAAATTCAATAACAAAGTTTGACGGCATGGAAGCAGGGTAAGTAAATTTAGTTGTTTTCGAATTGTTATAAACGTATTGGTCCGTTCCTCCGTTTGGATTACTTAATGTTGCAGTAAATTCAGTAGCCCCAGGCAACCAATTGAAATTTTCTAATTTAACAGTTGCCGATTGCATAAAAGCTAAGTTTCCTGTCCAATTGTAAGTTGAAGGAGTTGCTCCATTTAAACCATATGTTATTGTTAATGATGTTAAATTAGTAGAACCTGTATTTTTTATTTTTATAATAGGGTCAGTACAAATTGTATTGAATCGTTGCCACATTTGATTTTTACTTGGCGAAAGAACGTCTTCAATTGCCGCATCTAATGTAAAATTAGGAGCAGAATAAGTTACTAATTGATCTTCTATTTGATAAAAACTCCATTCTCCATTATTAGTGTAAGGTTGTACATCATGGTCTAAAGTAACAGAACTTCCAGCGCTTACAAAAGGTGTAATTTCAAAATCATACGTCCATACTTCAGCGCCAGGGCACCAGTTTGCTCTGTCGTAAACCCAAGTTCCTCCTTGAGGATAGAGTGGATTATAATCACAATTATCTCTCCATACTAGTTGAGTAAATTGATTCACACCATTTATTTTATAATAGTGATTTTTAGGACAAAATTCTGCACAGTTTGATGGCGTATCCATTCCATGTCCGGTAACTCTTGATTTCCATCTTGCTGTTTGAGCAGTCGGAGGTATAGAAACTGTTTTTGGAGTAAGATGATTTTCGATTGGATTACTTACATGTCCATAATCAAATTGCCCATTCCATAAATTTTGTATGCTTATAATATCTCTGGGTGGAGTTCCTTTAATCATCACAAATTTCATATCTAAAAGTTCTTGCCAGTTGCCTGCCGCAAGACGTACACTATCTGCAAGCAATGTTCTGTAATCACTTACATCAAAAGTCCACGTCCAGCCAGCTCCGAGTGTTAATCCGTTTCCATAAGGGGTGATATATCTTGCTAATTCATACCTAATAACTTGCGGAAATTTTTTGTACCAATTGTAATATGCTAATGTAATTGTACTGTCTGGGGTAACAAATGTAGAGTCAGTTGCAACACCTTGCGAGTTATATACATAGTTGCTGTAATAAGTAGGCCATACAAGCATTGTATCCGTTGCAACGCCAGGGTTATTAATTGAATCGTTATAGGTAATAATTTGTACTGGATTATTGATTGTAGAATCTACAATCATTACAGAATCAATATAAGAAGTGAACACGCCTTGTTCGAATTGAACATTCGGTCGTAAAGTTGTTTGAGTAAAATTGTTTATTATTTCTTCCGATTGTTTAAGAGGATTTCCAGCACTAATAATACTTGCAGGATTATGTGAGCCTGGTGCATTGTCTGTAAATGTTATATAATTTCCATCATTAAAATTATAGTACAAAGCAAGGTTATTATAATTTGGATGTGTGGCATCAATAGATTTATTCATCCAGTTTTGAATTGTAGTTTGAGTAAGTTCAGAATTAAAAACAGCAAATTCATCAATTTTTCCTTCATAAGTTTGTGAGCCCGACCAATTTCCTCTTCCAATTTTAAATGTTTTAATTCCTCTCATTCTTTTTGTTTTACCAACAGCACTATGCCAAAGGTTTCCATTCAAATAAATTTTCATGGAGCCTGTAGCTACATTTTTTGTAAGCGCCCAAAAATTCCATTGCCCTTTTATTTCAGATGCAGTAGCAGCTTTATCAATGCGGTCGTAGCTCGTTCCTCCATAACCTGCATCCCAATAAATTCTGCTGTTAGACCAAGGTAGGTGTGTGTTTAAAATTCTATTTCCTAAAGAATCTACTGCTTCAAAAGATGTTCCGTCTTGTGGTTGTAGCAATGGATTACCATACGCCCAAAATGTTACTGTAACAAAAGAATCAAGAGCCACTAATTTATTATTCATTGGAACTTCCACGTATCCATAATTATTAAATGAAGATGTTCTGTCCGCTGAAGCATTATAAATTCCACTGCTAAAGCTTGTTGTTGTTGCTTCAACAAGATTATCAATTCCATTAGTGATGTTATCATACGTTATTTCAATAACGATATTTGATGTTCCATTCCAATTAAATGGAGTAGTTAATTGAAGACTATTCCAACCAACAGAACTAAAGGTTGTGTTTTGTGAATAAACAGTATTAAATCCAGTAGCAGAAAAATTAGTGTTAGTTAAAGAGTCAAGCGTGCTATTTTTTAATTTAATTGTTAAATTCCTTAATTCATTTCCAATTGATTGAATATAGAATTGTAATCCAGTAATATTTCCAGCACTTATTCCAGCAGCAGAAATCTCACTTGCTTTCCATAAGTATTGGGTTCGTGAAGCGGGAATATTTGTTCCAAATGGTTTGTTGGTTATAGTATTTGCACTTCCAATTTGATAGCTATTTAAAGAGCTAGTATCTGAATGAACAACAAAATATTGCCAGTTTGCATTGTAAGAATACGAAGGAGTGTTCATGTAGGAAATAGAACTTGGTGTTGCGCCATTAACGGTATATGTGGGTTGGTTTATAAGCGTTGAATCTAATAACCCTGTATTTTTATATAAATAAGTATAGGTTAAATAATCCCATTCTCCGCAGGCAGGGCTTTGCGCAGGGTTACATTTTAAAGTATATAGCATCAATATTTTTTCGAACCGAACGGTATCACTCGGAAAAACAAACCAAGAATCTTGAGGAGAGCCAAAAGTGAATGTTTGAACAGTAATAGTATCTCCAGGGTTTGCACTAATATTAAAATTAATTAAAAAAAATAGTGCGACAAAAAGGCTTGTAATTTTTTTCATGTTTTGTTTAGGATTTAATTGATGCAAGATATAGCCAAAGCAAAATATAGGCAATAAATAATAAGTTTATTATTAGTAATCAGTCGAAAAATAGGAGGTACATTAGCTTATTTTAGTGATAATTTACCTTGTCGGTTAAAAAGCTATATGATTTAATAAGCTCTAAAAAAACAGTATTGTTTTTAGCTAAACCTTCTTTAGTGGTAGATGTCATTACAATTAAAACAACACCTTTGTTTTCTTCTATATAAGCAACTTGTTCGTAAAATTTTTCTTTTTCGTCAATATAGGTGTAGATAATGGCAATTTTCTTTTTGTCAATTTTTACCGGCTTATCTTTTTTTATGACAATGGTTTTACTGTTTTTTTGAAATTCAGCAATGTCAAAGTTAATCACCTCATTTATTTTTTCGTTTTTACTTGTATCATAAGTAACCCAATGAGTGTACATAGCTGTTTCTGCTCCTGCCCACGTTTCTTTTTTTGGATAAAAAACAGCATTTAATCCTTCTTCTTTTCCTGTTTCCCTGTCTAAAATCCATCCTTTAGGGGCCGTTAAATAATAGGCGTGATTTCTGCCAAACAATAAACCAACATTGCTAGAATCAACTGTTACCTGAGAATAAACGGAGATAGTTATTAAAAAAAACAATAAAATAATTCGAGAAATACGATTCACCATTTAAAGATTTGGATTTTGAATTTTTGTAGTTTTCATTAGTTCACATTTATCACAAGCTTTTTTCTTTTTTATGGAAGAATAAAAAAGGTAACCAACATAAACAATTGATGCAGCCACAATAACATATATAATAATTTCTTGAACCATTTTAATAGTTACAAAATTACGCAAAATATAAGATTGTAAGTCTTTAAAATTTGATAATTTTGCTTCATAAACTTTAATAGTATGGTTACTGCAGAAACGCAAATACGTTACGATAGAAAAAAATATAAAGACGACACCTTGATTGCTTTATATAGAGGGATTTTAAAACCTCGAATGATAGAAGAAAAAATGTTGGTGTTGTTACGTCAAGGAAAAATTGCTAAGTGGTTTAGTGGAATTGGGCAAGAAGCTGGTTCGGTGGGAGCAGCAATGGCTCTTGACAAAGAGGAATATATACTTCCAATGCACAGAAATCTTGGCGTATTTACAGCGCGCGAAATTCCATTGAATCGATTGTTTTCACAATTTCAAGGTAAACCAAGTGGTTTTACAAAAGGTAGAGATAGGTCATTTCATTTTGGAACACAAGAGTATAAAATTATAGGAATGATTTCTCATCTTGGGCCACAGTTAGGTTTAGCAGATGGAATAGCATTAGCAAATAAATTAAAAGAAGAACAAAAAGCTACACTTGTTTATTCTGGAGATGGAGGAGCAAGTGAAGGCGATTTCCATGAAGCATTAAATGTTGCTGCTGTATGGGATTTGCCTGTAATATTTGCAATTGAAAATAATGGATATGGCTTATCAACTCCAAGTAATGAACAATTCAGATGCAAACAGTTTATTGACAAAGGAATTGGTTACGGTATAGAAGCGGTTCAAGTGGATGGAAATAATATATTAGAAGTTTATGATATTGTTAAAAAACTAGCCGAATCTATCCGAAAAAATCCACGGCCAATTTTATTGGAACTGATAACATTTCGTATGCGTGGGCATGAAGAAGCTTCTGGAACGAAATATGTACCCAAAGAATTATTTGAAATATGGGGAAAGAAAGACCCATTAAATAATTTCGAAAAATTTCTTTTAGAAGAAGGGGTGCTGGATGAAAAAATGATTGAAACATACAGAGCGGAGATAAAAGCTGAAATTGAAAATGGTTTGGAGCTTGCATTTGCTGAAAAATTACCTCCGCCAAATACTGAGCTTGAATTAAAAGATATGTATGCTCCTTTTGAGTTGGATGAAATAAAACCATCAGGAAATAAAACTAGCAAACGATTAATTGATGCAATTTCAGATGCGTTGAGATTAGCTATGCGTAAGCATAATAATTTAGTTTTAATGGGACAAGATATTGCAGAGTATGGTGGTGTATTTAAAATTACCGAAGGCTTTGTAGAAGAGTTTGGAAAAAATAGAGTGCGCAACACACCGCTTTGCGAATCTGCTATTGTTGGTGCTGGATTTGGTTTATCTATAAATGGAATGAAAGCAATGGTAGAAATGCAATTTGCCGATTTTGTAACAGAAGGATTTAATCAGATTGTAAATAATCTTGCTAAATCGCATTATCGTTGGGGGCAAAATGCAGATGTTGTAGTTCGTATGCCAACAGGAGCAGCCGTAGCTGCTGGGCCATTTCATTCTCAAAGTAATGAAGCTTGGTTTACGCATACACCTGGGTTAAAGGTAGTTTATCCTGCTTTCCCAAGTGATGCAAAAGGATTATTACTTGCATCATTCGAAGACCCAAATCCAGTTATGTTTTTTGAACAAAAAGCATTATATAGAAGCATATCAGAAGAAGTTGCTGACGATTATTTTACAATACCCATTGGCAAAGCTAAACTGGTAAGAGAAGGAACACAAATAAGTATAATTACTTATGGAATAGGCGTTCATTGGGCTATAGAGATTTTGGATAAACACCCTGAAATTTCTGCTGATTTGGTTGATTTAAGAACATTACTTCCATACGACAAAGAATCAATCATAAATTCAGTTAATAAAACAGGAAGAGCAATTATATTGCA
Source organism: Arcticibacter sp. (assembly GCA_021155045.1). Lineage (GTDB taxonomy): Bacteria > Bacteroidota > Bacteroidia > 2-12-FULL-35-15 > 2-12-FULL-35-15 > 2-12-FULL-35-15. The sequence goes on from JAJNQB010000010.1 coordinate 63,168, forward strand.
TGAAGATACCTTGATTGGAGGTTTTGGAGGAGAGATTGCTGCATTCATTTCTGAAAATTGTTTTGAAAATTTAGATGCACCCGTGATGCGCTCTGCTAGTTTAGATACTCCTGTTCCAATGAATGTAGATTTAGAATGGAATTTTTTACCAAAAACAAGATTTGAAAATCAATTAGTAGAATTATTTAACTATTAATAATTAAAAGCAAAATGAAAAAAATAAAAAATAAGAAAATAAGTATCATTTTTTTGCTTTTTATTTTTTTTAATCATTTTTTATCATCTCAATCAGAAAAAAAATTTCAACAGTTAATTTCAGATGCTAAAAATGTTGCTGCCAACCATAAAGATTCTGCTTTCCGTCTTCTAAAAGATGCGTATGCAATTTATCCTTCTATAAAATCAGATTCTTTAAAAATTGATTATTATTTAGCAAAAGGATTAGTCGAGTTGCAAAATGTGATTTATGATCAAAGCCTAAATAGCTATTTTACTGCTTTAGAATTGTCTCAAAAAAGTAAGGATTATCGAAGACAGGTTGTTTCGAATAACCAAATTGGAAAATTATATTTAAGGCAATCAGAAAATAAATTAGCAAAAGATTACTTTATTAATGCTTTAGAAATTGCTAGAACAAATAATTTTAAAAATAAAATTTCTGATTTATGCAATAATTTAGGATACACAACTATATTGTTGGGAAATTTGGATGATGGAGAAAAATATCATTTAGAAGCCCTACAATTGAGAAAGGAACTTAACGATACAAATGGGATTTCAGTATCTTATAGTAATTTGGGTTTTTTGGAATATAAAAGAGGAAACTTGAATCAATGTAAAAACTATTTTTATAAATCTTTAGAAAACAGAAAAAGTCAATCCGATAAGCGGTCGATAGCTCAAGCTGCTGCTGATTGTGCTGATATTGAAGTTGAGCTTAATAACTATAATCAAGCGTTAGTTTTATTGAGTTATGCGGAAAGTTTTGAGGTGAAAGATAAAGATTTTAAATTGTCAACTTTGAAAAGGAAATATAAAGTATACGAAAAGATGAAAGATTATGAAAAAGCATTCGACTTTCAAAAAAAATATTATCAATTACATGATAGTATATATACACACGAAAGCAAAGAAAATATTGTAAAGTTGGAGAACAAATTTCAATTACAAAATAAAGAAAATGAAATAGAACTTTTGAAAAAGGATAATCAAATTCAAAATGAGCAAAATGAAAAAGGGAAAATATTTATTTTTTCAATGATTTTAATTTCAATACTTCTTGTATTAGTTTTATTTGCTACGTTTAAGCAGATAAGGAATAAAAAAATTGCAAATAATATTTTAGAAAAAAAGAATGCAATTATTGAAGAGAAACAAAAGGAAATTATGGATTCATTTAATTATGCTAAAAAAATACAAGATGCAATTTTGCCTTCTGAAAAATATATAGAACAATCAATAAAAAAATAGAAAAGGATAACCAAGCTAAATTCGATTGAGGATAGTTAATACATACAAAACAAACTAATAAAAGATTAATGAAAAATATTCAATTGATAGCTATTTGTAGTTTTTCTGTTTTTTTTAGTTTTATTGCTAATGCATCCACTAAAAATAATATTGATTCCTTGTATAAAGAATTAAAAAAGTCAAATAATGATTCTTTGACTGTTAAAATTTATGTAGAAATTATCGAACAAACGTATTTTAAAAATCCTGAAAAAGTAATTACGCTATCAGAAGAACTTATTAAAATAACAGATAAAGCATTTGTATCTGCAGATAAAAATCAAAAGTATTATTTTTTAGGAATAAAAGCTTCTTGTTACAATAATATTGGCGCAATTTATAATCAAAAAGGAGATATTAAAAATGCAATTGAATATTTTCATAAAGGATTAAAAATAAAAGAACAGATAAATGATAAAAAGTTAATATCAAGTTCTCTCAATAATATAGGCTACTTGTATGGTAGTATTAAAGACTACGACAATGCCCTTGTATATTATAAAAGAAGCTTAAAAATAAAAGAACAAATAGGAGATAAAAATGGGATTGCACGTTTGTACAATAATATTGGAAGCATATATGATGAGCTAGGAGATTCTGCTAAATCATTACAGAGCTATCGGAAAAGTTATAATATTTCGTTTGAATTGGATAATAAAACTGGAATGGCATTAGCGCTTAATAATATTGGCTTTACTTATGAAAAAAATGGAGAAATTAACACAGCACTTTCTTTTTATGAAAAAAGTTTAAAATTTAGGGAGTCTGTTGGAGATAAAAATGGAATTGCTGAGTCATTAAATAATATTGGTAATATATTTTTAGATGAAAAAAAATATGACAAAGCTTTTTTATATGCCAATAAAGCCTTCGCTATTTCAAAAGAATTAGGATATCCAGAATATATTAAAAGATCATCAAGGTTATTAAATGAAATCTATCTAAAACAAAAAAAGTTTGAAGATGCTTATAAAATGTACAGCCTTTATATTAATATGCGTGATAGTATGATGAATGAAGAAAACCGAGATCAAGCTATAAAAAGAGCATACGAATATGAATATGAAAAAAAAAGTACAGCTGATAGCATAAAAAATTATGAAATTCAGAGGTATGAAGCTATTAAACATGAGGCAGAAATTAACAAACAAAAATATTATACATATGGAGGTGTAATTGGATTTTTACTAATGTTAATTATTGCGGTATTATCTTATAAAGCATATAAACAAAAAGAGGAAGCAAATTTTAAAATCACTTTACAAAATAAAATAATTGAAGGGAAGCAAAAAGAAATAATCGATTCAATTAACTATGCAAAAAGAATTCAAGATGCAATTTTGCCTTCTGAAAAATATATTGGTAATATATTATCTAAGAAAAAATAAATATCTTTTTAAATGCAAAACCGCTTACTCTTAGTTTTATTTTTTATTTATGTTAATTCTTTTTTTGCTCAAAATAGAGTTAAAGTGGATAGCCTTTATAAATTGAGTATTACCACTACTGACGATACTTTAAAAGTAGTTGCTTTAAACAAAATTGCAAAAGAGTATTGGATTTCCAAGCCGGACTCTTCTATTTTTTTTCTTAATAAATCCTTTCCCATAGCAGAAAAGTTAAGTAATAAAAAGTTTTTGGTTGGAACATATTTGTATAGGGCTTATGCTTTCAGCATCACATCAAAAAGAGATAGTGCTATATTAGATTATGAAATGGCAGTTAAATTAGGCGAACAGTACGATGTTCCCAAGGGACAAGGGCAAGCTCTTTCTGGTTTAGGAAATATTTATAATGTGATTGGTGATTACGATAAAGCAATTAAATACTATATGTTGGCTTTAAAAGTTCAAGATAAAGGAATTGATGACTCGGGCTTATCAAAAACATACAATAGTTTAGGCGTTCTTTTTGAATATCAAGGAAATTTCAAAAAGGCATTGGAATACCATTCTCAAGCATTAAAAATAAAAGAAAAACTTAACGATAAAGTTTCAATGGTAAATACATTGAACAACATTGGAGTTGTTTATGGGCAATTAAAAGAATATGAAAAAGCATTGGAGTATCATAACAAAGCTTTTAATCTTGCATCAGAAGTAGGAGATATTATTGGAAATGGAATGATTTCAAGTAATATGGGTAATTGGTATTCAAAAATGGGTGATATGAAAAAAGCTATTGAATATCAAAAAAAAGCTGTAGCGTATTATACAAAAGCAAATTATGCAACAGGGATTGCTCGTTCAAATTTTAATTTAGGAGCAGCTTATTTTAAAAATAAGGAATATGATTTAGGTGTAAATTATATTATAAAGATTGTTGGTTTGGCTGACGAACTTGAACTTAAAGATTTGCAAAAAGATATATACGAGCAGTTACATGATTATTATAGTATTAAAAATGATTACAAAAAAGCGTATGAATATAGCTTGAAATATATTGCTATAAATGATAGTATTTATAATGAAAGTAAATCGAAAGAAATAAATGAAATAAATACTCGCTATGAAACAGAAAAGAAAGAAAAGGAAATACAAATTCTAAATCAGAAAAATGAAATTCAAAATTTAGATTTAAAGCAGCAGCAGTTATATATTTATTTTGTTGTAGTTGGTTTAATTTTGTTGGTGTTTATTGCTATCATGTTGATTAATAGAAACAGGATAAAACAACGGGCGTTTGAAATCGTGTCAAATCAAAAAGAAGAAATTACAAATCAAAAAAATATTATTGAAGAGCACCAAAAAGAAATTATAGATTCTATTACTTATGCAAAGCGTTTGCAAAGTGCCATTTTACCTACAGAAATATATATTCAGAACAATTTAGAACGACTAGTTAAAAATAACATTAAATAATATTTTTTAAAACTTTTTCTGTTTTTGTAAGCATATCATCAGTAAAATCCAAATGAGTAACAAACCGAATTGCATTTTTACCAAAGCCAACAGTCTTAATGTTTTCTTTTGCTAAAGCATTCAAAAAGTTTTCAGATGAAATTTTTTCGTTCAGGTTAAATATTATAATATTAGTATCCACAGGCAGAATACTTTCAACATAGTTTGCCGTTTTTAAAATATTTTCAATTTGCTTGGCTCTATTATGGTCTTCTTTTAACCTATTAATATTATTATCCAAAGCATAAATTCCTGCTGCAGCTAAAAAACCAGCTTGACGCATTCCTCCTCCAAATATTTTTCTTATCCTTCTTGCTTTTCTAATAAATTCTTTATTACCTAAGAGCAAAGAGCCAACAGGGGCGCCTAAACCTTTTGATAAGCATATTGAAATGGAATCAAACGCACTTCCAACTTCTTTTGTAGAATAATTAGCTTCGACAACTGCATTAAAAATTCGTGCTCCATCTAAGTGATATTTGAGATTGTTTTTTTTGCAAACATTAGCAATATCATTTATTTGTTTAAGAGAATAAAAACTGCCTCCGGCTCTATTGGCTGTATTTTCTATACAAACAAGACTTGTTTTTGTAAGCCAATCAAAAGTTGGATTGATATTTTCTGCTACCTGTTCTGCCGAAATTCTACCTCTTTCTCCTTGCAATAATTTTGCTTGCACACCAGAATTAAAAGAAATTCCTCCACCTTCATAGTTGTAGATATGTGCTGTTGCATCACAAAGTAATTCATCTCCTGGTTCTGTATGTATTTTTATTGCAATTTGGTTGGTCATTGTTCCTGAAGGGCAAAATAAAGATGCTTCTTGACCAAACATTGTTGCTGCTTTTTTTTCAAGAGCATTAACAGTAGGCTCTTCTCCAAAAACATCATCACCTACTTCAGCATTTAGCATTGTCTCAAGCATAGCTTTGTTTGGTTTTGTAACAGTATCACTTCTTAAATCTATAATCATAAAATTATTTTTTTCTAATTATCATTAAACCATCACGTAAAGGTAAAAGCATTTGCTCCACTCGCTTATCTGCATGAATTTTTTTATTAAAATCATCAATTGCTTTTGTATCAATATCCATTTTAGAATCTAAAACTCTTCCACTCCAGAGTACATTATCAGCAATAATGTAACCACCAGTATTAACTTTATCAAAAACCAAATCATAATAATTCGAATAATTTTTTTTGTCAGCATCAATAAAAACCAAATCAAATCCTAATTTAAGTTCGGGAATAATATTTAATGCATTTCCAATTTTATATTCAATTTTGGAATCTAATTTAGCTTCTGAAAAAAAGGAACGAACCATATTTTCCAGTTCTTCATTGATGTCAATTGTTATTAATTTCCCTTTTTCGTTTAACCCTTGAGCCAAGCAAATAGCCGAATAGCCAGTATAAGTACCTATTTCAAGTATATTCGTGGGCTCAATCATTTTGCTTATCATCATTAAAAAATTGCCTTGCATGTGACCAGATAACATTCGAGGCATTAATACTTTTGAATGCGTTTCTCTATTGATTTTTTTTAAAATAGGCAATTCATCTTGAGAATGATTTAAGGAGTAGTGGTCTATTTTTTCATCTATAAATTCCATTAGTGCAATAATTTTCATCTAAAATAAACATAATTTATTTAAGCTACTACTGGGTTTAAAAAGCCTTTGTTTATTGATATCTAGGATTTAATTTTTGTTTTATTGTATAGGTTCTTAACTATTCAGTGTTTATAAGTTTGATTTGCTTCGTGTTAGTTTCATTTCTATTATTTTCAATTTTAGCCTTAATAATGTGATAAGGTAGTTTGGATAATTACTAAAAACATTTTGTAAACTATGAAAAAAACAATCTTCGCAAGTTTTATTTTTATTCTAATGATATCATCTGAATCCTTTTCTCAAAAAGCAGGAAAAGAGTTAGCTGTAGATTTAAAAAAATTAAATAAAGAAGAAAAATCAAAGTTGCAAGCTGCTGAAAATTTTTTCAATGAAGAAATGTATTTACGTGCATTGCCTACTTACGTTGATTTGATGAATGCTCATCCCGCTGATTTGTATTTTAAATTTCGTTCAGGGATTTGTTATCTGTATAATAGTGATGCAAAAGAACAATCAATAATATTATTAGAAGAGGTTGCATCTAAAGCGCAATCATCCTTGGATGTACGTTTCTATTTAGGAAGAGCATATCATTTGAATTATAAATTTGATAAAGCTATTGAGGTATTTGATGAATATTTAAAAATGAATCCACCAGTTAATCAGCGGATTCTTGCTCAACGCTATATTGAAAATAGTAAAAATGGGAAAGCATTTATAGAATTAAAAGTTCAATGTGAGATTACAAATGCTGGAGATGTTATAAATACCGAAAACAGAGAATATGTTCCAGTTATATCTTCTGATGAATCAGTTTTGATATTTACTTATACAGGACCAAGAAGTACTGGCGGTTTGATGGATGATGAGTTTAATCCCGACCCGAATGGTTATTATTATGAAGATGTTTTTATTGCGAATAGAATTGGTTCTACATGGACAAGTCCTGAAAGTATCGGAGAAAATATTAATTCTAAAAACCATGATGCCAGCATTGCTCTTTCTGCAGATGGTCAGAAATTATTTGTTTTTCATAGCACAGAAAAAGATGGTGGAGATATTTATATGAGCCAATTAAAAGGAAATGTTTGGGGAAAACCTGTTCCTTTAAATACAAATATTAATACGAAATATTGGGAAGGTAGCGTTTCCCTTTCTGCTGATGAAAAAACATTATATTTTGCAAGTGATAGACCAGGTGGTTTTGGTGGAAGAGATTTGTACATGAGTAAAAAAGAAAAAGATGGAACTTGGGGCAAAGCACAAAATTTAGGACCTACAATTAACACAAAATACAATGACGATTCTCCGTTTATTCATCCTGATGGTATAACATTATTCTTTAGTTCAGAAGGACACAATAGTATTGGTGGCTATGACATTATGTATTCTACTTTTCAAAATGGAGCATGGAATGACCCAACTAACTTAGGTTATCCTATCAATACAACCGAAGATGAACGTTTTTATGTTTTGACCGCTGATGGAGAACATGGTTATTATTCATCTGATAGAAAAGGTGGTTTCGGACAACAAGATATTTATACTGTTAATCCAGGCTTTTTTGGTGAAAAACCTATTTTAGCTTTAGTTGTAGGTGTGGTTACAGCAGATGGAGAACCAGCAGATGCAACTATAAATGTAACCAATGCAGAAACTGGAGAACAACAAGGCTCTTATCATACAAATTCTGCTACAGGAAAATATTTAATAGCATTAACACCCGGGAATAAATATAAGGTTGCAATTGAAGTAGAGGGGTACGAAGCACAATACCAATACGTAGATGTAAAAAGTTTGGAAACGTATGTGCAAGTACAACAAGATTTTAACTTAACCGTGAAAAAAGGAGAGGGAGCTACTTCTGTGCAGGAGTCTCCTAGTAAATTACAAGAGCAAATAAATACTCAAGTAAATAAATACAACGAAGAGAAAAAAGCTGCTGTATATGAAGCTAGAGTTTATCAAGATTTATTGAAAAAATATGGTGATGTAAAAACAGATACAACAGAATTTAATGTTGAGATTGGTACTTATGAAAACCCTTCTGATTTTAACCCTGAAAAAATAAGAGGAATAGCACAAGTAAATTCTAAACTAGATAAAAATGGAAACACTGTTTATTCAGTGGGTCCCTTTAAAACATTACTAGATGCAGAAATTTTTAAGTACAAAATGGCTGATAGAGACACATCCTTGCATAATATTGTTGTAACTGTTTTGGATAAAGGAGAAAGAAAATTAATTCAGCAGTATTATAAAACAGAATATAAAAGAAAAGATTACATAGCACCTACTGAAACAAAAGTCATTAAATCGAACCCTAAAGTTGTTGCTCTAAATAGTGGAGAAGAATTAAAACAACTTAAAAATGATGAGGGTAAATCAGAAATAGCTGGATTGACATACAAAGTAGAAATTGGTGCTGTTCAAAATCCATCTGATTTTAAATTGCAACATTTTGAAAAGTACGGTAAAATTGAAAATAAAAAATATCCTGACGGAACAATTAGATATACTTTCGGACCTTTTAAAACATTAGCAGAAGCTGAAAGTTTCAAAAAAATGTTGGTAGAAAAAGAAGCTGAAGCAGCAAAATCTTTTGTTACTGTATTTTTCTTTGGGGTTAGAAAAACATTGGAAGAGCATTTGAATCCTTGCGACCCAGGTGCGCCTCAAGATTTTTCATTCTTTGTTGGTAAAGATTTAAATGATAAAGAAGTTTACAACAAGTTGATTGCTCAAGCGGGTGGAATATGTGCACAAGGTTTGACTTTTACTGTTCAAATAGGAGCATATCGTTTTCCTCAAAATTTTAAATACAAAAATTTGAAAGGTTTGGAGCCACCTCCAGCTGCTATAAAGCCATACCCAGATGGGATTACTCGATTTACAATGCGTGAATTTACAACACTAAAAGATGCTGAAGCCTTCCGTCAAGAATGTATTAGATTAGGCACCACTGATGCGTGGATTACAGGATGGTATCAAGGAAATAGAATCTTATTACAAGAACTGATTGCAAATAATTTCTTTAACAAAAAAATTAATTAATTACTTTGAACAAGTATAAAAATAGGACTATCGAACAAATCGTTCGGTAGTTTTTCTATTATGGCCATACCTAAGCACGACCCATACGCAGCTCTTAAAGTAAAGGAATTTTTATTTTTTTTGACAACTCGTTTCTTTCTTACAATTGCTATTCAAATGCAAAGTGTGGTTGTTGGTTGGCAGATTTATCAAATTACAAAAGATGTTTTAGATTTAGGTTTAATAGGATTGGCAGAGGCTGTACCATTTATAATTGTTTCTTTATTTTCGGGACATATTGCTGATAGTTTTAATAGAAAATATATAATTATTTTGTTTACTACATTATTATTAATCTGTACAGGAGTTTTGTATTTTTTCTCACAAGATAATTCTTCTTTTCTGTCATCTTATGGCACTTTTCCAATATTCATTGTAATAGCTTCAATAGGAGTGGTTAGAGGGTTTATTTCTCCTGCTTTTCCTTCTTTTATGTCGCAATTGGTAGATAGGAAATTATATGTAAATGCAGCAACATGGAATAGTACTGTTTGGCACATTGGCTCAATCATTGGACCTACTATTGCAGGTTTTATATGTGCGGTGAGTTTTTCTGCTGCCTATGCAGTAAATATGATTTTGATATTTATTTCAATTTTTGCATTTCTATTTATTCAATCAAAACCATTACAAAAGAAGGAAAAAGTAGAAACGATTTTCGAAAGCCTTTCATCAGGGATAAAATTTGTTTTTAAGAATCAAATAATTTTAGGAGCATTATCCTTAGATTTATTTGCCGTATTGTTTGGAGGAGCAGTAGCATTGTTGCCTGCTTTTGCGGATAAAATTTTATTTGTTGGAGCAATTGAACTTGGTTTTATGAGAGCCGCTCCTGCCTTTGGTGCTGTTATAATGGCTTTAATCATTGCATATAAGCCACCTACAAAAAATGCTGGAAAAAATTTACTGCTTTCAGTTGCCGGATTTGGTATTGCAACCATTGCTTTTGCGGTATCTAAAAATTATTATTTTTCTCTTTTTTGTTTGTTTCTAACAGGGGCGTTTGATAACGTTAGTGTTGTAATCCGCCACACCATATTACAACTATCCACTCCGAATGAAATGAGAGGAAGGGTTTCTGCGGTAAACAGTATTTTTATTGGTTCTTCAAATGAGATAGGAGCATTTGAATCGGGTGTTACAGGAAAATTGATGGGATTGGTAAATTCAGTAGTTTTTGGGGGGGTAATGACATTAATTGTAGTTGCAATCACATCTCGCAAAGCAAAAAAGCTAAGAGAGCTTGATTTAAGTTCAATTACATAATATTAAATCGTAATTAGACAGTAGAAAGCGTTGAAAAAGCTTTACTGTCTGTCTAGGATTAAATCAGTTGCTTACATTCCTATTATTTTCAGAATTTAATTATTATCTTTATTCGTACATTAGATATTAGATAATGAAAAAAATAATATTATTAACACTTTCGGCAATTGTATTGTTTGTTTTTTCGTGTAGAAAAGATTTAGACAAGCCATCATGGGATACAGAAATATTGGCTCCTTTAGTTAATTCAAGTTTAGGAATAAATAATTTGCTTCCCGATTCTATTATTCAAGCAAATGCTGATAGCTCTTTAAAAATTGTATATGAAAATGACATCTATAAATTAGATATCGACACATTGTTTAAAATTCCAGATACAACCATAAAAACAAATTATAATTTACCAATTACTTCTTATGTTTTTAATCCTGGGCAAGTTGTTATTAGCAGCATTAATAGTGAAACACGTTATCAGATTGCTGATGCGGAATTAAGAACTGTTACTATTAAATCTGGATATGTAAGTTATGTTGTTAAAAGCAGGATAAATGAAGTTACTAAATTTAGCTATAGTATTCCTTGTGCAAAATTAAATGGTGTTCCTTTTTCAATTGATGTTTCTGTTCCCGCTGCAGTGGGTAGCACACCCGGTGTTTATAGTCAAGTATTTGATTTGTCGGGATATGTAATCAGTTTAACAGGCGTTGCAAACAATAGAGTAAATACTATCTATACGTCAATAATAGCTAAAATTGACCCTGATGCAGCAGGGCCTGTTACAGTAACAAATAATGATAGCTTGATAATTGAAAATAAATTTTTTGATTTAATTCCATATTATGCAAAAGGATATTTTGGAAATAATACATTTAATATAGGACCAGAAACATCTAATTTTAATTTGTTTAGCAGAATTGTAGATGGAACGATACAATTAGAAGATGTAAATTTTAATTTAAAACTTGAAAATTATATTGGTATGGATGCCCGTGTTTATATCAATAATTTAAGTTCCATTAATACAAGAACAGGAACAACAATTAATCTTTCAAATTCAATCATTGGCTCACCCATAAACATCAATAGAGCTGCTGAAGCGGGAACAACTGTTTTTCCTACGTATGCTAACTATCCTCTTACAGTAAGTAATTCCAATATAAAGCCAATGATTGAAAATTTGCCAGATAAATTTGGATATCAAATTCAGATTATAACAAACCCATTAGGCAATGTTTCTGGTTCAAATGATTTTGTTTATTCCGATAAATTATTGAATGCAAAAATGAATATGGAAATACCTTTGTCTCTTGTTGCAACAAATTTAACGCTTCTTGATACTGTAAATTTTAATATTTCGAATGGTAGCGGAACGAATAACATTAAAAGCGGTTCGCTCACCCTTATTGCAAACAACGGATTTCCTTTTGATGCTTCCATGCAAATGTATTTATTGAACGACCAAAATGTTGTTATCGATAGCATATTTGGTTACGTAAACACTATTGATGAAGCTCCCGTGAATGCTGCATTAAGAGCAACAAGTAAAAAGCTAACAAAGCTTGTTGTCCCTTTGTCGGAACAAAAAGTAAATTTATTGTATAGCATAAAAAAAGCCGTAATTAAAGTTAAGTTTAATACATCATCTCAACCCAATTATATTAAAATCTATAGCGATTATAAAATAGATATTAAAGTAGTTGGCGATTTTAATTATACGGTTCAAATTCAATAAATATTTTTGTGAAAAAAATAAGCATCATACTTTGCCTGTTTTTGGCTTTTAGCACAATTTCAAAATCTCAAATGCCATTAATTTATTCAGATGAATTTCCTGATTCTGCTAAATTCAGAGTTGGAATAGCTGCCGATTTTAGTTTAAATTCCAATTGCCTAACAACTAATTTCATCTCTAAATTTTACAATGGCGGATATATTGATAAAGAATTAAAAAACAGTGTTCTTGAAAAGGTAAAACAAAAAAACAGGATAGGCTTAGATTTTAATTATGGAATTTATGCTGCATTTGCCCCCGATTCATTTATGCATAAAAAAAATATTAGTTTCTTTTTTTCTTTAAGAGATAGACAACATTTTGATGCGCGCTTTTCCAAAGATTTTTATAAACTAGCTTTTTATGGTAATGCTCAGTTTGCTGGAAAAACAGCTAGTCTGAGTGATTTTAATTTGAATTTTGTTAGATATCAACAAGTGCAATTTGGTTTTTTTTCATCAAAACTTGATAGTGCAGCAAGATTTGGTGTTTCTGTTTCTTTTTTAAAAGGGGAACAATTAGCTTCAATTTATGCTAAAAAAGCAAATTTATTTACTAGCGAAGATGGGCAATACATAGATTTTGAAACAGAAGTACAAATTGCACAAAGCGATACGTCTAAAAAAGGAATAGGAGCATTTAATGGAGCAGGAGCAAGTATCGATATTTTTTTTGAAGCACCTTTTAAAACTAAAATTGGTGATGCAAAATTGTCGGTATCAATATCAGATATTGGTTTGTTAAGGTTTAATAAAAATTCTTTGTATTTGAATCAAGATTCTACCTTTCATTTCGAAGGCTTTCAAATAAATACGATTTATGATTTACAAGACTCAACATTTAGTGCTACTTCACAAGATTCTATTATAAACAATATTGCTCCATTTAAAAAACAAGCAGTTACTTACACCTTGCCAGCAGTATTGTTAATCAATTACCGATTACAGTTAAGTAAAAAGTTTGCTCTTGCCGAAGGCGTACGTTATGTATATAATGGTAATTATAATTTGCTGTTATATGCAAAAGCTGATTATTGGATAAATAAAAAGATGAATGTTTCTGCTACATTTGCTTGGGGTGGATATGGTAATTTTAATTACGGTTTTGGATTTTATGGTAATATCGGAAAAGGATATATGATATATTTAGGAAGTAACAATTTGGAAGGAATTGTTGCTCCTAAAAAAACAGGCGGCTTAGGAGCTTATGTTTCACTGGTTAAAAATTTTAAATAGAAAATAGGATGAAGAAAAATGTTTTAACTGTTATGTTTTTATTTTTAATATTTTCTCTCTTTTCGCAAAGTGTTAAGTTCGAAAAACTTTTTGGAGGAAATGGATATGATTATGGAAATTCAGTCGTTCAAACGTATGATAAGGGTTACGTTGTTGCAGGAACATCAAGCAGTTTTGGCAACGGAAGCACAGATGCATATATTTTGAAAACAGATTCATTGGGAAATTTTTTATGGCATAATACTTATGGATGGATTAATATTGATCAGCTGTATTCTATTGAAGAAACAAATGATTCTGGCTTAGTTGTAGTTGGTTATACCAACAGTTTTGGTTTTGGAGGATATGACATGTATTTAATTAAAACAGATAGATTAGGAAATGTAGAGTGGTGGAAAACTTATGGAGGAAACAATTGGGATTTTGCATACAGCGTTAAACAAACAAATGATGGTGGGTATATTTTGGCTGGCGGGACATACAGTTATGGTGCAGGAGATGAAGATATGTTTGTAGTTAAAACGAATTCAATAGGGGATACATTATGGACTAAAACATATGGAGGAGCTGAGCAAGATGAAGCAAAAAGTATAATTCAAACTGCCGATGGAGGTTATATACTTACTGGATTTACTAAAAGTTTTGGTGATGCTTCAGGAGATATTTATACAATTAAAACAGATGCTAATGGCGATACATTGTGGACATATAAATTTCAAGGTATTTACGAGGATTTTTCCAATCAAATTATTGAAAAAAACAATGGGGATTTTATTATTGGAGGAAGTAGTAAGTCAATAGGTATGGGTGGTTATGATGGGGTTAAAATTATTCTAAATTCAGCAGGAAACGTAATTTTTTCAAACTATTATGGAGGTAGTAATGACGAAGAGTTCTATTCCATAGCAGAAAGTGTTGGTGGACGATTTGCAATGTTAGGTTATACAAAGAGTTACGGAGTTGGATTGAATGACTTTGTTTTATATATCGAAAACCCGTATAACGGTTTTCATTCTGGTACTTTTGGAGGAACAAATATTGATATTGGTAAATCTATAAAAAACACAAAAGATAATGGTTATATTATTTGTGGAAATTCAGCATCATATAGTGCTTTAGATCATATATATTTAATTAAAACTGATAGCAATGGAGTAGCCTCTGCTTCAATTGGAATCATAAACACAGGGGTAAACAATTTTAACCATAGAAAATCAGATTTGATAAATATTTATCCGAATCCTTCTAGTAGTTATATTGAAATAAATAAAGAAAAAATTAATTCAAAAAACTTATTAATTACTTTATATAATATTTTTGGAGAAATTGTATGGTCTCAAAAATCAGAGGCTGATAAAACCAGAATAGATATTTCATTTCTTTCTAATGGTGTTTATTATTTAAAAGTGGATGCTGATTCAATTGTTATATCTGAAAAAATTATAATTCAACATTAATAGGTTTTGAGAATATGCTAAAGAGAGCAATAGTCTTATTTTTTGTTTTTGGATTATTACTCATTTTGTCGTTTAATAAACACAGTAAAGACAAAGAAAAAAGTTATCATGGTGTAATTTGGGCTGATGCTGCTGGGTATTATGTGTATAATCCCATTTGGTTTATATATGGCAACAATGCTAAAGCTGTGCCTGATAGTATTTTTTTTCAAGTAGGTGAGGGTTTTAAAAAAGACACGCTAAATAATAAAATACTTACTAAATATTATTCAGGAACCGCAATTTTAGAAGTTCCTTTTTTTTTAGCAGCACATCTTTTATCAAAGCCATTAGGATATGAATCAAATGGTTTTTCTAAAATTTATTCATATTCATTGTATATATCTGGTGTGTTTTATTTTCTTTTTGGTTCGCTATTTCTTTACTTTTTTTTAGTCAAACACTTTTCTTCTTTTATTTCTATTTTTTCGATTACTTCATTTTTTATTTGTACCAATCTTTACTATTATACAATTGATGCACCAGGAATGTCGCATATATATTCTTTTTTTGTTTTTAGCGCATTTATGTACGTTAGTTCTAATTTGTTCGAAAAGCAAAATTTCAAAATGTTTTTTTTATTACTTTTTTTAGCTGTACTAATTCGACCTACAAATATTTTTATCGGACTATTCCCGTTTTTTTACAACTCATTTTCTATTTCAGATGTTAAAAACAAGCTATCATTATTTATTTCAAATTATAAAAAAATAATTTATTCTGTTTTTATTGCTTCTATACTATTTATTCCACAACTGTTTTATTGGAAAATTACTTCTGGAAATTTTTTGAATTATTCTTATGGCAATGAAGGGTTCGATTTTTTAAGCAACCCTCGACTAGCTGAAGTTTGGTTTAGTCCTAATAATGGATTGTTTTTATATGCTCCAATTTTAATCTTGAGTTTAATAGGTGTAGGTGTAATGATAAAACATAAAAGTGGTTTAGGAATCTATTTTGCATTTCTTTTTCTTCTAACAAGTTATATTTTTGCTAGTTGGTGGAATTGGTGGTTTGGATGTTCACTAGGAGCAAGAAGTTTTGTGGATTATTACCCTTTTTATATTTTTTCTTTTGCTTATTTGTTTAATAGTATAGCAAAATATCGAATAATTAAATTTATTTTTATGTTACTTGTTTTGTTTTTCGGTATAATATATATGAATATTGAATATTACTATGATGGCTGTTTTTATGGTAGCACATGGGATTTTGCAACTTTTTTAAAATTAATTTAATCAAATTATATTTATTATTTTTGCGTTGTATCTAAATTAATAATTTATGGGAAGAGTATTTGAAAAACGAAAGCATAAAATGTTTGCTCGTTACGATAAAATGGCAAAAGGCTTTACAAGAGCTGGTAAAGATATTGCTATTGCTGTTAAATTAGGTGGAGCAGATCCAAATGGAAATGCGCGATTAAGAATTGCTATTCAAAATGCCAAAGGTATTAATATGCCAAAAGACAGAATTGAAGCGGCAATTAAACGCGCCTCCTCCAAAGATGAAAAAGGATTAGAAGAAGTTGTATATGAAGGGAAAGGTCCTTTTGGCATTGGTATATTAATTGAATGTGCTACTGATAACCCTACAAGAACAGTTGCAAATGTTCGTATGAATTTTAATAGAAATGGGGGAGAGCTTGGTAAAACTGGTTCTTTGGATTATCTTTTTGAAAGAAAAGGTGTGTTTACAATCAAAAATGAAAATGTAAACTTAGAAGAACTAGAATTTGAATTAATTGATTTTGGTGCAGAAGAAATTGAAAGTGATGAGAGTGTTATAGTGGTTTATACCGCGTTTACTGATTTTGGTGCTATGCAAAAAGCATTAGAGGCAAAACCAAATTTAACTGTAATTAGTTCTGAATTGGAAAGAGTTCCAACATCAACCGTGGAATTAACAGATGCACAAATGGAAGAAGTTATGGCATTGGTAGAAAAACTAGAGGAAGACGATGATGTGCAGAAAGTATATCATAATATCAAATAAAAAAATCCCCGTTTAAAATAAACGGGGATTTTTTTTATGTTTTAATTTTTATTTACCTCTTATTAATTGAACATATCCTGTTATTGGCTTTTCAATATCTCCTAATTTTAATATAAAGTAATATACTCCATCTTTTTGGTTATCTCCATTCCAATTATTTTTGTAATCTGGGTTATCATAAATTTTATTTCCCCAACGATTAAATACAGTAAGACTACTGTTTGGATGGTATTCCAAATTTTTAAATACTAGTAAGTCATTATTTCCATCATTGTTTGGAGTAAATACATTTGGAATTAAAACTTCTGAAATCACAGTATATGCATATTGAATAGTATCCCAACATCCATTGCTGCTTTGTACTGCTAATGTTACAATATATGTTCCATCTTGTCCGTAAATATGTATAGGATTTTGAGTGTAAGTAAATACACCAACACTATCTCCAAAACTCCAAACCCAATTGGTAATTGTTCCAGGCGAAACACTTGATAAATCTGTAAAATTTACAGGAACATTTGGTGCTGAAGACCCCGGAGGGTTGGAAGAATAATTTGCATTTGGCAAACCGTATTGCGATACCGTTACAGTATCAGCACAAAAACAGCCATTAACATAACTAACATTTACAATGTATGTCCCAGCAGAATTTACATATTCAACTTGCGTATTTGCTCCAGTACTCCATGAATAAATTGCTCCCGAAGGTAATGTTGGAACAGCATTTAAAGGGATGCTATCACCAGGGCAGAATAATTGATTGCCTGTAATATTAACAGCAGGATTAGCATTTACAACTGTAACAGAAGGTGATGTGCCAATACATCCATTCGTGTCAGTAACTGTTACGCTGTAAGTGCCATTTAATACAGTGATTGAGCCAGTAGTAGCAGCATTCGACCAAGTGTAATTTGTGTATAACGAAAGCGAATCAATAGTAAGCGTTGTGGGGTTACTTCCGCAAGTAAAAGTTGGTCCCGTGATTAATGGAGTTGGAAGCGGATTTACCGTTACATCAACTATGTTTGTTTTACTACAACCATTTAATGTAGATGTTACCCAATATTGCCCAGTTGTATTTACATTAATAGAAGTATTGGTTGAGCCTGTATTCCAGATATAACTATCGTAAGTAGTTGGGGCAACACTTAAGGTTGTACTTCCTCCTTGGCAAAATTCTAAATTTCCTGTAACATTAGGATTGAATCCTGCCATTCCAGTAGTATCTACATATATATTTACATTTACAATGGTGGTGGCTGCTGGTGTTCCATCATCGGTTGCAGTAAATGTAATGACATTGTTTCCTGCATTTGCTGCACTTGCAATAATCATTACTTCGGCATTTGCAGTATTACCTGGTGTATTACTTACAATGCTTGCACCTGGTGTGCTATTCAGATTAATTGTAATTGTAGTATTTTGTCCAATTTCTGGAGCTAAAAATAAACCATTTAAAATTAAAGTATCTCCACTGCTACATATATGGATAGTATCACAATTGTTTAAACCATTTGCAATAGGAGCAATATTAGTTCCACTGCAAGAATTAAAATAAAATGTTTGATTGTCTAACCAACTAACTCCATCATTTGCACCATATCCACCATCGTAAGCAGCACCTGCTTGGTCAAAACGACCAATTTGAATGTAGTTAACACCATCTCCTTTATTTACTCCTACAGTTGCTGGTGTTCCACCGAAACCTCCAACACCGCTTGATGCATCTCCTGTAGTCCATTGCATATCACCATAACAAAAAGCAATATTGTTACCGCCCGGCAAAATAGGATCTGTTCCATCAGTAATAATTAGTTGAAAGGTGTTTAATTTATCAGTATGATTGGCATAATATCCAACATTTTCCCATTTAACTATCATATATGTAGGTGTAATTTTATAATAGACTAAACCGCTTGCTGCGGGCCTAGTATCCACATCTCCCCAAAATGGAGCAACCATGATATAAGCAGGGTCAGGAAAAGGAAAGGATGAAAATGCTGCATAAGGAGCACCAAAGGAAATGTTTCCATTGTTGTTTATATAAAGTTGATTATAACTTGTACCATACAAACAAAAGTTGAAAGGTATTGTTTTTGCTGCCGTAGAACCATCATCATTTCTATAGTCTGGAGCAGGATACCCTTGAAACTCGGCCACATTAAATGTACCATCAAGAGGAACAATACAACTACAACCGGCCGCACCTCCAGCACTTTTATAATTCATTTTGTCCAAATGTTCTTTGGTTACAGGAACAGTAGGTGTTGCAACATTTGTATTTTTATTTATGATTACATATTCAACATTATTTTTTAATGTTCCTTTTTTTTTCATTTCATCATAAGATTGCTGAGGAAGTAGAACTTTTTGAGCTATTAGAAATTGAGTTGAAAGTAAAACAAAAATGAGTAAATTTATTTTTTTCATTTTTTATTGTTATTGAGTTTATAATCCTTCAAACTTACAAAAATATAGTCTAATTAGCCAATGTTTTAAGCCCCAATTTTTAGGTTTCGATGGTACTTGATTGCCATAAATACTTACATTTGCTCACTTTTTTATGCTTTCAAAACAATATATTAAACATTATAAATCAACTTTTTGGTTGGCATATCCTATTGTTATGAGTCAATTTGGACACATATTAGTAGGTGTTGTAGATACTGCTATGGTTGGTCAAATTGGTTCGGTTGAACAAGCCGCTGTTGCTTTGTCAAATAGTTTATATACATTATTATTAGTTTTTGGATTAGGTGTTTCTTACGGTGTTACGCCATTAGTTGCATCAGCAGATAGTTCAGGAAACAAATTAGAAAATGCACAATTGTTGAATCAATCAATAATAATAAATACTGTTTTGGGTATTATTCTTTTTCTTGTTCTCTTTTTTTTATCTCCACTTTTAAATCATTTTAATCAAAAACAAGAAGTTGTTGTAAATGCAATTCCATTTCTGAATGTTATGATGTTAGGAATGATTCCGCTTTGTTTTTTTTCTGGATTAAAACAATTTTTAGAAGGGTTGTCAGACACCAAAGCAGCAATGTACATAAGTGTTTTATCAAATATATTAAACATTGTGTTAAATTATGTAATGATATTTGGGCATTGGGGTTTCCCAAAAATGGGTTTAATGGGTTCTTGTTGGGCAAGTTTCATTGCTCGAATGTTGATGGCAGTAGCCATGTTTTTCTATGTTTATTATAATAAACGTTATAAATATTATTGGGAACATTTTTCAATTAAAAATTATTCGAAATCATTAACAAAAAAAATATTAGCTATTGGTGTTCCATCTGGCTTTCAATGGATGTTTGAGGTTGGAGCATTTGCATTTGCTGTAATTATGATTGGTTGGATAGGGCATAAACAACAAGCAGCACATCAGGTTGCTTTGAGTTTGGCGGCAGTTACTTATATGATGGCGAGTGGTTTGTCGGCAGCAGCATCTGTTAAAGTTGGAAATCAAATGGGATTAAAAAGTTCTTCAGGAGTTCGGATGGCTGGTTTTTCTGCATTTTTTATGGTAATTTTTTTTATGGGATTAATGGCAATTTTATTTTTATTGTTCAGAAATCAATTACCTGTTTTGTTTAATAAAGATGCCGAAGTAATTTCAATTGCTTCTTCATTGCTTGTTGTAGCTGCTGTTTTTCAAATAAGCGATGGAATTCAAGTTGTTGCTTTAGGTGCTTTGAGGGGAGTTAAAGATGTAAAAATTCCAACGGCAATTACAATTATTGCATATTGGATAATCGGTTTGCCAATGAGTTATATTTTCGCTTTTAATCTTAATTTAGGTGTAAAAGGCATTTGGTATGGGTTATTGCTGGGATTAACAACAGCAGCAATTTTACTATTTCTAAGATTTAATTACATAAGTAAAAAAATAATTTAATAATATATTCTACATTTTGGAAGGAGCGCTTTTAAAATAGCAATATCGTATTCTTTAAATTTATTACCTCTTAAATCTAAAATTTCTAAATTTTTTAATAAGCATATATAATCCGATAGATAAGAAAGATTGTTGTTGCGTAACGAAAGTATCTTTAAGTTTTTTAATTTGTAAAGGCTTTTTGGAATCTCTATTAAGTTGTTGTTTTCTAAAGAAAGATATTCAAGGCTATTTATTTTGGTTATCGTTTTAGGTAATGCATTTAGTTTACACATTACAAGTGTTAAACTTTTTAATTTTTTAAATTCCGAAAACGATTTAGGCAATGTATCTAGTTTTGTATTAAATAAAACTATTTCATTTAAGTTTGCCATATAGCCAATGGAGTTTGGGAAATAGAATGTATCTGTTTTATTGTTTTGTATTTCCAAAATTTTTAATCGACCCATATAAGCAATTTCGGATGTTAGAGAATCAAGTTTTGTTCCGTGCAAATGCAATTCAGTTAGTTGTTCCCAGTTACTATAATTTACAGGCAGTGATGTAATTTCATTTCCAACACAATTGAAGTAGATTAAGTTTTTCATACTAACAATTTCATTTGGCAGTTGAGTTAGACCATTTGATGTTAGTTGTAAAACTTGTGTTTCGGTTAGCTTCCCAAATTTAGGTAACAGTTTTGGATCTAATGTTTGAAAATCGAGTTTTAACTTATAAACTTGTTTGTATTCTTTTATAGCGTCTTTTAAGTTTGAATAAATTAAGCTGTTTGGCGGCCCATATTTTTGGAAAGGATCTATTTCTTCTTGAGAGAAAGAAAAGTTGACGGGAAAGCAAAATATAATTATAAAAAAATACTTCATTTAATATTCAATCTTATCTTGTTTTGTTTGCCACTCTTCAAATGCTTTTATAGCTTCTTCTTTACAGATTTGTTCCGTTTGCAATTTTCGTTCCGATAAAGATAAATTTATTTCTTTATAAATAAAATCATCATCAAATCCTATTTTAGCAGCATCTGTTTTAGTGTTTGCATAAAACAATTTGTCTGGTCGAGCCCAGTATATCGCCCCTAAGCACATTGGGCAAGGCTCACAACTTGTATAGATTTCACAGCCTGTTAATTGGAATGTGTTTAATTTTTTACACGCTTCTCTAATTGCTACAACTTCTGCATGGGCAGTTGGGTCATTGTTCGAAGTAACTTGGTTAAATCCTTCACTGATGATTTTTCCATCTTTAACAATTACACAACCAAATGGTCCTCCCTTGCCACTTCTCATCGTTTCAAAAGATAAACGGATTGCCTCCAGCATAAATTCTTTACCTACCATTTATTGTACTATTATTTTTACAAAAAATTCTTTTGTGTCGTCAATTATTATTTTCAATAAATAAATTCCTTCTGAAAGATATAAACTTTGTTTGTCTATTGAAATTTGATTCTTGCCTTTTGGTTGATTTGTTTTATTTAGTATAGAAATTTCTTTTCCTAAAATATCAATGAGTTTAATTTCAATTGTTGCTGTTTTTGAAAGCGCATAAAGTATTGTTGTGTTGTTGTTAAATGGATTTGGAAATACAGAAATACTATTTTCGCTTAATGTTTCTGTTAGATTTGTTGGTAATAATACAAGTTGTCCATCACTGCTTTCTATTGTAGATTGCAGTCCAGCACCATCTTCTGATTTTACATTAAAAAAATACAATTGATTTTGTATGAGTGATAAACCTGTTGCTGTAACAAATGTATTTGTATTATTGTCTGTCCAGGTTACCACATCTGTAGCACCAATTGATGTTCCAATGCTGTACCAATATTTTGTAACATTAGAGTTTGTGTCTATACAAGTTGTCCAGTTTGCAGAAAGTTGAGTTAGTGAATAAGTTGTATCAATATCGTTTGATGTACCATCATCAACAATAGGAGACGATGGTGGTGTCCAGTCAATATTTACGTCTTGAGACGCAATTGTAGATAAATTACCTGCATTGTCTTTTGTTATAGATTTTATCCTACATGATGGCTGAGATGGATTTGGATTTTGATAGCGAACATCGTTTGTGCTTGCAGCGCCAACTAAAATAGTTGTTGTTGCATTTCTAGACCGATATATTTTTAAATCGTTTACCATTAAGTCACAATTTCCACTTCTGAATGAAATGGCATTTCCATTTGCAATAGGAGAAGCATCAGTCCAAGAACCAATAAAATTATTATTTTGATAAACTTCTACTTTCCCTGTTATTCTATCGTAAAAAATTTTGTAATCATAAAATTGCCCTGCATTTATTGTTATTGGAACAGAACTCATTAATGTAAAAACATTACTTGTTACTTTATAAAATTCGCAAACACTTTGATCTACTCTAAACCATACAAAATAAGAGTTTCCTCTGTTTGTTTGAGTTGCGTCATCACAAAAGAAGTGGAACCCTGCTCTTCTGTTTGTTCCTGTTCCGTCTATTTTGCCTTGAAAATTATATAAATATCTGTTAGATAAATTTTGAGTAAGTGGAGCCCAAATGTTAGTGTTTGAATTTGTTTGATCACTTTGTTGTAAGTAGGAACTATTGATACTCCAAGTTCCAACTTGTGTTGTCCAATCAGGGTGAATAGCAATATCAAAATTATCGCTAAAAAAACCTCGAGTGTTATTTGCTCTCCATTCAGTTCCTGTATATTCTAAAACCTGATAAAAACTTTTTTCTATTCCCGTTCCTCCAGCATTATCAATATCTGTAAATGTAGTTGTAAAATTTGTAGTTTGCCATCCACTCGGAGTTATTATTGCTGTTGTTGGAGGACTATTATCAATTGTGCAATTCCATATTGCTTGCCAGCCTGCTTGATTTGTTGCATTGTCTGACTTAAATCGAATGGTTAATGCTCCTCCTGTTGAGGAAATTATACCTGGGCTTGTTGTCCCATGATAAATCCCAATTAAAGGCGATGCAGTTGAATTGCCATTGTAAATCCAAAGTGTATCATAATTTAATTCGGTACTAAAAGACGAAAAATTTAATGATACATTCGATGCTCCTGTTGGTGCTATTGTATAAACATAATTTTCGTTGTCATAATAATTTCTTCCAGGGCCGCCCATATCGTATATTGTATCCGTGCAAGGAACAGTTGCACAATCAGAAAATTTATCGCGTATTAAATTCCAGTAATTGCTATATCCATCATCGTATCCTAAAGCCCAAATTCCGATTCCTCCAATTCCTCTTTGATTTACAATATCAAAACGTTTACTTAATGCATATTCATCATCTATAAAACATTGCCATGGAGTACCTGTTCTGGTTGATGGGTACCATGTTGAAAAACTTATTCCATCCCATTGACGGGAATTATAGTATCCGCTTGCATTTTGGCGAAGTGTTTTGTAAGTAACAGTTCCACTGCTTCCTGTTGTTGCTGAATAAAGTGAAGTTGAAGTGGTACTCCATTCTCTTCCATAATAAGGCAAACCGAGTAATAATTTATTTGTTGATGCTCCTTGTTTTAAATAATAAGTAATAGATTTTGTTAAGGTATAATTATACGAAGTTTGAAAATTGTATAAAGGGTCTCCTGGTCCAGCGGTGGTGCTTCCACTCCAATAATAATCGTACCCCATAATTATAAATAAATCAACATAAGGATTTAATGCTGGCATATCAAATACTCCACTCCAATCTACTGCATATAAAGCAATACTCACCTCAGAGCCAGGAATGGCAGTGTGCATTTGGTTACAAAGATTAATCATAAAATTTGTAAAAGGAACTTTATGTGAAGCGCCCATCCCCTCAAAATCAATGTTTACACCTTTTGCATTTCGTGCTTGAACAAGATTTATTAAATTGGTAATAAGTGTTTGTTGAGCAGTTGAGCTACCAAAAAATGTAGTGTGTCCACTAAATAAAGTTGCGCATAATGTTACGTTTACACCATTTGCTTGAGCGTCTGTTACTACTGTTGCAGTACTCCATCCATGAGTAGTAACAGCATTTCCATTTGCCGAATTTACCTCGTAAGAAAAATAACACAAATCGGATAATCCGTTCCAATCATAATTTGTTTGTAATCCATTACTCCAATAGGGATGCCAGCCATACACTCGCTTTTGAAGATTACAAGCCCTATTATTTTTTGTTGTATAAGACTTGGCTGAACCTGAATTATAGGAGCGCAAACTGTCCCATTCGGAGTCAGTGTCTAAATTATAATTTGAATAGTTTTCGTTTTCTTCTTGATGAACAGACTTGTGATTTATCGTTTGAGAAAAGGAAATATTTGAAAAAAGTAAAAGAAAAAACAATGTTTTTTTCATGCTTATTAATTTTTTATCGCAAAACAATTTTAATTGTTTTTACTTCAGTATCAACTTTTAATTTAATAAAATAAATTCCTTTGCTTAGTTCAAGTGTTTTTGAATCTATCAGTAATTCTTGTTTCCCAGCATTTTGAGAATTTTTATAAAGCAAAATTTGTTTTCCTAAAACATCAACTAAATTAATTTCAACATTCGAATGCTGTGTTAAAAAATAATTAATGGTTGAATTGTTTGTAAAAGGATTTGGATAAGCAGTTAATTGAAAATTGTTTTCTGAATTGTTGTTTATATTGGTTGGTGTTAAATCAACGGTTTGTCCATTGCTTGAAAAAACAGATGATTGCAATCCTGCTCCATTTTCAGCTTTTACACTAAAATAATAGGTTTGCCCATCTGTTAAACTTAATCCTGTATGGGTAACATTTGTGTTAAACCAGTTGTCTGTCCATGTAACAATATCGGTTGCTCCCGCTGTAGTTCCAATGGCGTACCAATAGCGTGCTATTGCTGAGTTGGTGTCCACAGAAGAACTCCAGTTGGCAGAAAGTTGTATTGCTGAATTTGTGAATACAATATCTGCTCCTAAGCCATCATTAATGGTATCTGCTATTGATGGTGGAGTCCAATCAATATTTAAATTGTGATAAAAAATGGCTGATAAATTTCCGGCAGTATCAGCACAGATAGATTTTATTTTTGCAGCAAAAGTTGTTGGATTTGGGTTTTGAAAACGGATATCATTTGTTGATGCAGAACCTACGGTTACATTTGCTGTCAAAGGATTTCTTGAACGATAAACTTTTAATTCGTTAATAGCAAAATTTGCATTTCCTGTTCTGAATGAAATTGCATTTCCACTTGCATAAGGCGAAGAATCTATCCAACTTGTGATAAAAGAATTATCTCTATACACAGAAATTTTTCCAGTGATACGATCGTAAATTACTTTGTAATCATACCATTGTCCTGCAACGGTTGTTAGTGGAATATCAACAACGGGTGAACCAAAAACATCACTTACTACTTTATAAATTTGAAGTTTAGCATCATCTACTCTAAACCAAACGAAATATGAATTTCCTCTATTGGTTAAGTTTCCGTTATCACAGAAAAAATGAAAACCTGCTCTCCTAGTTGTTCCTGCTCCATCAATTTTTCCATAAAATGCATATAAATATCTGTTTGATAAAGTTTGGTTGAGAGGAGCATAAATGTTTGTATTTCCTAAAGCTTCATCACTTTGATAAAGAGCCCCTGCGTTTATATTCCAAGAGCCTGTAACACTTGTCCAATCTGAATGTATAGCGTTATCAAAATTGTCTGCAAAAAATCCATTATTATTATTTGCTCTCCATTCTGTTCCATTGTAATCAATTACTTGGTAATAACTTTTTTCTAAACCACTTCCGCCAACATTATCGGCATCAGTGAAATTAGCTGTAAAGTTTGTCGTTTCCCAAGCATTTGCAGTTGTTACTGTTGTTGTTGGAGGAGTGTTATCGATTGGTGGTGGAGGCGTTGCATTGCTCGTCCAGTTGGCCGCCCAGCCAGAGGCTACGGTTGCGCAATCACTTCTAAATTCAATTAATAAACTTCCACCGCTTGAGCTAACAGTGCCAGGGCTTGTTGTTCCGGTATAGGTTCCAATTAACGGTGCTGATGTAGTTGCTCCATCGTATATAAACAAATAATCCCAATTTGCTTCCACATTAAAACTTGTAAACGTTAAAGTAATGGAAGTTGCTCCAGCAGGCTGAATCAAGGTAAGTAATCGTTCATCATTTGAATAGTTTGCACCAGCACCACCACTATCATAATGATTTCCGCTTGCAGCTGAAACAGTATTTATAGTTGGGCTATTGTTTATCAATAAATAATATTTTGCCCAATTCCAATTTGGTCCAGGGTCGGTATGCGTTTGATTTGCGAACATTTGATGCCCTTTTATTTTTGTACAATTTCCTAAAAGACAATTAGAATATCCTCCGGAGCAACCAGGTCCATAATATGTTCGTAATGGGTTAATTCCGTAACCACTAGAGCATATATCTCTTACTAATGCAGCAGAGCTATTATACATTGCATTGGTGTACCAAGAAGCAGTACTAATATAACCTTCATGTTCTAAGCCTATTGTATAAGGATTTTCAGAGCCAACATGCCAAGCTTTGCTTGATTCTAAAACCATTTGTGTTACTTGCCCATCACTTGAACGAAGAACGTAGTGAGCCGAAACACCTGCAGAACAGTTCTGAAACCAAGAAATACATCCAGCATAACTTCCTTGAACAGTATGTATTGTTACTGCAGAAATAGCTGTTCCGCTTCTTGAACTATAGTTACAGGATGCAGCAGGATTCCATAGTGCAGGAGGGTAGTCAGCCGACAAGGGGGATTTGTTTATAGAAGGTGAAAATAACAATCCACTTTTATTAAATACACTTTCATCTGTAACAGTTATGCTTTGAGAGCTTAATATTGTGAAATTATTTGCTCCGAATATTTTTGCATAATCAATTTCGTAATTAGGAAAATCATAATACTGCTGATAATCAACATTGCTTAAAAATTGTAAATAGCCGTATAATTGAGTGTTTAAAGCAAATTCTTGCCCGATAGTTTTCGAAGGTAATTCACTTAGCATGTTCAAAACAGGTATTTGAGCATCAATAGTGTTGTTTGTAATATTTAACTTTAGCTTTATAGCTTCATAAGCAGCAGCATAAGCTAAAATGTTTTTTTCTGGAGAATTTATTATTTCTTCAACTGAATAACCAGATAATGCAGCAACAATTTTAAGATTACTTCTAAAATAATTTTGCCCATCTAACGTCAGCCCCATTACGCCATATGCATTTGGGATTCCAGCACAACTTTCGGATTGGGCTGATGCATGGATGATGTGTGCAAATCGAGTGTTGCAAAATGCTATAGATTCTAAAACTCCTTTGGGAATATTAGGATGTAGTGTATAGGCGTTTGCAAAATAATTCGAATATGAATTTTTAATTATTTCAGAACTATTTGAATAAAAAGTAGAAAAAATAAAAGCAAAAATAAATAGCAGTTTTTTCATAAAGTAGTAGTTTTTTGTTTGATAAGTAAATGTAAGCAAAAAATAAAAAAGCCACGAATAAAATTCGTGGCTTTTTGAAAAAATAGTTTCAATTAATTATTTTTTTTATCTCCGAATTTATAAGACAAGCCAATTGCTAAAACTTGTTTGAATTGTAAACGAGGGCCAACGCCTTCTGTAGTTGTCCCATTTTCCGTTCTTTTTACTGGAACTGGAATATCGTGATCATAAATTAAATTTGTGGAAATGCTGGCAGAAATAAATTTATTTATTTTCATATTAAGCATGTTTTCCCACATTACATCAATATTTTGAGGCCTGTCCATATAATTACTAAAGAGCTCTAGTTTTGTCCCGTATATTACATTTTTTAAAATTTCTTTTTTGTATGTGAATTTTAGATAGCCTCCAAATTCGGAACGAACTTTATTTCCAAACTCTACTTTTTGATATATTCCAAAGACAGTATCATATTTTGCAGCTTGAACGCCATAAGCTCCAGCATCTGCCAATCGTTGGTTATTTACAATTGTGGTTTTAGATGTTACTGGAGAAATGAAAACATTAAAACTATTATCTGAAGATTTATAATCTAAACCTATTGATCCTATTACATAACCAGGAGCTAAAAAATGCGATACAACAGTTGAATCGTCAGGTAAATTATATCCATTATCAAATTGGCTTTTAAAATTGACAAGCGCTGAATAATACCAATGTTTGTAAAATGCATAGCGACCAGCTTTGGATGTGAAATCTATTTTATCTTCATTCTTCCTGAATTTTGATGTTCCTGATTGTAGCAAGCCATAGCCTAAATCAATATTATTATCCCATCTTAAATTACCTTTTTTGTAATTCGAAAATAAATTTAACATGCCTGAAGCAGAAACAGCATTTTCTCCACCAGCAGCCCAATTTGTAAAACTAGATTGTGTAAAATTTATGGACATCATTCCTCCTTTTGTCCAATTAGGAACGGGTTTTAAGGTGTCTGTTGTTTGTGAAAAAAAGATAGTTGAAGTAAATAACAATACAGATGTAATTAAAATTATTTTTTTCATATTTCTATTTTTTTAATAAATCTCTAATTTCCGAAAGTAATTGTTCTTGTGTTGGCCCGACAGGAGGAGCTTCTGCTTTTTCTTTTGCTTCCGCTTTTTTCTTTGCAACATTTATTGCTTTTATTACTATAAACAATGCAAATGCAACTATGATAAACGAAATAATTTGTGAAATAAAATTCCCGTATTTAATAGCTGTTCCTGGTATTACTAGTTGTGTTAAATCAGCTAGATGGGCTGTTTTTAGAGCAGGAGTTAATATTGCAGGAGTTATGATGTCGTCAACTAGCGATTTTACTATTCCTTGAAAAGCGCTTCCTATAACAATACCTACGGCTAAATCAATTACGCTCCCACGCATTGCAAATTCTTTAAATTCTTTTAACATTCCCATGTTTTATTGTTTTTTAGTTTGGTAAAAAAACAAAGACGCACTTGTTGGTGCGTCTTTGTTTTTAATAAGTGTTTTTTTATTTTTTCAATTTCGCTTTTAAGTTTTCATCTAAAGCTGTCAAAAATTCTTCTGTATATAAATAATGCTCACCATGATTTACTTTATTACCGTGAATACAAACGGCTAAATCTTTTGTCATTTTTCCGCTTTCAACAGTTTCGATACAAACTTGTTCTAAAGCTTGACAGAAGTTAATTAATTCTGGGTTGTTATCTAATTTTCCGCGAAATTCTAACCCTCTCGTCCATGCAAAAATAGATGCAATTGGATTTGTAGAAGTAGGTTTTCCTGCTTGGTGATCACGATAGTGGCGTGTTACTGTTCCGTGAGCAGCTTCTGCTTCCATTGTTTTTCCATCTGGAGTTACTAGAACAGATGTCATTAATCCTAAAGAGCCAAATCCTTGAGCTACGGTATCTGATTGAACATCGCCATCATAATTTTTACAAGCCCAAACAAAGTTTCCATTCCATTTTAACGCGGAAGCAACCATATCATCAATTAAGCGGTGCTCATAAACTATTCCAGCAGCTTCAAATTTTGTTTTGTAATCTTTTTGATAAATTTCTTCAAAAATATCTTTGAAGCGACCGTCATATTTTTTTAAGATGGTATTTTTTGTAGATAGATATAAGGGCCATTTTTTTGCTAATGCAGTATTAAAACATGAGTGAGCAAATCCTTTGATTGATTCATCCGTATTGTACATGGTTAATGCAACTCCATCACCCTTAAAATTAAACACTTCAAATGATTGAGGAGTACTTCCATCTTCAGGAGTAAAACTCACTGTCAATTTTCCTTTTCCTTTTGTTACAAAATCAGTAGCACGGTATTGATCTCCAAAAGCATGTCGTCCAATGCATATTGGAGCAGTCCAATTTGGAACTAAACGAGGAACATTTTTACAAACGATAGGCTCGCGGAAAACAGTTCCATCCAAAATATTACGGATTGTACCATTTGGCGACTTCCACATTTGTTTTAATTTGAATTCTTCAACTCGTTGTTCATCTGGAGTGATAGTAGCACATTTGATACCTACATTATATTTTTTAATTGCTTCAGCAGCATCTATTGTTACTTGATCGTTTGTTTCATCTCGGTATTCAACGCCTAAGTCATAATATTTGATGTCCAATTCAAGATAAGGTAAAATCAACTTATCTTTAATGAATTTCCAAATGATGCGAGTCATTTCATCACCATCTAATTCAACCACGGGGTTGGCTACTTTAATTTTGCTCATAATAATAATATTTGTTTAGTATTTATTAATTCTTTTTTTGAGAGGCACAAAACTACATAAATTGATTGAAATCAGCAAGTAAGGAAAGTTTGAACTATTTAATTTTTTTTATCATTAAACTTTTTGGTATCTTTTTTGTCCAATATCTATAAATTAATAATTAAAGCCATGAAAAAAATAGTTTTTATATCCGTTTTAATGATGAGTTGTTTTGTTGTTAAAAACAGTTTTTCGCAATCAATCAATAAGGCAGACTCTTTAGGTTTGCCGGGGGATAACTTAAATTTATATTCTGTTTTAGATTTATTTCAGCAATGTGCAACGTTCGAAGAATTTGAAAAAAAGTTAAATCAGGAAGATTCTAAAATAAATAATTTGGATTTGAATAATGATAGTAAAACAGACTACATTAAAGTAATTGATAATAAAAATGGAGATAATCATGCCGTTGTGTTACAGGTTCCGGTGAATGAAAAAGAGAATCAAGATGTGGCTGTTATTGAAATTGAAAAAGATAAAGATGGAAAATATATGGTTCAAATTGTTGGTAATGAAGATTTGTATGGCAAAGATTATATTGTTGAACCGAAGGAAAACGACTCAAATGAAAAACAAGTTACTGAAACTCCAATCCCAAAATCAAGAGATGAAAATATTTCTTCTTCTGATGGGAAAACGGTTATCATAAATAATAACACTACCAATAATTATTCAACGCCTAATAATCGCGTTTATGTTTCTGTTGGTTATTGGCCAATTGTTAGGCATATTTATTCTCCTGTATATGTAGTATATGTTTCTCCTTGGTATTGGCATTACTATCCAACATGGTGGAGCCCATGGAATACTTGGTATTGGCATCGCTATTATTGGCATCATCATCATTATCATAACCACTATTATGGACATTATCATCGCGCGCCAATTTATAGAAATCCGAATACACATACATTTTATGGACAACGAAAATCTTCATCAATGCTTGTTTCAGAAAATAGAACAAAAGGAACTTATATTAAAACGTATGATTCGCCCAATAAAGGAAAACCAGTTACAACGAACCCTGCATTTAAACCAACTAAAACAGATACAAAACCTGTTTTGAAGCCCAATAACGGCAAGCCAGTAAACTCAAACATTAAAACAGAACCTAAAACAAATTATAACAAAGTTGAGCCGAAAAGTAATGGAAAGCCTCAAATGAAGCCAACAGATAATACTCCGAAGCAAAAACCCAATATGATGAAACCACAGAGTAAACCAAACTCACCTGCGGTAAAACCTCAACAACGACCAAATAATTCAAAACCTCAACAACAAAGTCAAGGACCAAGAAAAAAATAAGGAATTTGTGAATAATTTTATTCAATTAACTTTGAAATTCGATTCTCAAAAATTAAGATGAATAAAAAAGAACGTTTTGAAAAGATTATTAATTATTTTACTGAGCATCAACCAATAGCTGAAACGGAATTAAATTATTCTAATCCATACGAGTTATTGGTTGCTGTTATTTTATCTGCTCAATGTACAGATAAAAGAGTGAACATGGTTACTCCGAATTTATTTAAAACTTTTCCTAAACCAGAAATAATGGCTGAGGTAAGTAGCGATGAAGTTTTTCAATATATCAGAAGTATAAGCTATCCAAACAATAAAGCAAAACATTTGGTTGGTATGGCAAAAATGCTTGTAGATGAATTTGATGGAGTGGTTCCGAGTGATATTAATTTGTTGCAAAAGTTACCAGGTGTAGGAAGAAAAACGGCTAATGTTATTGCTTCTGTTGTTTACGACAAGCCTGCAATGGCAGTTGATACACATGTTTTTAGAGTTTCAGCTCGATTGGGTTTAACTATTAACGCTAAAACACCACTAGAAACAGAAAAACAATTGGTAAAATATATTCCTGAAAATAAAATTGCGGTGGCTCATCATTGGTTGATATTGCATGGGAGATACGTTTGCATGGCAAGAAACCCGCAATGTGCTGAATGTAAATTAAAAGATTGGTGTAAATATTTCGAAAACTTGCAAAAAATAAAAAGATAAAAATTTATTTAACAGGGATGTTAAAATAATCTACTATATCATTTATCATTGTACCAACATATCTCCATTTTTCGTTTTCATTTGATTTTTCTATAGTAGATTTTAATTTTTCCACATACTGTTTGCGTTGCGTGTATATCCATTGAGAAGCATAATACAAAGCTTTGATAGTCAAATCATTTTCAATGTTTTTGCTCGTACCTGTAGTAAGTTTCTCGTAACGTTTATAACATTCTTGAATGTTTTCATGTTCTTGTAAAAAGAAATACCCAAGAATTAATGTTGCAAAAAGAGCATCATATAATCTTTGAAATGCTATTTGCTGGTAATTTACGAGCAATGATTCAATTTTTTCGATTGCTTTTTTGATGTCTTCTTTTGGTCCAAGAATTAAAAAGCAGCAATAAATGTTGTTTAAATTAATGAATCGAACATGTAAACCTTCGTTCCAAATAGGTTTTGCTAAAATATCTTCGCAACGTTTTTTGTAGGAGGCAATTTGTTGTTTTACGTCTTTAGGCAATGATTCATAATAATTTTGTTTGTACCCATGGCTGTAATGTGTTACATAATAACTTCCTTGTATGCTCAAATAAATTATTTCGGGAGGAGGAACATAATTTTTCCAAAAACGCAAAGGTTCTCTTTTTTTAATAAGAGCACTTGCTTCTTTTTGCAAAGAATCTTTATCCAGCTTATAAATAAGGTGTTTTAATTTTAAATAATCAACATTTAGCTGAATATCATCCGAAAAAGAAAAAATTACGAATGAATTTTTTTCTAACTCATCGATTAGTGAGTCTACTTCTTTTTCAATTGCTTCATCAAAAAAGTAAGGGTCATTTAAATAATTTAATGTTTGGCAATATGCAAAACGACATAAAAATTGAATGCTTAATGCTTTATGATTTTTGTATTTTTCGTAAAAACTTAAATGTTCTTCCATTTCTTTATCTGTAAGTACGCTCTTGCCCTTGTAATTAAGATTTTGTCGCATGTACAAATAAACCTGATTGATAATGTGTTCATATTTTAAGTATTCACTTATTTGCTGATGATGTTTTATAGCCGCATTTTTATTTTCAATTACATGTGCTTGTTGAGCGTAGTATTTTAAAACAGCAATAGCCGTATTGAAGTCTTCAATTTTTTCAGCAACATCCAATAAAATTGCAGCAAGAATATTAGCTTTTTCAAGCTCCCCTTTGTTTATATGCTTTTGAATTCCAGAAATATTATGGGTTAAGTAAGCAGGATGATTTCTACTTAGATAAGAAGTCAATCTAAATGTATAATGAACAAGTTGAAAAAATTTCTTTTTGCTTTTTTCATCTTTACTTCCATAAACGTCCATACACAAATCATCGGATTCTTTTTGATTCCAATCATCTTTTCTAATTTGAGTAATTAGTTTGTGTGGTAACTCTGCATTATTTTCTTTCAAATGAGTTTTAAATTCATTGAAATGAAAATCGTCAAGTAGTAATATTACTTTTTGAATGCTTAACATATTTTTATTTAGTAGTTTTTTCGAAGCACAAAGTATAAAAAAAAAGTCATTTTTAAAACATAAAATATTTTTTCATTTTTGTGTCCATCAATAGCTTGTTGTTATTGATAAAGAAGCTTGTTTGTAAAAAAAATGTTTTTTTTGTTCTGATTTTTTGATTTTTCTGGGATAAAAAAAGTGGATGATAATAGATTTATACCTGAATAAGAGCTTTTTTGCACTCAATTAATTTGTCTGATTATGGATTCGAACATAAGCCTTGTAATCATTTTTCATCGGATATAATTTTGTTTCAAAAATAAACCAAATGAAAAAAAATAGAAACATATTATTATCGTTGTTATTTATAGCAGCGTTTTATTCTAACGCTCAACCTTACCAAATTGGTCATGTACAAATAACATATACAGACCCTGCTAGGGCGAGTAGAAGTATTCAGACAGAAATATACTATCCAACTACTACTGCCGGAACAAGTGTTCCTGTTTCATTCGGACAATTTCCTTTAATTGTTTTTGGGCATGGTTTTGTAATGACATGGGATGCTTACCAAAATATTTGGGACGATTTAGTACCACAAGGATATATTATTGCCTTTCCAAGAACAGAAGGGAATTTTTCTCCTAATCACGGTGAGTTTGGAAAAGACCTTGCTTTTCTTGTTACCAAAATGCAGAGTGAAAGTGCAACAAATTCTGCTTCGCTTTTTTATAACCATATTAATTTAAAATCTGCAATAATGGGACATTCTATGGGGGGAGGCAGTTCTTTTCTAGCAGCAAAAAATAATACTTCTATTACAACAATGGTTTCTTTTGCTGCAGCAAATACTACTCCTTCATCCATTACAGCAGCGCAAAATGTTTCTGTTCCAAGCTTAATTTTTTCAGGACAAAACGATTGTGTTGCCCCTGCTAATCAACATCAAACTCCAATGTACGATTCGTTAAATTCATCGTGTAAAACGTTTATCAGCATAAAAGGTGCTGCGCATTGTGAGTTTGCAAACAATAATTTTAATTGCAGTTTCGGACAATCTACTTGTACTCCCGCACCCACCATTACAAGAGCTCAACAGCAAGATGTTACTTCTGATTTTCTAAAATTATGGTTGGCGTATTATTTAAAAGATGATTGCAATGCTAAAACTATTTTTAATGATTCACTTTCAGCTTCAGCTCGAATTAATTACCAACAAGCTTGTGTTGTATATAGCAATCCTGTAATAACACAAATGGGTTCAATCTTGCAATCTACTTCTGCAAATACTTATCAATGGTATTTGAATGGAAATCCTATTTCAGGAGCCAATTCACAAACCTATACTTTTAGTTCTTCTGGCAACTATTCGGTAGAAGTTACGTACGGTGATAATTGCCCTTATGTGTCTAACACTATTAATATAATGGCAACATCCATTCTGAATGAAGAAGCAAGTTTGATATTTAATATTTATCCAAACCCAACATCTGATTTAATTAATATAGAATACATTTCAAATAAAAATGTTGAACCTGTTTTAGAAATTAAAAATGTTTTAGGGCAAATCATTTTTACAGAACGATTAGCTCTTAATAATTCTTCTGTAAAAATAAGTAGAGTTGAATTGGCAAATTTTGAGAGCGGAATTTATTTTGTCTATTTGAATGTTGAAGAGCAAACAATAGTTAAGAAAATAATAAAAAAATAATTTTTTGTTGGGTGCGATTAGCTCGTTTGTTCTTTTGAACAGCGAGCTTTTCCATTTTTAAGAAATTCGCCAATCTATAGGCTGTATATTTTGGTGTTCCAAAATTTTATTTGTTTTCGAAAAATGTTTGCAACCAAAGAAAGCACCACGAGCTAGAGGCGAAGGGTGTGCTGCTTTCAAAATGAAATGTTTATTAAGGTCAATTAAATTTTCTTTTGTTTGAGCAAAATTGCCCCAAAGCAAAAAAACAATTCCTTTTTTATTGTCTGAAATCGACTTAATAACGGCATCCGTAAATTTTTCCCAGCCTTTTTTTTGGTGCGAACCAGGATGATTTGCTCTTACAGTTAATGTTGCATTCAAAAGCAGAACACCTTGCTTTGCCCAGGGCTCTAAATTACCTGTTGAAGCTATAGGGATATTTAAATCGGATAATAGCTCTTTGAAAACATTATTTAAAGAAGGGGGTTTTGCTATTCCTGTACTAACAGAAAAACATAAACCATTTGCTTGTCCTTGCCCATGATAAGGGTCTTGACCTATTATTACCGCTTTTAGTTTGTCAAAAGGAGTATGGTCAAAAGCCGAAAATATTTGATTACCAGGAGGATATACTATATATTTTGCCTTTTCTTCTTGTAAAAATTGTTTTAAACTTTTAAAATATTCGGCTTCAAATTCCTTTTCCAATAACACTTTCCAGCTTTCGTGAATATTAATATATCGACTCATAATCTGCTATTTTACTTCTTTGGATTTCAAAAATAGGGTTAAAATACTTTATTATGTGCAAAAAATATTTTAAATGAAGTTTGTATAATTTAAGAATTCTCATAACTTTGCAATTCATTATGTATCAAAAGACAAACAAAAACATGAAAAAGTTTCTTTTATTTTTTGCCTCAGCAGTAATATTAAGTGGTATGTTAAGTTCTTGCCGTAGTCATGAACGTTGCGCTGCTTATGGAAAAATCAATAAAATTGAAACTGCAAAACCATTTTTGGATAAGTCCGAAAAATCTATCTAACTCCTTATTCCTAAAACTTTACAGATGAAAAAAATCTTATCACTATTAGCATTAGCAATGATTTTCACCGTATTTGTTTCATCTTGTAAATCACATGGCGGTTGTGCTGCATATTCTAAAGCAGACGCTCCTGTAAAACAAACAAAAAATTTATAAGTTACATATTTTAACAAAAACTCTTCTGGAATCGAATCCTAGGAGAGTTTTTTGTTTTCAGAATATAAATTGAAATTTAATAATTAAATAGCACAGTTTGTTTTAATTCTGCATTTAAACTTTTTGCAACAGGGCAAGTATGCGCAGCATGTTCAAGTAATTCTTTTTCTTTATCAGAATAAGAAACCTTAGGCATAGTAAATTCAACAATGATTTCGCCCACTCTTCTCGGATTACTTTCCATAATTTTAGTAATCTCAATTGTTGTTCCATCAATGGAAATATTATGCCTTCCAGCAACAATTCCCATAATAGTTAGCATACAACATCCGAGTGAAGTTGCAAGTAAATCAGTAGGTGAAAAAGCCTCTCCTTTTCCGTTGTTATCTGTAGGAGCATCTGTAATTATAGATTGTCCTGATTGCAGGTGAGTAGCAGATGTTCTGAGACTTCCGTTGTAAACAATTTTTGAGGTTTTCATTGGCAAAACAAATTGATGATTTTTGCGTTATAATTCTTACATTTGTGGTAGTAAAGGTAATACAATGTTTAAAAATAAAATCACTTTTATTATTTTATCTCTTTTTTCGATTCAGCTCGTTGGGCAGGAGTTGAAAGATGACTTAACGCGTTTGCAAAATGGAGAAGATTTAAATGTGTTATACAGAAATGAATCTACTTTTGGATTTTATGTTCATTCCGCAGGTGGTTTTGGATTATCCTATCGAAGAGGCAAACATGTTACAGGTAAACGTAAAAAAATGTTTGAGGTTGATGTCCAAAATTTTAAACATGCAAAAGAGGTAAAAAGCGTAAACTCCTACTATGAAAACTCAAAAGGATTTGTTTATGGCAAATTAAATTCATTTTTAATTGTGCGTCCAGGCGTTGGTTTTCAAAATGTTTTGTATCAAAAAGGAGACAAAAAAAGTGTAGAAATTAGAGCACATACATTTATTGGTTTAGATTTAACGTTAGCAAAACCTGTTTACTTAGAAATTATTAAACCTACTTCCGACCCTCTTATTTATACAATTTCTACCGAAAAATATAACCCAGATATGCATTTTACGAATAATATTTATGGGAAAGCCCCTTTCTTTAAAGGGTTAGATAAGACAACAATTCATCCTGGATTATATGCAAAATTTGCTTTAAGTTTTGAATATGCTGATAGATACAATTCAATCAAAGCTATTGAAGTGGGTTCAGTAGTAGATGCTTATCCATGGGTGTTGCCGATGATGGCTTACAACACCAATCAACAAGTATATGTTCAATTATACTTGAAATTTATGTTTGGAAAAAAATGGTTCTAAACAAACAACAAATTATTTATGTTGTAAAATAGATTAAAGAAAAATTAAAATGTCTGAAAGTACAATCGATATAAAAGAAGAAAAGCAATTTGCTCGTAAGCCAGATTGGTTGCGTGTTAAATTGCCTACAGGAAAAGAATATGCACAAGTTCGCCAAATAGTTTCAACTCATAAATTGCATACTATCTGCGAAAGTGGAAATTGTCCAAATATGGGCGAATGTTGGGGAGCAGGAACTGCAACATTTATGATTTTAGGAAATATTTGTACGCGCTCTTGTGGTTTTTGTGCTGTTGCAACAGGAAGACCAAAAGCTGTTGATTTGCAAGAACCAGAAAGAGTGGCTGAATCTGTACGATTAATGAACATTAAGCATTGCGTAATAACTTCTGTTGATAGAGATGATTTAAAAGATGGAGGAGCAAGTATTTGGGTAGAAACGATTAATGCAATACGTAGAGTTAGTCCTCAAACTAAATTTGAAACACTCATTCCAGACTTTCAAGGCAAATGGGATAACCTTCAAAAAATAATAGATGTAAACCCTGATATTGTTTCTCATAACTTAGAAACAGTTCGCAGGCTTACAAAACAAGTTCGAATTCAAGCAAAGTACGATAGGAGTTTAGAAGTAATAAAAAAATTGCATGATGCTGGTGTAAAAACAAAATCAGGTATTATGCTTGGCTTGGGTGAAACAGAAGAAGAAATTTATGAAACAATGGATGATTTGCGAACTGCTGGTTGCGATGTTTTAACTATGGGGCAATACTTACAACCAACTCCCAAACATTTGCCAGTAGCAGAATTTATTCGTCCAGAAGCGTTTGCAAAACATAAACAAATAGGATTAAGTAAAGGATTTCGCTTTGTAGAAAGTGGTCCTTTAGTTAGATCATCTTACCATGCTGAAAAGCATATTTTCTAATTTATGGAAGAGAAATTAAAAGCATTTGAGCGTTTACTCAATATCATGGATGAGTTACGCGAAAAATGCCCTTGGGATAAAAAACAAACTATTGAAAGCATCAGACATCTTACAATTGAAGAAACCTACGAGCTTTCTGATGCTATTCTTGATAGCGATTTAAAAAATGTCAAAAAAGAGTTGGGAGATATTTTATTGCATATTGTTTTTTATGCGAGAATCGCTTCCGAAACTAATGAATTTAATATCACCGATGTAATTAATTCTCTTTGCGAAAAATTGATTCATCGTCATCCACATATTTATGGCGATGTAAAAGTTGATAACGAAGAACAAGTAAAAGAAAATTGGGAAAAATTAAAATTGAAAGAAAAAGAAGGAAATAAATCTGTTTTGGGTGGCGTTCCTAAATCTTTGCCATCATTAATTAAAGCTT
Organism: Arcticibacter sp.; assembly: GCA_021155045.1. GTDB lineage: Bacteria > Bacteroidota > Bacteroidia > 2-12-FULL-35-15 > 2-12-FULL-35-15 > 2-12-FULL-35-15. The sequence continues at coordinate 103,234 of JAJNQB010000010.1, forward strand.
CCCGTATTCAAGAAAAAGCTCGTGCTGTTGGTTTTGACTGGGATAAAAAAGAACAAGTGTGGGAAAAAGTACAAGAAGAAATAGGGGAATTTAAAAATGAAGTAGATTCCAGTGCTTCAAAAGAAAAAATTGAGAATGAATTTGGAGATGTTTTATTTTCACTTATAAATTATGCTCGTTTTATGGATATTAATCCAGAAGATGCTTTGGAAAAAACAAACAGAAAATTTATCAAGCGTTTTCAATACTTAGAATCAGAAGCTGCAAAAAACGGGAAACAACTCAGTGAAATGACACTTGCTGAAATGGATGTATATTGGAATAAAGCAAAAGAATTATAATTTTCGTAATAAAATTTCATGAATTTTTTATCACATCTTTATTTGTCGGGCGACTCCGAAGGATTGCTAATTGGCAATTTTATTGCCGATTCGGTTAAAGGAAGTGATTTCAAAAAATATCCTGAAGAGATACAAGAAGGAATTATCCTTCATCGAAAAATAGACACATATACCGATGCTCACGAAATTGTTGAACAGAGTAAACAGCGATTAAGAAATAAATATAGAAAATACGCAAGTGTAATTGTAGATGTTTATTACGACCATTTTTTGGCTGCAAACTGGGAAAAATATTCTCATAAAAAATTAAATGATTTTGCTCAACATACTTACACTATAATTGAAAATAACTCTGAACTGCTTCCGCATAAATCAACTATGTTTAAACATTACATGATTAAATATGATATACTTGTTGCGTATTCAAAACTTGAAGGGATTGATCGTGTGATGCAAGGAATGGCAAAAAGAGCAACGTTTAATTCTAGTATGGAATTGTCCATTAATGAATTAAAAGAACATTATCATTTATTTGAAAATGAGTTTATGTTATTTTTTCCTGAACTTCAATCTTATGTTGATTCTCAAATTGTAAAATAAATAGTAAATTTATCATGCATAAAAAATAAAAATATGAGTAAAGCAAATAATCCTGAATTAAAATCTTGGATAGAAATACCTGCAGGAAACGATTTCCCAATCCAAAATTTACCTTTTGGAATTTTTAAAACTCAATCATCAAGTCCGCGAGTTGGAGTTGCAATTGGCGAAAATGTAATTGATTTAGCATTGCTAAATAAACTTGGTTATTTCGAGAAATTAAAAATTGATAATGCCATTTTTACGAATCAATATTTGAATGATTTTATTTCACTCGGCAAATCAACTACCAACGCTGTGCGTGAAAGAGTTTCTGAGTTATTAAATATTGAAAATACAGAATTACAAAATAATAAAGAAGCAAAAGAAAAAGTGTTGCATAGTATGCGAAACGTTCAAATGCTAATGCCTGTTTTTGTTCGTGATTATACGGATTTCTATTCTAGCATTGACCATGCAACAAATGTAGGAACCATGTTTCGCGACCCAGCAAATGCATTGCTTCCGAATTGGAAACATTTGCCAGTTGGATATCACGGAAGAGCTTCTTCAATAACAATCTCTGGAACAGATTTTCATCGTCCGAAAGGGCAAACAAAACCAGCAGATTCGGATAGCCCTGTTTTTGGTCCATCAAAACTTTTGGATTTTGAGTTAGAAGTTGCATTTATTGTAGGTAAGCAAACTGCTTTGGGGGAAAATGTTTCAACTGAAAAGGCAAATGAGCATATTTTTGGAATGGTTTTATTTAATGATTGGAGTGCACGCGATATTCAAACATGGGAATATGTTCCCTTGGGCCCATTTCTTGCTAAAAATTTCGCATCAACTATTTCACCTTGGATTGTAACGATTGAAGCGCTAGAACCATTCAGAGTGGAAGGCTATAAACAAGAACCTAAAGTGTTGCCTTACTTAGAGTACAAAGGCAATAAAAATATAGATATTCATCTTGAAGTAGCTATACAACCCGAAAAAGGAGCGGAGACAATTGTTTCAAAATCTAATTACAAGTTTATGTACTGGACTATGGAACAGCAATTAGCACATCATACTATTAATGGATGCAATATAAATATTGGAGATATGATGGCTTCTGGAACTATTAGCGGACCAACTCCTGATTCTTTTGGATCTATGCTAGAAATTACCTGGAGAGGAACAAAGCCTGTTAAAATGAGCGATGGCACAGAACGCAAATTTATAAATGATAACGATACGGTAACAATGAAAGGATATTGCGAAAAAGATGGAGTTAGAATTGGCTTTGGTGAATGTAAAGCAAAAGCATTACCTGCTTTGTAAATTAAAAGTGCCCGGAACGAGATTCGAACTCGTACGATTGCTCGCCACCCCCTCAAGATGGTGCGTCTGCCAGTTTCGCCACCCGGGCTTGAGTTAAAGTGTCGCAAATTTATAAATGTTTTTGATAATAAAATAAATTAAAATTTCAGCAATAAAACCATTGAGAGTATTGCCCTCAATTAAACGGCATAAAGAATTAAGTATTAGTCTTTAATTTGAGTAATTCTTTTTTAAACTATTTAAATATTTTTTCAAATCAGAATTATATGTTTGAGTGTATTCATTTTCAAAAACATCGTATTGAGAGTCGTATCTATCAAAAGCCATAAAAAAAGCATTCCCTTCGTAAAAAGCTTGTAATGTGAAGTTGAAGTAGTTTTTTGAATTGCTTAAATTTAATTTGTTCACACCTAAAACAATGGTTCGTATCAAATTATTCTTTTTTTCTCTTTTGATTTCTATTGCTTCATCTTTTCCAAACGATTTGTACAAGCTGTCCAGTTTAGTTTTGCTTTCTAAAATATAGTTGTTATAAGTTTTTTCATCTGATTTATTGTTTTCATACGTTTTAAATTCTTTTGATTTTGCTCCATATTTGTAAATCAAAAATCTTTCAGCCCCTTTATCACCAATAAAATTGGCAAGGTTTTCATTGAATGTTACATTGTTTTTAATATAAAGTGTTCCGTGTGTTAATTCATGAATAATTAAGTTGGCAAGTTGCCCTTCATTTCGTTTTAGCATAGATGAAAGTACGGGATCGTTAAACCAACCTAAAGTTGACCACCCAGAAGGATTGTAAACATCAACATCATAATTATTTATTTTTAATGATATAATTTCTTTTCGTGCCTTGTTTTTATTGAAGTAGCCTTTATAAGAAACACTACCTAAAAATGGGAAATACCATTCTTTGGCTTTAAATGAAAAAGGTTCGCAAGCAGAAATTGTAATTAATTTTGGTTTATTCGTTTGGTCGTAAAAACTAGAATAATTTTTAGTTTCGTTTATTCCCAAACTATCAATTGCAAATCGTTTTATCTCTTGAATTAAGGTTAGTTTTTGCTTTATACTATCTGATAATTCTTTTTTTTCTAAAAGGGTTTCAATTGGTTCGGAATTTAAAACAATGCTCAATTGCCCCTTTCCTTGTGCTATTCCATAAATGATAAGTTGATGAAATAGCAAGCAGAAAACAATGAAAAGTATCAATAAAATATTCCAGATTATTTTTAAATAATGTTTAAACATAAAACAAAGGTAAAACACATTTCATAATTTGTGTATTTTTGAGCTATTATATGTTTTTTATCTTTTCTAAAATATTAGCCTTTACGATAGCTCCATTAACTTGGATTGTTGTACTATTACTTTTTTCCGTTTTTTCAAAAAATGAAACCCGAAAGAAAAGATGTTTAAAGTGGTCATTAGGATTAGTATTATTTTTTTCTAACTCTTTTGTTTTTGATGAGTTTGTTAGAATGTGGGAAATTCCTGCAACACCTTATGAGGATGTTAAAAAGGTTGAATATGGAATAGTTTTAGGTGGGATGAGTGTAAATGATGAAGACCTAAATCGAGTTCAGTTTTTTAGAGGGGTAGATAGGCTTATACAAACCATTGATTTATATAAAAGAGGAGTAATTAAAAAAATAATTTTTACAGGAGGTTCTGGCAGAATCTTAAAACCAGAGATGAAAGAAGCAGGGTTGCTTAAACCTTATATTCTTAAAATGGGTGTTTTAGAAGAAGATTTAATTATTGAAAATGAATCTAAGAATACAAAGGAAAATGCGACTTTTACAAAAAAAATCGTTGATTCACTTCAATTGAAAAATGATTATTTACTAATTACTTCCGCATTTCACATGCGTAGAAGTTTAGGTTGTTTTAAAAAAGAAGGGTTTGTTGTAACGGCATACAGTACGGATAGATATGTTGGACCAAGAAAATTTGAGTTCGACCATTTATTTATTCCTAACATTAGCACCATAAATGATTGGAATAATTTAATTCACGAAGTGGTAGGTTTTGTTATATACAAACTAATGGGATACGCGTAGTTTTAATTCCTATACTTTAATTCCTATTACTAAGACATCATCAACTTGTTCTAGATTTCCTCTCCAATCGTTGAGCGTATTCTCTAAAATAGCATATTGCTCTTTCATGCTTTTATGATGGTTTGCTAACAAAATTTCCTTTAATCGTTTACTCATAAATTTTTTTCCTTCGTTTCCTCCAAACTGGTCAACAAAGCCGTCTGTAAAAAGAAAGATGGAGTCATTTTTAGTAAGGGTGATGGTATGTTTTTCAAATAATTTATTTTCTTCGTTTTGTATTCCACCAATTGAATATTTATTTGCTTTGATTTCTTCCATTTCATTGTTTTTCACAATCCATAATGGACGTTGAGCCCCAGAAAATGTTATTTTATTATCGCTATCAAAACATACTAAGGCAATATCCATTCCATCCTTTGTTTCATTTGTGCCATTTTGCTTTAATGCTTTTTTTATTTCGTAGTTTAGTTGATATAAAACTTCGTCAGGAGATGTAACCCCTTTTTCGTTTACAATTTGGTTTAATATATTATTCCCTATCATGCTCATTAATGCTCCTGGAACACCATGTCCAGTACAATCGCAAGCTGCTATTAAACGTTTTCCATCTTTTTCGGTGTACCAATAAAAATCACCACTAACTATATCTTTAGGTTTATACAAAATAAAAATGTCGTTGAATAATTTATACCTTAATTTTTCGGAAGGGAGTATTGCCTCTTGAATTCTTTTTGAATAGTTTATGCTATCGGTTATGTCTTTGTTTTTTACTTCTATCTGTTTGTAAGCTTCTGAAAGGGCATTGTTTGCTTTTCTTTTTTGAATATTGTTTCTGTAAAGAAAAAAAGCAAAAATGGCTACCATCAAACAAAATATAATCAGATACAGTTTGAATCTTTTTTCTTTTTCGAGTTTTTCGTTGCTCAATTCTTTTTCATTTTCAAGAGAACTAATTTGAAGTTCTTTTTTTTCAGATTCATATTTAGCAGACATTTCATTTATTTGTCTGCTATTTTTTTCATTATAAGTAGAGTCTTGTAATTGAGAAAATAATTCTAAATAGTTGTAAGCTTTTGCAAATTCTTTTTTCTGAGAGTAAGCATTAGCAAGTTTAAAGTATGCTGAAGAAGCAACAGTCTTAAAGTCGTATTGAATTGCAAGATTTAAGGATTTTGTGGCATAATCAATTGTTTGGTTGTAATTTTTCATTTTTAAATTACATTCAGATATTCCATTGTAACCCTCAGCCAAATTGTAAAAATCGTTATTCGCTTCAAGTATTTGATTGGATAATTCGAAGTTTTTAACTGCTTCATCATAGTTTTTCATTTCAAAATATACAGAGCCTAAATTACCATAACCAGTGGCTATTCCTTTGTCAGAATTAATCTCTTTGCTTAGTTCCAATGTTTTATTGCAATATTCTAATGCTTTTGTATAATCTTTTTTTAATTTGTAAACTATTCCTAAATCATCGTAGTTGGCAAGAAGATTTCTTCTTCTATTTAAGCGTTCATTAATTTCTTTAGCTCTCAAATAATATTTAATAGTAAGGTCATAATTTTTCTGTCCTTGATAAATCCATCCAATATTTCTGTAACAGACAGCCATTCCTGCTTCATCATTTAGTGTTTCGTAAATATGCAATGCTTTTAGGTAGTTGTCGGATGAGGTTGTATAATCTCCAGAAAACCAGTATAAGTCGCCCAGATAATTATAGCACTCTCCAATATATTTTTGTTGTTCATTTTTTTGTGCAGAAGCCAAGGCTTTTTTAGCAAATTCGAAAGATTTTACTCGATTAAAGGCTTCGTAGTGATAGGAAAGTTTTTGTAGTAGAGTTGTTTTGGCTGAATCTTGTTTTGTATTATTGAGTAATTGCAATAAGGAATCTATTTTGTTGTTTTGAGAAACTCCATCAACAAGTATAAATGAAAAAAGAATTATAAAAAAATATGTAAATTTTTTTAGCACAAATCAAAAATAGTGCAAATATGTATAACTGCAATAATGATTAATTAAAAATCCAAAGTAATACTGGTTTTTCGACATTCTTTAATTTAGCGTCTACTACTTTCATAAATTCATTATTCACTGCTGGGCAGCCCCATCCTTCGGGAACTCCTTCAGGATAAGTTTCCTTCTCTGAAACATCTGTCCATGAATGAAGAACAATTTGCCTTTTTAAAGCATTACTATTTGTAGTTTCTAAACCGTGTAGTAAATAGTTTACATTTATTCCCCATTGACTATATCCCCTTTTTCCAATTTTATACTTTCCTAAAGAGGAACAATGGCTGTCAGGAGTATTGCTAAATACTGGTTTTTCTTTTGATTGTGTTTCTCCCCAAGGTTTTGTACCACAACCGTGAGCACACATTCCACTTGCAATTATGGTATCTTTATCAAAACTCCATATAAAAGCTCTTTTTTTGCCGGAGTGCAAACTCATATCAATTAACAAACAAAAATTAGTATTTAAATTGTGAGATTTGCAATACGCTTTTGCTTCTGCTGATTTTTGTTTTAAACGAATAAAAATGGAGGTGGAGCTATCTTTTTTTAAGGATAAAAAAGAAGCCGTAAAAAGTAAAACAAAAATAAATTTTATGCTTTTCATTTCTCTATAACGAGTAATTATAATTATTGTTTTGTATGCTTCAAAAATAAAAAGAGAAATCGATATTCGATTTCTCTTTTTATTTTTGAACAATAGTTGGTAATATTATAAAGCATTTAACTTTTCAATATATGCAATTACATTATCCCCAAGTTTTTCTTTTACTTCAGCAAAAAGTTTTTTCACTTCTGCTCTTGATTTTAGCTTTTTTGCGCTGTTTGCTTTAGCGATTAATTCATCTGCTAAATCAACACATTCATCAACTAATGCTTCCACTTGTTCTTCGTTCATTCCATCGTTATCTAGTAAAGCATTGTAACATTCTTCAATTACATCACCTAATAAACCGTTGATGTTTCTTTTTAATTCTCTGCGATTTGCCATTTTCTTGTTTTTAGTTTAAAATTATTTTAATGCTGCTAATTGTTCTTCAATAGCTTTTATTTTCGATTCAGCATCAGCTTGTTTTTTACGTTCGTTTTCAATTAATTCTGGTTTTGCATTGGCTACAAATTTTTCGTTTGCCAATTTTGCTTGAACTGATTTTAAAAATCCTTTGCTGTAATCTAAATCTTTTGTTAATCGAACTCGTTCTTCCTCAGCATCAATATTATTTGCCAAAGGAACAAAAAATTCGGTAGTCTTCACCATAAAAGAAAAAGCACCGTCCACTTTGTTATTTGAATATTTAAATGCTGAGAGGTTTGCCAACTTAATTACTACTTCATCAAAAAAGCTATGCTGAGCTTCTGATTTTTCAATAAGTTCTAATTTTTCTTTTGGAGAAATTTGTTTTTGTGCTCTTATGTTACGTAGTGTTGCAACAATTTCTTTGGACACTTCAAACTCAGCAAGGAGCTTTTTATTTGTTTCTTTGTGTTTTGGCCATTCCGAAACAATTATACAATCTTTTTCATTGCGTTCTTTTATTAAATGCCATAATTCTTCAGTTATGAAAGGCATCCAAGGGTGAACTACTTTTAATATATTTTCGAAAAAGTTTAATGTAGCATCATAAGTTGCTCTATCAATTGGTTTAGCTTTTCCATCAACAAACTCTGGTTTTATCATTTCTAGGTACCAAGCACAGAAATCATCCCATACCAATTTGTATGTTGCCATTAAGGCTTCACTCATTCTGTATTTGCTGTACAAGTCATTTATTTCTGCTAGTTGTTCATTGAATTTATTTTCGAACCATTCAATAGCTGCTTTATTATTTCGTTCTTGAGAGGGATTAGGAGTTTGGTCTATTTCCCAGCCATGAATCAATCTGAATGCATTCCAAATTTTATTGGAAAAGTTTCGTCCTTGTTCGCAATAGCTTTCATCAAAAGGCAAATCGTTTCCTGCTGGTGAACATAGCATCATTCCAACACGTACGCCATCAGCACCATATTTTTCAATTAAATCTATTGGGTCAGGGGAATTGCCTAATGATTTACTCATTTTTCTTCCAAGTTTATCTCTAACAATTCCCGTTAAGTAAACATTGGTAAATGGTTTTTGTCCTGTGTATTCGTAACCAGCAATAATCATTCGAGCAACCCAGAAAAATAAAATTTCGGGTGCTGTTACCAAATCATTCGTTGGATAATAATATTTTAAATCATTGTTCGCATTTGCCCATCCATTTTGAATTACTTTTGGGTCGAAAACAGTGAGGGGCCATAACCAAGAAGAAAACCAAGTGTCTAATACATCTTCATCTTGATGAATAGCTTCAATTCTTAATTCTTCATTTTTTATTTTTAATTTCTCAAATGCTTCTTCTTTTGTTTTTGCAACCACAAAATTCCCTTTTTCATCGTACCAAGCAGGAATTTGTTGTCCCCACCATAACTGGCGAGAGATACACCAATCATGAACATTTTCCATCCAATGTTTATAGGTGTTTACAAATTTTTCGGGGATTAATTTTATTTCGCCATTTAATACATTTTCCAAAGCGGGTTTAGAAACATTTTCCATTTTCAAAAACCATTGCATCGAAAGTTTTGGTTCTATTACAGCATCCGTTCTTTCGCTATAGCCAACTTTGTTTTTTATATCTTCCGTTTTTACTAATTGTCCTAACTCTTCAATATCTTTTATTATTTTTTTGCGAACAGTAAATCTATCTTCACCAATATAAAATTGTGCTGCAGCACTCATTTTTCCATCAGCAGCTATCGTATCTATTACTTCTAGCTTATGTTTTATGCCAAGATTGTAGTCATTAATATCATGCGCTGGGGTAACTTTTAATGCTCCTGTGCCAAATTCTGCATCTACATATTCATCAAAAATTATTGGAACAGTTCTGTTCACAATTGGGACAATTGCTTTTTTTCCTTTGAACGATTTATAACGTTCATCATTTGGATTAACACAAATAGCAGTATCACCTAATATTGTTTCTGGTCGAGTTGTAGCAATGGTAATAAACTCTTCGGAATTTTCTATTTTATATTTTACAAAATACAGTTTAGAATTTACTTCTTTATGAATTACTTCTTCATCAGAAACAGCGGTGAGCCCTTGGGGGTCCCAGTTTACCATTCTAACACCACGATAGATATGACCTTTATTATATAAATCAATAAATACATCAATAACAGCTTCACTCAAATCATTTTGCATGGTAAACTTGGTTCTATCCCAATCGCAGGAAGCACCAAGTTTTTCGAGTTGTTTTAAGATGATACCACCATATTTTTCTTTCCACTCCCAAGCATGTTTTAAAAAATCTTCCCGAGATAAATCCGTTTTTTTTATTCCTTTTTCTTTTAAAAGAGCAACAACTTTTGCTTCTGTGGCAATAGAAGCATGGTCGGTGCCTGGAACCCAACAGGCATTTTTTCCTTGCATTCGTGCTCTTCTAATTAATACATCCTGAATAGTATTGTTAAGCATGTGCCCCATGTGCAACACTCCCGTAACATTGGGCGGAGGAATTACTATTGTATAAGGTTCACGCTCGTTTGGGGTAGATTTAAAGAATTTATGTTTTAGCCAATGAGCATACCATTTGTTTTCGCTGCTTTTGGGGTCGTATGTTTTTGGAATTTCCATAATTTATTACTTACTTCGTTTGTGCTATTTTTAAGGACGACAAATTTAGTAAAAATAAATTTCTTAAAATATTGAATATGGCACGATTTTGGCTAATTTTAGAAATAGAAATTTTAACTACAAAACACTATAAATTCAAATTTTAAAAATGAAAAAATCACTACTAATATTTGGTTCAATTTTAATGAGTACGTTTTATGCAAATGCTCAAGAAACAAAAACAACTGAGGCTGCACCAACAAGCAATGCCGAAATTACTTTTGATAAAGAAGTACACGATTTCGGAACAATTGAATATGCAGGAAATGGAACCTATGAGTTTCGTTTTAAAAACACAGGAAAAGAACCTTTGATAATTTCTGAGGCTCATGGTTCTTGTGGTTGTACTGTTCCTACTTATCCTAAAAATGTGCCTATCAAACCAGGTCAAGTAGAATATATAAAAGTAACTTACGATACAAAACGTGCTGGAGCTTTTACCAAAACGGTAACCGTTACATCTAATGCCAAAACACCTTCAAAGGTTATCACTATAAAAGGGACTGTTTCTCCTGCGCCAGTTGAGGAAGCTTTTCCAAGTAATGGTAAAAAAGAAAATGGGGCTATTCCTTACGAAAAACATTAATAGTATTAATAATAAAAAACTAACCAAAATAAAATAACAACAAAATGAAAAAAGCAATCTTATCTATCGGATTATTTGTGTGTGTTGCAATTGGAGCAAATGCACAAGAAACAACAACACCAAATCCTGTGAATCCAAATGCAGCAAAATTTAAATTTGAGTCGGAAGTTATTGACTATGGAACAATTGAACACAATGCAAATGGCGACCGCGAGTTTAAATTCACTAACGTAGGTAAAGAACCATTAATTATTACTAGTGCAGTAGGTTCATGTGGATGTACTACCCCTGACTATCCAAAAGAGCCAATTAAACCAGGAGCATCTGCTGTAATTAAAGTTCATTATGCAACTGATAGAGTTGGTCAGTTTGAAAAAACAGTAACAATTACTTCAAATGCTGACACTCCAAGTAAAGTATTAAAAATTAAAGGTGTTGTTAAGCCAGATCCAACTCCTGTTGATCCTGCAGCTCCTGCCGAGAAAAAATAATTGAATAAATAGTAAATTAATATCTCTTCAACCCTTTCGGAATTATTTTTCGAAAGGGTTGTTGTTTTTATAACTATTTAGCAGAATTGAAATTGAACTTTATTTTGTATCTTTCACGCTTTAAAAAGAATAGAAAAAAATGAGTATTTACGATAAATACGAAGCAGTTATAGGGTTAGAGGTTCACGCTCAATTGGCTACAAAAAGTAAGGCTTATTCTAGTGATTCTACAGAGTATGGCGTTTTACCAAATACGAATGTAAGTCCTATTACATTGGGGCATCCTGGTACTTTACCAAAATCAAATAAAAAAGTAATTGAATATGCAGTTCGCTTAGGGTTGGCCTGTAAAAGCAACATCAGAGAAGTAAACGAATATGCTCGTAAAAACTATTTTTATGCCGATTTGCCCAAAGGCTATCAAATAACTCAAGATAAAACGCCCATTTGTTCTGGCGGTTATGTTTTAATAAAACAGGCAGATGGTTCGGAGAAAAAAATTAATATAACAAGAATTCACATGGAAGAAGATGCTGGTAAAAGCATCCATGATATTGACCCATTTGATACGCTTATTGATTTGAATCGTGCAGGAGTTCCTCTAGTTGAAATAGTAAGTGAGCCTGATATTAGAAGTGGAGAAGAAGCATATAAATATTTAACAGAAATAAGAAAACTTGTTCGTTATCTAGAAATTTGCGATGGAAACATGGAAGAAGGAAGTTTGCGATGTGATGCAAATGTTTCTGTGCGGTTAAAAGGTGCGAAAGAATTTGGTAAACGCACCGAAGTAAAAAATATGAATTCAATTCGTAATGTTCAACGTGCTATTGAATACGAAATAAAAAGACAAATTGAATCGATTGAAAAAGGCGAAATAATAACACAAGACACACGAAGTTTTGATGCTGTTGCAGGAACAACGTTTGTTTTGCGAAGTAAAGAAATGGCAAACGATTATCGATATTTTCCAGAACCGGATTTGCAGCCCGTTATTGTTTCGCAAGAATATATTGCTAAAGTTAAAAGCACATTGCCTCCTTTGCCGAATGAATTATATAAAAAATATGTTGCATTGGGCTTGTCTGATTATGATGCCGGTGTATTAACGGATAGCAAAGAGTTGGCATTGTATTTTGAAGATATCATTGCAAAAACAAAAAACACAAAAGCAGCAGCTAATTGGCTAACCGTTCAAATTAAATCATATTTGAATGACAATGCTTTTCATATTTCTGAATTTAAAATTACCCCTGAGCGTATTGCTCAGTTGGTTGATTTTATTGACACAGGAAAGGTAAGCCATACCATTGCTATTCAAAAAATATTTCCAGCAATGCTTGATGGAACAGATAAGTCTCCATCGCAAATTGCCGAAGAAAATGGATGGATTCAAGAAAGCAATAGTGATGCACTTACCGAATATGTGAAGCAAGCTATTGCTAAATATCCAGACAAAGTAGTTGAGTACAAAAATGGAAAAACCAATCTTTTAGGTTTATTTATGGGAGAAGTAATGAAACTTTCAAAAGGAAAAGCAGATCCAAAGGTTACAAATGAATTAGTAAAAAAAATGTTAGAAAACTAAAAAAAATATAAAAATGAAATTAAGATTAATTACGCTTGTTACAATAATAGTAGCATTTATTGGATGTTCAAATAGTAATTCTGCTTCAAATGGATTTGAACTAAATGGAAAATTTACGAATGGAAATAGTCAAACTGTGGTTCTTGAAAAATTATCTTCAACAGGAGTTGAGGCTATAGATACAGCTGTGGTGGATGAAAAAGGAGAAATTAAAATTACTGCTAATATTACTGAGGTTGGGTTTTATCGTATAAAAGTTTCAGAGAAAAATTTTGCAACATTTATTTTTAGCCCCAATGAAAAAGTAACTATAAAAGGTGATATAAACGATTTAGGAAATACTTATACTGTTGAAGGTTCTGCTGATTCTAAATTGTTTTGGGAGATAAATAAAGTATCAGCGAACAACTATCGTCAGCGAGATTCTATTCAAAAACATTTTCAAGTCCTTATTAATGCTACACCAGGGGTTACATTGCCTCAAAATAAAATAGATTCAATAAGTAATTATTTAGAAAAACCCTATAATGCTTTGATTGAGGCACACAACAATTATTTAAAAAGTTTTATTGAAAAAAATAATACTTCTTTTGCTTCATTAGCTGCTATACAGCAATTATCTGCCGATACATTTTTTCCTACTTATGTTAAACTCGATGACGGATTATATAAAAAATATCCTAAATCAGAATACATCCAAAAGTTTCACGAAAGTGTAGAAACACAAAAAAAATTAGCAACAGGTTCTCCTGCTCCAGAAATTAGTATGAATACTCCAGAAGATAAACCTTTGGCTTTGTCATCTCTGAAAGGAAAAGTAGTTTTAATAGATTTTTGGGCAAGCTGGTGTGGACCTTGCAGAGCAGAAAATCCAAATGTTGTGAAAGCGTATAATAAATATAAATCTAAAGGGTTTGATATTTACAGTGTTTCTCTTGATAAAGATAAAGACAAATGGATAGCTGCAATTCAAAAAGATAATTTAACATGGACAAATCATGTTTGTGATTTTAAATTTTGGCAATCGCCAGTTGTGAAGTTGTATAATTTTACAGGCATTCCTTACAATGTGTTGATTGACAAAAAAGGAAACATTATTGCAAAAAATCTTCGTGGTGAAGACTTGGAAAAAAAATTAGAAGAGGTGTTTAAATAAAAACATTTTTCAAAAAAAATTAATATCACCCCAAATGAAATCTTTTAAAAACAATAAAAAATTGTTGAAGTATTTTTTATTATTGGCTTTACAAGCTAGCTTCATCAATGTGTTTTCTCAGGAATATTTTCAACAGGAAGTAAATTATACCATTCAAGTTCGCTTGGATGATGTGAAACATGAATTATTTGGTGATGAAATTATAGAATATAAAAACAATTCGAATGTTGAGCTTACATATATATATATGCATGTGTGGGCCAACGCATATAAAGACAATACAACAGCTTTAGGAAAACAATTGATAGAAAGTGGCTCGAAAAAATTTTACTACAGCAAAGAAGAGGATAGAGGTTTTATTGATATGTTGGAGTTTAAAGTGGATACCAAACCTGTTAAATGGGAATTTTTAAAAGATACAATTGATGTTTGTAAAATTTATTTGAATGAACCTTTAAAAAGTGGTGGTAAAATATATATAAGCACACCCTTTCACATAAAAATTCCTTCTGGTGAATTTTCTAGATTAGGGCATATTGGTCAATCTTATCAGATTACACAATGGTACCCAAAACCAGCTGTTTACGATAGAAATGGATGGAATTATATGCCATATTTAAACCAAGGAGAGTTTTATTCTGAATTTGGTAGTTATGATGTTCAAATTATTGTTCCTAAAAATTATGTTCTTGGAGCCACTGGTGATATGGTTGATGGTGAAGAAGAACAAAATTGGCTGAATGAAAAAGTTAAAAAAACTCAAGCAATTACAAATTACGATTCAAAAGATTTAAGTTTTCCTGAATCATCAAAAGAAACAAAAACACTTAGGTTTAAGCAATCGAATGTGCATGATTTTGCATGGTTTTGTGATAAACGTTATCATGTATTAAAAGGAGAAGTTACAACACCACATACCAATCATAAAGTTACAACATGGGTAATGTTTACGAATGCCGAAGGTAATCTTTGGAAAGATGCTATTAAGTATGTAAACGATGCAGTTTATTATTATTCATTATGGAATGGTGATTATCCTTATAATCATTGCACGGCAGTAGATGGAACAATAAGCGCTGGAGGAGGAATGGAATATCCAAACATAACTGTAATTGGTGGTAGTGGAAATGCTTTTCAGTTAGATGTGGTAATTGCGCATGAAGTTGGGCACAATTGGTTTTATGGTATGTTAGGTTCTAATGAGCGTGTTCATCCATGGTTGGACGAAGGAATAAATTCGTTTAATGAGTTAAGATATGTTCGAACAAAATATCCTGAAAGAAAATTGATTGGAGATTTTAATCCTTTGATTGGAAAAATGTTTGATTTAAAAGATTATCCACGACATACACAATACTATTATACTCATATTATAAATGCAGCAAAAAATTTAGATCAACCTATAGAATATAAAGCGTATGAATATACAGAGTTAAACTATGCAGGAGTAGTGTATTCTAAAACGGCAGTAGTGTTTGATTATTTAATGGCGTATGTTGGAGAAAATGTTATGAATAAAGCCATGCAAAAATATTTTGAGGTTTGGCATTTTAAACACCCAGAGCCAAATGATTTACGAAAAATTTTAGAAGAAGAAACAGGAAAAAACTTATCCTGGTTTTTTGATGACTTAATTAATTCAACAAAAAAGTTAGATTATAAAATTGCGTTGGTAAGAAAATTGCCAAATGGTTCGTGGGATATTGCTGTAAAAAATACAGGAGAAATAAAAGCTCCAATAATTCTTCAAGCAATAAAAGACAATAAAATTGTTGGTGAAATAGTTTATGAAGGCTTTGAAGGTAAACAAGCGCTTAGCTTTCCTGTGGCAGAAGTTGATTATTTTAAAATCGATTATAAACAAATTTCTCCAGAAATAAATCGTAATAATAATACTATCAGAACTCACGGATTATTCAAAAAAGTAGAACCTTTAAAATTGCAATTTCTTGCAAGTATTGACAACCCAGATAAAACACAAATTTATTTTACTCCAGTTGCTGGCTGGAACGAATACAACAAATGGATGTTTGGTATGGCATTTTACAGTAGTATTTTGCCACAAAAAAAGTTTGAATATCAACTAATGCCAATGTATAGTTACAGTACAAAAGATATTGCAGGCTATGGCAGATTAATGTATAATATGTTTCCAAATGGAAATATATTTCAACGTATTTCTTTGGGTGTAACTGCTAACAGATATGCTTATACCAATAAGCCTTTTGATTTAAACTTTAATAAAATTGCTCCAGAGCTATATGTTGAATTTAGAAAAAAGCATTTAAAAAACCCTAATACCTTCAGTTTTAGATATAGAAATATTTCTATAATACAAGATTATTATAAAGCAGATTATAAATTTACTCCGCCTGTTTATGGATACGATACGCTCAATTTTAATTTTAATGATTTGGTTGTAAATTTTTCAAATAAAAGTACACTTCAATCTTCTTCTATTAGTTTGAATTTGCAACAAACAAAACGCGTTTTTAAAACATCTGTAACAGCTAACTATACTTATAACTTTAAAGAAAAAAATAAAAGTTTTGATGCTCGTTTGTTTGTTGGAGCATTTGTTGGTACTAAGCCTGTTGATGCTGGACCATACCGCTATCGATTAAGTGGATGGAGGGGTTACCAAGATTATATGTATGATAATATTTATATGGGAAGGTCTGAGATAGATGGAGTATTAGCAAATCAATTTAGTGAAACAGATGGTGCATTTAAGTTTTATTCTCCTTTGGGGCAATCATCTGAATTTGTTGTAGCATTAAATTTAAAATCATCACTTGGTAATATGAAGCTGCCAATAAGATTATATGCTGATATAGGAACTACTGGGAATGATGGATTGTTAAACGATAAATTTTTATATGATGCAGGAATTTGTTTGTCGCTCAGAAAAAATCTATTTGAAATTTATTTTCCTTTATTAATATCAAAAGATTTCCAAAATTATAAAAAAGCAAATGGAATTAAATATCCTGAAACAATAAGATTTACACTTAATCTTAATTTAATTAATCCTTTTGATTTGGTGAAGAATTTTGAGTTGTAACTAGATAGAAATTTTAGAAATCTTGTTTTGAGTTGCAATGCCTACTGTAATTATTTAACTAGAAATTCATGTTTAAATGGTAAGCTAATAGTTTCCCCTAATTCGTTTCTTACTTCAATTTTTCCTTCAAAGGTGGCATTACCTTGAGAAGATGTTAAGCATTTGTATTTTCCAATGCAACTATCCACAGGTATATTTACGAAGCCGTTTGGAGTCATAATCTTAATAACTGGTTCGAACATTGGATCCCATGATGTTAGATATATGTTTGCCGAATATTCGTTTCCCGCTTTAACATCATATGTAGTTGGGCAAACAATTGGCCTTAATTTATCAAAGTTGTTATTATAGTTTTTTTCTAAAAAAATAATATTATCCAAGGCTAAAAGTTGTGTTAGTCGCAATTGATTAATCATTTCTGTTTTGTCTGTTGAGAAACTTATTGAAGGGATATCATCGGTGTTGTAATCTAAAATTGAAAATTCATTCTTTATATAAGTGTTTAATTCATCGATGTCACTTTGTTTTAAAACGCCTCTATTAGCCCTAATAACCAATTCTTTAATTCTATCATCAAATTGGATGTGATCAATTGATTTATATATTTTTTTATAAATATTATGCTTGTAACTTTTTGATATAATCTCAAGCCGTTTATTAATTAAGGAAGTAAGATTTTTAATTTCAGTTGTCCGACTGTTGCAAGCAAATAATGTTAAGAATATTGCTACAGTGTAAAGTTTTTTCATTTTATTGGTAATAAAATTATTTTTTACTTACATAAACCTTACACTTGAGCGTTTTGCATTTTGAGCGCCACCAAGTATTCCTCTGTATTGCATAAACAACTCAAAACCTCCAACAGTTTTACTTGCTGGTGTTAAGCCTGAGATATTTATATCGTAAGCAACTCCACCAGAAAAATCTTTATAATCGTAACGTACTGTTGCATAAGCTGCATCTCTAAAACGGTAAAACACACCAATATAAAATGCTTTGTCTGTTTGATTATCTGTATAGCGAGAACGTTCTTCCAAAACATATTTTACATTTAATCCTCCATTAATTAATAATGAAGTTCCTTGTTGGTAAGCCATTAAACTTGGCATAAGTGTAGTGTTGCTTGTTTCGCTTAATTTATAAGCTATATTCCATTGCACTCCAAGTTTTGGAATCAATTTATCAACCCCTCCACGAATACTGTTGTTAGGTGCAGTAAAATGATGAAATGAAAATCCAAGTGCGCTTCGGAATAAATGTGTAGTTGTAAAATTCCATACTATACCTGTTGACATATCAATTAAACCTGTTGCTCCACCACCCGGTTCACCACTTCCATAAGCAGGATTGTAATTTGTTCCATCCCATTGATTGTCCCATTTTAATGCACCATAAGTAGCACTTCTCATAAAATATCCAATTTCATATCCTAAAGTGATTTGATGTTTATGACGTCCACCAATAAATTTTGTAAACGACATCAATATATTGTATGAGTTTTGTTTCAACCTTGCATTTCCTCCGTTGTCATTATTGAAATTTATTCCTAATGCAAAAAAATCATCACGCTTCATTTTCTTTTTAAATACAGGCGCATCTACTGCGATTGAAAATGTTTTGTATGGAGTAGCAACTGTAAACCATTGCATACGGTAAAGTGTATAGGCTCTTATATCACCATTAAAAACACCTGTATTGCCAGGGTTTTGTGTAAGTGGCGAAGCATAAAATTGAGAATAATGAAAATCTTGTGCTGATGTTACAATAGAAACAGAGATAAACAAAAGCGAGTATATAATTTTTTTCATAGACATATTTTTTAAATTTCTTTTTTATTTTACCAATGTAACATTACCTTTTTCTTTCACCATTTCTCCATTGCAATAATGCACTTCGAGCATATAAACAAACACAGCATTATTCATTGGAACACCAAAAAGTTTTCCATCCCAACCTTTTTCAAGTTCAGTTGTTTCAAATACTTTTTCTCCAACACGGTCAAATACTTTTAGGTTGATGTAATCAATGCCTCTTCCATGCACAAGTAACACATCATTCATTCCATCGCCATTTGGAGAAAAAGCTGTTGGCATAAAATACGTGTAAATTTCGGTTACAACAACTGTGGTCGTGTCAGAATCTGTACAGCCTTGAGGGCTTGTGTATGTTACCCAATATTGTTGAGTTGCTGGTGGTGATACCGTTGCAGATTGACAATTTTCACAAAGAATATTTACGTTTGGTCCCCATTGATATGTTCCATCAGCAGGGAAAGCCGATAGTACAGCATCTTCGCAAGCATTGATTGCCATGGTTCCTGTAATGGTAACAGCAACAGGACTGCCAACAGTAATATATCCAACTTGCGTTAATGTATCTGAGCCATCAGCATTTGAAACAATTAACGTAACAGTATAACTTCCATTAGCTGAGTAGCAAATATTTGTTGGGTTTTGGGCTGTTGATGTTGTGGTGCTTGCCCCTGGGAATGACCAACTCCAACTTGTAGGAGAGTTAGTACTTAAGTCAGTAAAATTAACACAACCCGGTTGGCACATAACAGTTGGTGTTCCACTAAAATTAGCAACTGGTTCATTACAAGCTTGCGTTGTAATAGTTATTGGGTTGGATGTTGCAGTAGTTGGACTCGCACAAGGAGAATTACTTGTCATGATTACTGTAACTACATCTCCTGAATTTAAAATCGAAGAAAATGTAGCGGAGTTTGTTCCTGCATTGCTACCATTAACTTGCCACTGATAACTTGGTGCTGTTCCGCCACCGCTTGGTGTTGCTGTGAATGTTACTGATGTTCCATTGCAAGGAGTTGTTGTACTTGCAACTATAGTTACAGCTGGTGTTACAGTAGCTTGTATTGTTATGGTAATTGCATTTGAAGTAGCAGTAGTTGGAGAAGCACAAGGATCATTTGATGTTAAAATAACAGTAACTACATCACCATTTACTAAACCAGCATTTGTATAGGTTGTGCTATTTGTCCCAACATTACTACCGTTCAATTGCCATTGATAACTAGGAGTTGTTCCACCATTTGTTGGAGTAGCAGTAAATGTTACGGATTGTCCAGCACAAATAGGAGGAGATGGTACAGCCGAAATGCTTACAGACGGAGTAACAGAAGGTGTTACAGTCATGGTTACCGCATTTGAAGTAGCAGTGGTTGGAGAAGCACAAGGGTCGTTGGATGTTAAAATAACAGTAATCACATCACCATTTGCTAAACCAGCATTGGTGTATGTTGCACTGTTTGTTCCCACATTGCTTCCATTTAATTGCCATTGATAACTAGGAGTTGTTCCACCATTTGTTGGAGTGGCAGTAAATGTTACCGAAGTTCCAGAACAGATTGTACTTCCTGGGCTAGCAGCAATACTTACTGAAGGTGTTAAAGACGCAACTACCGTCATAGTAATTGCATTAGAAGTTGCAGTTGCAGGCGAAGGACAAGTAGCATTAGAACTCATGATTACAGTAACTACATCACCATTTGCTAAACCAGCATTGGTATATGTTGCGCTGTTTGTTCCCACATTGCTTCCATTTAGTTGCCATTGATAGCTTGGTGTAGTTCCACCATTTGTTGGAGTAGCAGTGAATGTTACAGAAGTTCCTGTGCAAATTGTGCCCGTAGGGCTAGCAGCAATACTTACTGATGGGGTAACTGTTGCATTAATAGTGATATTTACACCATTGTCAGAACCAGTTACAGCAGGGTTAGAACTTACTACACGAATTCTGTATCCGCTTCCTGTTGGAGTAGCGCAAGGAATTGTACACGCTATTGTTCCTGAATTAGCTGTGCTAGCAAGTGTTCCGATTGCTGTTGGAGCAGCAAAACTTCCAGCAGCATTTGATAATTGTGCTGTATAAATATTGCCAGCTAAAAAAGTTCCTGTGCTTGTAAATGGTACATTTACTGTGCTACAAGCACAAAAAGGAGAGCCAGCAATTACACCTGTAGTAATTGTATTTGCAGATGCTACAGCAGATAAAGTAATATCATCAACTGCGAAAGAAGGGTCAGCAGCATTTCCATCGCCATTATTTACCCATCTAAACCCAATTTTAACATTTGGGTTATTGTTTGCTGATGCCGGCAAGGTCATGGAAAATGCTGTCCATAAACCTTGTCCACTACCACACACCGTAGTTTTAGCTAAAGCATTAATACTTGCCCAAGTTGAACCATCAAAATACCATAAAGTTGCATCATCGTTTGCTCCTTGTCCATTTTCTAAATAGTTAAATGCAAGAGTAATATTAGTTTGTCCTGTACAACTTATAGTCGGTGATTCAGCACGTTTATCAGTACGTTCTCCAGCGCCACTATCATCATAGGCTGCACCGCAGTCACCTGTAGGACAAAAAATAAATGCAGCGGAAGAAGTAGAAACATTTCCTACATGAAGCGATTGGTCAGACCCACAGCCAGAACCGCATACGCCAGCAGCATTGCCATTTTCGGTACAGCTCACATAAAATTTATTTGCATTTGCTCCGTTTACACCTGTATTTGTAAGTGTCCAAGAAACAAGACTTTGGTCGCATCCAGAAGTTGTTCCGCAGACTGTTCCATCAAATGTTTCGGTATAAAATATCTGAGCATTTGAAATATTAGCAAAAAACGAAAATGCGAAAACACAAATTAGTTTTAAAAAGTTAGAATAATTATGTCTTTTTAAATGGTAATTTTTTTTCATAATAAAAATATTGATTGGGTAGTTGTTATAGTTTTATAGAACAATTATAAGCATTTATAATCATATAATCAAAGATGCAATTTAGGGACAAAAGGTTGTTCTGATTGTCATAATATTATTTTTTTACTAATCGATTGCTTCTTGTTGTATGCTTTTAATATATATACGCTTTGGCTTAAGTTAGATGTAGGTATTTTAAACACGCTACTATTGTTTAGCATTTCTGAAGAATTAAAAAATATTTTTTTGCCAAGTAAATCATACAATTCAATAGTCAAATAGCAATCATCCGTACAATTAAAAGTAAGGCTTAATAATTCTGTTTCATGGTTGTTGTAAAAATAAATTAATTCTAATGTGTTATCGTTTTCAGCACTTACGGATATGGGACTACTGTATTTATATTTTCCATCAAAGTCTGTTTGCTTTAGTCGGTAATAATTTATTCCGTTTGTTGGATTGTTATCCACTAAGCTGTAATTAAGAACAGATGTGCTGTTACCTGCTCCATTAATTTTACCTATTTCGTTAAAATAAATTCCATCAACAGATCGTTCTATAGTAAAAAAATTATTATTTGTTTCGCTTGCTGTTTCCCATTTTAAAATAGTTTCATTTCCATTGTTTTTTCCAGTGAACGAAAGTAGTTCTATTGGGAGAGAGCCTGAAGTTATAGTTACATCATCAACTGCAAAAGAAGGATCTTGAGCCAAGCCTCCTGTTGCTGAATTGTTTTGCCAAACAAACGCAATTCTTAAATTTGGAATATTTTCACAAGCTAAAGGTAGATTCCAAGTAACATTTGTCCACCTTCCTTGAGGAGCGCATAAAGTGGATTTTAAATTATTTAAATTAGAACCAACTGGCAAGGCAGGATTCGAAGAGGTTGGAGCTCCAGAAGGGCTATTCCATGTAGTTCCGCCATCTGTACTGTATTGTAAGTAGGCTTTATCGGTAGTTAGGTAGCCATTACCTATAAAATTAAAACTTAAAACTAATGTGTTAAGTCCGGAGGTATTAATATTAGGCGAGGCAATTCTTCTATTAGTATTAGCATTAGAAATATATGCAGCCCCCGAGGCAAGAGCTGTTGCCCCCATGTACAGTGATTGATTTCCCATGCCTCCAGCTCCACAAGTATTAGCTGGCCTTCCAGATTCAGAGTCGCTCACTTGCCATACATTACTGATACCAAAAAAAGAACCATTTCCCCATGGTGCAGCTAAATTTGTTACAGTCCATCCGCTAGCAGCTATTGTGCCACTAAAACTTTGAGAATAAACCTGAGCATTTATTTTAGAAATATATGATACAAACAAAAATAAGGGAAGCAAATTTGTGCTAAAAAAAATATACTTATGTTTTGCATTGGGTGTCATTTGTTGATTTGCTTGTTTTTGTTATACGAAGGTTATTATTATATCTTTTTTTTGTTGATAATAATTTAATTATTATACTAAATCAAAATTGTATATTTTATTAAATTTGTATATTTGACAGTATTTTTATAAAATTATTATACTATTTCATGATAGCATCTGACGAATTATTTAAACTTATTAAATCCCTTTCTCAAACCGAAAAAAGATACTTTAAAGTTTTTGCTTCCAGGCATGTGATTGCAGATGGAAATAATTACGTTAAATTGTTTGATGCCATTGCTGCTCAAAAAAAATATAACGAACAGCATATTAAAAACCAATTCAAAGAGCAAATTTTTATTAAAAGATATGCGGCAGTAAAAAATTATTTACATCAGTTGATAATTAAAAGTATGCGCACATATCATTCTTCCTTTTCTATTGATATGGAGTTAAAAGAAATGTTGATTGATATTAATTTTTTATATCAAAAAGGATTGTATAAACAATGTAAAAAAATACATGCTAAAGCTGAAAAACTTTCAATAGAAACGGACAATAAAATACGTCTTTTAGAACTATTAGAATGGAAAACCAAACTGTTTCATGTGTCGAGTGTTGAAACAGAAGCTGCAAATTTTTATAAAAATATTTTTTTAGAAGAAACAAAACTTTTGGATTCAATCAAAAGAAGTCTGAAAATAAAAAATGAATTGCAGGATGTTTTTTCGTTGATTCGAAAAAAAGGTTTTGCCCGTTCAAAAGAAGATTTGAGCTTGATGTATGAGATTATCAAAAAGTATAATAAATTGGATTATGAGGATTTAACATTCTCAGATAAATATTACATAAATTATATTAATACCGTTTATTATACTTCGGCTGGAAATCATACAAAGAGTTTGAACTTTACGCAACGTAACATCCAATTGATTGAAGCTATTCCTCCAAAATTAAGGGAAGAAGAGGTGGAAAAATATATTGTAACGCTTAATAATTTAGTAGTAAATCATCTGAATTTACAGCAGTTTAATGAAACAACACCATACATTTCTAAAATTCGTTCATTGGCAACTCATAATATAAGAGAAAATATTTTATTATGGACTACATCTTACAAATTAGTGTTGGGAGTAAGTATTAAAATCGGAAATTTTGAAGAAGCAGAAAGAATTGTTTTTGAAATACTCTCAGGGATTAATGAATTTGCAGATAAAATACCTTTGATAGAAATTGTAACATTTAAATATAATGTAGCAACGGTATATTTTATAAATAAAAAATATTCAAAATCGTTAGAAGTTTTAAATGAAATAATAAACGAAAATAATCCTTCGCTTAGGGACGACATACAAGGTTTTGCTCGGATATTACGTCTAATTGTTTTGTGGGAAAAAGGTGAACAGGAAATGTTGCCTTATGCAGCCGTTTCTACGTATAGGTTTTTATACAAAAGAAAAAGGTTGTATAAATTTGAAAATATAGTTTTGAATTTTATCAAGCAAAAGTTACCGGAGATAAACACAAGCACAAAACGATTGGAAACTTTTAAAGAGTTAAAAGTTAAATTAGAAGCATTGTTTAAGGATTCTTTTGAAAGAAAAGTTTTGGATTATTTTGATTTTATTTCTTGGATAGAAAGTAAAATTACTAAGAAAGAATTTAAACAACTTGTTCGGGAAAAATTGAAAATGGAAGAAACAAAATCTTAATCAACTTTAAGTGTTAAATCATGTATTAATCTTAAAACAAATTCCAGTTGTTGCTCTCTGCTTAAATCCGAATTATCTAATACAATAGCATCTTTTGCTTGTGTAAGAGGGTTTTCGTGCCTATGAGTATCTTCATAATCTCTGCTTAAAAGGTTTTGTTTTACTTCTAAAAAAGTTGGAAATTGACCTTTTGACGTTAGTTCATCAAGCCTACGTTGAGTACGAATATCAGGGTCGGCAGTCATAAATAATTTTAAATCAGCCGATGGAAATACATTTGTTCCAATATCTCTTCCGTCCATTACAATGCCTCCATTTTTACCTAATTCTCTTTGAATCATAATCATTCTCGTGCGAACGGCTTTGATTGCGCTTATTTTACTCACATTTTCGGAAACAATCATTTGACGAATTTCTTTCTCCACATTTTTACCATTCATAAATGTTTCGGATAACTTGGTAATAGGATTGAATTCAAACGATAGTTGTAATTCAGGAATAATTTTAATGATTTCATCTTCAATAAAACTATGATCTTTTATAAGTCCTTTTTCTAGTGAATATAATGTAATACAACGATACATTGCCCCAGAATCAACATAAGCATAACCAAGTTTTGCTGCCAAAGCTTTTGCTAATGTGCTTTTCCCACAAGACGAATAACCATCAATTGCAATAGTGATTTTAGGCATAAATATTTTTTGCTTTTGGCTCGTACAATATTAATCATTTATTTTTTTGATAAAAACTATTTTAGCTACTTTTGTTTGATATGAAAAACAAAATTTCAATTATTGTTATTTCCTTTTTAGGAATATTACTTTTTTCTTGCAGTAATTCATCCGAATCAAAACCTGAAGAAAATAACACCACAATAACCTTTCCGAAAGAACTTCTGGAATTAAATCAAAGGATTAAAGACGATTCTAAAAATTCAGATTTATACCATAAAAGAGCTCAATATTTTGTTCAACAAAAAGATTTTCAATCGGCATTAGACGATATGCTTTCTGCCTTAAATTTGGATAGCACAAAAGCTCCGTATTACCTTACGTTGGCAGATATTTATTTTGCTGGAAACAAAACAGGAACGGCTAAAATTGCATTGGAAAGAGCCGTTAAATTAAATGACAAAAACCAAGATGCTGTCTTAAAACTAGCAGAACTTTATTTATATGTTAAGCAACATGATAAATCAATTGAATATATCAATAAAGTATTAAGGTTAGACGAATCGAATCCCAAAGCCTATTTTATGAAAGGAATGAATTACAAGGAGTTAAAAGATACATTAAAAGCAATTAGCAGTATGCAAACGGCTGTTGAACAAGACAAAACATATTACAATGCTTATATGCAATTAGGTATTTTGTGTGCTGCTCAAAAAAATAAATTGGCTCCTGAGTATTTTAAAAATGCAATAAGATTAGACTCAAAAAGTGTGGAGGCTTGGTACGGATTAGGAAAATATTATCAAGATGTTCAAGATTTTAAAAATGCAATTGAAACATATAATTCTTTGTTGAAATTCGACAATAACAAAAATGCTAAATATAACTTAGGTGTGATTTATTTTTTAAATGTGAAAGATTATAAAAATGCAATTCAATATTATTCAGACGCTATAAATGTTGATCCAAAATATGTTGAAGCTTATTATGCAAGAGGAGTTTGTTACGAAACAATGAAATATAAAGCTAAAGCAATTGCCGATTATAAAGCTTGTTTAGCAATTAACGCTAATTTTGAATTAGCACAAATATCATTGAGTAAGCTGGAAAAATAAATCTCATCTATATTAATTGATATCAGAAGTAAATAAGTATAAAATTAAAGTTATGCGCATGATGCTAATTTTTAGCATTGTGCTTATGATAATAAAATTTATTGCTTTTCTATTAACACATTCTAATGCTATTTTAACGGATGCTTTGGAGAGTATAATAAATGTTGTTGCAGGAAGTTTTGCACTATATAGCATTTATGTATCTTCTATCCCAAAAGATGAAAATCACCCTTATGGGCATGGCAAGATTGAATATCTTTCTGCCGGATTAGAAGGCGGACTAATAGTAATTGCTGGAGTTGGAATTATCATTAAATCAATAATTAATTTTTTTCATCCTTACCAAATCCATTCTATTGATTTAGGGTTATATATTACTCTTTTTGCAGGTGTTTGTAATTTTTTTATGGGAAGTTTTTTGGTTAAAAAAGGAAAACAAAACAATTCAATATTGATGATTGCTGATGGAAAACATTTGATAACAGATACTATCTCAAGCATTGGAGTTGTTATTGGATTAGCAATTATTTATTTTACTAAAATATATTGGATAGATAATTTTGTAGCAATATTGTTTGGCTTTTTTATTTTTCATACAGGTTTTAAATTATTAAAACAATCATTGAATAGTTTGTTAGATGAAGCAGATTATGAAAAATTAAATCATATTACGGAGATATTAAATACGAATAGGAAAATCAAATGGATTGATATTCATAATCTAAGAGTTTTAAAATACGGTTCTCATTTGCATATTGATGCACATATAACACTGCCTTGGTATGATAATCTAGAAAGTATTCATAAAGAGGTATCAGACCTAGAAAATCTAATCAAAGAAAAAACAGAAGGAGACGTTGAATTGTTTATTCACGCTGATCCTTGTTTGCCTATTTCTTGTGATATTTGCAGTATATTAGATTGCACATTTCGGAAAAGCAAATTTGTTAAAAAGCTCGATTGGAATCTTAGTAATATGTTGCCAGATAAAAAGCACCAACTTTAAAAAATCTTGGTAAATTTGTTTTTAAATATATAAAATGAAAAATAAAGAAGAAATAGTTGAAAATTGGTTACCTCGCTATACGGGAACTAAATTAGAAGAGTTTGGAGAATATATTCTTCTTACCAATTTTAATAATTATGTAAAAAAGTTTGCAGAATGGAATAATGTTCCAATTAATGGAAATGATAAACCCATGCCAAATGCTACAGCAAATGGAATTACCATCATTAATTTTGGAATGGGTAGTGCAAATGCAGCTACAATTATGGATTTACTTAGTGCAATCAATCCAAAGGCAGCGCTATTTTTAGGAAAATGTGGAGGATTAAAAAAGAAAAATGAATTAGGTGATTTAATTTTGCCGATTGCTGCCATCAGAGGCGAAGGAACTTCAGATGATTATTTTCCTCCAGAAGTGCCAGCATTACCAGCATTTAGTTTACAAAAAGCTATTTCTACTACCATAAGAAATCATAATAAAGATTATTGGACTGGTACTGTATATACTACCAACAGAAGAGTTTGGGAGCATGACGAAGAATTTAAAGATTATTTACGCTTGATAAGAGCAATGGGAATAGATATGGAAACAGCAACTATTTTTTCTACTGGATTTGCAAATGGAATACCAACAGGTGCATTACTTTTAGTAAGTGATCAGCCAATGATTTCAGAAGGAGTAAAAACATCTGAAAGCGACCAAAAGGTTACTCAAAATTTTGTTGATGAGCATTTAAAAATTGGAATAGATGCTTTAAATGAGCTTAAAAATAATGGTTTAACTGTGAAGCATTTACGTTTCGAATAAAAAAATAAGAAATGGAATTCAACGAAATAATATCCGATTTAAAATCTAAAAAGTATAAACCCATTTATTTTTTGTCGGGCGAAGAAACATATTACATTGATGTGATTTCTGATTATATCGAAAAAAATGTTTTAGATGAATCCGAAAAAGAATTTAATCAAACCATTTTGTATGGTGGAGAAGTAACGGCAAATGATATTGTTGGTGCAGCCAAACGTTTTCCGATGATGAGCGAATATCAGGTTGTTATTGTTAAAGAAGCACAATCCATCAAAAACTTTTTAAAAGATGATGATGACAAGAAAAAAGATAAAACAAAATCTGCTTTTGAACTCTATGTTGAAAATCCTTTGCAATCAACCATTCTTGTAATCTGTTATCGCGAAAAAAAATTAGACCAACGTACAAGCATTGGAAAATTAATAGCCAAAAAAGCTGTTTTGTTGGATTCAAAAAGACTTTATGATAACAAAATACCCGATTGGATTAAAGGATATTTGGCTGAAAAAAAATATACACTTAATCCTAAAGCTGCTGTTTTGCTGGCTGAATATTTAGGAAATAGTCTTTCGAAAATCACCAATGAACTGGATAAGTTAATTATTAACATTCCTGCAAATACGGAGATTACTCCTGAGCATGTTCAACAAAATATTGGAATTAGCAAAGATTATAATGTGTTTGAATTACAAAATGCTATCACTAAAAAAGATGTGATGAAAGCAAATAGAATTATTAATTATTTTGCAGCTAATCCAAAAGATAATCCATTGGTGATGGTTGTTGCATTGTTGTTTTCACATTTTACTAAAATTATGCTATACCATTCTGTTCAAAATAAAACAAGAGCAAATGTTGCTTCCGAAATGGGGGTAAACCCTTTTTTTGTTGGTGATTATGAAATTGCAGGTAAAAATTATCCGCTTGGAAAATTAAAAAATATTTTTAGTTATCTCCGCGAATATGATTTAAAATCAAAAGGAGTTGAAAATACTTCGGCATCAGATGGAGAATTAATGAAAGAGCTCGTTTTTAAAATAATGCACTAAAAAATATTTTTATGAACTATTGGTTAGTAAAATCAGAACCATTCAAATACAGTTGGGAACAATTTTTAAAAGATAAAAAAGCTGTTTGGGATGGTGTTAGAAATTATGCAGCAAGAAATAATATGCGTGCTATGAAGAAGGGCGATTTAGTTTTTTTTTACCATAGTAATGAAGGATTAGAAATTGTAGGAATAGCAAAAGTTTCAAAAGAACATTATCAAGACCCCACCACAGATGATACAGCATGGAGTGTTGTTGAATTAAGCCCGTTTAAAACTTTAAAAAAACCAATTTCATTAGCGGAAATAAAATCAGATAAAAAATTAAGCGATATGCAGATAATCAAACTATCTCGCCTTTCGGTTTCTGCTGTTAAGCAAAACGAGTTTGATAGGATTCTAGAATTGTCAGAAACTAAAGTTTAATTTTTATCCCATTTAAATCATAGCAAAACCGCTCATCTTTCAAATCCTACCTCTTACCTCAAAGTTTAAGCATTTCAGAGAAATGGAACTTTTTTTAACAAATTAATTTGTTACATTTACACGCCTTACAAAAAGGCAGTTTTTTATTGATTATACTAAAGAATACCATGATGAATTTTAAAAAAATATTTTTTGTTTCGCTTACATTATTTATTGCAAACTATTCAATTGCTCAACAATCTACAGGAACTGTTCGTGGTTTTGTGTATATAAAAGAAACAGGAGAGCCAATGCTTTTTACTAATGTAATTTTAAAAGGTACAACCATTGGAAATACTACAGATGTGAATGGTTATTATTCCATCACAAAAGTTCCTCCTGGAAATTATGTATTAATGGTAGCGGCACTTGGATACGATACACTCGAGCAATCAATTGTGGTTAAAGCAGGTGATATTGTAGATAGAAAATTATATGTTGTAAAAGGAAACATAAAACTAAAAGAGATTGAAGTAACCGCAGAGCAAGAAGCAAAACAAACTGAAACACAAGTATCTGTTAATAAAATAGACCCAATCGTAATAAAAAAATTACCAAGTGTAGGAGGAGAGCCTGACTTAGCACAATATTTACAGGTTTTACCCGGTGTTATTTTTACGGGCGATCAAGGTGGTCAGTTGTATATCAGAGGCGGTTCGCCAATTCAAAATAAAGTGTTGTTAGATGGTATGGTTATTTATAATCCATTCCATTCAATTGGTTTATTTTCGGTATTTGATGCCGATATTATTCGTAATGCCGATGTTTATAGCGGAGGATTTGGAGCAGAGTATGGAGGAAGAATTTCATCCATCATGGATATTACAACGCGTGATGGCAACAAAAAACGTGTTTCTGGAAAACTCTCTGCAAGTCCATTTGGTTCTAAGGTTTTGGTTGAAGGACCGTTAAAAAAGCTGACAGATGAATCAAACACTTCCGTTTCATTTATTTTTTCTGCTAAAAACTCTTATTTGCCAACTACTTCTAAATTGTTGTATTCGTACATAGATGAAGAAGGTTTACCTTTTAGTTTTAATGATTATTATGGTAAAATTTCTTTTAATTCAAATAACGGAAGTAAATTAAATATGTTTGGGTTTAATTTTTCTGATCAAGTAAATTATAAGGCTATTCAAAAAATGAATTGGTCATCAACAGGGGTTGGTGGAAATTTTTTATTGGTGCCACAAAATTCTCCAATTTTAGTGAGTGGTAACTTTGCTTATTCTGATTATGGAATCAAATTAAAGCCAGAAGGTGAAAAAGAAAAATCAAGCAGAATAAAAGGTTTTAATATGGGGATTGGTTTTACTTATTTTATCAGCAGAAATGAGTTGAACTATGGAGTTGAAATGTTAGGATTTCAAACAGACTTTGATTTTTACAATTCTCTTAACCGCCATATTGAACAACAAGAAAATACTACAGAAATTAGCGGTTATGTTAAATACAAATACGTATCAAAACGTAAAAAACTTTTAATTGAACCAAGTTTCAGAGTTCAATATTATGCTTCTTTAAAAAATACATCACCAGAACCACGACTGGGATTAAAATACAGTTTAACCCCGAAATTTCGTTTGAAATTTGCAGGAGGAATGTATTCTCAAAATCTTATTTCCGCTAATTCTGATAGGGATGTGGTTAATTTATTTTATGGTTTCTTATCTGGTCCGGATAATTTGCCAGAACAATATGTTGATGAGAATGGAAACATTAAAAAAGTAAACCATAAATTGCAAAAAGCAAACCATTATATTTTTGGTATTGAAATAGATTTAGCAAGACATCTAGATTTGAATATTGAAGCTTATCGCAAAGATTTTACACAACTTACAAACTTAAATCGTAATAAATTGTATGATGATACTGGAGATAATGCAACAAAACCCGATTTATTGAAAAAAGATTTTATTATTGAAACAGGGAAAGCACAAGGGCTTGATGTGGTGTTGAAATATGATTATAAAAGAGTTTATGTTTGGGTTGTTTATTCATTAACGTATGTAACACGTTGGGATGGCGTACAAACCTACCATCCATTTTTTGATAGAAGACATAATGCTAACATCGTTGCTTCTTATACATTTGGTAAAAACAGAAATTGGGAAATTGACGCACGTTGGAATATTGGTTCTGGATTCCCTTATAGGCCAACTGGCGGATGGTACGAAAAACTTGACTTTAGCTCAGGACTAACAACAGATTATACTTCGGCTAATGGAGATTTAGCCTTCTTTTTTGCTACAGGAGAAAAACGTTTGCCGTGGTACCATCGTTTGGATATTAATATAAAACGTTCGTTCCAGTTTTTTGAAAATACAAAATTGGAAGTTGCTGTTGGAGCCACTAATGTGTACGATAGAAAAAACGTATTTTATGTGCCAAGATCCAATCCTCAAGGACGTGTTAATCAGTTGCCTATACTGCCAACCGTTAGTGTGAATATGAGGTTTTAATACACGTTAGGAGATATTATTAAAAAAAGGAGCATTTTGGTTAAATGCTCCTTTTTTTAATAATTATCAAAAAAGATTTTTTAGCCCAAATAATTATTTCTACTTTTGTATGACCAACAAATCAAAAAGCAATCGCTTTAATGCAATTGGAGAATAAATTAGATTGGTCAAAAATTCGTTTGAACCCTATTTATTTTACCAAGCATGTCATCATCAACTAAATACATTTTTGTTACCGGAGGCGTTACTTCATCATTAGGAAAAGGAATTATTTCCGCTTCATTAGCTAAATTATTGCAAGCACGTGGTTTTACTGTTACTATTCAAAAATTAGATCCCTATATAAATGTTGACCCCGGAACATTAAATCCTTATGAGCACGGAGAGTGTTTTGTTACAGACGATGGTGCCGAAACAGATTTGGATTTAGGTCATTACGAACGCTTTTTAAACATTCCAACATCTCAAGCAAATAATGTTACTACGGGAAGAATTTATCAATCTGTAATAGAAAAAGAAAGAAGGGGAGATTATTTGGGAAAAACTGTTCAAGTGATACCCCATATTACAGATGAAATAAAAAACAGAGTAAAAATTTTAGGAAAAACAGGCAATTATCAATTTGTGATTACAGAAATTGGTGGTACCGTTGGCGATATTGAATCGCTGCCTTATGTAGAAGCAGTTCGCCAGTTAAAATGGGAGTTAGGAAAAGATGCAATGGTGGTGCATTTAACATTGTTGCCATACTTATCTACAACGGGTGAGTTAAAAACAAAACCAACTCAACATTCAGTAAAATTATTGTTAGAATATGGTGTTCAGCCCGATATTTTAGTGTGCAGAACTGAACATCCCATTACCAAAGAAATCAGAAATAAAATTGCACTATTTTGTAATGTTGCACCAAATGCCGTAATTGAGGCAATGGATGCAAGTACTATTTATGAAGTTCCATTGTTGATGGAAGAAGAAAAATTAGATGTGGCTGTATTAGAACATTTGAACATGCCAATTTCTGAAAATGTTGATTTAGCAAAATGGAAAGAGTTTTTACAAAAATTTAAACACCCCAAGCACGAAGTAAGAATTGGTTTGGTTGGAAAATATGTGGAATTGAAAGATTCTTATAAATCTATATCAGAGGCGTTTATACACGCTGGATCAGCCAACGATTGCAAAGTAAAAATAGAATGGATACATTCAGAAAGTATTACGGATGAAAATGTAAAAGAAAAATTTAAAGGACTAAAAGGAGTGCTCGTTGCACCAGGTTTTGGGCAAAGAGGAATAGAAGGTAAAATTTTTGCAATAAAATATGCGCGAGAAAACAATGTTCCATTTTTTGGTATTTGTTTAGGAATGCAATGTGCTGTAATTGAATTTGGAAGAAATGTGTTAGGATTTAAAGATGCAAACAGCACCGAGATGAATCCTGGCACAACAAACCCTGTGATTGATTTGTTGGAAGCACAAAAAAAAATCACTAAAAAAGGAGGTACCATGCGTTTGGGAGCTTATCCTTGTAATGTTTCAAAAGATACTAAAGCTTGGGAAATATACAAACAAAAAGAAATTTCGGAGCGCCATCGCCACCGTTATGAATTTAATAATGAATATCTCCAAGACTATGAAAAAGCAGGCATGATAGCTTCAGGAATAAATCCTGAAGGCGGCTTAGTAGAAATTGTAGAAATTAAAGACCACCCTTGGTTTGTAGGAGTGCAGTTTCATCCAGAATATAAAAGCACGGTAGCTAATCCGCACCCTCTATTTGTACATTTTGTAAAAGCAGCAATTGAAGTAGCTAAATTGGTACATTAATAGAAGATTAAAGACAAAAGATTGCAGAGTTCGCAGAGTTGTTTTTGACTTTTTTCTTTTGAATTTTCTCTCTTTTGAATTTTGACTTTAATCTTGGCTCTTTTGTCTACTGTCTTTTAATCTTCTGTTTTTTTGCCAACTGCTAACTTTTAAACCTTCAACTCATACATTAATCCTCACTTCTTCACCCAAAAATTTTGGTTGTTTGTGTATGATATATAAATCAATAACAGCTTTGAATTTTGCAAAATATTCTCTTACTCTTGTTTTTAGTGAATATTGCGATGGAACATCTTTTGCGTTAAATCCAATAACATCCATTTCATAATAATTACCAATAAAAACCGCTCGTTGATTATGAAATTCTTGAGAAATAACAGTTATGTTTTTTTGCTTAAAAACTTTCAGACATCTTATCATAGAATCTAATGTTCTGAATCCAGCATAATCAAGTGTAATGCAAGAGTCTGGAACACCCAATGAAATTAATGCATCTCGCATGTCTGTTGCTTCATCGTATTCTTTTTTGTGATTATCGCCACTTACTATAATATGTTTTATTTTTCCTGCCTTGTATAAATTTGCCGCAGATTCAATTCTATAATTGAAATATAAATTATCGTTTCCTCTTGCTGTTTTTTTGCTTGCCCCTAAAAGTATGGCAACATCATTTGTTGGAATATTTTCTATATCTGTATATAATTTTGATTTGGTGCTGTTTATAATCCAGTAGTTGGAAACTATAATACAAATCAACAGGAAGAAAACAGAAATGGAAATCCATTTTAAACATTTTTTAATGGATATTGATTTTAATTTTTGAAACATTTTTTTTAATAATAAAATCCAATTAAAACAAAAGTGGCAAACAGAATACTTGCAATGCCATTTGTTGTAAAAAACGCAAGATTTACTTTGCTTAAATCATTTGGTTTTACAAGTGTGTGTTGATAGATTAGCAAGGCAATAAATATAAATGTTCCAATCCAATACCAAAAACTAAACGAAGCATAAATGCCAGCATAAATGATAAATGAAGCACTAATAATGTGAAGTAAATTGGATAATAATAATGCATTTTTTTTTCCTAATAAAACAGGAATAGATTTTAGATTTTTTGATTTGTCAAATTCTTCATCTTGTAATGCATAAATAATATCAAAACCGCTTACCCAAAAAAGTACGGCAAATGAAAAAAACAAAGGCAACCAATCAAATTGTCCAGTTACAGCTAGATAGGCTCCTATTGGAGCTAATGACAATCCAATTCCTAATACCAAATGACAAAGAGCAGTAAATCTTTTTGTTAAACTATAGCCTAAAACTACAGCTAATGCAACTGGAGATAAGTAGAAGCACAGCGGATTTATAAAAAATGTTGTTGTGATAAAAAAAATGCAATTAGCAATTACAAATAATAAAGCTGATTGAGGTTTAACAATTCCTGCAGGAATTTCTCTTATGGCTGTTCGTTGATTTTGTTCGTCAATTGCTCTGTCGATATACCTATTAAATGCCATTGCCGCACTGCGCGCAAATACCATACAGAGGATAACAAGTATAAATAATTTTAAATTGAATTCGGCTAACGTAAATTTTATTGCTAAAAAATATCCAATAACTGCAAAAGGCAATGCAAAAACGGTATGACTAAATTTTATAAGAGATAAATAATTTGAAATTCTTGATGCCATTATGAATTTATTTTGCTCAAGATAATTACAACTAATAAAAATAGAATAGGCACAGAACTTAGTAGCATCGAAATAATTCCAATAGTAATTCTTTTTTTATTGATTGCATATTTAGTATCGATTCCCACATAAACTATAGAAACCAACATTCCAATTGCTCCTGTGAGTAATGCATATATTATTCCGAATGAAAAAAGTGATAATACTGTTGCTGTAACACCTAAAATAAAAGCAACATATCCAATCAGCTTTAATTTGCTTTCCATAAATTTATTTTTGTTGTAAAAGTATTATTTTTTCAGTTGCAGTAGCTTGTCCATTAATGATTAAATCACAAAAATAAATACCAGCCGGAAGATTATTGATTGTAATTAATTGTTCGGTTACAGGTATTCTTTTTATTGTTTGACCTAAAGAATTATAAATTTTTAGTTCCACCTTGTCAAAAATACTGATAGTTACAAAACTTAAATTTATATGAATATCATTGATTGCTGGATTGGGATAAACAAAAGAATAAGTTTGATTTGCTTCTTCAGAAATAGTTGTAATAATACATCCTGTAAGCGCAGTAAATGCATCTACTTTTCCATAACCCCAACTGTTATTTGGCAAAGTGGTTCCGGTAAAGCTATCTTGTTTTGTACAGCTTGTAATAGCTTGTTTTATTTGAGTTGCTGTTGCATTTGGATTTTTTTCGAGATACAATGCTACTGTCCCTGCAACAACAGGGCTAGCTGCAGATGTTCCATTCCCATATTTATGATAACTTCCGTAAGCAATGTCGTCTGGCAAAAAAGTAATAAATGTACTTACCAATTGAGTTGCCAAACAAGATAATAGCCAATCACCAGTTGCTGTAATGTCTGGTTTTATTCTTCCATCACGTGTTGGACCCTGGCTGGAAGAGTTTGCTCTTGAACCTATAATTACTGATGGGTCATACACCCAATTGTCTTGATAATTTTTATAACTATTTCTATTGATATAATTTCCAACTGTAATTACTTCATCAAGGCATTGAAAGCTACTTACAATCGTTTGATTTAAATCGGCAAATTTATA
This sequence comes from Arcticibacter sp., assembly GCA_021155045.1. Taxonomy (GTDB): domain Bacteria; phylum Bacteroidota; class Bacteroidia; order 2-12-FULL-35-15; family 2-12-FULL-35-15; genus 2-12-FULL-35-15. The sequence goes on from JAJNQB010000010.1 coordinate 140,093, forward strand.
ATAGTTGCTATCTGGCATTGTAGCAAGTGGAGGTAAGCCGCTATTTAATATATTAAAACTCCAAGCATCAAATTTTCCATTTCCAGTTGTAATTAATCGCCATTTATAAGAAGTAGAATCAGGAATAATATTAAATTCCATAGAATAAACATCATCTATAACATCACCATAACTTTGAATAATACCAATTCTGTTTCCTGCATTGTATAATGTATCTTCTTTTAAAATGCCGACATGAGATAAAATATTCGAAAAGTTTATGTTTCCTCTGTAAGAATGTGTTGGCGACATTTGGTCGGCACCGATAGAAAACTGAACATTTTTAAAATTTAAAGTATCTGCCCACATTTGTATATATGTATTGCCACTTCCACCTGCGCTAAAGATTGTAAAATTTGTATCGCTAGTTACGGTATAACCTAAATGAAATTTATTATTCCCTCCGTTTCCTGCCGCTGCTACAAGTGCTCTTCCGTTTTGTGATGTAATCATGTTTTTTATCATTTGTGCTTGCAAATCTTTTCCATCATGCGAACCGTAATAATCACCGAAGCTGCAATTGATAACACATGGTTTTCCCATTGCTTGTGCTTTGGAATAAATATAATCAACAGCATCAGTAATAATATTTGGATTAATACTATTAAAATCTAAAGCAACAAACACAATATCTGATTCAGGAGCAACGCCAGCATATTTCCCAATAGCCAAGCCATTTCCTGCGGCAACTCCTGTAATATGTGTGCCATGTCCATAATAATATGTTGGGTCGTGAGCTGCTGCATCACCATTATCAATTTCTGTGTTGTTCCATTCTTGTCCATAATTATAAGGCATTGGTGTGTTTGTTGAATTAGCCAATGTTTGATCCCACAAATGTTTAATTCTACTATTGCCAGCACTGGTTTGAAAATCAGGATGCAAAAAATCTATTCCAGTATCAATAATTCCTACAACTATTCCAGAGCCGTTATAAGGTTGAGTTAAAGGTGTTGTTCCATTATGCACAGGTGCAATGTTATTTTGTACCACCATTGTATCAGCCATTGGTTTTAATTGTGGTTTGTGGTATTCGATACGTTCTACTTTTTGATTACTAATCAATTCGTTAATGGATGTAATACTTAATGTTGCCGCTACAATATTTCCATGAGCATATTTAAAGGATGAACCATTGTTCGAAACAATTTTTTTTATTGTTGTTACATCGCCTTTAATAAATGCATCAATAGGAAACTGTTGAGCATTGCTCTGCTTTAATAATAATGCTAACTCAAAATTAATTTTGCTTTTTTGTGCAAAAATAGTTGTATTGAATATGTTGAGTAAAACAAAAAATAATAAAATGCGTTTCATGGTGTATGTAATTAAGTAAATATTTTACGAACTTTGTTTCATGCGCAATCGAATTATAAATATACTCATTTTTAGTTTTGTTTGTTTTAAGTTATCTGCAAAAGATAGTGTTGCTTATTCCAAAGAGTACGAAATTAAAGAAGGCTTCTTTTTAACACTTGAAGATTTTGTAAATAATAATCCCATTCTCAAAAGTGCTATCGTATCTAACTTTCCAAAGTCGGACAACGATTTTTTAACACAAGTCGCTACGTTAAAGTACCTTGTGTATAAAAATGATAAAAACGAAGAACAAAAAGTAGAAATGAATACAATGTGGGGTTATTGCCAGAATAGAACATTGTACTTAAACTTTCATGAAGAATTTAAACGAGTAAATGTAATTGGAACACTTTTTCATTTTACAGCAATGGTAAGGGTTTATTCGCCTTATAATGACCCTATGAATACATCTTACGGAATAAACCCTACATACAATCAATTGCAGCAATTTGTGTATGATACACGAACAAATAAAATAATAGATTTTAATGTTAAAAATATGGAAGTTGTCTTAAAAGATGACGATAGTTTATACAAAGAGTTTATGAAATTGAAGAAACGCAAGAAAGCCGATTCAATATTTATTTATTTGCGGAAGTACAACCAAAAGTATGCACTTTATCTTGCGAAAGATTAAACCTTAAACAGATTTTGAAAAAATAGTTTTGCATATTTTTCTGAATATTAGTTTTTTTTATTTTTATTCGGTTACAATTTCATATTTTAGCTTGTTGAATGAATAAAGTCTTAAAATATACCTTTCTCTTTCTGTTTGTTTTGGTTACCTTTTATAATGTTACTGCTCAAATTTCTCAGGTAGATTCATTAATAAACCTTATAAAAAATGATAAAATCGACACAAATAAAGTCAATCACTTAAATGCCTTAGCCATTGAATTATGGGATAATTTAGATACAGCCATTGTTTGTAGTTCAACTGCTCTTGAAACTGCCAAAAAAGTAAATATATATAATGAAACAGGCTGGCAAAAAGGTATTGGCAAATCTCTTTATTTATTAGGCGTTTTTAGTTTCGATAAAGGTAATTTTTCGGATGCACTAAACTATAATATACAAGCCTTGGCAGTATGGGAAAATCTTGAAAAAATCACAACGGGTAATGAATTAAATCAAATAAAATTTTCCAAAGCAAAATCATTAGGTGAAATTGGTAATGCTTATTTTGGACAAAGTAATTACCCAAAAGCATTAGAGTTTCAATTTAAGGCATTAAAATTAAATGAAGAGTTGGGGCGAGAAAAAGGAGTTGGAAATATTTTAGGAAATATTGGCAACATCTACTCCGACCAAAAAAATTATGAAAAAGCATTAGAATATTATTTAAAATCATTGAAAGTTGGTAGGAAATTAGGTAACAAATATGATATGTCTATTGACTTACGGAACATTGCTATTGTGTATAACAATATGGGAAACGCTGCAAAATCACTAGAATATTCCATGATGGCTTTAGCTGTTTCAAAAGAGTTAGGCAACGATTTAGAAACTGCAAACAATCTGATTAGTGTTGGTTCAGCATTGCAAAATCAGGCTGATGTGGCCTTTCGTTCTGGGGAACCTTACGTTAATTTGAAAGAATTGTACGACAAAGCAATGGATTATTTTTCTCAATCCATAAAACTGCAAAAAGAACAAGGAAACGATTTTGGCTTAGCTATGAATTATGCAAACATGGCTGGTATTTATCTTGTTCAGAAAAATTATGAAAAATCAGAAATGTATTTTAAACAAGCCTTAACCATCGACTCTGCTCTTGGCTCTCTCAGTCAAATAAAACATATGCACGAAGGCTTAAGTGAATTGTATTACCAAAAAGGAGACTTCAAAAAAGCATTACTTCATTTTCAATTATTTTCTTCCACAAAGGATTCAATTTTTAGCGAAGAAAAAGACAAAGAAATTACAAGACATGAAATGAACTATGAATTTGAAAAAAAAGAAGCAGCTCAGAAAGCGGAACAAGATAAAAAAGAAGCACTTGCAGAAGCAGATAAAAAAAGACAAGCAATATTATTTTGGTTAATTTCAATTGTAGCCATAGCAATAGGCGTAATCACAATTGTTGTTTTTCGATCACTAAGCCTAACTAAAAAGCAAAAAAATATCATAGAAGAGCAAAAAGCCATAGTAGAAGAAAAACAAAGAGAGGTATTGGACAGTATACGCTATGCCAAAAGAATACAGCAATCTCAGTTACCCACAGAATCTTATATTCTAAAAATACTAAATGCGCAACAATAATTCGACATGTCATTTTGTTACTACGTATTTGCTTCTAGCTTTTATACTAGTTCAACATAATGTCGTATCCCAAAATGCAGTTATAGATTCTTTAAATAAAATTATTGTTTCAGATAAGGATGACATAGAAAAAGTTAATCATTTGAATGCATTATCCTGGCAATACATAATGATTGGTAATTCGGACAGCACAATTGCAATTGCAAACAGGGCTTTAATTCTTTCCAATACACTTTCAAAAAAAGATCAATTAAATGGTTCTTCAAACTCTTACTCAAACTTAGCAATGGGTTTTGCTGACAAAGGAAATTTTCCGGCATCATTATCTCATTTTTTTAAAGCATTAAAAATTAATGAAGAACTTGGGGAGAAAAAAACGATATCAAGTGCGTTAGCAAACATAGGAAATGTTTATGCGAACATGGGAGACGTTGGCAAAGCAATTCAATATTTTCTAAAATCGTTAACTATAGCCGAAGAATTGAAAGACAAAAAAGCTACAGCCAATACTCAAGGTAATATTGGAAATTTATACGACATGACGAATGATCAAGAAAAAGCTTTGGAATACTATTTTAAAGCTTTGAATACTTACAAAGAAATAAACGATAAAAATGGGGTTGGTGTAACACTTGGCAATATTGGCCTTGCATATAATGCAAAAGGAGAAAAAGATAAAGCAATTGAATATTATAAGGAAGCATTGAAATTTGCCAATGAAGTTGGGAATTTAAGAAGCCAAGCTATTTGGAATGGAAATATTGGTGATTTTTATGTTCAAGAACTATCAGACTTATCTTCAACCAAAAACATTCAAAATAAAAAAACTGCTGAAATTTATTTATTAAAAGCCCTTGAAATTGATACAGCCATTGATTTTTTACACCACACCTCCAATACTTATCAAAGTTTAAGTCTGCTGTATTCAAACAGCGGAGATTACAAAAAATCCTTAGAATACTATAGACAATACACTTTTACAAAAGATTCATTATTTGATGATGAAAAACGAAAAGAAATCACAAAATATGAGCTTAACTATGAATTCGAAAAAAAGGAAACTGCATTAAAAGCAGAACAAGAGAAGAAAGAAATACTTGCTTTAGCTGATAAAAAAAGACAATCAATTTTATTTTGGCTAATATCCTCTGTGGCAATTGCTATTGGGGCAATTGCCCTTATTATCTTTCGAACACTATTCATCACAAAAAAGCAAAAAAAAATTATCGAACTACAAAAAAGCATAGTTGAAGAAAAACAAAAGGAAATAATAGATAGTATCCGCTACGCTAAAAGGATTCAGCAAGCATTATTACCTTCCGAAAAATACATTGCCAAATGCCTTAAAAAAGGTTAATTAAAATAAATAAAACCTTAAAAGCATTGTATTTCACATAATTAAGCTATCTTTGTGCTAATTATTAATCAATTTATTATTTAAAAATGAAAAATGGAACTGTAAAGTTTTTTAATGAAACAAAAGGATTTGGATTTATTAAAGCAAATGACACAAATGAAGAATTCTTTGTTCATGTCTCTGGATTAAAAGAAGAAATTCGTCAAAATGACGAAGTTGTTTTTGAAGTACAAGAAGGCAAAAAAGGTTTAAATGCTGTAAACGTAAGATTAGCATAATTATATAAGTATTATAATTTACCTAAGAAGCCTCCAAAATTTGGGGGCTTTTTAATTTTGTAGTGTCCTCAAACCAATTACAATTCCTAATGCATTAAATTTGATTTCTAATTTGTACATTTGTCCTGCTATGAATATTTCAGTAGTTATACCTCTTAAAGACGAAGATGAATCATTACCAGAACTTCACGATTGGATTGTGAAAGTGATGAATGAAAATAATTTTTCGTACGAAATTATTTTTATTGATGATGGAAGTAAAGATAATTCATGGCAAGTAATCGAATCATTGAAAGCCAAAAATGCAAATGTTTTTGGAATTAAATTCAGAAGAAACTACGGTAAATCAGCTGCTTTAAATGTTGGTTTTGCTATTACTAAAGGTGATGTAGTGATAACGATGGATGCTGATTTGCAAGATTCACCTGATGAAATTCCTGATTTATACAAAATGATAACCCTTGATGGTTTAGATTTAGTGAGTGGCTGGAAGAAAAAACGATATGATCCAATCAGTAAAACCATTCCTACCAAGTTATTCAATTGGGCAACTCGAAAAGTTAGTGGTATAAATAATTTACACGATTTTAATTGCGGTTTAAAAGCATATAAAAAAGATGTTGTAAAAAGCATTGAAGTGTATGGCGAAATGCACCGATACATACCTGTTATAGCAAAATGGGCTGGATTTTCAAAAATTGAAGAAAAGGAAGTTCAACACCGTGAACGTAAATATGGAAAAACCAAATTTGGTTTAGAACGATTTATCAATGGTTTTTTAGATTTAATGTCGATTACATTTGTTTCTAAATTTGGAAAGCGCCCTATGCACTTTTTTGGATTGTGGGGTACGATTTCCTTTTTTATTGGCGGAATTGTTTCTTTGTATTTAATTATTGAAAAACTAATAAAGTTATCCAATTCATTGCATGCACGTAATGTAACTGACCAACCGCTGTTTTATTTAGCTTTGGTTGCCATGATAATTGGAACACAGTTATTCCTTGCTGGATTCTTAGGAGAATTAATTTCTAGAAATTCAACCGAAAGAAACAATTATCTCATCGAAAAAGAGATTTAGTTGCAAAAAAATTAAACAAAAAAACCTTTGAAACTTATTCAAAGGTTTTTTTGTTTAATACATCAATACTAAATTTAGCTATTTAACATCACAGGCATAACAAGCATTAAAATATCTTCTGCTTTATTATCATTATCGCTAGGCAATAAAATTCCAGCACGATTTGGCGCACTCATTTCCAAATTGATGTTATCACCATTTAAATTACTTAACATTTCAGCTAAAAAACGCGAATTAAATCCTATTTCCATGTCTTCTCCTGCATATTGGCAAGTAAGTCTTTCACTTGCTTCATTTGCAAAATCCAAATCCTCTGCAGATATACTTAATTCACTTCCTGCTATTTTTAAACGTACTTGGTGAGTAGTTTTATTTGAGAAAATAGAAACACGTCTAATTGAATTTAAAAATGCCAATCTATCAACTGTTAATTTATTTGGATTTTCTTTAGGAATTACAGCATCGTAATTTGGATATTTCCCATCGATTAAACGACAAACTAAATTTGTGTTTTCAAAAGAAAAGAATGCGTTTGTATTGTTGTATTCTATTTTCACATTACCAGTTATTCCACCTAAAATATTTTTTAAAAGAGTCAATGGTTTTTTAGGAATAATAAAAGACGCTGTTGCTGCTGCTTTTGCATCTGTACGTTTATAACGAACTAATTTATGAGCATCCGTTGCAACAAATGTTATGCTATCTGTAGCCAATTGACAAAAAACACCAGACATAACTGGTCTGAGTTCATCATTACCTGTTGCAAAAATTGTTTTATTGATAGCAGAACCTAAAATAGCAGAATCCATGTCTAAAGAAGTTGCAGAGTCTATGTTTGGCAACTTCGGAAACTCATCCCCATTATGCCCCGTTAATTTATATTTACCATAGTCAGAAACTATTTCAATCCCGAATTTTTTCGGGTCGATATTAAAAGTTAATGGTTGATCAGCAAATGTTTTCAATGTTTCCAATAGCAACTTAGCAGGTACTGCTATGTTTCCCGTGTCTTTCGATTCAATAGCAATAACAGTAGTCATTGTAGTTTCTAAATCAGATGCAGAAACTTTTAATTGATTCTTGTCTATTTCAAATAAAAAATTTTCAAGAATTGGCAATGCATTGTTGCTATTCAAAACTCCATTAACTGCTTGAAGTTGTTTTAATAATGTGGTGCTTGATACTATAAATTTCATAGGTAATATGTAGTTTTAATAAAGATTCATTTTTCGAAAAACTTGCAGAGCAAATATAACTTATTTAGCTGTTTCTTTTTAATCCTTTTAAAATTTAGTTTCAACTTACTTTTTAACAAAAAAAATCCCCATTCATGGGGATTTTAACTCCTTAGTTAATAATTTTAGAGCCTGTTTAAATTTTATTAAAATTTAAACAGGCTCTATGTGTTTATTGTTTTGTGTTTCCTTTGTTTATTTTAAAATATTCCATTGGAGGCATCAACTTACCAAAAATATAATATTGAACTACTATCATTTCACCTGTGTTTAATGTAGCATTCATCCGTTCTGGGTCAAAAGGCAATAGCTTACCATCAACATCGTGTGCTTCTTTTTTAGGCTTGCGTGGATAAAATTTAACAGTATTCGTTTCTCCTTTTTCATTGGCAACAGTTAGAATATTTATTGGTTTTGTTTTGAGTGTAGAATCTATTTCTTGTTGTTTCATACCAAGCTGCATGGTTTCATAATTTATCTGTTGGTAGTAAGATAAATATTGTTTTACTGCAAGAGTATCCAAATCTTGAATTGCTTTTCCATCTGCCAATGATTTGACTTGAAACTTATTTTCTGCAATTTGTAATACCTCATATCCTAATTCTGGTTTATCAGGAATTTCCAATTTTACAGATTTAATTTTATTAGGCACATAACTAAAAACGGTTCTATCTCTCCAATCTTTTGCATCAGTGAAATAGCGTGTTGTTAAAAATCCTTCAAAGCCAGGTATATATGTTACGAAAGGTTTTGCGGATGATTCCATCGTTTCAATATCAATTAAAATCATATAGGTACCGGTTTGGTCCTGCGTTTCGCCACCCACATAATATGCTTTTATTAATTCTCCTTTTTGGTATATTTCGCATTTTACTGCTTCAGAAGCAATTTTTTTAACAACAAATTCTGTTGCTTTTTTACCAACAGGTTCTTTTACATCAATCTTTTTTATGGTGTATAAAAGCATTTCAATAGCATCTCTTCTTGCTAGATGTATTCCGTTTACCGTCCATTTTCCAACATCTTTTCTTTCTAAAGTGATTGCCCTTCCCGATTTATCAGCTAAAAATATTTTGTCGATAGATGCAGTATCAGCTACAGCAAAATCGCGTAAAGTTTGCTTTATTGTTCCTTTTTTATTGTGTAAAATAAACCATAGTGATAACGCTCCTAATAAAATTACAGCTATAATTGCTTTTCTGTTCTTCTTCATGAATAGTGTTTTATGATGCGTATTTACGTTTTCTGTTGAAATGATAAATCATTCCAAAAATAATTATTATCAGTAAAGGTAATCCTGTATTTATAACTTGCCATTTAACGCGCTGTGTTTTTATTTTCTTTTTATCCAACAATCTTAATGTAAGTTCTCGTGCTCTTACTGAAATCAAGCCGGAATCGTCACATAAATAATTTATACAGTTTAAAATAAAATTTTTGTTTCCATACATTTGATTAGTATATTTATCAAAACCTAATGTATATACCTTTCCTGTATTATATTGAATATCATTTTTAATTACATCACCATCAGAAATTACAATCATGCTCGTTTGTTTTCCGTCTGGTTGATAGCCAATTGCACTATCATTTAAAATTTCTTTGGGTAATCTGTTTTTAAAAACAGATTCGAATTTCCCTTCAAGTAAAACAGCAATATTTTGATACGAATCTTTAAATTGTTTTTCATCGGGCTGATAGCGTAAGTAATTCATATCCACACGCACCGGAGAATTAAGCGTTTTGGTATATTTTGATGAACGCAATAAAATTGTTTTTTTTATTCCTGGCGTTTCAATCGTATCAATACTTGAAACAAAATCTGTTTTTATTAAATCTAAATTTTTAGAAATAGGATGTACGTTGGATGGTGTTATTAGAGGTGAAAAATACCAAGGCATTAATTCAAATCGAGGTTGTTGCCCTTTAAATGCTTTATTTACAGGAATTGCTGAGCATTGTAAATCAATCAACATATTCGGATTTATTCGAACACCATACTTGAATAGAATATTTTCCAAATTTAACTCATAAGGAATAGCCATCGTTGCGCCTTTTCTACTTAAACTATCAACAGGTGTAAACAATGGATCAATTACCCACAAAACTTTCCCCCCTTTTATCACAAACTGATCAATGATAAATAAATCTTTATCAGAAAATGTTGTATCAGGTTTTGCAATCACAATAGCTTTGTACTGATTTAAAACACCCAACTGTTCATTAATTGCAATATCATCAACAAAATAAAATTCTTTTAATGCATCTCTAATATCTTTTGTAGCTAGTGTATCCAGCTCTCCTTGCCCGTGAATAAAAGCAATCTCTGGACGAAAAAGCGTTGTTAAATTTCTGATGCTGCTTGCAAACTCATACTCTAATGCTTGAATAGAGTTATTTAATTGTGCTTCAGGAGACTGATAGCTTTGTGTTTTAAGTAGTTGCCATGGCAGTTGTTTGCCTTTGTAAGATATTAAAGCTGCTGGCCAAATTATTTGTTGAGATGTTCCATGTTCATCTTTTACTTCTAAATTGGTTGGTTGTAAGCCTTTGTCATAAAGCTGTTTGAATATTTCGTTTTGTTGTTTTTTGTCTGTGTTTTCAGAAGGATTTATGAATTCATATTCTATATTTTCATTGGAATAAGCTCTAAATTCATCCAACATTTCTTTTGTTTCATTTCTCAGACGTTTGAACCCTGCTGGAAAATCTCCATCTAAATATACTTTTACATATACAACATCATCCAATTTAGCCAACAAGCTTTTTGTTGCATCAGATAAAGTATAACGTTTTTCAGAAGTTAAATCAAATCGATGAAAAACAAATGAAGCAAGAAAGTTCAGCAACACAATAATAACTATTGCTAATGCAAGTGCTGTTAAATCTCTTTTTTTATTTTTGTTTTTACTCATTACCATTTTCTGCTTTCTAAAACAGTTCGTGTGCATAAAACAAATATTGCAATTAAACTCACAAAATATATTACATCTCGGGTATCAATTACACCTCTACTCATGGATATATAATGGCTATTAATTCCTAGTGATATAATTAGATTATCAATTTTTCCAAACAAGGCAAAAGAGCTTATGAAATCAAAGCCAGTATAGATAAAAAAGCAAAGAAATAATGCTATTATAAACGATACTACTTGATTTTCGGAAACAGCAGATGCAAATATTCCTATTGAAACAAATGCTGCCCCTAAAAATAATAAGCCAATATAAGACCCCCACATTCCTCCGGTATCAATGTTTCCAGTAGGATTGCCTAATTGATGAACTGAATAATAATAAATTAATGTTGGTAGTAAAGAGAATAACACAAGTAAAAAACCTGCAAAATATTTAGCTAAAATAATTTGTAAATCTGTTAAAGGTCTTGTAAGTAAAAGTTCAATAGTTCCAGCACGTTTTTCATCAGCAAAACTTCTCATTGTGATTGCAGGAATCAAAAATAGAAATAACCAAGGAGCTATCGTAAATAAAGGGTCGATATTTGCGTAGCCATTATCCAATACATTTGAATCGGTATTGGTATCATTTTTTATAATCCACATAAAAAGACTAATTACTGCTAAAAAAACAGTAATGGTTATGTAACCAATGAGCGAACTCAAAAAGCTTTTTATTTCTTTTCCTAAAAGTGTAAACATAAATTAAGGTTGCTAAATTACTATTTTAATAGTAATCGTGGGGATGTTTTTTCAGAAGCTAAATTAACAAATTATGTTAAAAGCAAAACCCTCCGCAAAACAAATTTCGCAAGAGGGTTTCGATAACAAACAAACAAACAAATTTGTTATATCTTTTATTTGACTAAAGTAACATGTCCAACATACTCACGTACTTGTCCTATTTTGTCTTTCGTAATTATTCGGTAAACATAAACACCTTGTTCTGCTGGTGTTCCATTGTTTTTAAATGATCCATCCCAACCTTTATATATATCTGATGTTTGATAAATTAAATTACCCCAACGGTTGAAGATATACATTTGAAATTCTGTGATATTAGAACCTTTTGGTGCAAATGTTGAATTCAACGCATTTCCATCTGGTGTGAATGCATTTGGTATGTACAATGTATAATCTGGTTGAATATCAATACAAACAGTTGTTGAATCAAAACACGTATTTTGATTACTAACAACTAATGTTATACAATATGTTCCATCGCTGCTGTACATATGTTGAGGACTTTGCAATGTACTAGTGTTAGTTGAAGCACCAAAAGTAGCATCACCAAAATTCCAATTCCAAGAAGTAGCATAAGAAGACATATCGCTAAATGTAATATTTGGGTCTGTAATAGATGCTGGCTGAGGGCTTGATACAAATGCTGCTGTAGGAACTGCAATTGCATTTATCATATTATTAATTGTAGCGGTATTCGTACAACCATTATTATCCGTTACTGTTAATGTTATGTTATACTGCCCTTGATTGTCAAAACAATTTGTAGGATTTTGAGTTGTTGCCCCTCCGTTTCCAAAAGTCCAATTCCAAGATGCTATTGTTCCAGAAGAAGTGCTGTTATCAGTAAAATTTACGCATAGTGGAGTACAACCTGAATTAATATTAGAACTAAAATTCACAACAGGCTTAGGAATTACAGTTACGGTAACATTTGCCGTAGCTGGCAACACGGTACATCCATCTGTTACTGTAACAGTATAAACTGTAGTAGAAGTTGGACTTACATTCACATTCGCTCCAGTCATCCCTCCGGGAGTCCAGGTATATAAATAGGCACCGTTTCCACCGGAACCCGTTGCTGTTAATGTAGTACTTGCGCCAACACAAATGGATACGTTAGGGCTAACTGTTACCCCTAAAGGAGGTCTAACAATTACTGTTGTTGTTTGAGTATTTGATGTACATCCATTTGCATCAACAGCGGTGATAGTGTATGTTGATGTAGTGCTAGGAGTTACTGTATTACTTGCTCCTGTATATGCAGGCGACATCCAATTAATTGTTATTGGAGCTGTACCACCTGTTGTTGTCGCATTAAGTGTAGTGCTTTGCCCAGTACAAATAGTTGCTCCCGTTACTGGATTCACATTTAAAGTAGCTGGCTGTGTAATTGTTACGCTTGAAGTTACAGTACATCCATTTGCATCTGTAATAGTGCAGGAATTTACCCCAGCACAAAGGTTTATTGCAGTTGCACTCGTTTGCCCATTATTCCATAAATAGGTATAAGGCATTGTTCCTCCAGAAGGACTAACAAATGCAGTTCCATCACATAATCCGTTACAGGTAACATTCGTTTGGCCATTTGTAGCTGTTAAAGCAGTTGGAGCTTGAACAGTTGCTACTTGAGAAATTGTACAACCGATAGCATCCGTAACAACAAGTGTATAAGTATTTGCACAAACGCTAGTTAAATTCGGTGTTGTATTACCATTCGACCATAAATAAGTGTAAGGAGGAATACCACCTGAAAAAGTACTTGAAACAGCACCATTGCACAATCCAAAGCACGTTACATCAGTTGGAGTTAATGTTAATATCATTGTAGGACTTACAGTAATCGTAATTGTCCCTGTTCCGCTACATCCAATCGCATCAATCACAGTAACGGTGTAAGTTGTTGTTGTTGTTGGAGAAACAGTAGGGTTTTGCAAGGAAGAAAAACCAGTACTTGTCGGTTCATCCCAAGAGTATGTATATCCTCCTCCTGTCGGATTGGTTACATTTAAAGTAGTTGATGTTCCTTCACAAATGCTTGTGTTAGGACTAGTAGTTACAGTGATACTTGGCTGAACAGTAACGGTAACTGCTGTTCTTGGTCCAATACATGTTCCGTTAACTGCTTGAACATAATAAGTAGTAGTGGTTGTTAAAACAGGTGTTGTATAGGACGCTCCTGTGTTTAAAAGAGTTCCAGCAGTTGCAGCATCATACCATTCATAAGCTGGTCCAGGTGCTGTTGCTGTTAATGTAGCCGATGTTCCGCTACATATAGTAACGTTACTTGCAGTTGGAGCAACAGGCACAGCATTTACAACAACATTGATTGTTGCAGGCGTACTTGTACAACCTCCAACGGTTACCGTTAATGAATATGTCCCAGAATTTGTAGTAGTTGCAACAAATGGAGGAGGATTTCTAACAGCAGAAGTAAATCCGCTTGGACCAGTCCACGCATAGACTGCACCTGCAATATTATTTGCAGTTAATATTAAATTGGTTCCAGCACAAATTGGGCTATTGCTACTTGGAATGGGTGGTAGTGGAGTATTATTTATTACCACATTGGTTGTTCCCGCTGGACTTGTACAACCATTTACAGTAACTGTAAGTGAATAAGTTCCACTTGCAGCAGTAGTTACATTAGTAATACTTGGATTTTGAAGTGCCGATGTAAAACCACTTGGACCTGTCCAGTTATAGGTTGCTCCTGATATTAAAGGAGTTGTTAAATTTAGTGTATTGCCAGAACAAACAGGTGTATTGCTACTAGGTACCGGTGCTGTAGGAATAGGATTTACAACAACATTTACAGTAGTAGTACATGAACTGCAACTTGCAGCTTGAGTAGCAATTACGGTATATGTTCCCCCTGCTGCAGAAGTTGCTGATGGAATACTAGGATTTTGCAAAGTGGATGTAAACCCATTTGGTCCCGTCCAAGAATATGTTGCACCAGATACAGTTGATGCTGTTAAATTAAGTGTTGAGCCTACACAAATAGGTCCATTACTTCCTGCAGTTAATGAACAAGGAGAACAATTAGTTTGAGTTACTAATACAGTATCTCTAGCTAAAGCTGTTACACATGTTCCAGTAGTCCCTGCTTGGGCATAATAATAAGTGTTTACTTGGCATGCTGGCGGAGTAACTGTTATGGAACTTCCTGTACCCACTAGCGTATTTGCGGGCATTATATACCAATTGATTGTATTTGTTGCTGGACCACTAGGAGTAAAACGCTTTCCTTCATTTGAAGCTGTCCATTGGGTATTGTTTCTACCGGGAACTACCACAGCAACTGTACCTGTTGCATTGTGCAAGCCATGAACTGCATTTCCGCTATTCCACGTTGCACATAAAGATTTATTTAGAATATGTGTTTCAATGATATTGGTTGTCTCGTAAATAATAATTTGGCTTGAATAAAGTTGACCAGTACAAGAAAACATAGGAACATTATTCCAAGAAACAGAAAGTCTTCTATTGGGTGCTGTACCATAAACAGCATATCTTACTGTTCCTCCTGCGCCAGGATTAATATCTTGCCATGCTCCCATGATGGTATTCATTGGAGCATTTCCTGTATTTGATGGAATAGGGACTGTTACCCAAGTTGATGTTTGTCCAGCACTAAATCCAATCCAGTTATTTGAACCAATAATAAATTGAGTATAGCTATTCCCAAAATAACAAAAAGTAAACCCGATTGGCAACATACCTGTCTGAGAATCATCCGATAATGAAACGGATGTTCCTGCTGTTAAAGGATCAGGTGCATACGGAATATTGCTAATAGTATAATTGGTTGTTGAGGTGGCTACGGGACCAGTATAGGTTGCGTTAAAAGTTGCACTTGCACCAAAACAAATACTTGCTGTTGCTGGAGTTGCCGTAACGACTTGAGCATAATTAGTATTAAAAATAAAAATTGAAAAAATAAGAAATATGGAATGTAGCTTTTTCATTTTTTTGATTGTTGCTATTTTTAGCTTTTAAAAAGTTTAGTTTCTATTATCTATTTGTAAGATGCAAAAGTAGGTTAATTGGTTGCATTGTTTTCTAATTTTTCGACATAATTGAGTATTTTTTTAAAACACTAAAATATTAAGCTAATTTTAAGACCCAAAATATCTTTTAATTTTAAAACTTTAATCAACGGAATAAAATCAAAAATAATAGCCTAATTATCTGTTTTACTGTATGATATGTTGGGTATTAATAAAAAAAATAAGTACAAAAATTCTTATTACTTTTACACCCTTAAAATCAGCTAAAAAATTAGACTTATTACTTGTTGGTTTTATCAAAAATTATGAACAGTACAAATTTTGATTTTTATCGACAAAAAATTGACTTATTAAACTGTTGTGTCATTATTCCAACATACAATAATGAAAAAACGATTATCTCTGTAATTAAAGGCGTTTTGGCGTTTACCGCCAATATAATTGTCGTAAATGATGGCTCAACCGATACTACATCTGAATTAATAAAATCATACAACGAGAAAATCAATGTTATTGAATATTTTCCTAATAAAGGAAAAGGTATTGCTCTAAGAACGGGGATAAAAAAAGCTCAGGATTTAGGTTATAAATACGCCATTACAATTGATAGCGATGGACAGCATTTTGCTGATGATATAATCGCATTTATTGATGAAATTGAAAAAAATCCAGACACACTACTTGTTGGTGCCCGCAATTTGAATCAAGAGAATATGCCTAAGAAAAATACGTTTGGTAATAAATTTTCTAATTTTTGGTTTAAACTTTTTACACATATAGATTTGCCTGATACGCAATCAGGCTATCGCCTTTATCCAATACAAAAGATGAAAGGCACTAAATATTTTACATCAAAATATGAATTTGAAATTGAAGTAATGGTAAAAGCTGCATGGAAAGGCATAAACGTAAAACCTGTTCCTATAAAAGTGTTTTATGCCGAAGGCTCAGAAAGAGTTACTCATTTTCGTCCGTTTAAAGACTTTACAAGAATTAGCTTGCTAAATACGTATTTGTTTTTTGTTGCTTTTCTTTGGCATAAGCCCATTTTTTTAATTAAAAATTTAAGCATAAAAAATATTAAACTATTTTTAAAAAAACACTTTATTGATACCAACGAATCTGTTTTAAAAAAATCTGTAGCTGTATCGTTTGGAGTATTTATGGGAATAATTCCAATATGGGGTTATCAGTTTGTAAGTGCTTTATTACTTGCCCATGTTTTTAAATTAAACAAAGCCATCGTTGGATTAGCTGCACAAATAAGTGTACCGCCAATGATTCCCTTCTTAATTTGTGGAAGTTTAAAAACCGGACAATTTGCACTGGGTGGCGATTTAAGTGAAAGTATTTTTGATTCAGGTATCAATACCATTTCTGAAATATGGGCGGCAATGAAACTACATTTGCTAGAATATTTAATTGGCAGCTTTATTTTTGCTATCATTATGGCTATATTTTTAGGATTAATATCGTACATTATCTTAAAGATAAGCTTAAAGAAAAACACTGAAATTTAATTAATGCATATTTTTTTTACATCGTTATATGATTTTTTTAAAAAAAGAAAACTTCTTTTTTTTATCTCTCTTTTATGCATCGTAATTTTTTCTGGCTATTACTCTTCACAAATTAAATTGGAAGAAGATATCACTAAAATGATGCCTTCAGATGCAAAGGTTGAACGATTAAATACTATTCTTAAAACTTCTTCATTTCTCGACAAATTAGTTATAACTGTTTATTATAAAGATACAACTCAAACAAACGAGAACGATTTAATTTCTTTTGCAGACACTTTGTACAATCAATTAAGTTTGATTGATTCTGCTTTAATTAAAGATATTACATTTAAAGTTAGTGATGATATAATGCATGATGTTTATAATGTATTTATCGAAAATCTCCCTGTTTTTCTACAAGAACAGGATTATGCAATATTGAATAAACTAATTACCTCAGAAGAAATAGACTCGACACTTGAAAAAAATTATAAGACATTAATTTCTCCTGCTAGTTTTATTTTAAAACAAAATATTCTAAAAGATCCAATTGGAATAACTCCCTATGCACTAAAAAGAATGCAAGGTTTACAATTGGATGATAATTTTGAAATAGATAATGGCTATGTTTTTACAAAAGACAAAAAACACATTTTACTTATTATAAGTCCTACACCCAAACCGTCCGATACAAAATTAAACAAACAACTCATTTCAAAAATTGACTCTGCCATTTTATATACAAATACTAATACTTCAAACGTTACAGCAGAATATTTTGGTAGCAATGCTGTTTCGCTTGGCAATGCAGAAAGAATTAAAAAAGATGTTGTGTTAACACTTTCTATTACAGTTTTTGCCTTGCTTATTTTACTTACTTACTTTTTCAAACGTATTCATGTATTTGTAATTATTTTTTTGCCTGTGATATTTGGAGCTGGATTTTCACTTGCATTAATTTATCTGATAAAAGGAGGAATTTCTGCTATTGCTTTGGGAGCAGGCTCAATTGTATTAGGTATTGCTATTGACTATTCTATTCATTTTTACACACACTTTAAACACACAAATTCATTAAAAACCACAGTAAAGGATTTAGCCGTGCCTCTTACAATGGGTAGCACAAGTACCATAGGTGCATTTTTAAGTTTATTGTTTATTAAATCTGAAGCACTTCAAGATTTTGGTTTGTTTGCTGCTTTGAGTTTAATTGGTGCAGCATTATTCACGCTTATTGTTTTTCCGCAACTATTAAAAGAAAAAAACCAAAGCGAGTATCAAAATTTGAAACCAAATTTTATAGAAAAAATTGCTACTTATAAATTCGAAAATAATAAATGGTTGATTCTTCTGATTGTTGTTTTATCTGTTATCTCCATTTTTACTTCCAAAAAAGTAAGTTTTGAAGGCGACATGATGAAAATGAACTATGTTGATGAAAAACTGGCTAAAGCAGAAAAAAATTTGAATACAATAAGCAATGTTTCGCTTAAAACAGTTTATCTTATCAATAATGGCAACTCCTTGGACGAAGCACTTTTCAATAGCGAAAAAAATAATGTCATTTTAAAGCAACTTGAAAAAGACAGCATATTAAAAAAATATTCTAGCCTAAATTCAGTATTGCTATCAGCATCTGAACAAAAAAAGAGAATAGACCGCTGGAACAATTTCTGGACGAAAGAAAAAAAAGAAAACCTAAAAACAGAATTAATTTTAAAAAGTTCGAAATATAACTTCAAAGAAAATGCATTTGAACAATTCTACACATTGCTTAATAAAAACTTTAGTCCAATTAGTATTGACGCATTTGGAGAATCACAAGCATCTGTTTTTGGAAATTACATTTCAAAAAGTAACGAACAAACACTTGTAATCACAGCAATAAAAACAACTGACACAAATGAAGACAAAGTAGTAAATGCTTTCACTGAAAATGAAAATTTGGTTGTTTTTGATAAAAAATTCCTAACAAATAAATTTATTGAAATCATAAAAAATAATTTCAATTTAATACTTGGGATTTCTTCATTACTTGTCTTAATTATTTTGATTTTATCCTACGGAAGATTAGAATTAGCATTAATCACTTACATTCCAATGATTTTAAGTTGGCTTATCATACTTGGAGTAATGGGTGCTTTTGATATAAAGTTTAATATCATAAACATTATTATTTCAACATTTATTTTTGGTTTAGGAGATGATTACAGCATTTTTATAACAGATGCTTTAATGAATGAATATAAAACAGGACAAAAAAATTTAGATTCATATAAATCAGGAATCATTTTATCTGCATTTACAACCATGGTAGGAATTGGGGTCTTGGCATTTGCTCAACATCCTTCGTTAAAATCAATTGGAATTATAACAATCATTGGAATGTTTTCTGTGTTATTAGTTTCCAACACCTTGCAACCAGCATTGTTTAAATTTTTTATTACAAACAGAACCCACAAAAAAAGAATTCCATTTACGTTTCTTAGTTTATTACAATCTGCAATAGCATTTACATGGTTTACGTTTGGTTGCTTTACACTTATTCCATTAGGTTTTGTTATTGTAAAACTATTACCTATTCCTAAAAAAATGAGAATGAAAATATTTCATCATTTACGCCATTATTATACCAAATCAATGATTCATATTCATGCGCATGTGAGAAGAAAGTTTATCAATGAACTAAATGAAAAATTTGAAAAACCTGCTATTGTAATCTGCAACCATCATTCAGTAATAGATTCTTTATTAATGCAATCGCTAAATCCGAAATTAATTTTAATGGTTAATGATTGGGTTTGGGATTCTCCGTTTATGGGGCCAATCGTTCGATTAGGAGGCTTTATTCCAAAGAGTGCTGGCTATGAAGAAAATTTAGATAGTATTAAAAAATTAATTGAAGACGGTTATTCCTTAGCCATTTTTCCTGAAGGCTCACGTTCCGAAACACCTAAAATTGGACGTTTTCACAAAGGAGCATTTTACATTGCCGAAAAACTCAATGTAGATATCGTGCCAATTATTTTTCATGGAACAGCTTTTATTCAGGGAAAAGATGATAGCACACTTTTAAAAAATGGAAAAGTAACTGTGAAATATTTACCTAGAATCTCTGCTAATGATAAATCTTATGGCAATGATTATAGTACTAAAACAAAAGGTATTAGCAAATATTTTAAGGCGGAATATGAAAAAATGCGCAATGAAATTGAAACGGTTGATTATTATGTAAATCGATTATCAAAAAATTACATTTATAAAGGTCCGATTTTAGAATGGTATATGCGCATCAAAATAAAACTAGAAGGGAATTATAAACTTTTTGAATCGCTGTTACCTAAAAAAGGAACTATAACAGACATCGGTTGTGGCTACGGATTTTTACCATATATGCTTAGCTTTATGAGTGAAGAAAGAATAGTTATTGGTACCGATTACGATGAAGAAAAAATTACAGTTGCAAATAATTGTTTTTCAAAAACAAAAAATCTTACTTTTTTTACTGCGGATGCTACTGAATTTAATTTTGCAAAAAGTGATGCATTCGTATTGAGCGACATACTTCATTATTTACCGAAAGAAGAACAAGAAAAATTAATTATAAAATGTTCGAATAGTTTAAACCAAGGAGGTATGATACTCTTAAGAGATGCTGATGCAAGTTTGCAAAATCGTCATTGGGGAACCAGATACACCGAATTTTTTTCAACCAATTTTGGATTCAACAAAACAAAAAATAAATTAGAATTTGTATCTTCATCTTTTATTGAAGATGTCGCAAAAAAATTAAATTTGCAAATTCAAAAAATTGACAACACAAAACTTACGTCCAACATCACGTATGTTTTTAAAAAATAGATAAGCTTTTATATGGCACAGTATGATGTAGTAATTATTGGAAGTGGGCTTGGAGGGCTGGAAAGCGCTTATATTTTAAGTAAAGAAGGGTTCAAGGTTTTGGTACTTGAAAAAAATCGCCAGCTAGGAGGTAGTTTGCAAATATTTGTTCGCGAAAAAGCAATATTTGATACAGGTATTCATTACATCGGAGGATTAAATGATGGACAAAACCTAAATCAAAGCTTTAAATATTTTGATATAATGGATAAACTCCATTTGCACAAAATGGATGAAGATGGATTTGATAGAATCACTTTTGATGGTGATGAAAATGAATATTTTCATGCTCAAGGATATGGTAATTTCGTTGAGCAATTGGTAAAAAAGTTTCCTGCCGAAAGAAATGCAATAAATACTTATGTAAAAAATATACAAGAAATTTGTGATTATTTTCCTTTATACCAACTAAAAGAAGATAATGCTCCTATAATTGGGACAAAATATTTAGATGTTAATGCAAAAGAATTTATTGCTTCACTTACTCCTAACTTAAAGCTTCAAAATGTATTAGCAGGCTCAAATCCTTTGTATGCAGGTGAAGGCGAAAAAACACCTTTATACGTTCATGCATTGGTTGTTAATACCTACATCGAAAGTTCATACAAATGTGTGAATGGTGGAGCTCAAATTGAAAAATTACTTACAAAAAATATCAAGGCACTTGGAGGTGAAATAAGAAATTATGCTGAAGTAAAAAGAATTGTAGAAACTGATGGAGTGGTAAAATTTGTAGAGCTAAAGGATGGAGAACGCATCGAAGGCAAAAATTTTATTTCTAACATTCACCCAGCTACTACAATGAATATTTTAGAATCCACTAAAATTAAAAATGCTTACCGTCATCGATTACAGGGCTTAGAAAATTCATCTTCTGCTTTTATAATTGATGTTGTTTTAAAACCAAACTCATTCAAATATTTGAATTACAATATTTATCATTATAAACGAAATGATGTTTGGACAGGTGTTTATAAAATTGGAAACGAATGGCCCGATGGCTATTGCATCTTTGTTCCAAAATCTTCAAAATCGGATGAATACGCTGATTGTTTAACAATACTTTGTTATATGCCTTTCTCAGAAGTAAAAAAATGGGAAAATACTTTTGCTACTATTCCAAGACAGAACGAAAGCAGAGGTCAGGAATACGAAGATTTTAAACAAAAATATGCAGAAAGAGCCATTGATGAAGTAGAAAAAAAATTTCCAGATATCAGAAGTAAAATTCAATCTTATACATCTTCCACGCCACTAACTTATAGAGATTATATTGGAGCAAGAGATGGAGGACTATACGGTATTGCTAAAGATTATCGAGATCCTTTAAAAACATTTATTTCTCCTAAAACAAAAATATCAAACCTTTATTTTACAGGACAAAACTTAAACATGCATGGTGTTTTAGGTGTTACTGTTGGAGCAATTAGAACTTGCGGAGAATTTGTTGGTCAAAATTATTTGATTCGTAAAATAAATCAAGCTTAAAAATAAACTTATATTTTTTACCTGATTTTTGCCTCTACTTCGGCATTTTTTTATATTTTAGCTATTCCAATTTTTATTTAATCAAACAATGAAAAAATTATTACTATCAATTATTTTCCTAACAACTTTTTTATTTTCAAAAGCATCCCACATTGCTGGAGGAGATTTAACGTATGTTTGTTTAGGGTCTAACCAATATCAAATAAACTTAAATCTGTTTGTAGATTGTTTAGGTTTTGACCCAGGAGCATCCCAAACAATCAATTTTACCAGTACCTGCGGAGGTACTGCTACCTTAACAGTAAACGGAACAAATCCTGGCGGAACTGAAATTTCCCAGTTATGTCCAACGCAAATAAATAATAGTACTTGCAATGGTGGTACTTTGCCTGGTATGTGGGTTTTTCATTATACAGGAATAGTAACACTTGCTCCTCCGTGCGATACATGGACAATGAGTTGGTCAATTTGTTGCAGAAATGGTGCAATTGTTAATTTGAATACACCAGCCTCTGTTGGTAGTTACATACAAGCAACGCTAAACAGCGCAACTGCTTCTTGTAATAGCTCCCCATCATTTAATGCCCAACCAATACCTTATGTTTGTATCAATCAATTAATAAATTATAGTTATGGAGTTGTTGAAACAGATGGCGACTCTCTTTATTTTTCATTCATCAATGCAATGGATGCGGGAGCAACAATGTTAACGTATGCTCCAGGATATTCAGCAACTTCACCAATTCCAGGAATAACGCTAAATCCAAACACCGGTTTACTATCCTTTACACCTACAACCTTAGGAAATTTTGTAGTTGTTATTATGGTTCAAGAGTATAATAGTGCTGGCAATCTTATTGGTACTACAATGCGTGATATTCAATTTATTGTTCAAAATTGTTCGAACATTGTGCCTGATGCTGGAGCTGGAGCAATTACAGGTTTAACAGGAACTGCTGTTCAAACAGGTCCTTTTACAATTGAAATGTGTGAAGGCTCTAATTTCACATTCAATGCAACATATACCGATGTTGATGCCGCAGATATTTTAACCATTACATCAACATTAGCAAGTGCTTTACCAGGAGCAACAATTACCACTTCAGGCACTAACCCATTAGTTGCAACAATAACTTGGACTGCTCCAGGAGGTAGTGCAGGAACAAATACAACATTTAGTGTAACAGTAAATGATGGTGCTTGTCCCGTTCAAGGACAACAAACATTTGTGTATGACATAAATGTAAATCCAAGAACATTAGGAGGACCTGATAGAGTTTTATGTGGAAATCAAACAGCTACCTTAAATGGTACTGGTGGCAGTACCTTCACTTGGACCGTTTTAAGTGGACCACCAATTGTTGTAGGAACTAATTTTTCTTGTAATCCTTGTGCTAATCCTATTGCCTCTCCAGTTTCTACAACTGTTTATCAAGTAGAAAGTGATTTAAGCGGAACATGTGTAAATAGAGACACAATAACAGTTACAATAGTTCCTGATTATTCATTCAATGTAACACAATCATCTAGTACAACTTGTTTACAACAACCAATACAATTAAATGTTACCCCAACTCCAACAGGAGCTTACACGTATTCTTGGTCTCCAGGAACTTTTTTAAACAATACAAATATTGCTAATCCAATAGCAACAATTACCAACCCTGGCACATATACTTATACCATTACCGTTACAAGTCCGCAAGGATGTATAAAAACAGATGTTGTTACAATTTCTGCAACAGCTAATTATCCTCCTAACTCAATTGCATTTACGTCAGATACTTCTGTTTGTTCTGGAGAAATTGTAAACTTAGGAGTAACATTCGGCAGCTCTGTTCCAGCAATATGTGGAACAACACCCGTAATGTGTTCGGGAGGAACAGTAACACAAGTAGGAAATGGAACAACTGTAAATACAACAACAACCTATCCTGCTCCTTATGGAAACTGGTGGTCATCTGTTAAACATCAATTTTTATTTCGTGCATCTGAATTAACTGCTGCAGGAATTAGCGGAGGGAAAATCGATAGGCTAGATTTTAATGTAAGTGCAATTAATGGAATAAGCACCTACCATCAATACACAATTAATATGGGATGTACTTCATTAAACAGCTTAACTACAGCGTGGGTAAATGGTCTTCAAAATGTTTATACCCCAAAAACATTTAATGTTGCTACAGGTTGGAATCAACATCCATTTGACAATGCATTTTTATGGGATGGACTTTCAAACATAGTTGTAGAAATATGTTTTAATGAGATGCCCCCATCTCCCAATTATACACAAAATTGTGTTTCGCCATTTACAACAACTACATTTAATTCTTCGCTTTATAGTATAAGTGATGCGACATCTCAGTGTCCTTCAACAACACCAGGAACAACATTAACACAACGTCCTAATGTTCGATTCCGCCATTGTGGAGCTGCGCCTGATTCTAGTAATTATGTTTATAGCTGGACTCCAAGTGGAGGTGTTTCAAATCCTAATAACCAATTTACAAATGCAACGGTAAACACTCCAACAACTTATACTGTTGTTGTAACCGACAATTCAAGTGGTTGCTTAGACTCTGCTGTAATTACTGTTAATGCTACTTCACCAACAGTTTCATTTAGTGCAAGTCCTACTTCTGGCTTTCATCCTTTGAATGTATATTTTAGTAATACCTCCGGACCAAGTGTTATTAATTATTTTTGGAATTTTGGAGATACATTATCTGGAATTGATAACACATCGACATTAACAAATCCTTCTCATTTATATAACACAGAAGGGCAATATATTGTTACGTTAATTGGAGTTGATGCCAACGGATGTGCAGACACAGCAACAATTTTAATAGATGTGAACAACACGTCAATTTTAATTATTCCAAATGTGTTTACACCAGGAGGAGCTAATCCTTTATTTAAAGTTTCTGGATTTGCAATAACAAATTTTTCTATTCAAATTTTCGACAGATGGGGTAAAAAGAAATTTGAAAGTAACGATATCAACAACTCTTGGGGAGGTGATAACTCTTCTGATGGAACATATTATTATTTGATAAAAGCCAAAGGTGTTGATAATAAAGAATATGATGAAAAAGGCTGGTTACAACTGATAAGAGCTAAATAGTAAAAGCGCTACCTAATAGCGCTTAAATCTTGCTAATGAACAAAAAATAGTTAGGGAATAATTTGCTGTCTTTTTTTAGAGCCTGTTTAAATTTTAATCAAATTTAAACAGGCTCTAAGTTTTTTTATTTTACTGCAAATCACCCATAATTGATCGAGCTAATAGATTATCGGTATTAATTAGTTTTCCACATTTTGCGAAACAATAGTTGAAATTTTAAAAAACCTTGTAAATTTGGCAATATGGAATTTTTCGAAAACTTAGACCCTTTTATTAGAACATTTTGGTATGTAGCTTTACCAGCAAGTTTGATTTTTATTGTGCAAACCATCATGACCTTTTTTGGTGCCGATGCATCGGATGGAGTAGATGCCGATTTTGACGGAGATTTAGATGGCTCTGATGCTCCTTTTCAGCTTTTTTCATTAAGAAATTTAATAAATTTTTTATTAGGATTTAGTTGGACTGGAATTTCTTTTTATTCAACTATACCCAATAAAGCAGCACTTATTGGCTTGTCGGTTGCGGTTGGAGTTTTGTTTTTATTTTTATTTTTTATAATGATAAAACAAATTCAAAAATTGGCAGAAGACAATTCATTTAAAATTTCGGATACGCTAAATAAAACTGCTGAAGTTTATTTGACCATACCAGAAAAAAAATCAGGAAAAGGAAAAATTATGATAAGTGTAAATGGTTCTTTTCATGAGTTGGATGCAATGACAGAGAATGAAAAAATTCCAACAAGTAGCACAGTTAAAGTCATAAAAATTGAAAACGGAAATATATTAATAGTAGAAACAATCTAAATAAAATACAATATGTCGCAAATAGTAATCATTGTAGTAGCAGTAATAGTAGGTTTTGTAACTATTTCAGCATTGTTGTCACGATACAAAAGATGCCCTTCAGATAAAATATTGGTAATTTATGGTAGAACAGGTGGCGCATCTGCAAAATGTGTACATGGCGGTGGAGCCTTTATTTGGCCAGTGGTTCAAGATTTTGCTTTTTTAGATTTAAAACCTCTTTCCATTGAAGCAAACTTAACCAATGCATTGAGTAGGCAAAATATTCGAGTTGATGTTCCTTGTCGATTTACAATTGCAATTTCAACCGAAGCAGATAGTATGAATACTGCTGCTGAAAGATTATTAGGATTGTCGGCAGAACAAATACAAGAATTAGCAAAAGATATTTTATTTGGTCAATTACGTTTGGTTATTGCAACCATGACGATTGAAGAAATAAATTCTGACCGCGATAAATTCTTAGATAATATTTCAAAAAATGTTGATAGCGAATTAAAAAAAATCGGATTGAAATTAATTAACGTAAATGTTACGGATATTAAAGATGAATCAGGTTATATTGAAGCATTAGGAAAAGAAGCTGCTGCAAAAGCAATTAACGAAGCAAAAATTTCTGTGGCAGAACAAGAAAAAATTGGAGAAACAGGAAAAGCGTTAGCAGACAGAGAAAAAGATACACAAATTGCAGAAACGCATAGAGACAGAGATGTAAAAATCGCTATCACACAAAAAGATAGAGAGATAAGTATTGCATCTGCTGCAAAAGATGAATCAATTGGTAAAGCAGAAGCAGAAAGAGATACAAGGGTAAAAACATCAGAAGCAAATGCGGTTGCTATAAAAGGAGAAAATGAAGCAAAAATTGCGATTGCACAATCAGATGCTTTGCGCAGAGAAAAAGAAGCAGAAGCATATCGTGTAGCATTGGCATCCGAAAAAGTACAACAAGCAAAAGCTTTGGAAGAATCGTATGTGGCTGAACAAAAAGCAGAAACTGCTCGTGCAGAAAGAGAACGCTCAACACAAAATGCAAACATTGTAATACCAGCCGAAATAGCAAAACAAAAAGCAATTATTGAAGCGCAAGCAGAAGCAGAAAGAATAAGAGAACAAGCAAAAGGAGAAGCAGATGCTATATTTGCAAAAATGCAAGCCGAAGCAAAAGGTTTGTACGAAATATTAACGAAACAAGCAGAAGGCTATAAAGAAGTGGTTTCTGCTGCAGGTGGCGACCCTACAAAAGCATTTCAATTGTTATTAATTGAAAAACTTCCAGAGCTTGTTAAAACACAAGTAGAAGCAGTTAAAAATATTAAGATTGATAAAATCACTGTTTGGGATTCTGGCAACAACGAAAATGGAAATGGCTCTACTGCTAATTTTGTTTCTGGAATGATGAAAACAGTACCGCCATTAAACGATTTATTTAACATGGCTGGACTTAATTTACCTACTTATTTAAAAGGAGCTGAAACTGCTACCGAAACAAAAGAACCAACAACAGAAAAAGAAAACAAAGACGAGAAAAAAGATAAGAAGGGGTAAGAGTTGAATGTTATTTTTATAAAGAAATAAGCATGGCTGCTAAAGGGTGGAATTGTAAGTAAAAAATTTGTGAAGGAGTAGTGCTCTATTCAAACCTCAATGCTTCAATTGGGTCTAATTTAGAAGCTTTAATAGCAGGATAAATACCCGAAATAATTCCTACACCAATACACAATGTTAAACCTGTAATAACCCAAAGCCAAGGCATAATAAATCCAGCGCCTAAACCATAGCCAATTAAATTTCCTAACGCTATTCCTAAGATAATCCCCACTAAACCTCCTATTTGACAAATTACAATAGCTTCTACTAAAAATTGGCTACGAATAGTTTTTCGTGTTGCGCCAATGGCTTTTCGTATTCCTATTTCACGGGTACGTTCGGTAACAGATACAAGCATAATGTTCATCAATCCAATTGCTGCCCCAAGCAATGTTATAAAACCAATGAGTGTTGCTCCTAATGTAAATTTTTGAATGTTGTCAATTAATAAATTAGCAAGGTTATCGCTTTTTGTAATTTCAAAATTATCATCTTCGCCAATAGCCACATTTCTGATGACTCTGAATTTACCAGTAGCTTCACTCACGGCAGCATCCATTAATTGATTGTTTGTTACCAATACGTTTACTGTAAATGTCATGTTCGGACGAGAAAAATATTGCCTCACATTACTCAATGGAAGCACCATTATTTTATCGCCACCAAAACCCATGCTGTTACCCTTTGATTTTAAAACACCAATAACACGATATTTTCCGCTTCCAACAGTAATTATTTTTTCTAAAGGATTTTGCTTCTTGTCGAAAAGCGCATCTACAATATCTTTTCCAATGATTACAACATGATTTCCATATTGTATTTCGTTTAAAGAAAAGTTTCTTCCTCCTGCTAATTCATACCCAGCGGTGGCTAAATAATTTTCGTCACCACCAAACACACGTAAATTTGGGTTGCTTTTTTTTGATTCAAATTTTGCAGTAGCACTTCCAGAAGCCATAGTAGAAACAGAAGGTGTAGCCGGGAATTCATATTCTTTTGTGAATGTTATAGCTTCATCATAGGTTATGTTTCTGAATTTTTTAGGACGTTTACCATTTTTACCAATCCTTACAGTCATTTCGCGATTACGAATAGTGAATGTATTAGCACCCATACTTGTAAAATTGCTGTTGATGGATGATTTCATTGCATCAATAGCTGTTAGAATTCCAACCAATGCCATAATTCCTATAGAAATGATAAGTGCAGTTAAGGTAGTACGTAATAATTGGCTTCGGATAGAAGAAAGAGAAATTTTAATATTTTCTTTTAAAAAAGAAGCCATAATTTGTTTTGCAAATAGAATTACAAAAGTATAAAACTAAAGCATTGGTGCGGTATTTAATTGTGTGGTTTATAAAAAATCATAAAAAAGAATGTAAAAATATTAGTCGGTTTGCCCGAAAGTATTATATTAGTGTACTTTTTAAAAAGCAAACTATGATTTCGAGAATTTTTACTATTATCCTACTATTTACTTTTTCTACTCTATTTTTTAATCAAGCATTAGCACAAGCTAAAAAAGCACCTGCTGCGGGAGGAACTGCAAAGGGAACGCTTGCTGCTGATATGGATTGTTCTGTAAAAGTAAATGGTTCTGCTAAATTGTTTAGTGTTAAAGCTTATACTCCGCTTGAAGTAATGCTTAAGGCAGGAGATAATACAATAGAAGCGGTTACTACAGATAAAAAATCTACTTATAGAAGAGATATTAAAGCAAAAGCGGGCGAAATAGTAATTGTTGAAATATCGTTTTTTGATGATGGCAAATTTTTAGATTATGTAAAAGATGGAAATGTAAACATGGTGGAAGCTGCAATAAAAAAAGATCCAACATTGATAAACAATGAAAATGGTACACTTACATCATCTCCTTTAGAAATTGCAATACAAAATTCGCATGTAGATTTGGTGAAATACCTCTTAAGTAAGGGTGCCAGTTTTTTGAAACCAGAGAATATTTATCCTTTACACAAGTCTATTTTATATGCTACCTCAACAAAACCTGCAAAAGACAAACCATCACCAGATAAAGAATTGGTAGATTTATTTATGGCTAAAGGTTGCAAAATTACAGATAAAGATGATGGAGGAAATACTCCATTGCATTGTGCTGTAAGAGCAGGTAAATACGATTTAGTTGTATTTTTATTAGAAAAAGGTTCGGATATTAATGCAAAAAACGACTTTGATGATACGCCACTTAAAATTGCACAAGACAAAGGTTATATAACCATCATCAATTACCTTAAATCAAAAGGGGCGCAAGAAAAATAATTTGCGCCTTTTTTATTTATAAAAAACGTAATAAATAGTACATTTGTACTCCATTCATGAAATCAATAATTTTTTATTTATAATTCATAATTACTTTAAACTATGGCTTTTGATATTGAAATGATTAAGGAAGTTTACAAAAACCTTCCTGCAAAAGTAGAGGCAGCACGTAAAATAGTGGGTCGCCCATTAACATTAACAGAAAAGATATTGTATGCACATTTGCATAAAGATCAAAAAGCAGAAAGTTTTTCAAGAGGAAAATCGTATGTAGATTTTGCTCCAGATAGAGTAGCAATGCAAGATGCAACAGCACAAATGGCATTGTTGCAATTTATGCAATCGGGTCGTCCGAAAGTTGCTGTACCATCAACTGTTCATTGCGACCATTTAATCACTGCAAAAGAGGGAGCTGCAACAGATTTAGCATTTGCCACTAAAGAAAGTAAAGAAGTGTTTGATTTTTTAGGTTCCGTTTCAAATAAATATGGTATCGGTTTTTGGAAACCGGGTGCAGGAATTATTCATCAAGTAGTTTTAGAAAATTATGCTTTCCCTGGTGGAATGATGATTGGTACCGATTCACATACTGTAAATGCAGGCGGTTTAGGAATGATTGCCATTGGTGTGGGTGGAGCAGATGCTTGTGATGTGATGGCTGGATTGGCTTGGGAATTAAAAATGCCAAAATTAATTGGTGTAAAACTTACAGGAAAATTAAACGGTTGGACAGCACCCAAAGATGTGATTTTAAAAGTTGCAGGTATCTTAACTGTAAAAGGCGGAACAGATGCGGTAGTTGAATATTTTGGAGAAGGTGCTATCTCAATGAGTTGCACAGGAAAAGGTACAATCTGTAATATGGGTGCAGAAATAGGTGCGACTACTTCTACATTTGGTTATGATGATTCAATGGCTCGTTATCTAAAAGCAACAGGAAGAGCAGATGTTGCTGAATTGGCAAATACTGTTAAAGAACACTTAACTGCAGATGCAGATGTTTATGCAAATCCAGAAAAATATTTTGATCAAGTAATTGAAATTAATTTATCTGAATTAGAACCGCATGTAAACGGTCCGTTTACTCCAGACTTAGCTACACCAATTTCTAAATTAAAAGAAGTGGCAGCAGCAAATGGTTGGCCCTTAAAAATTTCAGTAGGATTAATTGGTTCTTGTACCAACTCTTCGTACGAAGATATTTCTCGTGCTGTAAGTATTGCAAAACAAGTTGCAGCTAAAGGCTTAAAAGCAAAATCAGAATATTGTATCAATCCTGGTTCGGAACAAATCCGTTATACAATTAAACGTGATGGATTCCTTGATGTATTTGACCAAATAGGAGCAAAAGTATTTACAAATGCTTGTGGTCCTTGTATTGGAATGTGGGATAGAATGGGTGCAGAAAAACAAGAAAAAAATACAATCATTCATTCATTCAATAGAAATTTTGCAAAACGTGCAGATGGAAATCCTAACACGTACGCATTTGTTGCATCACCTGAATTAGTTACAGCTATGGCTATTGCGGGTGATTTAACATTTAATCCTTTAACAGATTATTTAACAAACGAAAAGGGCGAAAAAGTAAAATTGGATGCACCAACAGGTGATGAGTTGCCTACAAAAGGCTTTGCTGTTGAAGATGCAGGATACCAAGCTCCTGCTGATGATGGAAGCAAAATTTCTGTTGCGGTTTCGCCAACATCAGACCGATTACAATTGCTTGACCCATTTGCTGCTTGGGAAGGTGTTGACTTAGAAGGATTAAAATTATTAATTAAAGCAAAAGGAAAATGTACTACCGACCATATTTCTATGGCGGGACCATGGTTAAAATACCGTGGACATTTAGATAATATTTCTAACAATATGTTGATTGGTGCTGTAAATTATTTTAACGAAAAAACGGATAATGTAAAAAATCAATTAACAGGAGCGTACGAAAGTGTACCAAAAGTTCAACGTGATTACAAAGCCAAAGGAATAGGTTCTATCGTTGTTGGTGACGAAAACTATGGCGAAGGATCCTCTCGTGAGCATGCAGCTATGGAGCCACGCCACTTGGGAGTTCGTGCAGTATTAGTAAAATCATTTGCTCGTATTCACGAAACAAATTTGAAAAAACAAGGAATGCTTGGATTAACATTTGCTGATAAATCAGATTACGAAAAAATAAAAGAAGATGATGTAATTGATATTGTTGGATTAACTTCTTTTGCTCCAAATACTCCATTAACATTGGTTTTAAATCATGCTGATGGAACAAAAGAAGAAATAAAAGCAAACCATACTTACAATGAACAACAAATTGAGTGGTTCAAAGCAGGTGGGGCTTTAAACATTATTAGAGCAAGTGTAAAAGCATAGATTAATGTTAAAAATAAAAAGAAAATGCGTTGTAATATTACAACGCATTTTCTTTAACTGAAAATAAAAGTGAAAAAATTCACATTAACGGAAGAATACATTCAATTAAACCAATTACTAAAAGCACTTGCTTGGTGCAGTAATGGCGCTGAAGCAAATGAAATAATTGATTCTGGTTTGGTAAAAGTAAATGATGAAGTGGAGTTGAGGCGAAGAAATAAAATTAAAAAAGGATTCAAAGTTGAATTTAAAAAACAATTTGTAATTATTGAGTAATGAAAAGTTATTTAATCATAATTGTTTTTTTTAGTTCAATAGTATCTTCTTATGCTCAAGAGATTATAAAAGAAATAGATACTATTACAGTTCCATCTGTTTATGAGTTGAAATCGGAACAATGGAACGATTGGAAAAAAATTGAAGATGCTTGGAAAATTGAATATTATAAAATACTTAAGGAGCAGAAAATAAAAATGTCTTGCAGTGGTTGTGAATCGGTTTTTATGGATGTTGTTCTGTCTGTTGATAATAATGGTAAACTTAGCTATTATAAGTTGATAAAATCAAAGAAATGCGAAATGGAATTTACAAAAGGCTTAGAAATAAAATTTATGAAGTGGTTTTTTACTCAAAAATTTCCGCAATCACTTTTTAATACTAAATTTCAAGTGAGATTAGGTACAAGTTTAAAATGTTAATGAATTAAATAAAAGATGAAAGCATATAATCCAAAAGACTGGTCAAAATTAATTTTCCATTTTCACAAATCGGATTCCTTCCGAATGCTTCTGCCAGCAATGCTTGCTTTGGTGATTTACTCTTCCGTATTGACATATATTGATGTAGAATTGAAATTAGTAAAATTTAGAAGTACCACTGTGTTGCACTCACTTTTAGGTTTTGTTTTATCATTACTACTGGTATTTAGAACCAATACTGCTTATGAACGTTGGTGGGAAGGGCGCAAATTGTGGGGTGATTTAGTAAATAACACAAGAAATTTAATGCTAAAATTAAATGCATTTATTCCCAATGATAAAGTAGAATTGAAAAATAATTTTAGGATATTAATTTCAAATTATCCTTTTGCATTAAAAGAGCATTTGAGAGGAGGTTTTAAAGAAGATTTATTGGAGGAGCATCCTAACTATAGAGTCGCAGATTTGAAAACAGTTAATCATATTCCGAATAAAATTGCTCAACAATTGTTTTTAGAAATAGAAAAATTAAGAAAAGAAAATATTATTTCGGAAGAAAAATTAATTGTGCTCAATGAAGAGTTGCGTTCTTTTACGAATATTGCTGGGGCATGTGAACGAATCAAATCTACACCAATACCTTATTCATACAGCACATTTATTAAAAGAATTATTTTCCTTTATATCATCACACTTCCTCTTGGCTTAGTTGATGATTTTAAGTGGGCAAGCATTCCAATGGTGCTGTTTGTATTTTATGCTTTTGCAAGTTTAGAATTAATTGCAGAAGAAATCGAAGACCCTTTTGGTTACGAAGATAACGATTTACCTACAGATGAAATTTCAGAGCGTATTAAGAAAAATTTAATTGAAATAATAAAATAATTTTTATGATAACAGATGGCAGTAAAATTTCAATTCCCAATATAGATGCTGAAATGAAAAAGGAATTAATGGAAAATGGAACCATTAAAAATTTTCAGGCTAATGATGTGATTTTACAGGAAAATGGCTATATAAAAACCTTGCCCATTGTGTTGCATGGAAGCTTAAAAGTGTTACGTGAAGAAGAAGATGGAAGAGAAATATTGTTGTATTATATCAAAGCAGGGGAGACTTGTGTTATGTCATTCTTAGGTGGAATAAATAACGATAAAAGTATTGTTAAAGCGGTAGTAGAAGAAGACTCTGAGATTTTATTAATACCTATTCAAAACGTACAAAGTTGGGTATCAAAATATCCTTCATGGTGCGATTTTATTTTTAAATTATACCATAAACGTTTTGAGGAATTATTGTCAGTTGTAAATGCAATGGCTTTTCAAAAAATAGATCAGCGCATTCTTAACTTACTTCAAAAAAAGAAACAACTGACAGGTAACAATGAAATAAATGTTACTCACCAGCAACTTGCTGATGAATTAGGTACCGCCCGTGAAGTGGTTTCTCGTTTGTTAAAACAACTCGAAAGAGAAAAAAAAATCAACCTCTCTCGTAATAGAATCAACCTTCTTTAAGTAATGTGATATTTGTTACTGACTCATACTTGTTTTCGATTGTACTTTTGTGATGTAAACAAAAATTATTAATCACTAAAAACAATCAAGATGAAAAAAAATATGGGAAACACAGATAGAATTATCAGAGTGCTGATAGCTATAGTTGTAATTGCACTTTATTTTTCAAACCTGATTGCCGGAACAGTAGGGATTGTACTACTTGCTTTAGCAGGAATATTTGTGCTTACAAGTTTGATAAGTTTTTGTCCACTATATACAATTTTTGGAATTAATACATGCAAAAAAAGATAAAAACATTATTTCTTAATTATTGGATGGTAATAGTAGGTGTAATTACAGGCGCAATTGCAGGATATTTTTACTGGCAACAAGTTGGCTGCGTATCGGGTAGTTGTGCTATTACTTCATCGCCCATCAATAGTACATTGTATGGTGCTTTAATGGGTGGATCATTTGTAAATATTTTAAAAAAATAAAATCGAGAAAATAAAAACATGACTTTAGATCAATTAATTAAAACGAACAAAGCAACAATTGTTGATGTTCGTACAAGAGATGAATTCAGAGCAGGAAATATTGCTGATTCTATCAATATTCCATTAAATGAAATTTCACAACATATCGAAGAATTAAAAGCTATAAATCAACCAATAGTTCTATGTTGCTTATCAGGAGGAAGAAGCGGACAAGCAACAATGTATTTAATGCAACAAGGTTTTAAAGATGTTCACAATGGTGGTTCTTGGATGGATGTAAATTATTATAAAAACAATTTAAAAAATAAAATAAAATGATAAATACACTAAAAAAAATATTTGGCATCGGCCCTAAAGTGGACTACGCAGAATTAATAAAAAACGGAGCAATTATATTAGATGTGAGAAGCAAAGGAGAATATGCTAATGGTCATGTAAAAGGTTCTATCAACATTCCTTTGGATCAATTAGGAAGCAATTTGGCTAAATTTAAAAAAGATAAAGCAATAATTACGTGTTGTGCTTCAGGTATGAGAAGTGGCGTAGCTAAAAGCCAATTGAAAAGCAATGGATTTAATGATGTGTATAATGGAGGAAGCTGGTCAAGCTTGAGTCGTTATATTTAATTTTAACTAGCTGAAATTTCAAAATAAATATTTGCTATTTTTATGAAGTATATAAAACTCATTCCTATGAAAAAAATATTATTTTGTTTTCTGTTATTTATTAGCAGTATTTCTTTTGCTCAAAAAGTTTCAGCAGATAATGTTCCTGATGTAGTAAAAAATGCTTTTAAGAAAAAATTCCCTACTGCTCAAAAAGTAAAATGGGAATTAGATTATGACAAATATGAAGTAGAATTTAAAATTAAAAAACAAGAAATATCTGCTGAGTTTGATAAAGAAGGCAATTGGTTGGAGACAGAAATTCCAATCAAACCATCTGCAATAAATACAGAAGTAAAAGAATTTGTTTCTAAAAATTTTGATGGTTATGCAATTAATGAAGCGGAAAAAATAGAGACGTTAACTAAAGGTGTGCTTTATGAGTTGGAAATAAAAAAAGGAGAATTAATTTATTTAATTGTTGTTTCAGAAAAAGGGCAATTAATAAGCAGGACAGAAGTCGATAAAGACGGTAATAAGAAGGCTAAGTCCGAATAGAAATATGGCCCTTTGAGAAATCAGAGGGTTTTTTGTTTCAAATAAAAAATAGCCGTATTTTTTACTAAATTTGCTCTCCTTAATTTTAAAAAAAGTAGATTAAAAATGTTTGATAGTTTAAGTGAAAAATTAGAACGTGCTTTTAAAGTATTAAAAGGTCATGGTAAAATTTCTGAAATTAATGTTTCTGAAACAGTTAAAGAAATTAGAAAAGCATTGCTTGATGCCGATGTAAATTATAAAGTAGCAAAACAATTTACGGATACTGTTAAAGAAAAAGCTATTGGGCAGAATGTTTTAACCACTATCTCTCCTGGGCAGTTGATGGTTAAAATTACTCAAGAGGAATTAACCAACTTAATGGGAGGTGCTACTTCTGAAATTGAATTAGGGGGCAATCCAACAATTATTTTAATGAGTGGTTTGCAAGGTTCTGGGAAAACTACATTTTCTGGAAAATTAGCAAATCATATAAAAAATAAAAGAGGCAAAAAACCATTATTAGTTGCTTGTGATTTATACCGCCCCGCTGCAATTGACCAGCTTCATGTTTTAGGAGAACAAATTGGTGTTGATGTTTTTTCGGATAGAGAAAGCAAAGATGTAATTTCTATTGCAAAAAATGCAATTGAACAAGCTAAAATAAATGGAAATTCTGTAATCATTATTGATACTGCTGGGCGATTAGCTGTTGATGAAGAAATGATGAACGAAATTGAAGGCTTGAAAAAAGCAATTCAACCTCAAGAAATTTTATTTGTAGTTGATTCAATGACTGGCCAAGATGCTGTAAATACAGCAAAAGCCTTTAATGATAGATTAGATTTTACAGGTGTTGTTCTTACAAAATTAGACGGTGATACGCGAGGCGGAGCTGCATTGTCAATTAAATCTATTGTAAATAAACCAATTAAGTTTGTTGGTACTGGCGAAAAAATGGATGCATTGGATGTGTTTCATCCTAATCGTATGGCAGATAGAATTCTTGGAATGGGTGATGTGGTAACACTTGTGGAAAGAGCTCAAGAACAATTTAATGAAGAAGAAGCAAAAAAACTTTCTAAAAAAATTGCTAAAAATCAATTTGATTTTAACGACTTTTTAGCACAGTTGAATCAAATAAAAAAAATGGGAAACATAAAAGATTTGGTTGGAATGATTCCCGGAGTTGGCAAAGCATTAAAAGGGGTAGATATTAATGATGATGCATTCAAAGGAATAGAAGCAATCATTTTTTCGATGACTCCTAAAGAAAGAGAAAATCCTGATTTATTAAATGGAAAAAGAAGAGACAGAATAGCAAAAGGAAGTGGCACCAATGTTCAGGAAGTAAATAAGTTGATTAAACAGTTTGAAGATACTCGAAAAATGATGCGTATGATGGGCGATAAAAAACAAATGGCTAAGATGATGCAACAGATGAAAGGTATGCCAGGAATGGGCAAAATGTAAGTAATGAATTTTTAAAAACATGGCAGAAATAATTGACGGAAAAAAAATTTCAAATCAAATTCAAGATGAAATATTGCTTGAAGTTTCTGACATAAAAAAAAATGGAGGAAAAATTCCCCATTTGGCTGCAATACTTGTTGGTAATGATGGAGCAAGCGAAACGTATGTAGCAGCAAAAGTAAAAGCTTGTGAAAAAATTGGATTCAATTCTTCTTTAATTCGTTTGCCAGAAAATACTTCAGAACAGGAGTTGTTAAATAAGGTAAATGAATTAAATAATGATAAGGATGTTGATGGTTATATTGTTCAGTTGCCTTTACCAAAAAATATCAACGAACAAAATATTATAGAAGCAATAGCTCCAGAGAAAGATGTAGATGGTTTTCATCCACAAAATGTGGGAAGAATGGCTTTAAATTTACCAACATACATTCCTGCAACACCGTTTGGAATTATTCAATTACTGGAACGATATAATATTGAAACTTCTGGAAAACATTGTGTAGTTGTCGGAAGAAGCAATATTGTTGGCTCTCCTATGAGTATTTTAATGGCTCGAAATTCTAAAATTGGAAATTGTACAGTAACATTAACACATAGCAAAACTCCAAATTTAAAAGAACATACACTAAAAGCCGATATATTAATTGTTGCACTTGGAAAGCCAGAGTTTGTAACGGCAGATATGGTTAAAAATGGAGTTGTTGTGATTGATGTTGGAATTACTAGAGTAAAATCAGAGCAAACAAAATCAGGATTCAAGTTATTAGGCGATGTAAAATATGATGAAGTTTTTGCTAAAGCATCCTTCATAACTCCTGTACCCGGAGGTGTTGGTCCAATGACAATAGCTTCCCTTCTAATAAATACCCTTAAAGCTTCAAAAAAGGAAGTTTACAAATAATCTAAAAATTCTCGACTAAGGCTTTGTTGATAGTTATTAAGTCTTTATTTTTAAAGATAAATTTTTCTTTTTCAAAATAATGTCTATTTTTATACTCCGTTTTAATTAAACAAAAATGAATTTTCAAAAATTATTTAATTAATAGCCATAAAAAAGTATAAAAACTTTAAATTATATAGTATTCAATAGTATTTTAAAAAATAAAAACATGAAAAAAAATTTACTCCTTTTAGCGTTTTCGCTTTTGTTTTTTGTAAACAATACATTTTCGCAAATACCCCCAGAAGGAATTAATTATCAGGCAGTAGCCAGAAATAGTTCTGGAAATCCATTGATTTCTTTTCCTTTGTCTGTTCGTTTCAGTATTCATACCGTTAGCGCGGGTGGTCCTATAGTTTATCAAGAAACCCATTCTTCGGTAACAACAAATCCATTTGGATTATTTACAGTAGTTATAGGAAATGGAACACCTTCGGTAGGAACATTTCCTGCAATAAATTGGGCTTTGGCAGATAAATTTTTAGAAGTAGAAATAAATGATGGAAGTGGATTTTCGTCAATGGGAACAACACAAATGATGAGTGTTCCTTATGCTTTATTTGCAAAAAATGCTGGAGGAGGATTAACAGGAGCAACAGGAGCAACAGGAGCTGCATCAACTATTCCAGGTCCAACAGGCGTAACAGGAGATACCGGTCCAACCGGTCCGATGGGTGCTGGTATTACAAATATTGTTGATAATGGTAATGGAACATTAGATATAACCTATAGTACAGGAACTGTTGTAACTACAAGTTCATTAATTGGTCCAACGGGACTTGTGGGAACCACAGGAGCCACCGGCACAAATGGAATTGATGGAGCCACTGGAGCTACTGGTGTAGTAGGAACCACAGGTGTAACAGGCGCTACCGGTATAGTAGGTGCAACAGGATCAACAGGTGTAACGGGTTCAACCGGAGCTACTGGTTTAGTAGGAACTACAGGTGTAACAGGCGCTACTGGTATAGTAGGAGCAACAGGTGCAACAGGAACAACTGGTGTAACTGGATCAACAGGTTCGACAGGAGTTACAGGACCAACAGGCGATAGATATTCAACAACAACATCTAACACTATGACTATAGCGTTGGCATCTCAATCATTTACCGTTGCTACTGGTTTAGCTTATTCAACCGGACAAACAGTAATTATAGCATTTGATGCAAGTAATCAAATGGTTGGAACCATTACATCTTATACATCAGGAACAGGAGTGATGGTTGTAAATGTAACATCAACAACAGGAACAGGTTCCTATTCAAATTGGTCTGTTAATTTAAATGGAGCACCAGGCCCAGCAGGAACAACTGGTGCTACAGGAGCAACTGGTGCACCCGGAACCGCAGGTGGTATAGGAACAACAGGTACTACAGGAGCAACAGGTGTAACAGGATCAACTGGTATAGTAGGATCAACTGGAGCAACGGGTTTAATAGGAAATACAGGGGCAACAGGAGCTACAGGTACTATTGGGACA
The DNA here is from genome assembly GCA_021155045.1 of Arcticibacter sp. Classification (GTDB taxonomy): domain Bacteria; phylum Bacteroidota; class Bacteroidia; order 2-12-FULL-35-15; family 2-12-FULL-35-15; genus 2-12-FULL-35-15. Next base: position 180,209 of record JAJNQB010000010.1, read on the forward strand.
ACAGGAGCAACCGGTGCTACTGGAGTTGTAGGTGTTACGGGATCTACTGGCTCCACAGGAAGTACAGGAAGTACAGGATCCACAGGAAATGCTGTGTTAAATGGAAATGTAAACCCAACAGGAGGAGTAGGAGTAAATGGTGATTTTTATATCAACACATCAACCAATCAAATTTTTGGACCAAAAACGGCTGGAGCATGGGGAGCAGGAACAAATTTAATAGGAGCAACGGGTGTAACAGGAGCTACTGGTAGTACAGGAGCAACCGGTATTGTGGGAGTAACAGGAAGCACAGGGTCAACGGGAAGTACTGGCTCAACTGGGAGTACAGGATCGACAGGAAGTACAGGCGCAACGGGTCCAACTTGGACATTGTCTTCTATTACACATAATACCGATGGAACAATTACAGTAAATGGAACAGCAGGTTCGGGAGGACCCGTAAGTTCAACAAATGCTGCATGGCTTACAACAGGAAACTCAGGCACAACAACAGCATCCAACTTTATTGGAACAACAGATAATATAGATCTTGTTTTTAGAACAAACAATGTTGAAAAAGCAAGAATTTTAACTGGAGGAAATTTTGGAATTGGGACAGCAAATCCACTATCACAATTCACATTGTCAAATGCAGCTTCTCCTTCTATTAGAATGGAAAGAACAAATGCAGCTGCTTTTGATTGGGAAATAATCGCAGATAATTTAGGTTTTAGAATTAAAGGTGGAGCCGATGGTAGCGGTGCTGCTTTAACAGACTTTTTAAATGTTGATGGTTTTGGAAGAGTTGGAATTGGAACAAACTCTCCTGTTGCTTCAGCTGCATTGGAAATCGTTTCAACTAGTAGAGGTTTATTAATTCCTAGAATGACAACTGCTCAACGTACTGCTATTGCAACTCCTGCCACAGGATTATTGGTATATGATTCTGCATTAAATTTATTTTATTTTTACAATGGTGTTGCTTGGACACCAATTTCTACAAATTCTGGAACAGTTACGAATGTGGCTACAGGAGTAGGTTTAAATGGAGGACCAATAACAAATACAGGCACTATTTCATTAGCTAATACTACTGTTACTGCAGGTTCGTATGGAGGAGCTTCTTCAATTCCGACTTTTACCGTAGATGCACAAGGAAGATTGACCGCTGCAAGTAGTGTTGCTGTTGCAGGAACATTGCCAACAGGAACAACTGGGCAAACACTTTATAATAATGCTGGAACTTGGACTGCTACAAACAATTTATTTAACAATGGAACAAATGCAAGTATGGGTACTACTACACCTGAAGCATTGTTACACTTACGAAATGCAGGTAGTAGTTTGTTAAAATTAGGTAATGCTAATCAACCTACACTTGAATGGTATTATGAAGTTGATAATATATCTAATTTATATCTTAGAAACGAAGGGGGTGGGACAATTAAAAATTTCCTTTTTTACGATTATAACACGGGCAATATTGGTATTGACCAAACAAACCCTACAGCTCGCTTACATGTGAATAATTCAACTGGAAATACTACTACTATAAAGCTTACTAATACTGCTACCACTAATGGAGGATTATGGATTCAATCAGATCCACTTCAAACGTATATGATTAATTATGAAGTAACACCAATGAAGTTTGCAACCGGAGGAGCTGATCGTTTAACAATAGGGGCTGCAGGTGGTATTAGAGTACATACATTTACCGCAGCTGGAACAGTTGTTTCAGATGCAACTGGTAATTTGAGTGTAAATACGGGTAATTTTATAGCTGGCACAGGTACCGCAAATTATTTTCCTAAATGGAATGCAGCAGGAACAGGCTTAACTTCAACCTCCTTAATTTTTGAAAATGCTGGAGGGACTGGTGTTGGTATAGGAACAACTGGTTTTGGGGGAACAGAAAAATTACATGTATATCACAACCCGCCAGCTGGAGGTTTTGCTTCTTATTTTGAATATCAAACAGCTACTACTTCAGCAGGAATAAATGCTGCAATATATTCACTTTCATCAGCTACTGGTTCTGCAAATAATTTTGGTATTTATTCTCAGTCCAATGCAAGTGCTGCTGGCACAACTACTGTTGGTGTATTAGGTTCAGGTACTAATACAAGTGCATCTGGAGGTGCAAGAGGTATCGAAGGTTCTGCTAACGTTTCGGGTAATGGACTTTCAATAGGTGTTTTTGCAAATGCAACAGGTTCATCTGTTGCAAACTGGGCAGGTGTATTTAACCAAGGGAATGTGTTTGTTCAAAACAGAATGGGTATCAATACAAGCTTATCAGCAACTCCAACTTATGATTTAACATTGGCATCTAATGCTTATATTGGTGTACAAACGCCAACGGGAACATTGTCTGGAGGTGATTTGAATATTAAAGCAGGAGATGCAAATGGCTCAAATCAGGCAGCAGGACGATTATATATCCAATCTGGAAGCTCAACTGGAAATGCCAGTGGAACAGGAGCTAGCGTTATTCACTTTAGAACTTCTCCTGGAGGAGTTGCTGGAGCAACAGTAAATTCATCCATTCAGGTTGCTAATTTTACGGATGATGGAAGGTTTACTGTTTCTTCAAATGTTGGTAGTAGCTCAGCAAACCATTTTTGGTCAGAAACAACTGCTGAACAAAATGCGATAAGAGGAACAAATAATTATAGCGCTGCTGGTGTTACCAGTACAGGGGTTTATGGAGAAGCATTGGGTGCTGGAGGTCCTACAAATGTTGGTGTTTTTGGAACAGCAACTGGTGCTACAGTTAATTGGGCAGGTTGGTTTAATCAAGGAAATGTTTTTATCCAAAATCGTCTAGGAATAGGAACAAATGTTAGCGCTAGTCCTACCTATAAACTTCATGTTCTTGAGCCATCACCCGGTGTCATTACAACTTATTCTGAAAATACCTTTGTAGGAACATCTGATGGTACTGGTGTTTATGGTAGAGCAGTTAATAATCCAGGATATGGTTATGGAGGGCAGTTTTTTGGTGGATATTACGGATTAAATGTTCAATGTACACCAACATCATATACGGGTGCCACCTACGGTGCATCAATTATAAATAGTGGAGGAACCGCTGGAACCCATTATGGTTTAAATGCTAGTGCTACTGGAACAGGGACCAATTATGGAGTATATGGTTCTGCATCTGGTGGCGCAACAAACTATGCAATTTATTCGAACGGAGCTCAGTTTTCTACAACGGGAACAGCATGGACAGTATCTGATAGAAGATTAAAAAGAGATATAACTGATCTTAATATTAATGCAACTGAAATTATTTCAAAATTGGTAGTTCATCAATATTATTTCGATACTGAAAAATACAAGCAAATAAATCTTCCAAAAGAAGTACAATGGGGTTTTGTTGCACAAGAAGTTGAATCAGTAATTCCAGAAATGGTAAAAGATGGAGTTTTTCCTGCTCAATATTCAAATCCTATCGATGGTAAAAAAGCTGAAAAAGTAAGTGATGAATTAGAATTAAAGACTATTCAGTATGATAGATTATTTCCTCTTTTTGTTAAAGCAATGCAAGAACAACAAGCTCAGATTGAAGAGTTGAAAAAACAATTAGAAGAACAAAACAAAAAAATTCAACAATTAGAAAAAAAGTAAATTTTGAAAAAATTATTATTTATATTTTTTATTTGTTTGAGTTTTTACAGTAAAGCTCAAGTAACAATCACACCACAAGTAATTGGCACAAGTGGAGGCATGGGCACATCAGCCTCAGGTAATACCTTTGATTATACTGTAGGAGAAGTAATGGTAGAAACGTATTCTCCCGCAGTAGCACCATTTACCGTAAAACATTTAACACAAGGATTTCAACAACCTAATTCAGCAAGCAATGCATTAAATATAAATGTATCTAGC
>JAJNQB010000012.1 GCA_021155045.1 Arcticibacter sp.
CTGACGACAGCCATGCAGCACCTGTCACTCATCCAGCCGAACTGAAGGAAATCATCTCTGAAATCCGCGATGAGGATGTCAAACGCTGGTAAGGTTCTGCGCGTTGCTTCGAATTAAACCACATGCTCCACCGCTTGTGCAGGCCCCCGTCAATTCCTTTGAGTTTTAATCTTGCGACCGTACTCCCCAGGCGGATAACTTAATGCGTTAGCTGCGCCACCGAAACACCATGTGCCCCGGCAGCTAGTTATCATCGTTTACGGCGTGGACTACCAGGGTATCTAATCCTGTTTGCTCCCCACGCTTTCGCACCTCAGCGTCAATACTTGTCCAGTCAGTCGCCTTCGCCACTGGTGTTCTTCCGAATATCTACGAATTTCACCTCTACACTCGGAATTCCACTGACCTCTCCAAGATTCTAGCTTTCCAGTTTCAAAGGCAATTCCGGGGTTGAGCCCCGGGCTTTCACCTCTGACTTAAAAAGCCGCCTACGCGCGCTTTACGCCCAGTAATTCCGAACAACGCTAGCTCCCTCCGTATTACCGCGGCTGCTGGCACGGAGTTAGCCGATCCTTATTCTTATGATACAATCAGCCCTCTACACGTAGAGGGGTTTTTTCTCATACAAAAGAAGTTTACAACCCATAGGGCCGTCATCCTTCACGCGGCATGGCTGGATCAGTCTTGCGACCATTGTCCAATATTCCTTACTGCTGCCTCCCGTAGGAGTCTGGTCCGTGTCTCAGTACCAGTGTGGGGGTTAATCCTCTCAGATCCCCTATACATCGTAGCCTTGGTGAGCCATTACCTCACCAACTAGCTAATGTAGCGCATGCTCATCTTTAACCGCAAAAGCTTTAATTATAAATCGATGCCGATTCATAATGTTATGGGGTATTAATTCCTCTTTCGAGGAGCTATTCCCCAGTTAAAGGTAGATTGCATACGTGTTACGCACCCGTGCGCCACTCGTCATCAAGTATTGCTACTCATGTTACCGTTCGACTTGCATGTATTAAGCCTGCCGCTAGCGTTCATCCTGAGCCAGGATCAAACTCTTCGTTGTAAGTTTGATAATTGCTCTTCCATTTTTTTAGGAAAAAATTTATTTAGGATTTGTTTCTCAACTTATTATTAGAACATAATAATAAGAGGGATACTTACTATTTCTTTAGTCTTCATCAATATTTTCAAAGAACTTATTTATATAATTTTCTTGATTGCTCAAGGATATAAATTCAGTTTATAAAAGAACTCCCGTTTTGTTTGGGGCGACAAAAGTAATAATACTTTTTTAACCTGCAAACTTTTTTTAAAATAATTTTTAAAATATTTTTTGAGAACGTCTTTCCGTTTTTAAGCGGGCGACAAAAGTACTAAACTTTTTTAATCTGCAAACTTTTTTTAAAAATATTTTTTTTTAGAAGTTTCTTTTTTTTAAGAACGAGCGCTTGTTTTAAAAGCGGGGTGCAAAAGTAGTTTGTTTTTTTATTACTGCAAGTGTTTGTAGAAAAAAAAATCAAAAAAAACGTAAATGTGCTGATTTGCAGTGCGATAAAATGTTAGTTATTTGATATAATCTTTTAAATAGTTAAAATTTTTAGATAATTCGCCATTTGAACATATAGTGGCTCGCTCGATTATTCCTTCTTTGTCTAGGTTAATGATGCTTGGCAGTACGCGTTCCATTAAATCTTTTCCGAAATCATCGCTGGCATCTCTTGGTAATTCACAAGGTAAATTATCTACTGCCATTATACATACTGTATCTTTATTAAATGGTAAGTCTTCTTTATCTTCCTTTATATTATAGCCGTAAAAGGGTTTGTCGATAGAACTTGCTCTTATAGTAGTTGGCACACTACCATTAATGTCACAAGTGATGTCGGCAATAACACTTACTTTAAAGTCAGAGGCTTTCATATCTTGCAGTTCGAACATTTTTGGTGAACGAGGATCCCAGTAGTGGGATGATATATATATATCTGCTGCTTTAGTATAAGGTGCGAAGGTTGATTTAAAATGTTCTGGGTGTTTAAAGAAATCTTGTAGGTCAAAGTTGTGGTCGTTTTCTCGTTCCACATAATCGCGGGGATTTAATTGGCAATATACAGGTTCACGGAATTGTGCCATTAAAAATTCTTCGGGAGTAACTTTCCTGATTCTTAATGCGCTTAATGTTTCAATTGCTCCGTTTGCTACACGTCCGCCACCAGTTAATGCAATTTTAATGTTTGGTAATTTTGCTCTTTTTAATTCTTCTTCCATTTCGGCCCTATCGCGGCAGAGATTAGCTGGTTTAAGAATGAATAAATCATATTTTTTTCCGTAACCTAATATAGCGTTATAAGCACCAACGATTCCTGCATATCTGCCAAAGCCAATAATACGATTGTGGTTTTTGTCGGTTAGTGTTTCATAGTCAATCATTTGAATTTTCTTTTCTATAAGAGCCTTCATCAATTTTTGATTGTGAGGTTGTTTTTTTATAGTATGAGAAAAGAAAAAATATTTTTTGTTTGGAATAAGAAGATTTGTTGGTACTTCTTTTACGCCCATTAATATATCGCAATCACTTAAGTCTTCTTTTAAAGGAACACCAAAGGCTGTGTATTCGGCATCTTCGTAACAACGAATATTGCTTGGTTGAACATAAATTTCGATATGTGGATATTTTCGAATTAGTTCGGCACAGATTAATGGTGTTAAAGGAACTCGTTTGTCTGGAGGGCTTTTTTCTTCACGTAATACTCCGATTTTCAATTTATTCATCTTAAAAGCTTTTTGATTAAGGCGACAAATATAATAAGTTTATTTTCTATGTATCTTTTTGGGAGGAGATGTATTATGAGGTCAACTAAATTGGTATTCACTTAAAAATAATCTAATTATGGCTTCAGCAAAAGAAACACCCAGACAAAAAATGATTGGTATGATGTATTTGGTTCTTACCGCATTGTTAGCATTGAATGTGTCAAAAGATATATTGGATGCATTTGTAGTAGTAAATAAAGGTTTAGAAAATACTAATATAAATTTCACAGATAGGAATTTGAATTTGTATGCGCAATTTGAATTGGCAAAACAGTTAGACCCAGTAAGAGTGACTCCTAATTGGAAAAAGGCACAAGAAGTAAAAAGTAATTCGTTTGAGTTGAGCGATTATATTGAAAAGCTTCAGAAAGAGTTGGTTTTAAAAACGGAAGGAATAGAGAAAGATGTAGCGGATACGTTGCAAATGCAAAATATAAAAAGCAAAGATAATTATGATGTGCCTACAAATATTATGATTGGAGATTCGGAAGATGGTTCAAAAGGTGCTTCTAGAGAATTAAAAATGCTTTTAGAAAATTATAAAAAGAAGCTAGAAAGTTTTATTGCTCCTGAAGATAGGGAGAAAGTAATTGTAGATATTAAGACCGAAGACCCAAAGAGTAGCGAGAATAATGAAAATTGGGAGTTGTATAATTTTTATCATCGACCATTGGTTGCGAGCATTACTATTTTATCGAAATTGAAAAATGATGTAAAGAATGCCGAGTCGTTGGTTGTGGATTATTTGCTTAAACAAACAGATGGGGAGGTAATGAAGTTTGATACGATTGCAGCTAAGGTTATTTCACAAAGCAATTATGTTTTGTTAGGGCAAGAATATCAAGCAGATGTTTTTTTAGCAGCATTTAGCAAAACAAAAAATCCTGAGATTACAATTGGAAATTATAATGAAGCTAATAAAACGTTTGATGGAGCTCCCGAAAATATAAGTGTGAAAGATGGTTTGGGTAAATATGTTGTGAAAACTAATAAAGAAGGAATAGTGGCTTATTCGGGAGTAATTAAAATGAAGTCGGGAAAAAATAGAGAGTTGGTTTTTCCTTTTAAATCGGAATATATTGTTGCGAAACCAACTTTAACGGTTTCTGCTGATAATATGAATGTGGTTTATTATGGTTTAGAAAATCCAATTTCTGTTTCGGTTCCTGGAATTGCAACCGATAAAACAACTGTTTCTGTAACCAATGGAACTTTGATTAATAAAGGAAATGGGAAGTATGTTTTAAAGCCAAGCACGATGAGTGGTAAAGCAGATGTAACAGTGTATGCAACAACAGAAGATGGACAAAAAAGAAATATGGGAACAATGACATTTAGAATTAAACAAGTACCTAAACCACTTTTAAAATTTGCAGGGTTAACAACAAATGGTTCTGTGCCCAAAAACATAATTGAAAACCAAGCTGGATTAATTGCAGAGTATGACAATTTTGTTTTTTTAAGTCCGATACAAGCAAAAGTAACTTCCTTTAAAATGGTGATTATTGGTCCGAATGGAACAGAAGATTATGATTCTAAAGATAATTTAATAACAGGTGCAATGAAGACAAGAATTAAACGATTAAAAAAGAACGAAAGGATATTTTTTGAAGATGTGAAATCAGTTGGTCCAAGTGGTATAAAAGAATCTTTAACGGGTTTAACAATAAAAGTAATTTAAGAAAAGGATGGTAGAGTTGGTTTGTGGTGAGAAGAAAGTGGGAGGGCAAATGCTCTCCTGCTTTTTTATTAAAACTCTACATCAAGGTCGAAAGCTTGACGTAATTTATTAATGTTTGGATTTTTTTCTAAAAAGTGTTTGTATTTATCTGTAGCTGTGTAAAGATTTTTTTTGTCGTTATTTTCAATAACGTTATAAGTTAATTGAACAGAAAAATTTTTTAATTCATGTCTTAAATAACCAATCAAATCTAGTTTTTCTTCAATTAAAACCTCTTCAGATGTTTTGCTGTTGGTATTGTATTCAATTTTTTTGTCATCAATCAAAAGTGGTTTTTCTGCAGTTAGTATGCTGAATAAATTTATTTTTCCTTTTGCTTTTTGGTTGTTTGCATAAGCTAACCAAGTATTTTCAAGTTGCTCTTGTGTGAAGCTGTTTTCTGGTTGATTGCTAGTAGAATTTGCTGTTGTAGAGGTTGAAGGGCTATTTTCAGTTTTTTTTTCAGTAGAAATTATTTGGCTGATGGATGGCGAAGATGTTTTAAGTATTGCCTTTTTTAAAGGAGTTGTATTTGTTTGTGTGATGTTTGTTTTTTCTGCAACAGGAACTACGTTTTGAGTTGAGGTGTTGCTTGGTTGAGCACTTTGTGAACTAGAAACAGCAGGCTTAGCTGTTTCAACTAGCTTTTGTTCACGAGTGTCATTTTTTTTTTCGGCTTCAGACATTTGCATGTTGAGGCTACACAATTGCATAAGAGAAAGCTCTACGAGTAGTCGCTGATTTTTTGCAGACTTGTATTGAGTGTCGGCTTTATTTAAAATGGTTAATGCTTTTATTAAAAATGGTACCGAACATTTTACTGATTGCGCTTTGTATTTTTCTTTTATGTTCGGACTTACTTCTAACAAATCAATTGTTTGGGTATCTTTTCCTACCAATAAGTTTCTGAAATGACCAGAAATTCCATCAATAAAATTATGTCCATCAAAGCCGTTATTTAGAATGTCATTGAAAATTAAAAGGGATTCAGGAATATTAGCATTTAAAACTGCATCTGTAACGTTGAAATAATAATCGTAATCAAGAATGTTTAAGTTATCGATTACAGCTTTGTAAGTAACAGTGTTGCCTGCAAAACTTACAATTTGATCAAAAATTGAACACGCATCTCTTAATGCTCCATCTGCTTTTTGTGCAATGATGTGTAATGCTTCAGGTTCTGCAGTTACATTTTCGCTTTTTGCAATGTATGCTAAATGATTTGCAATGTCGTGTATTTGAATTCTGTTAAAATCGAATATTTGACAACGAGAAAGTATAGTAGGTATAATTTTGTGTTTTTCAGTAGTAGCTAAAATAAAGATAGCATGTTTAGGAGGCTCTTCTAATGTTTTTAAGAAGGCATTAAAAGCGCCCGCAGAAAGCATGTGAACCTCATCGATGATATATACTTTGTATTTCCCATGTTGAGGTGCGTATCTAACTTGATCTACTAATGCTCTGATATCATCAACAGAGTTGTTTGACGCAGCATCTAGTTCGTAAACATTTAAAGATTGGCCGCTATTGAATGAAGTACAAGAATCACATTGATTACAAGCTTCAATGTTTTCTGATCTGTTTTGGCAATTGATTGTTTTTGCAAGGATACGAGCGCAGGTAGTTTTTCCAACACCTCTTGGTCCGCAAAATAAAAATGCTTGTGCTAAATGATTGTTTTTGATGGCATTTTTAAGTGTATCGGTAATATGTGCTTGGCCAACAACGGTGTCGAACGTTGCGGGGCGGTACTTACGAGCTGATACTACAAAATCTTCCATACTGATTGGGACAAAAATAAGTATTAAAAACCTAACTTTTTTATTATGTTAAAAAGTTATGACATTTTAAGTGCTAAGCTTTTTATATACAGAAGCTTGAAATTTATTTGCCTAAAAACAAAAAAAATGTATCTTTGCGTCCCTTTTTGAATTAAAAGGTGAACAAAAAAATAATTTATTAATCAACAAAAACACAAGACAATGTCAAAAAATTATGAAACCGTTTTCATTATGACTCCCGTTTTGTCTGATGAACAGGCAAAGGAGACGGTAAGCAAGTACAAAAAGATACTTGCAGACAATGGCTGTAAAATTGTGCACGAAGACTCTTGGGGCTTACGCAAATTACAGTATCCAATACAAAAGAAAACAACAGGCTTTTACCATTTGATTGAATTTCAAGGTGACGGCAAAGTTGTTGCTGATTTAGAAATTGCTTACAAACGTGATGAGCGTTTACTAAGATTTTTAACTGTTGCAATGGACAAACATGCCGTAGCATACAGTATAAAACGTAGAAGCAAAGTAAAAGCATAATTGTTGTTTAATTTTAAAAACTAAAAAAATGGCTGATAATTCAGAAATAAGATACTTAACACCTCCAACAGTGGATGTGAAAAAGAAAAAATATTGCCGTTTCAAAAAAAGCGGAATAAAATTTATTGATTACAAAGACCCTAACTTTTTATTGAAATTTATTAATGAGCAAGGTAAAATTTTACCACGCAGATTAACTGGAACTTCATTAAAATACCAACGTAAAGTTGCGCAAGCCGTTAAGCGTGCTCGCCACTTAGGTTTATTGCCATACGTTGCTGACATGTTAAAATAAGGAGATAAAAAAATGGAAGTAATTTTAAAACAAGACGTTAAAAACCTTGGATACAAGGATGACGTAATAAATGTAAAACCAGGATACGGTAGAAATTTTTTAATCCCTAAAGGATTAGCAGCAATGGCTACTGAATCATCGAAAAAAGTTTTAACTGAAACTTTAAAGCAACGTGCTTTTAAGGAAGAAAAAGTTAAAAAAGCTGCTGAAACTACTGCTAATGCTTTAAAAGATATGGTAGTAAAAGTAGGTGCTAAGGTAGGTGATTCTGGAAAAATATTTGGTTCTGTAACATCTGTTCAATTGGCTGAAGCAATCAAAAAATTAGGACATGATATTGATAGAAAAAATATTGATATTGTAGATGCTGAAAACTTGAAAACTATTGGTAGCTATACTGCTAATGTACGTTTTCATAAAGAAGTACAAGGTGTAATTTCTTTTGAAGTTGTAGCTGAGTAGTTTTTTAAGCAAAACTATTTATAAAAAACTCCTGTTCGATAGAACAGGAGTTTTTTGTTTGTGCTATTGTTTTTAAGCAAATTTCTTTTCAAATGCTTGCATTACTTCAACCAAAGCATTTACACTTTCTAGAGGTAAAGCATTGTAAAGTGAAGCACGGTAGCCGCCAACATCACGGTGTCCGCGCAAACCACTTAGGTCGGCTTCTTTGCAAAGCTTATCAAATTCTGCTTCTAATTCTGGTTTGTGCATCACAAAAGTTACATTCATATTAGAACGGTCTTCTTTTGCTGTGGTTCCAACAAACAAACTGTTGCGGTCAATCTCGTTGTAAAGCGTATCTGCTTTTTGTTGGTTTACTTTTTCTATCCAAGAAATACCACCGTTATCTTTCAACCATTTTAATGTAAGCATACTTACATAAATTGGAAATACAGGAGGTGTATTGTACATGCTGTCGCCTTTTATATGTACTTGGTAATCTAACATGGATAACATTTTGCGTCCTGTTTTTCCAAGTAGTGTTTCATCCACAGCAATCATTGTTGTTCCTGCGGGTCCCATGTTTTTTTGTGCTCCAGCATAAATCAATGCAAAATCATTTCCATTTACTTTTCTGCTAAAAATATCGCTACTCATATCACAAACTAATGGAACAGATGTTTTTGGAAACCCCTTCATTTGTGTTCCGTAAATAGTATTGTTTGATGTAATGTGTAAATAATCTAAATTGTTTGGTATGTCATATCCTTTGGGGATGTAAGTAAATTTTTTGTCTTCACTTGAAGCAATCACTTGTGTGTTGCCAATCATTTTTGCTTCTTTAATTGCTTTGTTTGCCCAAACGCCAGTATTTATGTATCCGGCAGTTCCATCTGTTTTTAATAAGTTATAAGGAACCATAGCAAATTGTAAACTTGCTCCTCCTCCTAAAAAAAGAACTTTGTAATTGTCATTTAAGCCAAGTAGTTCTTTTACCAATGAACGAGCATCGTCCATTACTTTTTCGTAGTTTTTACTGCGGTGAGAAATTTCGAGTAGGGAAAGGTTTAAATTATCGAAATTGATACAAGCTTCTGCTGCTTGTTGTAAAACTTCTGCAGGCAAAATGCCAGGCCCTGCGCTAAAATTGTGGACTTTTTTTGTTGTAGTTAACATATATTTTAAGAATTGATTATCGTTCGATTAGGAAATACACTACGAAATTAGGAATTATTTTATTGGGAAGTTAAGATAGAGGGAATATTTTTTTGATTTATGGTGAGATTGCTTCGGGCGTGCCTCCTTCGCAATGAACGATTAGGAAGGCTATCACACTTTTTCGACAAACTCGAAATGATTACGCATGGGTTTTATTAATTTGTGAGTCCATCCGATTTTTTCGGATTGAACTATTATATTTTCCGTATCGGTATTATTTATAATTTTCTACGATTATTTCTTTATTACAAAATTCATATTCATATTCCTGTTGATTAGAAGCAACAACAATCAAACGATTTTTGGAAAAATCAGTTACCAATTTTTTATACCAAGCTACTGCATTTTTATCAAGGTTGGATGTAGGTTCATCCAATAATAAAAAGGGGGTATTGCTTAATATGGCTAAGGATAAACGAAGGCGTTGTTTCATTCCTGAAGAAAAATATTTTACTTGTTTATTTTTTGATTTTTCAAGTTCGGTAATTGCAATAATTTCCTTTATAGTTAGTTGCTCGTAAAAAGGTTTAAATTTCGCATGAAATTCAATGGATTCTTCTAATGTAAATTCTTCAAACAATTCGATATACGGTGCAGCATAACTGAGTTGTTTGTAAATTAATTCATCTTTAATGGTAGTATTATTTAAGTTGTAGTTTATTTTTCCTTCGGATGGAATTAGGCTACTGGCAATGGTTTGCAATAAAGTAGATTTACCAGAGCCATTTGCTCCAAGTATTACATAATTGTTGTCAGAAGTAAAATCAATATTGATATTACGAAAAATCCATTCGTAATTGTATCGTTTGCCTATGTTTTGGAGTTGTATATTCATTTATAAATTTCGTAATCAAAAAAATAATTTCGAAAATTTTATGAAATTCCGCGCATGATTCCATCTTTTGAATTGCGAATGAAATCAAGTATTTGTTCTTTTTCTTTTGATGCAGGAGCTTCTTGTTCAATGATAGCAAGTGCATTTGTAACGTTATGTCCTTTTACATACAGTGTTCTATAAATATCTTCAATTTGTAAAATACTTTCGTTGCTAAATCCTCTTCTTCTTAATCCAACAGAATTTACTCCAACGTATTGTAGTGGTTCGCGAGCAGCTTTTGTAAACGGAGGTACATTTTTTCGAACACCTGTTAATCCAGAAATAAAAGAATGTGCGCCAATTCTTACAAATTGTCCAACACCTGTTCCTCCTTCAATAATAACCCAATCTTCTATATCAACGTGTCCGGCAAGGTTTACGCTGTTTGCAATTATTACATTATCGCCAACAATACAATCATGCGCAATGTGTGTGTAAGCCATAATCAAACAATTGCTACCAATTACTGTTTTCATTTTATCTACTGTTCCTCTGTTTACGGTAACACATTCTCTGATGGAAGTGTTATCGCCAATAACTACAATAGATTCTTCGCCTTTAAATTTTAAATCTTGTGGTATAGCTGCAATTACAGCACCTGGAAATATTTTGCAATTTTTTCCAATTTTTGCTTTAGGAAAAATAGTAACATTTGGTCCAATCCAAGTTCCATCACCAATTTCTACATCTTCATAGATAGAAACAAAAGGGGAGATGGTTACATCTTTCCCAATTTTAGCGGATGGATGTATATAATTTAGATTACTCATACGGTTGCTGCTGTTTTTGTTTCTTGTGGTGCTTTGTCTTTAATCACTTGAGCAAGCATTGTGGCCTCACAAACTTCTTTCCCATTTACATACCCAATCCCTTTCATGTTTACCAATCCTCTTCTAATAGGGCTTTCTAGTTTTAATTTAAAAACAATAGTATCGCCTGGGATAACTTTTTGTTTAAATTTTACACCATCAATTTTCATGAAATAAGTGCTGTAATATTCGGGGTCAGGAACTTGAGACAAGGCAAAAATTCCTCCTACTTGCGCCATTGCTTCTATTTGCATTACGCCAGGAAAAACAGGATTATCAGGGAAGTGTCCTTGGAAAAAAGGTTCATTTAATGTTACATTTTTTACACCTACAATACTTTCCGAATCCATTTCCATAATTTTATCTACCATTAAAAATGGGTAGCGATGAGGAAGCATTTTAGTAATATCATTGATATCATAAATAGGTTTTTTGGTTAAATCAAAATGTACATTGTTGCCTTTCTTTTTGGCTTTAATTAATTCTTTTATTTTTTTTGCAAATGCAATATTTCCTGCGTGACCTGGGCGAGCAGCTAAAACATGCATTTTTAATGGAACGCCCACCAATGCCAAATCACCAACAATATCTAGTAGTTTATGGCGAGCGGGTTCGTTAAAGTAATGAAGAGTGGTGTTGTTTAAAACGCCTTTGCCTTTTACTTCTACATCTTCTTTATTAAATACTTTTTTTAGGTGTGCAATTTTTTCGGGAGCAACTTCTTTATCTACAAGAACGATTGCATTATTCATATCGCCACCTTTTATTAAGTTATGTGCCAGTAACGCTTCTAACTCATGTAAAAAAACAAATGTGCGACACATGGCGATATCTGTTTTAAATTCTCCTATGTGATACATGGAAGCGTGTTGTGTTCCTAAAACATCAGAATTATAATCAACCATAACAGTTGTTCTGTATTCATCTTGAGGCACAGCAAGCATTTCTACTTTTTTGATTGGGTCTTCGTAGGTTAAGTTTTCTGTTAATACAAAATATTCGCGTTCGGCATTTTGTTCAACAGCTCCTGCTTCTTCCAAAACTTTAATAAAAGGCATAGAGCTACCATCCATTATTGGCATTTCTGGTCCGTCTAATTGAATCAAGCAATTGTCAATTTCCAGTCCAACTAAAGCCGCCAAAACATGTTCTGTTGTATGAACTTTTACTCCATTTTGTTCTAAAGTAGTTCCTCTTGATGTATCTACTACGTTATCTACATCGGCATCAATAATTGGGTTGCCTGAAATATCTACACGTTGAAATTTATAGCCGTGGTTTTCGGATGCAGGAACAAATGTTAAATTAACTTGCTTTCCTGTATGCAAACCAACGCCTGAAATATTAACTGCTTTTTTTAATGTTCTTTGTTTTACGCTCATTGTTTTTTGTTTTTCTGAACCAATATCTTTGTTTCTTCATTAACTCAACCTCAAATTTATATATTTTATTTGGTTTGGTAAGACATAATTATATGTTTTTAATTGCTGAATTTGTTGAAAACTCAAAATAAAATATACATTCTAAAACTGTGGTTTTGCGTAAATTTGACTTCTCAAAATAATAAAACAATCAATCTATATAATAATACAATCAAAAATATGTCAACCACTACCGAGCAATTAACTACTATTGAAACAGCAAAAGAATTAGGTTTGTTACCAGAAGAGTTTGAAAAAATAAAAGAGGTTTTAGGACGTACTCCAAATTTTGTTGAATTGAGCATTTATTCTGTTATGTGGAGTGAACATTGTTCATATAAAAATTCGATTACTTGGTTAAAAACATTACCTAAAGAAGGTCCGCACATGTTGGCAAAAGCAGGAGAAGAAAATGCAGGCTTGGTTGATATTGGCGATGGTTTAGGTTGTGCATTTAAAATTGAATCACATAATCATCCAAGCGCATTAGAGCCATACCAAGGTGCTGCTACTGGTGTTGGAGGGATTAATCGTGATATTTTTACAATGGGAGCACGCCCGATAGCTCAATTAAATTCATTGCGTTTTGGTGATATTAAATTAGAAAAAACAAAATGGTTGGTAAAAGGTGTTGTTAAAGGAATTGGTGATTATGGTAATGCATTTGGTATTCCTACGGTTGGTGGTGAAGTTTTTTTTGACGAATGTTATAATGTAAATCCTTTGGTAAATGCATTTAGTGCAGGTATTGTAAAGGCAGGCGAAACAGTTTCTGCAACATCTTACGGTGTTGGCAATCCAGTTTATATTGTAGGTTCAGCAACAGGAAAAGATGGTATTCACGGTGCTGCATTTGCATCAAAAGATATTACAGAAGATTCTGCAAAAGATTTACCTGCTGTACAAGTTGGTGACCCATTTCAAGAAAAATTGTTATTAGAAGCATCATTAGAAGTTATTCAAACAAATGCTGTTATTGGTATGCAAGATATGGGTGCTGCAGGTATTACGTGTTCTACTTCTGAAATGAGTGCAAAAGGAGAGCATGGAATGGATATTTGGTTGGATAAAGTTCCAACACGTCAAGAAAATATGCAGGCTTGGGAAATTCTTTTGTCTGAATCTCAAGAGCGCATGTTGATTGTTGTTCAAAAGGGGCGTGAAAAAGATGTAGAAGCAGTTTTTGCAAAATGGGATTTGAATTGCGAAATTATTGGTGTTGTTACCGATACA
Source organism: Arcticibacter sp. (assembly GCA_021155045.1). Classification (GTDB taxonomy): domain Bacteria; phylum Bacteroidota; class Bacteroidia; order 2-12-FULL-35-15; family 2-12-FULL-35-15; genus 2-12-FULL-35-15. The sequence goes on from JAJNQB010000012.1 coordinate 13,150, forward strand.
AAACGCTTAAAATATTATGTAAAAGGCGAATTGGTTGCTGATGTTCCTGCTGAATCTTTGGTATTAGGTGGTGGAGCGCCAATCTATAAAAGAGAATTTAAAGAGCCAGCCTATTTTGCAGAAAATAAAAAATTTAATATTGATACTGTTGCAGAACCAAAAGATTTAAAAGCGGTTGTAAAGCATTTAATTTCTCATCCAAATATTGCTTCTAAACAATGGGTTTACAATCAATACGATTCAATGGTAGGAACAGCAAATATGAGTACCAACGCTCCTTCTGATGCAGCTATTGTAAACATAAAAGGAACAAACAAAGCGATTGCATTAAAAGTAGATTGTAATTCACGTTATGTAAACGCTGACCCAGAAACGGGTTGTGCAATTGCTGTTTCAGAGGCAGCTCGAAATATTGTTTGTAGTGGTGGTGAACCAAGCGCAGTTACTAATTGTTTGAATTTTGGTAATCCATATAACCCTGAAGTTTATTGGCAATTTGTTGGTTCCATAAAAGGAATGGGTAAAGCATGTATTAAATTTTCTACTCCTGTTACAGGAGGTAATGTTAGTTTTTACAATCAGTCGTCTTACGAAGGACCTGTTTTTCCAACACCTACAATAGGTATGCTTGGTATATTAAAAGATAAAACAAACAGAATGACTTTGAATTTTAAAAACGAAGGGGATTCAATTTATTTAATTGGTTCATCAAAAAATGATATTGCAAGCTCTGAGTATTTATATTCATTTCATAAAATAAAAAATTCGCCAGCGCCAGCATTTGATATTGACGAAGAATATGATGTACAACAAGCTGTAAAAGAATTGATAAAACAAAAAGTTATTCAGTCGGCTCATGACTGTGCTGATGGTGGTTTATTTATAACCTTACTAGAAAGCGCCATGCCTAATGGTTTAGGTTTTGATGTTTCATGCGATGAAGATATAAGAAAAGATGCATTTCTTTTTGGAGAAGCACAAAGCAGAATAGTGGTTTCTGTGAAAAAAGATGATGAAGATAAATTTATTGAAATTATGATGCAGGCTGGTGTTGATTTTACATACATTGGAGATGTAAAAGGAAAGGAAATGATTATTGATGAAGAATCATTTGGAACAGTTGCTGAAGCAAAACAAATTTTTGATAC
>JAJNQB010000002.1 GCA_021155045.1 Arcticibacter sp.
CGTTTACTACTATAAATCCTACTTGTGGATTGTCGAATGGTAGTATTAATTCGGCTGTAAGTGGTGGTACGGGACCGTTTTCTTATGCTTGGTCTCCTGCTGGTGGGACTGGTGCTAATGCTACCGCTTTACCTCAAGGTATTTATACACTTCTAGTTACTGATGCACTGGGTTGTACGTTTAGTTCTAGTACAACAATAACAAATATAGCAGGTCCAATAGTTTCTATTGCTTCATCAAGCAATGTTTCTTGTTTTGGTGGAAACAATGGAACAGCTCAAGCTTCTATCTCCTTAGGTACTGCACCGTTCACAATTTCATGGTCTCCTTATGGTGGAAATTCTCTTTTAGCGAATGGTCTTACACAAGGTACTTATACTGTAACGGTAGTTGATGTCAACGGATGTCAATCTACATCTTCTGTAAATATTACAGAACCAACACCTGTAAATTTATCTATAAATTCTATTGGGAATGTTCTTTGTAATGGTGGAAGTACGGGCTCAGCAAGTGTTGTTGCTTCTGGAGGAACACCTGGATACACCTATTTATGGGCTTTTAATAGTTCTACTTCTCCTAACATAAGTAATTTATCAGTAGGTTCTTATGTGGTAACAGTTTCTGATAACAATAGCTGCTCTACCTCCATAACTGTAAATATAACTCAACCGCCTGTATTGGCTTTATCAATAGGGGCAGTTGTAAATCCTTCTTGTTTTGGCTCAACAAACGGAAGTATATCATTAAATACATCAGGAGGAACTTTCCCTTATTCGTTTAATTGGTCGAATGGACAAACTGGTAGTTTTGCAAATAATTTGTCGGTAGGAAGTTATAGCGTTACCTTAACAGATGCTAATGGTTGTACAGCTACTGCGAATGCCGTATTAACTCAACCATCTCAGGTAATAACATCTGGAGGGCCTAATGATACAATTTGCTCAGGAAGCTCAACCACTATAACCGCTACTGCTATTGGTGGAGCAGGAAATTATTATTATGCTTGGCAGCCTGTAGTAGCAATTAACTCAGGGAGCTTTACAGTAACTCCGCCAATAGGAACAACTGCATATTATGTTGTTGCTTATGACCAAAATGGATGTGCAGGAACACAAGACACTATTTTAGTTACTTCCTATTTATTAACCTCAGCAGATGTTACAGCATTCGGAAATTCTCCTATTTGCCCTGGACAAGTATCTACCATTTATGCCCAAGTTACAGGTAGCAATACGGGTCCGCTTACTTTCCAATGGGATAATGGTTTAGGAACAGGTCCTGGAGCATTTGTAGTTACACCAACTCAACCAACTACATATATTGTTACTGTAACTAATTCTTGTGGAAGTACGATTTATGACTCTGTTCAAGTATTATTTAATCCACCACCAACAATCATTGCATCATCAGATGCAGGTGCTTGTATTCCTGCATTCATAAATTTTTATGACAATTCGATAACAGGCAACCCTTCTGACCCTATTGTTTCTTGGTTATGGACTTTCGGAGATGGAACAACATCAACACTGCAAGACCCTTCTCATTTGTATCCAAATGTTGGTACTTATCCTGTAACAGTTACAGTAACAACTGCTGGAGGGTGTACAAACAATAACAGTACAAATCCACTTAATGTTGATGCATACCCTGTTCCTACGGCTGCATTTACAGTAAACAGCACTTTACTAGATATTCCTGTTGATATATTATATTGCACCAATCAATCTGTAGGGGCAAACTCTTATGTTTGGACTTTTGGAGATGGAGGTTCTTCTTCTCTCGTAAATCCAAATTATTCATATAATGCAGTTGGCGTATTTCCTGTTCAATTAATTGCTACCAACAGTTTTGGTTGTTCAGATACTGCAGAAATTAATATTACAACAAGTTCAGATTTAGTATTTCCAAATGTATTTACACCAGACGAAAATGGTGGCGGAGGATATTATGATATTAACAGCTTAACGAACGATATATTTTTCCCATATACTGCAGGTGTTACTGAATTTAAACTTCAAATTTTTAATAGATGGGGAGAATTGATTTTTGAAACAACAGATATTAAATTTGGTTGGGATGGATATTATAGAGGAGTTTTATGCCAACAGGATGTTTACATCTGGAAAGCATACGCAAAATTGAATAGTGGTAGAATTTTTAATAAAACTGGCGATGTTACTTTACTTAGATAGATATAAATTATTGATTTTTAATATTCTTTTTTTCTTTTTCATTTTTAAAGGAGATGCTCAAACATTAACTAAAGCTGAAAAAAAAGACAAGGCAAAAGCCGATTTGTTATTTGAATCAGGAGATTATTTAAATGCATCCAATTACTATTTAGTATTATTTAAAAAAGATTCTTTAGATGAAGAATTTAATTATAAAATAGGAGTATGTTATTTTGAATTAAAACGTTTCAGAAAAAACGCTATTAATTACTTTTCTAAAACAAGTTTAAAAAGATATCCAGAAACATATTTCTATTTAGGGCGACTAAATCATATTTCGGAAAAATATGAATTAGCCATTGAAAATTATAAGATGTATTTAAAAATGAATCGTGCAGGAGAATATTCAGAAAGCGAAATCAATTTTTTTATCAATAAATCAAAAACAGCCCAAGAGTTACAAAAGCAAATGGACAATACCGTTGTGATAACAAATTTAGGTGAAAATATAAACACAGAATTTTCGGAATACTCTCCATTAATTCCAGCGGATGAATCATTTTTATTATTCACATCAAGAAGAAAAAATGAGGTGTGGAAAAACAAAGACCCTAATGGCGATTATTTTGAAGATATATATATATCATATAAAAAAAACAATGAATGGACATCTCCACAATTATTGGACACCAACGTAAACACATCCCTACATGATGCATGTACAGGGCTTTCTGCAGATGGAGAAAAATTGCTAGTATATAAAACAAACAAAGATTTATATAGTGGTGGCATTTATGAATCTAATATCATTGAAAATAAATGGTCCACTCCCAAAATAATGGATAATAAAGTGAACTCACTTGGTAATTTAGAAACAAGCGCTTGTTATTCGCCTGATGGTGAAATAATAATTTTTTCCAGTAATCGAAAAGGTGGTTATGGTGGAATGGATTTATACATGATAAAAAAAACACCCACTGGCGAATGGAGCGAAGCAAAAAACCTCGGACCTACCATTAATACCGAATATAATGAAGATGCACCTTTTATTCATCCATTAGGTAAGACTTTGTATTTTAGCTCTGAAGGACATTTGAATATGGGTGGATATGATGTTTTTAAATCTAATTTTAATGAGTATTCTGATTTTACACCACCCGAAAATCTGGGTTGCCCAATAAATACGGCTGACGATGATATATTTTTTGTAATGAACACCAATGCAAATATGGGTTATTTTTCATCGGATAGAAATGGCGGCATAGGTTTGCAAGATATTTATAGTGTTACTTTTCCTAATGAAAACAGCTTATATAATGTTTATAATATCCATGTTGTTGATCAAAATGATTCAACAATAAAAAATGTGGATGTTACATTAATTGACCTAACAAAAAAAACAGTTCATGGTGTTTATAAATCAAATAAAAACACTGGAAAAATTTTAGTTATTTCAAAAAATACTAGTGAATTTAAAATTATGATTGAATCGAAAGGATATAGTGTGTACAGTAATAATATTCTTTTTAAGGATGAAAATGATTTAGTATTCAAACTTAAAAAAACAGAGCAATGAAAAAAATAGTATTTATAGCGTCATTGGTTCTCTGCTTTTTAAAAATAGATGCGCAGGATATGCATTTCACTCAATTTTATGCTTCAGCTCAATATTTGAATCCTGCTTTTGTTGGAACAAATGTTTGCTCTAGAGTTTCTGCTACTTATAGAACTCAATGGATGGGCGTTTCAAATGCATACAGGAGCTACTTAGTTTCTTTTGACCATTATTTGCCATCCTATAAACTTGGTGTTGGTTTGCTGTTTGGAAATGATGTAGCTGGCTCAGGTGAATTAAAAACTACAATTATAAATCCACAAATTGCTTACGAAACAAGTTTAAATCGAAAAATATCATTACGAGTGGGAGCTCAACCAGGAATTGGAATTAGAAGTATAAATTTTAATAAACTTGTATTTGGCGACCAAATTGCTCGAGGAGGAAATGTTAGTACAATAGAAACACCTACTCAATCAAGAACATATTTTGATGCAAGTGCAGGTATTTTAGTGTATTCTCAATCTTTTTGGATTGGCTCTTCTTTTTTTCATTTGAATAGACCAAACGAATCATTATTTGACCTAAAGGAAGCTCGACTACCTGTTAAATATTCTATACACGGAGGATACAAATATGTTATAAATAATGATAAAAAAGAGCCTACTAATCAAACATCAGTTTCATTTGTTTTTAATTATAGAGGACAAGAACAATTTGACCAAGTTGATATTGGAACATATTACACCCGTTATATTTTTAATTTAGGTTTATGGTACAGAGGAATACCAGCATTAAAAGCCTACAAACCAGGCTACTCAAACAACGATGCAATTGCAATAATTGTTGGTGTTCAAGCAGATAAGTATCATATCGGATATAGCTATGATATGACAATTTCTAAATTGACTTATGCAACAAAAGGAGCACATGAACTAACTATATCCTACCAATTTTGTGAAGTAAAAAAGAAAAGGAGAAAAAGACTTCTTGTCCCTTGTCCTAAGTTTTAATAGAAAATATTAAAAACAAAATAGATAAATAATTCTAAATTTGCAGTAAATTCTACTAGTGTGATGGCTTTTCGTTTTAATAAAATAATTATCATTTTAATTTTAAGTTTTGTTTTTTTAAAAACAAAAGCACAATCTGTTGGCGGAACAACATCGGGTGGAGCTACCTATTGTTCTGCAACCAACTCTGGTTTTGTTAGTGTTACAGGATTTGTTGGCTCTATACAATTTTGGCAATCATCCACCGATGGTGGAGTAACATGGGCAAGCAATACTAATACAACTCCCAACCAAAGCTATTTTAATTTAGCACAAACAACCTGTTACCGAGCAATCGTACAAAATGGAGCTTTTCCTCCTGATACATCTACCATTGTTTGTGTTACCATTTATCTTCCAAGTATTGGTGGAACTTTGTCTGGTGGCGGAAATTTTTGTGTAAGTTCTGGACCTGGTTCACTTAACTTAACTGGAAATAACGGCAATGTGCTTTATTGGCTTTCATCAATAGATAGTGGAGCAACATGGAATACTATTGCAAACACTACTACAACTGAAAACTATACAAATATAACTCAAGCTACAATTTATCAAGTAGTAGTACAAAACGGACCAATGTGTCCTTCAGACACATCATCTCAGGCAATATTTACGATTTATCCTGCTTCTGTTGCAGGAACTTTAAGCGGAGCAACCAGCGTGTGTTCCACTTCAAATTTAGGTTCAGTAGTTTTAAGTGGAAACACCGGAAACATTACAGAATGGCTATCATCTACTAATTCTGGAGCTACTTGGACAGCTATTGCCAACACCACATCAACTCAAAATTATTTAAATCTTTCTCAAACCACTTGGTACCAAGTAATTGTTCAAAGTGGTACTTGTCCTCCTGATACATCATCATATGCAATTATTGATGTTAGCACACCATCCATAGCAGGTACTTTAAGCGGTGGCGGAATTTTTTGTGGAACACCCGCAACTGGAGTTCTAAATTTAACAGGCAACACAGGAAATGTTACTGGCTGGCAAATTTCTGTTGATAGCGGTGCAACATGGGGAGCAATAAGTAATACAACAACAACACAAAATTATACAGGCTTAACTTCAACAACCATGTATTTAGTTACAGTTCAAAATGGAGCCTGCCCTTCTGTTACTTCTAATATCGAAATTGTTTACGTTTTTCCTCAAACAGTAGCAGGCACAATAAATTCAAATGCTACAGTTTGCTATCAAACAAACAACGATTCCATTTTATTAACCGGAAATGTTGGTAATGTTTTGTATTGGTTATCATCTACAGATGGAGGAATTACATGGAATACGATTACAAACACATCCACTACATTAATTTATTCAGGATTAATACAAACTACACAATACAGTGCAGTTGTACAAAGCGGTTTGTGTAACATAGATACCACAAATACTGTTATCATTACTGTGTTAGCACAAAATATAATAAGTGCAGGAAACGATACAACCATTACTCAAGGACAAACACTCACATTAAATGGTTCAGGAATTGGTATAAGTATAATTTGGAGCCCTGCTTCTACCCTATCTAACTCCAATATTTTAAATCCAATAGCATCACCTCAAACAACAACAGTTTATACATTAACAATTACAGACATTGATGGATGTGTAGTTACAGATAATGTGATTATAACTGTAAATCAGCCTAATTACAATGGAATGATTTCAAATTTATTTACACCAAACGGAGATGGAATAAATGATTTTTGGTATTTACAAGATATTTTAAATTTTCCTGAAAATGAGGTGTTTGTTTACAACATATATGGCAACCAAGTTTATACTAAAAAAGGATATACAAACGATTGGAACGGTACATACAATGGCTCGGAATTGCCTGACGGCACTTACTTTTATGTGGTTAAGTTTGAAAATTTTGATAAAATAATAAAGGGCTCACTTGATATTTTAAGAAATAAATAATGAGAAATAAATACATCATATTATTGTTTGTTTTAATTTCTGTTCGACTAAATGCACAGCAAGTGGGCATGTATAGCCATTATTTTTACAAACCAATGATTTACAACCCTGCCTTTACAGGGACTGATGATGCTACAAACATAATGGTTATAAGTCGCTCACAATGGACTGATTTTAGAAATGCACCACAACTAAATATCTTAACCTTAGATGGAACAATTTTAGAAAACAAAGCAGGTTTAGGAGCATCCGTTATCAGCGACAAAAAAGGTTTAACAAACAGAACATCTGGGAATTTATTTTATTCTTATAAATTAAAAATAAATGATGAAACACACCTTCTGCTTGGAGCATCCGCAGGCGTGGTTAATCAACAAATAAATTTCAACAATGCGCTGGTAGAAAACAATAATGACCCTACTCTATTTTCATCCAACGAACAAAAAACAACATTTGATGCCAATGCAGGATTAGGTTTTGTATGGAAAAATTTACAATTCGGAGCAGCTGTTCCTCAATTAATTGGAAACAAAGTGAACTATGTTGATAATTCAAATATTCGCTCTTACTATTCTCAAGTAAGACATTATATGGGTTCGTTAAAATATAAAATTTTTATTTCTGAAGAAAAAGGCATTTCTGTTACACCACTTGCATTGGTTCGATTTGTTCCGAATACTCCATTTCAGTACGATGGAAATATAAATTTTGATTGGCAAAATAAATTTTGGATTGGGGCAACATACAAAAGCGATTATGCTGTTGGAGCAAATGTTGGTTTTTGTATTCACAAACAGTTGTATCTCGGATACTCCTATGATTTTATAATAGGAAGCATTTCTAAGTATGCAGGAACAAGCCATGAATTAATGGTAAATTTTAAATTTGGCAAAAACAAAAAATCTAATTCAGAACCAGTTGTTGTAGAAGAAGAAAAACAAGAAGCCCACAAATTAGAAAACGAAGAATATGTAAAACGAATGGATAGCTTGCAAAAACAAGTTCAACTTAGTAACGAAAAAATAAATGAACTTTCTAAGAAGCTTGAACAACAACAACAACAAACAATCAATAGTAATCAAACTACAAATAATCAAGGAGCAAATAATAATTCTAATAACCAAGCAACCAATCAAAATCAAAACACAGAGGCTGTTCAAAACAATAATTCAAAAGTTTTAGATAGTGGAGTTTGGTTTGTATCTAATGAATCAAAAGACTTTACGGATGAAAAAAATAAAAATCCAGAACCAGCATTTTATGTGGTAGTTGGTACATTCTATTATAAAGATTTAGCTCAAGCTGAAGCAAAAAGATTTATGGATAAAGGCTTTCAACCAAAAATTATATTTTTTGAACCCAAAAAGTATAATTACATTTTTATTGGAAAATACATGAACAAAGAGGATGCTATTAAAAAAGCAAAAGAACTTCAATCAGCAGGTATCAAAGATTCGTGGGTACAGCTGATTGTTGATTAGCATTACCTAATACCGATGTGAAATAAGTAATGGTCTATTTTCCTTTTACTACATTGAATCAAACTTCTTTTCCAATCGGCATTTACCTTTGTAAGATTTAAACCCTAAATCAGATTGGTATAATCTCCTTTTATTTATTTTCAATTAATTTAGTCTTTGGTTTACCCAAAAAATATTTCTATTTTTAACCTTATAAAATAAAACAATATGAAATTAAAAGCTATTTTATTTATAAGTCTTTGTGCTTCAGCACCAGTTATTTTAACCGCTCAGACCGACACTATCATTAAAGCAAAAATTTTAGATGATGGTTCTCAAGATGCCGAAAAATTTTACAATGCAGGTATTGAAGATTTTAAAACAAAAAATTTTCAAGGAGCATTAATTAATTTTAATCAAGCAATTAACGCTAAGCCTGATTTTGAAAGAGCATACTATAACCGAGGTGCTACTAAATATGAAATGAAAGATTACAATGGAGCTATTGCTGATTTTGATAAAGCGCTTTCTATTTCACAATCACCTGATAGTTATTTCAGCAGAGGACAAGCTAATTATGCTTTAGGTAAAAAAGAAGCTGCAAATGCTGATTATACAAAAACAATTGAAATAAAAAGTGATTATGCTCAAGCTTATTATTATCGTGGAGGAATAAAATTTGAGAACAAGGATTATAAAGGAGCTATCGAAGATTTTACATCCGCAATTAAAGTAAAACCCGATTATGCTTATGCCTATAATGATAGAGGAAGTGCAAAACGTCAGTTGGATGATATTGATGGTGCAATAAACGATTACAATAAAGCATTAGTAGCAAATTCAGAAATGGCTTTTACCTACAATAATATTGCAAGTGCAAAACGTAAAAAAGGCGATTTTAAAGGTGCGATAAATGATTACACCGAAGCTATTAAAATGAAAAAAGATTATTATGCTGCATATAACAACAGAGGAAGTGCAAAAGTAGATGCAGGAGATTACAAAGGGGCAATTGAAGATTTTACAAAAGCCATCGAATTAAAAAAAGATTATGCTTTTGCATATAACAACAGAGCATCTGCTAAATATAAATTAAAAGATTACAAAGGAGCTGTTGATGATTGTACCAAGGCTATTCAATTAGTAAATGATTATGGTTATGCTTATATGAACAGAGGAATTGCAAAAGAAATGCTAAGAGATAATATTGGAGCTTGCGAAGATTGGAAAAAAGCACTTGAATATGGTGTTGAATCAGCAAAAAATTATATTGGAGATTGCAAATAGTTCTACAAACAAAAAAAAGAAATTGAATATGAAAAAAATACTAACTATACTATCTATTTTGTTTGCAATAAATTCATTTGCACAAAACAAAGAATTTACAAAAGAAAATTTTAAAGATGATAAAGACGGCTTAAAAGAAGCAAAGAAAAATTTAGAACAAGGTGATAAACTTTTTGCGGAAGGTTCTGTATTCTATCGTCAAGCGTTGGATTTTTATATCCCAGCAAATAAATTTAACCCTAACAATGCTCAACTAAATTATAAAATTGGTAAATGTTATTTATTTTCAAGTTTTAAATTAAAAGCCCTTCCTTTTTTAGAAAAAGCCATACAACTGGATGCTAATGTTGATCCTCAAATACATTTTGTTCTTGGAAAAGCTTACCATTTGGATATGCAATGGGACAAAGCAATACTGGAATACAAAAAATTTCAAGGAACATTAAGCGTAAAAGAATTTAAAGATTTGATTGACGAAGTAAATAAAAAAATTCAAGAATGTATTACTGGAAAAGAGTTAGTAAAAAATCCAATCCGTGTATTTATTGATAATGTAGGACCTGAAATCAATTCAGCATATCCTGAGTATGGACCAGTTATTTCAGCCGATGAATCTGTTTTAATGTTTACTTCTCGCAGACCAGGAACAACAGGCGGTAAAGTAGATGAATCTTTAAATGAACCTTTTGAAGATATTTATGTTTCTTACAATAAAAATGGAAAATGGACACAAGCTGTTAATGTTGGAAAACCAATAAATACAGAAGGACATGATGCAACAATGGGTTTATCGCCTGATGGACAAACGCTTTTAATTTACATTGATGAAAAAGGAAACGGAAATGTTTTTCAATGCGATTTAAAAGGAGATGCTTGGAGCAAACCAGAACGATTAAATAAAAATGTAAATACCGATTATCACGAATCTTCAGCATCATTAGCATCTGACGGAAAAAGAATGTTTTTTGTAAGTAACCGCCCTGATGGGTTAGGCGATAGAGATATATACATGAGTACCAAAGATGAAAAAGGGCGATGGGGAAAAGCTGAAAACCTTGGACCAACTATTAATACACAATGGGGCGAAGAAGGTATTTTTATTCACCCTGACGGCAAAACAATTTATTTTAGTTCACAAGGACACAAAACAATGGGTGGCTACGATATTTTTAAATCTGTTTATGATGCAGCTACAAAAACATGGAGCACACCAGAAAATTTAGGTTACCCTGTAAATACTCCTGATGATGATGTGTTCTTTGTGGTATCTGCAAGTGGTAAACACGGTTATTATGCATCTTTCAACGGAAATGGTTATGGCGAAAAAGATATTTATTTAGTTACTTTCCTTGGCCCCGAAAAACCAATGATTATGAACAACGAAGATAATTTATTAGCGAGTCTTGCAGCACCTGTAAAAGAAACAGTAATTGCCCCTACCCTACAAATTAAAGAAGCACAATTAACTATTTTAAAAGGAACTATAACCGATGCTTTAACTAAAAAACCTTTAGAAGCAACTGTTGAATTAATTGACAACGTAAAAAATGAAATAATTGCAAGTTTTACTTCTAATAGTTCTACTGGACGTTATTTAGTTTCATTACCTGCTGGTAGAAATTATGGTATTGCAGTAAAAAAAGAAGGCTATTTGTTTCATTCCGAAAACTTTGACATACCAAATACTGCAGCATTTCAAGAAGTAACAAAAGATGTAGAATTAAAAAATGTTGCTGTGGGTAGTAAAATTATTTTGAAAAATATTTTCTTTGATTTCGATAAAGCAACCTTACGACCAGAATCAACAAACGAATTGGAACGTTTAACAAAATTATTACAAGATGTACCAACATTAAAAATTGAAATTGGCGGACATACCGATTCTAAAGGAGCTGACGACTACAACAAAAAATTATCTGATAACCGTGCAAAAGCCGTGGTAGATTATTTAGTAAGCAAAGGAATAGCAGGAAACAGATTGACATCTATGGGCTATGGAGAAGAACAACCTATTGCTACTAACGATAATGATGAAGGAAGACAATTAAACAGAAGAACTGAATTTAAAATTTTGAGTAAATAAATTTTAAATTACCTTTGATTTTAAGTAAAATAAAAACAAAAAAACTAAGCTAATATTGCAAAAAATACAATATTACCACAAAAAAATTAATGATGTATAGAAGTTATGCACCATTTTAAAATGACGACACTAAACAAATAGTCCTAATTTTTGGGGAGCTTACATTCCGTATCGGTATTATTAATTATCTAATCATCTCATTAGCTAATTATTCAATTAATTGCCAACTTATTACAACTTTTCCACAATACAGTGAGTATGTTCTGCGATATTTTATTTTTGTTGTCGAATATATTTAACCTAAAAACAAACACATGAAATTTTTTATTGACACAGCAAATCTGGAACAAATTAAAGAAGCACAAAACCTTGGCGTATTAGATGGAGTTACCACCAATCCATCCTTAATGGCGAAAGAAGGCATTAAAGGAGATGCAAATATTTTGAAACACTATGTTGATATCTGCAATATTGTTACTGGTGATGTAAGTGCAGAAGTAATAGCAACAGATTACGATGGTATAATAAAAGAAGGAGAAGCTTTGGCAAAACTACACAAACAAATTGTGGTAAAAGTTCCCATGATAAAAGATGGTGTAAAAGCAATAAAATATTTTACAGGAAAAGGAATTAGAACAAATTGTACATTGGTTTTTTCTGTCGGACAAGCCTTATTAGCAGCAAAAGCTGGAGCAACGTATGTTTCACCTTTCATTGGTAGATTAGATGATGTTTCTACTGATGGATTACGTTTGATTGAAGACATCAGAACTATCTATGATAATTTTGGGTACGAAACACAAATATTAGCAGCAAGTGTACGCCATCCAATGCATATTATTAACTGTGCAATGATTGGTGCTGATGTAGCAACTTGCCCTTTAAGTGCAATTACTGCACTATTAAAACATCCATTAACAGATAGCGGCTTAGCTCAATTTTTAGCAGATGCAAAAAAATAATTTTTAGCCACAAAATGATTTTGAAAAACGCTTCTAAATTAGAAGCGTTTTTTTATTGCTATCCAACTCCTTTTTTTGCGATTTAATTATCCCAATCTTTAACTTTCCATTTTACAAAGCCTCCTTTTAGGTCAATTACTTTCTTAAACCCTTTTTTCTTCATTATTTTTGCTGTAATAGGGCTCCTGTGTTGCGTTTGGCAATAAATAAAAACAGTTTTATTTTTATCCAATGTATCAATATATTTTTTTATGTTACCACCAAAATAACTAATATTTATAGCATTTTTGATATGGCTTTTTTTATACTCTTTTTCTGTTCGCACATCCACTATTATTAAATCAGAATTTAATTCCAATTGTTGTTTATAATGTTCGCAATCCATTTCTTCATAAGTAAATGAATCGCTATGTTTCCATGAATTGCATGAAAAGAAAAAAAGAATTAGAATAAAAAAGAAAAATTTCATGCCACAATAATAAAAAAGCTATTGGTTTGCAACAATGATAATTGTCAGCAATTATTTCGACCAACCAATATTAATTCCAAAAAGCAGATGCACATTCGAATTGTAAAATTCTCCAAAATCGGATGTATCAAATGGCGTTACTTTAAATGTGTTGGAATGATAATAAACTGTATTTTTTTTATAGCCAGCACCTGCGTATATTTCTAATGTTAATCGGTTTACTTTTCCCATTTGTACACCAATTGTTAAATCTAAGTTAAAATGATTAAAATCCCAATACGTTTGAGAATAATACCTGCTCAAACCGTATGATACTTGGGCATTTGTATAACTAACCAATGGTGCTACATAAAAGCCATACGGAGCGTAATGATTTCGGTTTACCAAATAAAACTTATGAGCATATTGCAATCGCCAGCCACTAACTTTAAATGTTCTATTGGTAGAAGTTCCTTGTGTACGCTCAAATAAATAAAAGAAAATATTTTTTTGAATCAATGAAATAGATAGTTGTTCAGATTGTGTTCTGCTACTTGCCATTTCAATCGTTAATCTATATTCTGATGTTAAAGGGAATATACCGCCCGCAAACAAAGCAGTAGGGCTTGTTTTTAAAACAACAGGTTGATAAGGGTAAGGTTTTTTTCTTTTTGGTAAAGCTTTAACTTCAATAATGGTATCACTTGTAACTAATTCAGTTGCATTTGTTGTATAGACAAAAACAACAATAGTAAAAGCAACTAATATCAAACGAAGCATTTTCATTTTAAAGCTTATATCTTGCCATTGGAGTTGTATTTTGTTCTGCAAATTCATTTTGCAAAAATTTATAATAGCCCGTTATTGCAATCATGGCGGCATTATCTGTACAATACTCAAATTTAGGAATAAAAACCTTCCAATTCAAGTTTGTTTGTTCTTCCATTAACCTGTTTCTTAGTCCAGAATTAGCAGAAACACCTCCAGCAATAGCAATTTGGCTTACTCCTGTTTTTTCTACTGCCTTTTTTAATTTGTCCATCAATATTTCAATAATGGTATGTTGAATAGAAGCGCAAATATCCACCTTGTTTTGTTCTACAAAATCAGCATTTTTAGCCGACTCGTTATTTATAAAATTTATGAATTGTGTTTTTAATCCGCTAAAACTAAAATTCAAATCAGGGATTTGCGGTTTAGTAAATTTAAACATTAAAGGATTACCTTCTTTTGCATATTTATCAATCAGCGGTCCGCCAGGATAAGGTAAATTCATGATTTTGGCTGCTTTGTCAAAAGCTTCTCCAGCAGCATCATCAATGGTTTCCCCTAAAATTTCCATATCAAAATAATTCTTTACCAATACAACTTGTGTGTGTCCACCCGAAACAGTAAGACAAATAAAAGGGAATTCAGGTTTCTGTTGGCTGGCATCATCAATAAAATGTGCTAAAATATGACCTTGCATGTGGTTTACTTCAATTAATGGCACATCCAAAGCCATAGCAAAAGCTTTAGCGAAAGATGTTCCTACGAGTAATGAACCAATTAATCCAGGTCCTCGAGTAAAAGCAACTGCAGACAAATCATTTTTTGAAATTCCAGCTTTTTTTATTGCTGCATCTACTACAGGAACTATATTTTGTTGATGTGCTCTAGAAGCAAGCTCTGGCACTACTCCACCATATAGTTTATGTACATCTTGATTGGCAATAATATTGGCAAGTATTTTGCCATCAACTAACACGGCAGCAGAGGTTTCATCACATGATGATTCAATTCCTAAAATAATGGTAGATTTAAGCATATTCATTAACTTCGTGCCTAACAGTAAAAGGCGGTTTTAAACTTAGGTAAAGGTATTAAAAAAATAGCGGATATATTATTTCGGATTGTAGCAACAATAGTACTTATTGTTGTTCTGCTATTTTTATTACTACAAATGAGCAGTGTTCAAAATTATATTGCTCACCAAACGGCAGAATACCTTTCTAAAAAATTAAATACCACAGTTGAAATTGGAAGTATTGAATTATCATTTTACAAACGTATAGTTGCAAATGATGTTTATATACAAGATTTACATAAAGACACACTTTTTTATGCGAAAAAGGTAAACCTTGGTATTGGAACAATTGATAATCAAAAACGAATCATTGAAATTAAAAATGTCGGCTTATTAGGAGCAAAGTCAAAAATTATAAAATATGCCGCTGACGATGATTTTAATATGCAATTCATTATTGATGCTTTTGATGATGGAGATACTACCAAACATAAGAAGAAAGAACCTTGGTTATTTAGCATAAAAGAAGTTATTTGTGTAAATGTTGATTTTTCTTATAAAAACGAACACGATACACTTATCACAAAAGGAATTAATTTTTTTGATTTACGTGCATCTGCCATAAATGGAAGATTTTCTGATGTTCAAATAGAACAAGATACCATACTTGCTACCATTGATTATTTAGCGGCAAAAGAAAAAAGTGGATTTGTAATTAAAAATTTGAGTTCCTATGTAAGAATATCTCCTATTGGGTTACAACTTGATGAATTAAAATTAAAGACACCAGAAAGTGATATTAAAACCGATTTAACTTTCAATTATAAATCCTACCGTGATTATCTGGATTTTATTCATAAAGTAAAAATCAAAGCAGATTTTGAACATTCTCAACTAGAGATGAGTGATATTGCCTACTTTGCTCCCGCTTTATACGGTATTTATGAACGACTTGATATTACAGGGAAAATAAGTGGAAAAATTGATGATTTAAGAGGAAAAGAAATGGATATCACACTCGGTACCAAAACCCATTTTATGGGCGATGTTACTTTAACGGGTTTACCACAAATTGATGAAACACTAATTCGACTTAATATTACAAAGCTTACAACAAATTATTATGACTTAACCCAAATTCCAATTCCTCCATTTCAAGAACACAAAAAGTTATCGGTGCCCAAAAATATAGCATATCTGGGAGACATTACTTACAAAGGAAATTTCACAGGTTTATTCAATGATTTTTATTCTTATGGAAGTTTTAATACTGCATTAGGAACAATATCAACGGACATTGCTGTGCGCCATGATTATGATTTGAACAAAGAGGCATATAAAGGAAAACTAAAATCAACACAATTTAATTTTGGTAAGTTTTTAGGTGCTCCTTTGCTTGGAAAAGCAACAATTGATGCAACAATTGATGGCGAAGGATTTACAATAGAAGAATTAAAAGCAAAACTTGTAGGAAAAATAAATAGCTTAGATTTTAATGATTATAACTATAAAAATGTTGCGATTGAAGGAAATATTGCTAAACAAGTTTTTAATGGGAAATTAAATGTTCAAGACGACAATATTGATTTTGATTTTATTGGAAAAATAGATTTCAACACCAAACTTCCTACACTCGATTTTATTACTACCTTAAACAGAGCCGACTTAGGCGCACTGCATTTTGTAAAAACAAACAAAAAAACAAACCTATCAACACAAGTAATCATCAATGTTGTAGGAAATAATATTGATAACTTAATTGGTCAGATAAATTTTGACAATACAATTTATGAACAAGATAACGAAAAATATAAACTAAGTGTATTCAACCTTATTTCTGAAGAAGAAGGAAAGGAAAAATCAATAAAATTATTTTCTGATTTTGCAGATGCAAGCATCAAAGGAAATTTCAAAATATTGGAGCTTCCAAAATCAGTAGAAAATATCTTATCTAACTATCTACCCAACTATTTTACAACAACAAACACTCTTCTATCACAAAATTTCGACTATAAGATTTTATTCAAAAAAACAGATCCTGTTACAAAACTTTTTATACCTGATTTAAAAATAGCGCCTAAATCACTTGTGCAAGGCTCATTTAATAGCAACAAAAATAATATAACCCTTGCTAGTAACTTTAGTAAAATCACTTATAAAGGAATTGATTTTATTAATCTGAAAACAAGTGCACTTACAAATAATCAGAAATTAGAAACTACAAGTAATTGTGATAAGATTGCTATTTTAGATAGCGTTTCTTTAAAAAACTTTTCTCTTACCACACAAACACTTAATGATAGTGTAAATATTGAAATTGTTTGGGATAATAAATCTAGCAAAGCAACCAAAGGTGATGTAAAAGCCTTTTTACATTTTGGAGAAAAGGAATCGATACTTTTCAAAGTACTACCATCTCAGTTTATGGTTTCTGATAGCCTATGGTTAGTGAATAAAATAAATGAAATAAAAATTGACTCTTCTCGCATTCAAATTACCCAGCTTACTTTTGAGCACGAGCAGCAATCCATAGCATTAAATGGATTTATTTCTAAAAATCAAAAAGAACAATTGATTTTAGATTGTAAGAAATTCAATCTTTCAAATTTGAATGCATTTATTTCTCCTTATGGGATTAAGGTAAGTGGAGTTTTAGATGGAAATTCTATTTTATCTAATTTTTATAATAACCTAATATTTTTAAGTGATAATAATTTTAAATCCCTTTCAATTAATGGAAATGAAATTGGAGACGGTAATGTTGCCAGTTTGTGGGATAACAATAAAGATGCACTTTATTTAAATGGAAAATTTTCGCAAAATTCAATTCCTAACATCTTATTTTCTGGTTATTATTTTCCAAAACTAAAAGAAGATAATATTGATTTTGATTTAAACTTACAATCAATACAACTTCAATTAATTGAACCTTTTATAAAAAAATATTGTAATGATTTTATAGGCACTCTTGATGGTGGAATTACCATTAAGGGCTCAACAAATAATCCTATATTGTTTGGAAAGGTAAATGTAAATGCAAAAAAAATTACAGTAAATTACTTAAAAACAACCTATAAATTCTCTAATGATATTTTTATTGACCATAATTCTTTTGCTATAGAAAATGCAATAATTAGTGATGTAAACAACAACAAAGCAATTGTTAATGGACACGTTTTTCATACCAATTTTGATAAATTTCAGCTCGATTTTGATATTCAAGCTAGCAAGTTTATGGTACTTAATACCACAGAAGCGGACAATAATTTATATTACGGAAATGCTTATGTAACAGGCTTAATAAATATTTTTGGATTTATTGATAATAATTTACTGATTGATGCAAATGTAAAAACAGAAAAAATTACATCAAACGACAAATCTGACAAAATAAATTTATTATCAAAAACCGAAATAACAAAAATGTTTATTCCTTTATCGGGTCCATCAGAAGTAAGTGAAAATAATTTTATAACTTTTATAAAAAAAGATACTGCAAATAAATCAAAAGATTATAGCATCAAGCTTGATGGTATTGTATTAAATTTCGACTTGGAAGTTACTCCTGACGCTGAGATACAACTAATATTCGACCAAAAAGTTGGTGATGTAATTAAAGCAAAAGGAGCAGGAAATATTAAACTAAAAATTTCTCCAACTGGTGATTTTAAAATGTTTGGTGATTACGTAATAGAAAATGGAGATTATTTATTTACATTACAAAATATTATCAATAAAAAATTTGATATTGAAAATGGCAGCACTATCAAATGGAGTGGGGTTCCTTATAAAGCAGACTTAAATATCAGTGCTATTTACAAAGCAAAAGCCTCCGTTAAACCATTTTTTCCTAACGATTCAACATCTGCTTATAAAAAACGTTATCCTGTTGATTTAAAATTAATTATGACAGGAGATTTGCTTACACCCGATATTGCATTTGATATTAACTTACCAACAATAGACCCCACAATTCGTCAACAAGTTTTGGCATATGTAAACTCTGAAGCCGAAATTAACAGACAAGTCTTTGCGCTATTGATTTTAAATAGCTTTGTTACACCAGCGCAATTAAGCGGTAGTGGCGGAACCGATGCTGTTGCTGCTGCCAATGCAAATACGTTTGAATTATTATCAAATCAATTAAGCAATATGCTTAGTAAAATAAGTAAAGACTTTGATATTGGTATAAAATATAGACCAGGAGATGCTGTTAGTAAGGATGAATTAGGTGTGGCTATGTCCACACAGCTTTTTAACGACAAACTAACAATTGATGGTAATTTAGGAGTAAATAATAACAATCAAAACACAAATAACCTTGTAGGTGATGTAAATGTAGATTATAAAATTACTGATGATGGAAAAGTAAGAGTAAAAGCTTTCAATAGAGCTAATGATAATAATATTGTTTATTCTTACGGACCTTACACGCAAGGGGTTGGAGTTTTTTATCGAGAAGAATTTGATTCATTCAAAGATTTATACAACAGATATATTACTGCATTAAACGACAGAAAAAAAAGAAATAAAAACAATACAAATGACGATTCCATCAAATAAAAAATTTTACTATTTACTTTCTTTCATAGAAGGAGGAGCCGTAATGGCAACAGAATTAATTGGAGCAAAAATGCTTGCCCCCTACTTTGGTTCATCTTTATATGTATGGGCAACTGTTTTAGCAATTACACTTGGCGGTTTAGCTTGCGGCTATTTTTTTGGTGGAATATTGTCTTATAAATCTAAAAATAATTTAAGCCTTTTTTATGTTTTAATTGCTGCTGCTATTTTTACTATTCTAATGCCATTTACATCTAAAATGGTTTTATGGTTAATCGGTTCTCATAGCTTAATTCCTTCTGTAGTTGTTTCTGCAACATGTATTTTAATTCCACCTGTTTTTATGATGGGAATGGTTTCTCCGCTCATCATTAAAATTACAACATCAGATATAGAGCAGAGTGGTAAAACAGCAGGTGTTATTTATGCTATATCAACATTAGGAGGTATTATTGCCACCTTTGCATTTGGTTTTTTAATTATTCCAACATTTGGTTTAACCAAGCCATGTATTTTTACTGGAATAGCATTAGGCTTACTTCCCGCTATTATTTTGCTTCAACAACAAAAAATAAAATCAACACTTTTCTTTTTACTTATAACGGTTTGGGCATTTTCAATAAGTGGCTTTAAAACCAACAATTCCAGAATAAATCTTGTTTATGAAACAGAAGGTTTGTTAGGACAATTAATGGTATTGGATTATCCAAGATACAAAGACACTACTATAATTGGAAGGAGCAGGTGGTTATATGTTAATCGAATATCTCAAACCATGTATGATTCTTTAGCTGATGAAAATAATAAGGAAGAAAAATATTTTACTTATGTATATAAAATTGCAAACTATGTAGATAGCTTACCAAAAGATTCTAAAATTCTTTTACTTGGATTAGGTGGCGGAAGCATTGCAAAAGTAATTACTGAAAAAAGTTTTGATATTGATGTATGTGAATTGGACGAAAGAATAGCTGCCGTAGCAAAAAAATATTTTTATTTATCTAATAAAGCCAATATCACTATTGATGATGCCAGACATTTTATAAAAGGATGTTCAAAAAAGTATGATGTTGTTATCTTCGACACATTTAAAGGAGAAGACCCTCCTAACCATGTTTTTACAATGGAATCCTTAGAAGAAACCAAATCAATTTTAAATTCTAATGGAATTATATTTGTAAACAGCATGGGATATCTAAAAGGAGAAAAAGGAAAAGCAATGCGTTCAATTTATAAAACATTTAAAGCTTCTGGTTTTAATGTTGAAATTCTTGCAACAGAAAAAAATGAAGATCAAAATAATCTTTTGTTTCATGCGTCTTTATCTAAATTAAAAAACAATATAAATTTTATCCCTCCTAACGAAATAGATACAAATGATGCAGTTGTATTAACAGATGATTTTCCTATTCTTGATATTTTAAACGCAAAAGCAGCTATGAGATGGCGTGTATTAGCTATCAATAATTTTAATGGCGATTACGACCAAAGAATGATTCCTTTATTTAAATAGCTATTCTTATTATTTTGCTACAATTGTATCTAATACCAATTGTAATTATAAAATAGTCCTCCGCCTGAGGCGGATATAATTTTACAGTGGTAAATGCCGTTACAACAAAATAATAGGATAATTTATTGGACTATCTATTTTGTAAGCGGTATAAAATGTACTATTTTCACTCTACAAACCAAAAAATAAAATAAAATGAAAATAGTAAAAAAGGTATTATTAGTAATAGGAGGCTTAATAGCTTTATTTTTAATTATTGCATTGTTTGTTAAAAAAGACTACTCCGTAGAACGTGAAATAACAATTAATAAAGCAAAACAAAATGTTTTTGATTATATCAAATTTTTGAAAAATCAAGACAATTACAGCAAATGGGCAACAATGGACCCTGCTATGACAAAAACATATAGAGGTACAGATGGCGAAGTAGGTTTTGTTTCTGCTTGGGATAGTAAAGTAGAAGACGTAGGAACGGGCGAGCAAGAAATCAAAAAAATTACTGATGGCGAACGTTTGGATTTTGAATTACGTTTTATTAAACCTTTTGAATCAACTGAAAAAGCTTATATGACAACAGAAAATGTAACAGAAGGTCAAACAAAAGTTAAATGGGGGTTTAATGGACACATGAACTATCCAATGAATATGATGTTAATGTTTATGGATTTTGAAAAAATGATTGGAGATGATTTAGATACTGGTTTAAAAAACCTAAAAGCTGTTTTGGAGAAAGAATAATATTTTTGATAGTGATATTTTTAAAGAGGCTTTCATTATTTGAAAGCCTTTTTTATTTTAAACCGCAATTAGACAGTAGAAAGCTTTGGAAAAGTTGCACTATCTGTCTTAATCGTAGGCAGTTCAAATAATGAACTGCCTATTTAGGGTTAAAAATTTTCGAATACACCCAATCCAAATAAAGCAAAGTCATATTTTACTGGGTCATTTGCATCAAACTTCCTTAGGTTTTCTGTAAGTTCTGTTACTGCTTTCCAATCGTTTTGGGTTCGGTTTAATAAACCTAATTTACGAGCTACATTACCCGAGTGCACATCTAAGGGACACATAAGCTCAGAAGAAGAAAAAGTATTTTGCCAAATACCAAAATCAACTCCTTTTTTATCATTCCTGACCATCCATCTTAAATACATACATAAACGTTTTGAAGAAGAGTTTTCGGAAGGATTAGAAACATGTTTATTTGTACGTTGGGGGTAAGGAATAGAATAAAAAATATTTCTAAAATTCATAATTGAGTGTAGGCAATAATTCGTTTTTTGTTTACTTGTGAATACTTTTTGTAAACCACCATGGTTTTTATAAATATTTTGCAAACTTTCAATAAAAAAGATAATATCTGTTCCATTAAAGGTTCTGTGAATAAAATTTTCAAACGATTTTAAATCTTTCTTGTTTGCATTCATAATAAAATCGTGAGGATTATTATCCATCAATTGCATAAGCTTAGTAGCATTTTTTATAATGGTAATACGTTGTCCCCAAGCTATTGTTGCTGATAGAAAAGCGGATATTTCAATGTCTTCTTTTTTGGAAAAAAGGTGAGGAACAGAAATAGGATCACTTTCAATAAATGAAGTGCTATTATATGTTTTGTATTTTAAATCTAAAAAATCTTGTAGCTGTTCCTTGTTTAAAGGCATAGAACTAATCATTTTCTATTCTTAAACGTAATTTATTTAAAGCATCATCAATATGTTTAAAGTAGCGGTAACGTTGTTTTTCAGCAACACCGCTTATTAGGTTTGATTTGCGAATAAGATTTTTCAACCACTCATCTGTTTCATTTGTAAAAACAGCATTGGTGGTAGTCATAGCATTGAAAGTATGGTAAGATAAATAAGCAGCTTTTATATCTCCCATTTGAACCAAAATGCAGTTATTGCCAATCATCACATCACTATGATATAAAGTATAATTATCAACTGTAGAAGTGGGTTTGTTATTTATATCAAACTTTACGTTTTCTTGAGCTTGTTTTTTTATTCGGTTAAGCATTAATTCTACTTCATTACAAATTAATAAAGCATCCTCTTTGTTTTTAAAAATTCCAGCATCCCAATAGAACTCAATTTGTTTAATTGTACTATTTACTGTGTCATCACTCCATATTTCAATAGAAGGAATCACAGAATAGCGTTCAATGACTGTTTTAGCTATATCAGTTAGTTCTGGATCTATAAGAGAAATATCATATTTTTTATTTTCCAATTCAGGAACATTTAAAATTGATTTATTCCAATAAAAAATTTTAAAAGCAGATAAGTTATGGAATGCAAAATGATGAAACAAAGGAACATCTTCTGCTGCGTATATAATTTGTTTTTCGGGGAAGCTTGCTATTCTTGTAAGATCATTGCTAATATTTTGAAGGTATTTTTTATAACTGTGTATATCATTATTTAGTTGCTTGTAAGAAAATGTTACCATTCCGCTTTCATTACTATTTATGAAAGCATCAAAGGATAATTTAAAATGCTTGCACATGGCAGCAATTTCTTCGATACTCAAAGCCGTTTCTCCTCTTATTCTTCGGTAAGCGCTATCTGTGCTTACTTCCAATAAATCACTTAAAACATCTACAAGCGACATATTGGGAGGTAATGCTTGCTTTAATTTCTGCATTAGTACAATTTGCGCAGATTCTTTTTCTTTTGTTGCCATGTTTTTGTATTAAATATCAATAACGACTTTAATAATTTATTGCAATATCTAGTAAATATATAAAAACAATTTGCAAAAAATGCAAATTTCCAGTCATTCTATTATAACAATTATTGAGTTTTTGCAAATATCCCTTTAAAATCCTTATTGGTAGCGATATTCCGTTTTAATACCCCATTGGGATAAAATACTTTTGTTTCGTAATCATTACTAAAAACATATAAAAATGGAAACAACGGTAAAAAATCAAATTAAAATTGGATCAAAAGTAAAATCGGTATTTATGCTTTGTGTAGTATCCATAACAATTGCCTTTTTGGTAACTATGGTAGGTAAAATTGATATTCAAAATTTTGTGTCAAATATCCTTGCTTGGGATACAATTTAAAATTATAAAAAAATGGAAACAAAAGTCACAGCCCCAAAAGTAATAAATACAATTGCTCATTTAATTAAAATGGCATTGGTTATATTGCTGATTATGTGGAATTTAAATGTTTTTTCTCAGGATTCCATTTTTAAGTTTGATAATACAATATTACAAGGAAAAGTTCTTGAAATATCAGATATCGAAATAAGGTATAAAAAACTAGATTTTACAGAAGGACCAACTTATGTTGCTGATAAATATGATGTGTCATTTATTAAGTACTCAAACGGCATGATTGATTCTTTTCCTGAAGTAAAACCTTGGTTTAGAAAAAATAAAAAAACTACTTATGATACGATAAAAATTGTAAATAATATATCGCCATATTCGCTAATAAATGATAATAAAATTAAAATACAAGGAGGCAATTACAATTTTTCGGGACAGTATTTTGGTTATCGTAAAATGGGCGATTATTTATTGGCAAATACAAATGATAGACAAATTAAAGGTTTGTTGCTAAAAGCCGAACAAAACAGAAAAAATCGATATGTAGGTTTTCTGGCAATACCATTAGGTGTCGTAGGGGCGCTTGCAGCTGTATCCGAAAGCGATGCAACCTATTTTTTGCTTGGAGCAGTTGGAGCTGGAGCCTGTGTTGGTATAACTATCACAAATCATAAAAATCAAAAAGATAATATTAGAAAAGCAGTAAAACTATACAATCAAAAATTTTAAAAACAATTAAAACTCCCAATAAAAATGGAAAAAAATAAAAACAAAAAAGTAATGAATGAAGAAAGTAGTTCATTAGTTAAACAATCAATTTCAACAGATAATTTGTTAATGTTTCTAAACTTAAATGTATTGGAAAAGTATTGCAAACAAACTTTTCAATTGTATTCGTCTATGATGGATGTAAAAAAATGGTCCTTACTCTTTTTTTTGAGCGTATTTACTTTTACTTCTTTCTCTCAAGAAAAAATAAGTAATTCGAAACCCTTGGCAACAGTATTAAATATCGACACAAAAGGAGTGGAAGAAACGCCAGAACAAATGGGTACAATGGTAAGAATTGAGTTAGAAAAATTAGATATGTTTCAAGTAATGGATATTTATGATGTAAAATATGTTGTAGAAAGGAATAAAATAAACATTAACAATTGTTACGGAAAAATGTGTTTGGTTGAAGTGGGAAAAATAATTAAATCAGATAAAATGTTTTCAGGTAGTGTTGAACATGTTGGAAAAAACATTATTGTAACACTTCGATTGATTGATGTGAATTCTGGAACCATTGAAAAGGCTCACGTAGAAGAGTTTTTATATCTGCCAGGTGATTTGCAAAACATGATTAAAATTACAATGGCAAAAATGTTTGGCAAAGAATTACCAAAAGAACCAGTTGAAAAATCATTAACACAAAAAAACAATTATGAAGATGCATTTAATAATCCAGAGCAAACAAAAGTAAATCTTAGTGGACCGAGAATGGGCTTTGCCTATTTTACAGGCGAAGCAGGTAACGTTTTGCAAATGCCTAAAAATAAAGGTGGGTATAACTCCTATCCTTGTATGTTTCAATTTGGATACCAGTTTGAAGTACAGTATTTGAACGAAGGAAATAACCAAGCTTTATTTGAATTTTTACCAATGATTACTGGTTTTAATCAAAATATATTTATTCCAAGCTTAACTATTATGAATGGATTTAGAAACAATAAATACGGTTGGGAAGTGGCTTTCGGACCAACCTTTGGAATTGTTAAAAAAGCAAATGGTTATTACGATAATACAGGACAATGGTATTTGCAAAACCAATGGAGTGATTTTGCAAATCCTAATCCATACACAATTGAAACAAGGCTAGACAGTCGTGGCGAAGCAGAATTGCAAGCAGGGTTTATTATTGCTGTTGGTAAAACTTTTAAATCAGGTAAATTAAATATTCCTGTAAATGCTTATGTAATTCCCAATAAAGATGGTGTAAAAATGGGAGTTTCTTTTGGGTTTAATGCCAAAAGAAGATAAAAAGCCTTAGTGCTTTTTGGGCTCCAAAGTGAATGCTTTGGAGCTTTTTATTTTAATTCATGTGTTTGTATTTTGTAAATTCGCAACTCATTAAAATTATTTTTTATGTATCCATCATTGTATTACGCTGTAAAAGATTTATTTGGACTCAATATTCCATTTCTTAAAATGTTTCAAAGTTTTGGTTTTTTTGTGGCATTAGCATTTATTGCAGCGTCTTATGTATGGACCAAAGAATTAAAGCGTAAAGATGAATTAGGTCTATTAGGAACAAGCACTCGTAAATTTTTAAAAGGACAAAAAGCTACTACAAACGAATTGTTGTTTTCTGCAATTTTTGGTTTTTTTATAGGATATAAACTGCTATATATTGCTCTTGATTTTACTGCATTTACAGAAAACACTCAAGGTTTTATATTGTCGTTTGAAGGAAATTTTGTTGGAGGAATCATTGGAGCTGTAGTTTCTGCTTATTTAACTTATCGTGATAAGGAAAGACAAAAACTGGAAACTCCTATTTGGGTTGAAGAAGTTTTAAAACCACATCAGTTAGTAAGTAACATGACCATAATAGCTGCTGTAAGTGGTTTACTAGGTGCTAAAATATTTCACAATCTTGAAAATTGGGACGAATTTATGTTTGACCCAATCGATGCAATTTTTTCTTTTAGTGGCTTAACAATGTATGGTGGTTTAATTTGTGGTTCAATCTCTGTAATTTATTATGGACGTAAACATAATATAGCCGTAACACATTTAATTGATTCATCCGCTCCTGCTATTATGTTAGGCTATGCTGTTGGCAGAATTGGTTGCCATGTTGCTGGTGATGGCGATTGGGGAATTGTTAATACAGCACCAAAGCCTAATTGGTTGAGCTGGGCACCAGATTGGGTGTGGGCGTATGATTATCCCAATAATGTAAATGGAGTAGGAGAGGTTCTCCCAAATTGTTTTGATGCGAAATTTTGTACACATCTTGTTCCACCAGTTTTTCCAACTCCATTTTACGAAACTATAATGTGTTTGATTTTGTTTTTTATTTTATGGAAAATTAGAAAACGTGTTGTTGTGCCAGGCATGCTGTTTTCAATTTACTTGATTTTAAACGGAATGGAACGTTTTACAATTGAAAGCATTAGAGTAAATACATTGTATCACATTGGAAGTTTTTCATTTACACAGGCTCAATTAATTTCAAGTTTGCTATTTATGACAGGAGTTGTTGGTGTGTTTTATTTTAAAAGCAGATCTAAAAATTAATATTTGAACTCTCCTCTATTGAGAGGGATGTGTGCGTGCATAATTGAAAAACGCTATTCTTTAGAACTGCCCTTAAGAAAAAGGGATTAAAAAAATTAAATATAAAAATTACTCAGTTTCTTTATCAAAAGTATTTTCGGTGATGTTTCTACCATCTTTATAAAAATAAACACCACCCCAAGCATATTCTTCTTTCTTATATTCATAAGGTGTTTCATTAATAGTAACAATAATAATTGTTATTTTTAATCTATCCTTTTGAATCACTTTTTCTTCCTTATTTTTTACAATTGGTTTTTGAGGTATTTCTGGTTCTTTAACCACAGGTTTTGGTTTTACAGGTTCCGGCTTGTATTCTGGTTGCTTTACTTCTACCGGAATTGGTTTGCTTACTGGCGGAGGAGGCGGTTCTACTTTTGGTTTAGGCTTTGGATTGGCTTCAGCCTTTTTTTGCATTTCTTTTGCTTGAGCAATATATTGCGTATCAAAATCAAAATCGGTTTGTGTATAACTGTATCCAATTTTACCTACAGGTTGAGTATAGGTAATTTCTTGATCTTCCGGTTGTTTGTTTAACTCAATACGAGCATCAAACTTATTAAATTCTTGACTTTCTCTTCCGTTTGGAATATGCGTATCTACAATTACACTTTTGGTGATGAAGCCCGGTTTTGTAACTGTAATTAAATACTCGGCACCCAATTCAAAGTCAACCATGTATTTCGACTTACCATTCGGATTGATTGTTCTATATGTTGCACCACCTTTAGTGATAGTAATCCAAACATTGTCTAATCCACCTCCATTAATATCTATAATTAATTTAACAGTAAAAACAGGAGTTTGAGCTTGACTATAAAACGCAAGAAACACAAAAAGTATCGAAACGATAAATTTTTTTAAAATAGACTTATGTTCGGTTTTAGCCATTTGCGTTTCAAAATTATACAAAAAAATACTTGTAATCCTACAAATATCATTTCCGTTTTAAACGTAACTTTGTGAATAAACGATACATTATGTCATTAAACTTACAAACTCTTTGCCAAGAAGTATGTACACTTAGTAAACAGGTGGGTGGTTTTATCAAAACGGAACGCAAAAAATTTCATTTGAAAAGCGTGGAAGTAAAAGGTAAAAACGATTTTGTGTCGTATGTAGATAAAACTTCGGAACAAAAAATTGTTCAACAACTTGAAATACTTTTACCTGAAGCAGGTTTTATAGCGGAAGAAGCCACATCAAACAAAAAAGGTGAAGTATATAATTGGATTATCGATCCTTTAGATGGAACAACCAACTTTATTCATGGAGTTCCATGTTTTGCAATCAGTATCGCTTTGATGAGGAATGATGAAATTGTTTTAGGTGTGGTGTATGAAATAAATTTTGAAGAATGCTTTTATGCTTATGAAGGAAGTAAAGCATATTTGAATGGTAAAGAAATTTCTGTTTCAAAAGCTGATAGATTAAAAGATTCATTGCTTGTTACTGGTTTTCCTTATTACGATTATGATAGACTAAATGAATACATGGAGCTTTTTAAATATTTTATGCAACACACTCATGGTCTTCGTAGATTAGGCTCTGCAGCAACAGACTTAGCTTATGTAGCATGTGGTAGGTTCGAAGGGTTTTATGAATATAGTTTACAGCCTTGGGATGTAGCTGCTGGTGCTTTTATTGTAAAACAAGCAGGAGGAAAAATTACCGATTTTAAAGGAGAAGAAAATTATATTTTTGGAAAAGAAATAGTTGCAGGAAACACAAATATGTTTCCTGAATTTTTAGATGCTGTAAAATTATTTTTTAAGTAAATGGAAGAAAATCAAAAACCAAAAACAACTTGGGAATACATAAAAATTTATTTCCCCGATGTATGGCAATATCTGGTGATTATTTTAGTTATGATTATTGCTGCAATTTTTATTTTATAAAATGAAAAAAACACTTTTCATATTTTTTGTTTTAAACACATTTATTACAAGTGCCGAAACAAAAATAATTCATGTTTTTGTTGCCCTTTGCGATAATGATAGCCAAGGGATTGTGCCTGTTCCTAAGAAAATTGGCAATGGAAACGATCCTGATAATAATCTTTATTGGGGCTGTGGTTATGGCGTAAGAACTTTTTTTAAAAATGCTGCAGAATGGAAAATGATTTCGAAGCGAAAAAATGTTTCTTCCATAATTCTTGAACGCTGTGTATTCAAACATATTACTCAAGATGCGTATATAGTTGCAGATGCATACAAGGGTGATAAAATAAAAAATTGCAACGAAGATTTTTTTAAATCTGCTTCGGGCAATAACACTGATACAGCAATGGTAAAAACAACAGTTTTGAACCTAAATCAAGCACAATTGGTTTGTTATGTGGGGCATGATGGATTAATGGATTTTGTGATTGAGAACTATCCGAAACAAAAAAACAATGCAAAAAAAGAAGTAATTATACTTGCTTGTGCCAGCCGTAACTATTACAAAGATGGTTTAAAACAAGCAGGTGCTTATCCATTGCTTTGGACTACCAACTTGATGTGCCCTGAAGCATATACTCTTAAAGCAGCCATTGATGGCTGGCTTTTAAATGAAACGGCAGAAAAAATACATTTGCGTGCTGCCGAAGCTTATCACCAATATTTAAAGTGCGGAATAAATGGTGCAAAAAAATTATTTGCTACGGGATGGTAATTCTTATTGCGCAGTTCTAAGAATAGCGTTTTTTCATAACACACTTATAGCCCTCTTAATAGAGGGGACTTGAAAGGTTAATTTTTAGAACTGCGTAATAAATGGTTGTCATTCATTAAAAAAATGTATCTTTGCGAGAATTTTAACCATAGATTTAAAATTCATTATGCCATTAGATTCAACAAAATTTATAGGTGAAGGCTTAACATACGATGATGTTCTTTTAGTGCCTGCCTATTCAGAAGTACTTCCGCGTGAAGTAGATACTTCTTCTTTCTTCTCAAAAAAAATAAAATTAAATACGCCAATTGTTTCGGCTGCTATGGATACGGTTACAGAGTATCAATTAGCGATTGCTATTGCCCAAGAAGGAGGAATAGGAGTATTACATAAAAACATGAGTATTCAAGAACAAGCCGACCATGTTCGAAAAGTAAAACGCTCGGAAAGTGGGATGATATTAGATCCTGTTACTTTACGTGATAATGCTACTGTTGCTGATGCTTTACATCTAATGAAAGAAAATAAAATTGGAGGTATTCCTGTTGTAAATGAAAAGAAAGAATTGCTTGGTATAGTTACAAATCGTGATTTACGCTTTGAAAAAAGCATGAAACGTCCAGTAAAAGAAGTGATGACAAGTAAAGGCATGATTACTGCGAAAGAGGGAACTGATTTAAAAAAAGCAGAACAAATTTTACAAAATCATAAAATTGAAAAACTTCCTGTGGTTGATAAAAACAATAGGTTAGTTGGTTTGATTACCTACCGTGATATTATAAAAGTTAAAGTTCGCCCCAATGCCAATAAAGATGCCTTAGGGCGTTTGCGTGTAGCGGCAGCAGTTGGCGTTACTTCCGATATTTTAGATAGAATAAAAGCTTTAGTTTTAGCTGGAGTGGATGCAGTAGTTATTGATACTGCTCATGGTCATTCCAGAGGAGTGATTGAAACATTAAAAAAAGTAAAAAAAGTATATCCTCAATTACAAGTGGTGGTTGGTAATATTGCAACCGGTGAAGCTGCATTGGCTTTGGTAAAAGCAGGCGCAGATGCAGTTAAAGTAGGAATTGGACCTGGCTCTATTTGTACTACTCGTGTTATTGCGGGTGTTGGAGTACCTCAATTAACCGCTATTTTAGAAGTATCAAAGGCGTTAAAAGGTAAAGGCGTTCCTGTGATAGCCGATGGGGGAATTAGATTCACAGGAGATATTGTAAAAGCTTTAGCAGCTGGAGCAAGTTCTGTAATGATGGGTTCATTGTTTGCAGGTGTAGAAGAATCTCCAGGAGAAACAATTATTTTCGAAGGACGTAAATTCAAATCTTACCGTGGAATGGGTTCTATTGAAGCCATGCAAAAAGGCTCAAAAGACCGCTATTTCCAAGATGCAGAAGATGACATTAAAAAATTGGTACCTGAAGGAATTTCTGGACGTGTACCTTTTAAAGGCAGTTTGTCTGAAGTAGTTTATCAGTTTGTTGGAGGTTTAAGAGCAGGAATGGGCTATTGCGGAGCAAAAAATATTGAAACATTACAAAAAGCAAAATTTGTTCGTATTACTAATTCTGGAATAAAAGAAAGCCATCCGCATGGTATTACCATTACCAGAGAAGCTCCGAATTATAGCAGATAGTTTTGCTGATTATTTAAGATTACTATTGCCATTTACACTTTCGATTGTAATCAAAGTATTCTAGTAAAACAAGTCTTTTACCAATGTGTAACATCGAGCGATCCTGCCCAAAACTTGTTGAGGGGAGATGAAGCAATCAACTAATAAAATATTCCATGTGATATAAATCAAAACTATTTGCCCAATAATTTTTGATAATATCGATAGTTCTAAACCCCTGTTTTTCGTAAAATAAATATGCATACTGCGATGTTCTTACCGCAATTGTTTTTACATTTTTAAGTTGTAATAATATTTCTATTCTGTGTTTTACCAATAAACGTCCAAAGCCTTTTTCTTGATAATTGGGATGAAAAATATCCCAACTGATTTTAGCTGTTTCCGAATCATTAGAAAAATTAATACCTCCACAACCAACAATTTTGTTTTTATATTCTAAAACAAAATACTGTTCTAATTCATTTTCTAAATAATAGATAAAATCTTCTTCTTCAGATTGCGCAAAATATTTTGGTGTATTTAGCTTTAATAAACCTACAACAGCTTCTTTGTCTTTTGTTATGTATGCTCGTATTGTTGGTTTTTCAATCATTTTAACTTGGTAATAAGTGGAATTTGTGTGTGGACTTCTTCTTAATTATGTAACACAAATACTGATACTTTTTATGATTTTGCAATTGGTATTACCTAGGAGGCAAGCCAAGCATCTCTCTGAAATTTTCTTTTCCTAGTGGCAGTTTTTTCAAATTGCCAATTAATAATAGTGCTCTGTTAATTCTTAGTTGCGAATTTTTTACATTAGCTACATAATTAATGATATATCGTTGTTTACCTGGCGTTAATAAATCAAATCTTTTTTTCCCTTCTTTATCTTGTAAAAGTAATTCTTTTAGCTCATCACACATTTCCATTCCATATTCACTTGTGTCGTTTTGTAATTGAACTTCAACAGCATTGCCTAACTTCAATTTTAAATCCTTCATTCGTTTGGCATTTACAGTTAAATAAGCATTTCCATTTCCCAAAGCTACCAATCCTCCTTGGAAAGTAAGTTTGTTATTTAGTGTACACAAAACTCGCATATTTATTTTGCCTCCCATTTGTTTAATTATATGTGCAGGAATTTCCACATAGTGCATATTAATCATATGGGGTAATTTTTCGAGAGGAGTAGTGTAACTTATATTAAATTTTTTTGTCATTTACTTTAATTGAAAAAAGGGGCAAAGCCC
Organism: Arcticibacter sp.; assembly: GCA_021155045.1. Classification (GTDB taxonomy): domain Bacteria; phylum Bacteroidota; class Bacteroidia; order 2-12-FULL-35-15; family 2-12-FULL-35-15; genus 2-12-FULL-35-15. Next base: position 32,715 of record JAJNQB010000002.1, read on the forward strand.
CTTTTTTTAGTTGTTTTATTAAAAAAATTATGCTTCTTTTTCGGCATTCTCATATTTCACAATATCACTTGCAAAATCCATAAAAAATTTATGTGCAGAGGTAAATACAAAGCGGTTATCGCCCGTTTTTTCAATGATATTTCTTCTGTTTAGCGTATTGATAAAGTTTTTCCTTGAATCAGCATCTTTTAGTTGTTTGTTTGATAATATCAAATCAATATAAGATGAATTAGAAAAATAATTTTCGATTTCTTCCAACTCAAATTCACTAAACTGGATTCTTTCTAGAAAATTTTTGCCATCTCTATCTAGCTCATAGCTTAATAAAGAAATAAAAATGCAAATATCACGCGAAAGCATTTCTTGAGATTCTTCAGAAACCAAGTATGCGTAGTCTTGCGTTAATCGTAGTTCGTAGTTAAACGAAGCTTTAAAAAAGTAAGAATACGATTGTTCATGGTCTTTTAGCACTTGATAAGTGCGTTCTTGTGGCAACAAAAATTTGCCCGACATTAAGTCTTCAACAATGTGTCTGTGGTGATTAGGAAATTCCATGTTGTTTATTGATTATTAGTTTAGGAACTGTTAATGTTAAATCGTTGATTTTTATTTTATCAAATTGTGCTTTTTCATGATATTCTCTTTCGATGTCGTCATCAAATGCAAGTGTAGTAAGTGCGAAGAATTTTTCTATTTCTACCTTTTTGTAATCTTCTTTTAATGTTTTATTACACCAACTAAAAAAATTCTCTACTGGTAAATTGTCTTTCAGTTTTTTAGTATAATGTTCTTTGTCAAAAATCCATTTTTCCGATTCAACCTCTTCTTCTTCAAAATATACATCAACTTCGTTTTTGAATTGTTCAAAAATTTCAGAAGCATTAAAGAAAGTATCATTTGAATAGATAGAAACTTCTTTGCGTTTTAATAGCTTAGGAACTTTTCGTTTGTATGGATTTTTTAAGAATGTAATCCAGCCTGTTAAAATTATTGATTCTGTTCTAATGCGTTCAATCAATGGTAATAATTCATTGGTCAATATTTTTGATTGGCGCAGTAAATTGTCATTTACTTGAATTAACTGAAAATAAAGCTTTTCAAACTGAATACGAGAGCTTTCATCATCAAAATTTAAACGATATTTGTTCGAAAATTCTGAAATTTCATATAATTTATTTGCAACAGAAGTTGAATGATTGATATCCAAAATTTTATTTAATGGGATAATATATTCGTCAATCCAACGAGAAGCACGAACAATTTTTTCTCGGTAATCAATTTTTTTAACATTTGCTTTTAATTCACGTGTTTCTTGCAATAAACTTTGTGTGTTGCGCTCCACCATTTCGTAAAACGAACGCACTTCAATGGCTAAATCATTTAAGCGTTGGCTTAATGTTACTTTGTCGCCATTTATGTTTTCTCTTATTTTGCGGAATAACTCTGCTATTGAAGTGTGATATTTTTCAATAGTTTCAGGTAACATTGGCTTAAATTCGCTTAAAATAAATTCAATTAAATTGTAATAAACGGTTCTGATTTCAAAATTGTCGTTTACTGGATTTAATATTTTGTAATCAAGCAATTGAGAACGAATGTCGCTATCATGCTTTTTTATTATTTCAGCAAGAGTTTCATGTTTTATAACGCCTTCACTAGATTGTGTTTCATACAATTCAGCAACAGCATCATAATGTTCCAGCAAAAAGCGAAGTATTGTTTTTGGTTCTGCTTTCATTTTTACAATTTGTTTTGAATTAGTTCAAATTCTTTTTGCTAATTGCTTTTTCAATCACACCATTTCTTTCTACAATCACAGCATTATGTTTTTCATTGATATTAATTTTTCCTTTTGAAGGGTAGATGAAATAATATTTGTTGAATCCTTCAACAGCATCTGGTGCAGCAAAAATTGGAATAAAGTTGTGTGCTTTACAGAATTTAACTAGCTCTGGTCTGTTTTGTTTATCAATTGTAGCAACCTCATCAATAAATAATGTTATTTTATTGTGTTCATCCGTAATTGCCAAACGATTGATGATTGCCATAATAATAACCAAACGAATCATCCTGTCTGTTCCGTCTGATTCTACTTGGTTGGCTAAGTCAACGCGTTTTTCTGTTCCTTTAATTTCGAGTAATAATTCAATGTTGAACAACTCTTCAAAATGAACTTTTTTACCGCTATCTAAATAATTATTTAATATTCTTAAATTTTCTGATTGGTCAAAATCAAAACTCATTTGCCCGTTAAATTCTTGGATAGAACTAATTTGTTTCAATTCACCTAAAATTCTTTCGTTATCTATTAAATCAATTTTTAATGATTCAATATTTGAAATGCGAGTGGATGCTAGTTTGGTGTTAAATTTATTGTAAACAAATTGTTTGAATTCCTCATATCGTTTAATTAAAGTATAAGCAGGGTTAGCAAATTGTGTGGATATGCTTTGTAATAAACCATCAATACTTCTTTCTTTATCTGTTAAGCAAGCAACTTCTTCTTCCACAAATTTTATAAATTCTTCTTCATCGGCAATGCTATTACGTAGGCGATGTTTTAAATTTTCAAAAGCAAGATTTTTGTTTGCTTTTAAATCGTGACGGTCTTTTTGATGAATTTGAATTTTAGAATAGATATAATCTAAGTTGTCTGTAGTTTCATATTCGCGAGGTTCAACATTCACATCTTCCAACTCCATTTTTCTATCTTTTAATTCTTTTACTCTCAGCTCTAAATTGCGCTTTTCTTCGTTCAATTTATCAAGCATAATTTGTTTCGAAGAAATTTCTTTTACCAACTCATTCAAATGAGTTTCCAGTTCTTTTTTGTCTTCATTCAGATTTTTGATTTCTTCAACAATACCTTTGATAGTACGTTCTAATTGTGGTTTGTTTTCAATTCCTTTGATTTTTTCTTTGATAATTTCAATTTCACCAAGAATACTTTTTAATTTAAAATCAGTTTTTTCTTTATCTACTATGGTTTTTAAAAGCTCTTCTGCTTGTTTTTTCTCTAGATGAAGGCTTTTTAACTCTTCTTTTAATTCTTTAACTGATTTGAACTCTGTTAACTCCAATCCTTTTGTAATGTCAATTTCACCATCAAATATGGTCATCAATTTGTCCGATATTTTTTTGATAGGTTTTTTTATTTGCTTACTAGGCAAACTCATTACTTGCTCTGAAAGAATAGCATTTAAAAGCTGTTTAGCTTTTTCGTCATCAGTAATTTTGTGAATCAGTAAATTGTTATAGTTCTCAATTTGATTTTCTACCGAAGCAATTTTATCATTAATTTTTTCTAATCTAAATTCAAGTTGTTTGCTGGATAGTTTTTGAGATTCAATTGTTGTTAATCGTGTTTCAATTTCCTTACGATCTTTATCTAAATTTTTTAACGATTCTTTTAAAAATTCAATGCCCTCAAACTTATTGATTTCATCAAGTTCGCGTTGTTTTTCATTAAGGAAGTTTGTTTTATTTTTTATTTCTGCATTTTTTTCACCAATGTACGATGCGAAATTTAACTCCTTGGGTTTTAAGATTTCATTGATTTCATTGTGAATAGCAGCAATATGTCTTCCTCGTTCAACCGATGAAATTTCCAGTTCTGGAATAGCAGCAGTATAAGCAGAATTAAAAGCGTATAGTAATTCACTTACAATTGTTGTTTTTGATTGGTACATTTTTACCAACTCTCTGAAGTCAAGAAAATCAGGGCGAACAGCTTTGATGCTTTTTATTTCTTCATTTATTCGAAGTAAATCGGTAATATCTTTTTTGTTTTTTTGCGAAAAATTTAATCCTTCATTTTCGCGGTTGTCGGCTATAATTAATGATTCTTTAAGTGTTTTGTTTGTAATTAATTTCGAATTAATTAAATAACGGTAAACTTTAGAAAAGTTATTACTCAAACCATCAGCCTTAACAGTATCTTCTAACCAAACAACTGCATTGTTTTTGTTTCCACGATGATAGACATGATTAAATACATCTGATTTAGTTGCAAATTTGCTATGTAATACACCTTTTTTAGCAAATTTCTCAAGTACTTCATCAAAACTTAAAAGTCGCTGGTGTGTGCCTTCTGTTTCGAAAAAGTAGTCTTCGTTGTATTCACTTTCTATTTTATAATATTCTAATTCTCCGTCAGTATTACGTTTGACAAGAATACAGTAATAGCCCATTTTATTGATTTCAAAAACCAAAAAACTTTTGTTATGAGTAGGGAAGTAGTGATGAATCGTTTCTTTGTCGCCTTTTCGTTGCCCAGAAAACGACATTTTCTGTCCATCAACAACAAATAAGAAGTTGAGTGCGTAAATCAACGTACTCTTTCCAATATTGTTTGGTCCTACCAATTGGATTGAATCGCAATTGTCTAGTTTCATTTCGGCTTTGCCGTACCCTTTCGAGTTAATTAAAGAAATTCGTGTAAGCATTGTATTTAGAGCTTAAAATAGTTTTATGCTCAAATTTACTTTAATGCTTTGATGTAATAAATTGTGTTTTGTTATGTTAATAACAACTACTTGATATTCGAGCGATTGAGAAGTTTTTTGTTGAAAAGTTTAAAGTTTTTAGAAGTAATAAACAAGTATTGATTTTTAATAAAAAAAATGTATAATAGTCTATTCTATCTATTCTAAAAAAGTTTTTAACCAATCTATTGCAGTTTTTTCTTCTGTCATTATTTTTGTTGGTGTAATGGGTTTATTAAATGTAATGTATGCATTACCCATTAATTTTTGAGCTATATTTATTACAACAAACGCACTTGCTAATGTGTATTGATTAGCCTCACTTCCAGAAGCAAATTTACGGGCATCAGAACTTGCTAAGGAAAAATCTCCTGCAATGAAAAGTAGTGGAAATTTTTTCCCTCCACCAATTTCAGCAAACGCATTTACCATTTCTTTTGCGTCTTTTAACTGAAGCGTTCTGTTTGGTTGCATCTCAATTTGAAGGATTCCGTCATTTCTTAGCGAAACAACAGAGCCTTCGGTAGATATAGATTTTAATATTTCCATTTTAACTAAAAACTTTTTCAAGTTCAACAATTTCAGAGACTAAAACACTTCCATCTGTGTCCAATTTATTTAAAACAACTTCTTGTATTTTGTTCGTCAATAAAGGGTTGTAAGGTGTTTTTACTTTAATATAATTTTCAGTAAATCCATGCATGAAACCTTCTTTATTATCTCCTTCAAATAATACTTTTTGGCTAGAACCAAGGTGTTGCTCATAAAAATTTCGTAGTTTCTTAGCAGATAAAATTCGTAACATCTTATTTCTTTTTTTACGAATAGCAACAGGTACAATTTCTTTAATATTTAATGCATCTGTATTGTCTCGTTCAGAATATGTGAAAACATGTAAGTAAGAAATATCTAGCTGATTCAAAAAATTATATGTTTCTAAAAAATCTTCATCTGTTTCTCCTGGAAAACCAACAATAACATCAACTCCAATACAACAATGGGGCATGAGTATTTTTATTTTTGAAACTCTATCGCTATATAATTCACGCATATAACGTCTGCGCATAGCTTTTAATATTTTGTTACTTCCTGATTGAAGTGGTATGTGAAAATGTGGTACAAATCGTTCTGACTTTGATACAAATTCAATTGTTTCGTCTTTTAATAAGTTGGGTTCAATAGATGAAATTCTAAACCGTTCAATACCTTCTACTTTGTCGAGTTCTGTTACCAAATCGTAAAAAGTTTCTTGTTTTTTGTTTCCTTCTTTCGAAGAGTTATTTCCAAAATCGCCAAGATTCACTCCTGTTAATACAATTTCTTTTACATCTTGTTTTGCAATTTCAGCTGCGTTTTTTACTGCATTTAAAATACCATCACTTCTACTTGATCCTCTAGCTAAAGGAATAGTACAAAACGAACAATTGTAATCACATCCATCTTGAACCTTTAAAAATACACGAGTTCTATCTCCAAAGGAATGAGAATCAACAAAAAAGTTAGCTTCTTCAATTTCGCAGCTAAATACTTCGGCTTTTGATTTTTTTGATAAATCGTTTAAGTAGTTTAATAGTTTGAATTTTTCGGAAGCTCCTAAAACTAAATCTACACCTTCAATATTTGCAATTTCTTCAGGTTTCAATTGTGCATAGCAGCCAATTACCACCACATAAGCTTCTGGCGAAATATTCAAAGCAGCTTTTACAATTTGTTTACATTCTTTGTCAGCATTTGCAGTAACAGAACAGGTATTGATGACATATACATCACTCGGTTGAGTAAAATCAACTTTTTGATACCCATTTTCTTGAAACAATCGAGCAATGGTGCTTGTTTCCGAAAAATTTAATTTACAACCAAGTGTGTGGAATACTACTTTTTTCATTTGAGGTTACAAAGGTAACAAAAATGGATAAAAGGTTATAGGAATCAAGTTTTTAACTAATTTTAATACAGATTTGTATAACAATTGCTCGTTTTGTTCGTTATACACCAAAAGTATATATAAATGAAAAAGGTATTTATTTTAATCGTCATTTGTTTTGTCTCAATTAATACTTGGGCACAATCTGATGTTAAAAAAGACGGAATACTCGTCCCTACAACTATTTATGAAGGCGATACAATTCCTTATATTAAGCTAAATACCCTTGTTTGTACAAGCGAAAGAACATTCAAAAGTTATAAAGAAAAAGTTAAATGGGATAGGTTAAAATACAATGTTAAAAAAGTTTATCCTTATGCCATACTGGCTTCAGCCAAGTTAAAAGAATATGATAAATTGTTGGCTACTATCCCCGAAAAAGATAGAAAAGCGGTTACAAAAATGTTGGAAAAACAATTAAAAGCGGAGTTTAGTGATGAGTTGAAAAAGCTTACTGTTACTCAAGGTCGTTTGCTAATCAAACTTATTGACAGAGAAACAAGTAAAACAACGTATGACATTGTTAAGGACATGCGTGGTTCATTTTCGGCTTTTATGTGGCAAAGTGTAGCTTTGATGTTTAATTCAAGTTTAAAATCAGAATACGATGCAATGGGAAGTGACAGAGAAATAGAATCAGCGATAAAGCTTATTGAAAGCGGAGAATTTTAAAATTATAAAATTGAATAACATAAAAAAAGCGGCTTGTGTTAAGCCGCTTTTTTGTTTTATTCTTCAATTCTTTTAATGGAACATCCAATTGATTTTGTGCTTGGCGTTTTTACTGCTTTTCCCATTCCTACAGAAGTTATGGCATCTTTTAAGTAGTTTTCCTTAACGTCCTTGGCATCTTTGATATTATCATCAATTGCACCACGGTAAACCAATCCTTTTTTATCAAATAAAAAACAATGCGGTGTTCTGGTTGCTCCAAAAGCATTGGCTAATTCAGAGTTTTTATCAACTACATAACTAAAGTCATAATTTTGAGATTTAGCGTATTTTTTCATTTCTTCATATGAGTCTTCTTCGTTACGTTGAGCTTCATTAGAATTTATAACAATCACCCCTATTTTATTCCTTTTAGCAATTGCAGCAACCTCTTTAATTCGGGTTTCGCTTAGTTTTACATAAGGACAAGTATTACAAGAAAAAAGAACTAATAGCCCGTTGTCTCCTTTTGAGTCTGTTAAACTTACCTCTTTGCCACTTACATCAAGCATTTTTAATTCTGCTTTTGGAATTGCGGAACCTATTTCTAGTTCTGGATTTATTGCTGGAATAAATGCCAACGATGTTAATGTTGTAAAAACAATAATAGATACTACCTTTTTCATTATTATATAATTTTTTTGGTTTTATTTAATGTGAATTTACAAAAAACAAGCCAAAATATCAATAATTACTTATTAACTCTTTATAAACAAAGCGCTGTTGTAACGATTCTAATGGTCTGTAAATGTAGTAAACATAGCCATTCTTGATTTTAATCTGACTAACATATTGGCTGGATAATTTAAATGTGGATACTATTTCTCCTGTTTTTAAATTTAGTTTTTTAAGATAATAAAAACCGTTTTTTTGATAGAGAGCATAAACTTCTTTTGAGATATCATCTACAATCAATTTATGCTTCCACTCTTTCCAACTTTTTGGGTGGTTGTAATTTATAGAAATAGAATCTAATAACTCATTGTTCTTACTATATTTAAAAATAGCATTACTGTAATGGTCAAAGATGCAGATAGTATCATTTATAACAACAAGTGGGGCATATAATGGTGTGTAAAACATGCTATTTGTAACACCGCTCATGATTGCCGCTACTCGATGATAATCCATTTTATATTCTTGTGCTAATTGCCTTGCTGTAAGCTTATCTCTGGTGTTTAAGAAATAGTATTCCATATTGTAACTTGCAAGTGCTTCTTTATCATAAACTTTCCTGATAGGAGCATAAGTAGTATCTTTTGTGTTAAAAGCATAGTAAGTAAATTCAGGGTAATCTTTTTGATAGTTTGAGAAATAGATATTATTTTCAACGGTGTCAATGCAGGGCATAATGCGTTGTTTATATTCAATTGTTGGCAATGCTCCTAAATGAAGGATGCTTTTATTATCAATTGTAATTCTAAATATTGATTTTTCACAAATCACATTTATATAACCTAAATAATCTTTAAAAAGTCTTTCAGCCTTTTCTGGTAATTGAAAAATTGAAATAATTTTTTGTGACTCATCTGTTAATATGATTTTTTCTTTTTTTGAAGTGTATTCAAAAGTCAATAAAATTAATTTGTCGTTATAAAATTCATAATCAGCAACTCCGAATTTCCATGTTCCAAAAACGGTATCTACTTTTTTTGTTGATGAAATATTCACAGGATTTAATTCTATTGTAGATAATTCCATTTTTACGTTTAACCTAATGCTATCCTTGTCGGTATTAATAGTTTTTGATAGGGGAGCATAGCCCGATAAAATAAATTGAATTTGAGTTTTTAAATTGTCTATTACTATAAAATATTCTCCATTAGCGTTTGAAATCGTGTTCTTTAACTCATACTTTATAATTACAGATGCGAGTGGTTTGCTCGTTTCTTTATCCGTAATTTTTCCATAAACAATTAATTTTTGTGATTTGGCAAGAAGTGAGCAGCATAGAAAGATGTATATAAATAGTTTCATTTTACCTCCTTTTAATAAACAGACGTTTTACAGAATAAAAATCCATAAAAAAGATATATTATTTTTCCTCCTAACTTTTGGCATTATGATTGCCTATACTTTAAATATAAATTTAGAACCTAAAAGCCATGAAAAAATTAAATTTAATATTAACAGCAGCAGGATTTTTAGTTATAGCTAAAATTTCTGATGCCCAAACATCACCTAAAGAAAAGCAAAATGATAAAGCAGAAGGGAATTCATCAATAGTTGTAAAAAAAACAGATAATACTGCTGAAAAGACAAAGTTAAAAAAATCAGCAACCTTAAAACCAATAAAACGTGCTGAGATTAAGCTTGACCCTAAACTTATTGAAGAGAAAAAGTAAGTTAATTTGCTTGTGATTAAAACAAGACGAGTTGTTAAGATTCGTCTTGTTTTTTTATAATGCTTATTCATATTTGGTTAAATTTGTAGGCAATGAATTTCAAAAAAACCAATTATTTATTTATAACATCATTTTTGCTAATTGCCATTTTTGCTTATGTAGTAGGATTTAGTTTTTGGTGGCTTCTTTTACCCGTATTTCTGTATAAAACAATAATCATTTATTCATCAGCAAACATTACATCCAATTTTTTTTTAAAAGCATTTAACGAAGGGGATGGTAAACAAAAAGAAATTGTTATAACTTTTGATGATGGACCAAATAAAGAAATAACTCCTAAAATTTTAGCCGTACTTGCTGATTTTGATGCTAAAGCGACTTTTTTTGTAATTGGTAATAATATTTTAGGAAACGAAAATATTATTAAACAAATACATGCAGATGGGCACTTAATAGGAAATCATACTTTTTCACACTCTTTTTTTATTGACTTTAAATCAAGAAAAGGTTTTTTAGAAGAAATTGAAAAAACAAATCTATTAATTGAAAAAATTATAGGTAAAAAAGCAAAAATCTTTCGTCCGCCTTATGGAGTTACAACTCCAAATATAGCTTATGCTGTAGAAAAAGCAAACATGGATGTAGTTGGGTGGAGTATTCGTTCTTTGGATACTACAAAAGATTCTTCAGACAAAATTTCAAAAAGAGTGATAAGTCAGATAAATTCAGGTTCGATTATTCTTTTTCACGATACTTCTGAAAAAACAATTGATGTTTTAAAGCAAACGCTTAATTTTGTTAAAAATAGTGGCTTTAAAATTGTAAGTTTAGAAAAACTATTGAATATTAAAGCTTATGAATAAATTTTTTGTTGTTTTATTTTTATTAATCAATTCCTTCGGTTTTGCTCAGGCACCTCAGGGTTTCAAACCTATTAAAGACACTGTTGCATTTAAAAACAAAATGCAAGAACAATCGAAATCTATTGCTACAATGGAAAGCGATTTTACACAAGAAAAATATTTAAGTGTAATGTCAGAAAAAATAATTTCAAAAGGACATTTTATTTTTAAAAAACAAAATATGCTGCGTTGGGAATATGCTGTTCCTTATGTTTATACCATTGCCATTAATAAAGATAAAATGTTTATTAAAGATAAAGGAAAAATTACTAAATACGATATTAATTCAAATAAAATGTTTAAAAGTATTAATGAGATGATGGTAAGTACTGTTGATGGAACGCTTTTAAACAATAAAGACTACAAAACATCTTATTACGAAAATGACAAATGCTATTTGTTGGAATTAATACCAATTCAAAAAGGAGCAAAAGGTTTTTTAAAAGCTATTCACTTGTACATTGATAAAACAGATTATTCTGTAATAAAAGTAAAAATGATAGAACCGGGCGAGGATTATACTCTGATAGAATTTAGTAATCGTAAAACAAATCAAACAATAAGTGATGAAAAATTTATTGTTAAGTAGTTTTATTTGTTTGCTTTTTTTTTCTGCTTGTAATCTAGGTCATTACGGCAAACTTGCTAAAGTTGAAAATTCTTCTGAAGATTCTTTGAAATCAATATTCGGGAATAATTTTAATTCATTTTTATTTAAAACATACATTGTTGTTTATGGTAAAAACTATAGCGGTTTGCTTGTTACCAAGCAAATTGAGCCCAATGATTACAGAATAATTTTTACTACCGAGCTTGGAATGAAATTGTTTGACTTTGAGTTTAAAGATACTACTTTCACTTTGCATTATTGTGTTCCTCAGTTTAATAATCCTAGGTTACTCAAGGTTATTCAAAAAGACTTTCAAATTATTTTGATGAACGAAATAAAAGATAAAAAGATTGAAAAGTATATTGATTCTGAAAAAAAATTTGATATATATAAATTAAAATCAAAAAAAATGTATAATTATTATTTTGTAAATAAAGAATCAAAAAATATTGATAAAATTGAACATTCAAAAAAACGAGTAAAAAAAACAACATTTACCCTTCATGACTATGAAAATGGATTTCCAAATACAATTCTTATTAAACATCATGATATTAAGTTGATGATTGAATTAATTTCTCTTAAAAAATAACAATGGATACAAAGCCATGCATATATAGCTTACCTGTCTTACTTTATCATCGCATTGTGAATAAAGATTCTATTATAGGCAAACATAAAATTTATGTTTTTGCAAAAAACTTTCGAAAACAAATGAAATATTTGAAAGACAATGGTTACCAAACTATTACTTTTTATGATATAAAAAAAAATCCTGAAATGGATTTGTATAAAAAGGTGATTATCACTTTTGATGATGGTTATGTAGATAACTACGAATTAGCATTTCCCATTCTAAAAGAATATGGACTAAAAGCGTTGATATATCTAGTAACTAAAATTAATCATAATGCTTGGGGAGTAAAAGAAGGAGAGCCAAAAATTGATATGATGCACGCAGAACAAGTAAAAGAAATGAGTGATTATGGGATTGAAATGGGTGGGCATACACAGAATCATGTTAATTTATTGCAGCTTGATTCAGACGAACAATTAATAGAAATTAAAGGATCAAAAGAAGATGTAGAAGCAATCACAAAAAAAGAAGCGATAAGCTTTGCTTATCCTTTTGGGGGAATAGATGAAAATATTAAATTGATAACAAAGCAAGCGGGTTTTGATTTTGCAGTTTCTACAAACACAGGACCAAAGCAATTTGGCGATGATCTATTTCAAATCAGAAGGATAGAAATAACTCCAAAAACATCTTTATCAAGTTTTAAAAATAAAGTGAGTGGAAGATATTTTTATCCATCTTTTATTAAATCTTTTTTTACAGGCAAACAAACAAAATAAACTTATTATCTTCGAACGAAATATTTACGGATGAAAGTCTCTGGTTTTTCTATTATTAAAAATGCAATTAAATTTGATTATCCAATAATTGAAGCTATTACATCTATTTTACCGATTTGTGATGAATTTGTTGTTGCCGTTGGAAATTCTGATGATGACACTCTTGGGTATATTAAATCTATAAATTCTCCCAAAATAAAAATTATTGAGACCGTTTGGGATGAGTCATTAAGAGAAGGGGGAAGAGTGTTAGCTGACGAAACAAATAAAGCGTTTCGGGCAATTTCAAAAGATAGCGATTGGGCATTTTATATTCAGGGCGATGAAGTAATTCATGAAAAAGATTTGCCTAACATTAAAGCAGCTATGCTAAAATACAAAGATGATAAACGAATCGAAGGGTTGCTGTTTGATCATCTTAATTTTTATGGATCTTACGATTATATTGCAGATTCAAGGCATTGGCAGAAAAAAGAAATACGGGTAATAAAAAATTTAGAAAATATTTATTCGTATAAAGATGCTGTAAGCTTTAGGAAAGATGATAACATTAAATTAGATGTTGTTTTGGTTGATGCTTGTATTTTTCATTATGGCTGGGTTAAAACTCCAAAGGCAATGCAGCAAAAGCAATTAGAGTTTCAGAAATTATGGCATGACGATAATTGGATAAAAGAAAATGTGCCTCAGGTAGATGAGTTTGATTTTTCAAAAGTAGATTCTGTTAATTTATTTAAAGGAACACATCCTAAAGTGATGGAAGAAAGGCTTAAAAGATTAAACTGGAAATTTTCATTTGACCCTACAAAAGCAAAAAAGGAAAGCTTTAGACGAAGAATTTTAGATAAGATTTATAAAACAACTGGTTTACATATAGGAGAATTTAAAAACTATAATATTGTTTCAAAATAAATAATTATGCTGCTAAACGATTATTTTAAAATAAAAAATATTGAATCTGGAGAAAAATATTTAATTGATATTGAATTAAATGCCAATCATAAAGTTTATCAAGGTCATTTTCCTGGTAATCCTGTAGCACCTGGAGTTTGTTTAACACAAATGGTGAAAGAAACAGTTGAACACATTACTAATAAAAAACTAACGATGGTTACAGGTGACAATATTAAGTTTACTGCTATTTTAAATCCAGAAATAACTCCATTTGTACAGATGACATTGTCTTTAAAAACAAAAGAAAATGGTTTATTGCAAGCTGATAGCTCAGTTAAATCGGGTGAGATAGGCTATTTTTCGATTAAGGCTAGTTTTAAGGAAGGATAAATTATAATAAAGGAGTAAGTAATTTTTCCATTTCTTTTTGTAGTTTTTCGGCTTCCATTCTTGCCTTTTCAGCAAAATCTTTTTCATTACTTGCATAAATAATTCCGCGAGAGGAATTTACAAGCAATCCACATTCTTTATTCATTCCATATTTTACAACATCTTGTAAACTTCCTCCTTGTGCACCAACACCTGGAATTAATAAAAAATTATCTGGAACTATTTTTCGTATTTCTGTAAGCATTTCTGCTTTTGTTGCGCCTACCACATACATCATATTTTCTGGATTCCCCCATTTTTGTGATGTTTCAAGTATTTGCTGAAATACTTGTTTGTTATCTCCTAAGCTTAGCGTTTGAAAATCAGAAGCACCTTTGTTAGATGTTAATGCCAAAAGAATTACCCATTTATTTTTGTATTCAAAAAAAGGTGTAATACTGTCTTCGCCCATGTATGGAGCAACAGTAATAGAGTCGAAATCCATTTTTTCTAAAAATGCTTTTGCATACATTTTTGAAGTATTTCCAATATCACCTCTCTTAGCATCGGCAATGGTAAATATTTGGGGATAATTTTTATTTATGTAATCAATTGTTTTTTCTAAGCTTATCCATCCTTTTACGCCTTCTGTTTCGTAGAACGCAATATTTGGTTTGTAGGAAACACATAAATCATGCGTAGCATCAATTATGTGTTTGTTGAATTCAAAAATAGGGTATTCAGTGTGGAGCAGGTGAGGAGGTATTTTTGTAATATCAGTATCTAAACCAATACATAAAAAACTTTTTTTTTGTTTTATGTTTTCAAATAATTCTTTTCTTGTCATTTTTAAGTTCTTAGTAATTTTTTCGTTATTACTAACGACTATCCACTGATTATTGTACCGTTAATCCGCCTTCTTTCATACGTTCTGTGTTTTCAGCCAGTTGCAAAGCATCAATCATTGGGCGAATATCTCCATTCATAAAATCAGTTAAATTATATACTGTCATATTAATTCTATGATCTGTAATTCTATTCTGAGGATAATTGTATGTTCGTATTTTTTCTGATCTATCACCTGTTGCAACAATAGTTTTTCGTTTTTTCGATGCAGCTTCTAAATGTTTTTGCAATTCTAATTCATATAGTTTGTTTCGAAGCATTACCATTGCTCGTTCTCTATTTCCAAGTTGAGAACGTTCAATTTGACATGTTACTACAATTCCAGTTGGCTTATGCGTAAGCATTACTTTTGTTTCTACTTTATTTACATTTTGTCCTCCTGCACCACCAGAACGAGCTGTTTGCATTTCAATGTCTGCTGGATTGATAACAACATCTACATCTTCTGCTTCGGGCATAACCAAAACGGTTGCAGCAGAGGTATGCACCCTTCCCATTGTTTCTGTTAAAGGAACGCGTTGAACACGGTGAACTCCTGCTTCAAATTTTAAAATTCCATAAGCATTATCAGACTTTACTTCAATGATTACTTCTTTATAACCACCCATTGTTCCATCATTAGAATCAACCACTTCATAACGCATATTGTTGTTTTCTAAAAAGCGAGTGTACATTCTGTATAAATCTCCTGCAAAAATACTAGCTTCGTCACCACCAGTGCCTGCACGAATTTCAATTACACAATGTTTAGCATCTTCGGGATCTTTTGGAATAAGCATTTGACGAATCGCTTCTTCCATTTTTTCTTTTTCAGGATTCAGTTCTTCTAAGTCCATTTTAGCCATCTCAACCATTTCCGGGTCTTTCTCGGTAGCTAATATGGATTTGTTGAAATCTATATTTTCACAAACTTTTTTGTAATCATGGTAAGCATTAACAACTTCTGTTAAATCTTTATATTCTTTGTTGAACTTTTTAAATTCTTTCATATCTCCAATTACTTTTGGATCTGAAAGCTTTTGTTCAACTTCTTCCCATCTTCTTTTTATCGCAGCTAATTTTTCTAACACGGTGTTATATTGTTGAATTGTTTTGGTGTGCAAAAGTACAAAAAAATGGCTTTGCATTGAGGCTGTTTCTGAGCCTTTTGCTAAAGCCAAATTAAATAAGCTTTTTTGCTAATATTCAAATTCGCCAAATTCGGATTTAATGGTTAATTTGTTTTTATTACTTGATTCAACTCGTCCAACAATTTGAGCTTCTACATTAAATGATTTTGAAATATCAATTATTTCTTGAGCAATATTTTCAGGAACATATAATTCCATGCGGTGTCCCATATTAAAAACTTTGTACATTTCTTTCCAATCGGTTCCGCTTTGTTCGTGAATAAGTTTAAACAATGGAGGAATAGGAAATAAATTATCTTTTATGATGTGAACATTTTCTGTAAAGTGCAGTACTTTTGTTTGTGCTCCACCGCTACAATGTACCATTCCGCTGATTTGTGAACGATATGTATCAAGAATTTTTTTAATTATTGGTGCGTAAGTACGAGTAGGAGAGAGTACTAACTTTCCTGCACTTATTGTTTCTTGAGAATTAGTATCAATACTAATATTGTCTGTTAATTTTATTTTACCACTGTAAACAAGAGATTCTGATATTGCAGCATCAAAACTTTCCGGAAATTTTTTAGCTAAGTATTTTTCAAATACATCATGGCGAGCAGAAGTAAGTCCATTGCTTCCCATTCCGCCATTGTATTCTGTTTCATAAGATGCTTTTCCGTATGAGGCAAGCCCAACAATTACATCGCCTGCTTTTATTTTTTTATTGTCGATTACATCTGAGCGTTTCATCCTACAAACAACGGTAGAATCAACGATTAATGTTCGTACTAAATCTCCAACATCAGCAGTTTCACCACCTGTAGAATAAATTCCAATTCCATAACTTCTTAATTGTTCAAGAATTTCTTCTGTTCCGTTAATAATGGCGGAAATTATTTCACCTGGAATTAAGTTTTTATTTCTTCCTATTGTTGAAGAAAGTAAAATGTTATCAATAGCGCCTACGCACAACAAATCATCTGTATTCATTATAATTGCATCTTGAGCAATGCCTTTCCAAACAGATAAATCTCCTGTTTCTTTCCAATACATATAGGCAAGTGATGATTTTGTGCCAGCACCGTCTGCATGCATTACAATGCAATAATCTTTGTCGCCACTTAAATAATCAGGAACTATTTTACAAAATGCTTTCGGAAATAAACCTTTATCAATTTTAGCGATGGCATTATGAACATCTTCTTTGGATGCAGAAACTCCTCGCTGATTATATCTATTATCGTTCATGGATGATTTTAATTTTAAAAAGAGATTTCTTTCCTTTTAGTCGAAAATGACAACAAGCAAGAGAAACATTTGCACAAAAATAAAAACATCCCGCAATTTACTTGCGGGATGTTATTATTATTTATTAATAATTTAGATTATTCTTCGTCTTCATCCTCAGTTTTAGGCTTAGGGGTTTCAACTGGTTTTGGTAAATCTTTAGGAGCGTTAGGGTCAACAAAATCTTTACGAAGTACACCGAATACAGTACGTCTGTTTTTCTGCATCAATGCTTCATAAAATTCTTTTGGTTGTCCTTTACTTTCTTTGTTGATGTATGCTTCAGATAAAGTGTACATTAATTTATTTTCTGGAGGAGCACTTCTAACTTCTAAAGGGCGTTTTTCACCATAGCCTTTTGGAACCATTCTAGCTGCAGGAATACCTTTTGATATTAAATAATCAACGCAAGATTTGGCACGAGCCTCAGATAATTTTTGATTTGCTGGATCGCTACCACGGTAATCGGTGTGTGAACTCAACTCAATAACAAAGCTTGGGTTATCAATTAAAGTTTGATACAAGAAATCTAAAGAATCTTTAGACTCAGGACGTAAATCAGCTTTTCCTAAATCGTATAATACATCAGGGAAACGGATTTCTTTTTCAATTGGAACAAGACAAAAATCATTTTTAAATGTTTTTGATTCTTCAACACCAACAGTAGTTACTTTTGGTTTTTCAGAGCTTGCTAAAAATCCTTGAGGGGCTTGTGCTGTTTTAACATCATTACCTACTACAATTTGCAATACATAAGAAGTATTTGCGTTTACGTAACGATTTGAGCCATTTTCAGCAAATTTATAATAACCAGCAGCATCTGTTTTTACTTCAGATGAAGATCCATCAGAGCCAATTAATTTAACTGTTACACCAGGAATAACTTCTTTGAATTTACAATCTGAAATAACGCCTTCAATAGTAAACAACAATGGAGGTAAAACAAAAGACCAAATATCATCAGAACCTTTTGTTCCTTCACGGTTAGAAGATAAATAACCACGTTCTTTTTTGCCTTCGAATATAATTCCAAAATCATCACCAGCAGAGTTTATTGGGTATTTCATGTTTACAACATTTCCCCATTGGTTTTCACCTTTTTTCTCAGCTTTGAAAATATCTAATCCACCCATTCCTAAATGTCCATTAGAAGAGAAATATAATGTTCCATCATCATGGATAAAAGGGAATTGTTCTTTTCCTGAAGTATTAATTGTAGTTCCTAAGTTTTTAGGGTCAGCCCATTTTTTAGCTTTTTTATCAAACGTTGTGTACCATAAATCGTTATCACCTTGTCCACCTGGCATATTTGATGCAAAAACCATCATTGTACCATCAAGAGATAAGGCAGGAGAAGCATATTTAAAAGAATCTAAGCAAAACTCAACTTTAATTGGGTCTCCCCAAGAAGTTCCTTTTCTTGGTGCATACCATAATTGATTGTATGTTTGTTTTCCTTTTTTTACTTCAACTCTAGAAAAAACAAGCATATCGCCTTTCTTAGTTAAAGCAGGCAAACCTTCGTTGTCTTTTGTATTAACTGGAGGTCCTATAGAAACTGGAGTGCTCCATTTTCCATTTTTATCCATTGATGTTTCAAATATATCACTGTATAATTCTCCAATAGAACCATCCGTTTCGCTACCAGTAACACCAGGGCGCATTGTTGTGAAATAAATTTTATTGTATTTTTTATCAGCGTAAGCAGGACAAAAATCAGGGTCTTTTGAATTGATTTGAGCTAAATTTTCTACTTTGTAACGAGTAGGCGCATCTTTCCATTTTTGAGCTAATTCACATGATTTAGCACCATCTTCTCCGCGAGGGTCAGAGGGAACTTCTTTTTTATAATCATTATAAGCAATTAAAGCTTCGTTATATTTTTCTTGCGCTTTTTTAGCATCAGCTAGGTATAATTTAGCTTTTGGCTCATTGTAGTTAGCTTTAATAGCCTTTGTGTACCAAGATTCAGATTGTTTCATATCTCCGATATTGCGGTAACATTCTGCAATTTTAAAGATGATGTAAGCTTTCTTCTCTTTTTTCTTTTCTTTTTCAGACGCTTTTTTATAAAGCTCTATGGCGTTGCCATATTGTCTTCCGTTAAAAGCGAAGTCTGCGTCTTTCATGTAATTTTTCTGAGCAGATGCATTTACTGACATTAACATTGCTATTCCAAGAATAGCAGTAAATTTTGTAAATAATTTCATATCGGTTTTAGGTTTTACTTTTTATAGGCTGCTAAAATAAATAAATATTTGAAACAAAAAAATTCTTTATCGAAATATTATTTGGCTAGTAATATATTGTTTATTAAAGTTAAAAACACCTGAAAATTGATTTTCAGGTGTTTGCGTTTATTATTTAGTAAATAATAGTTCTCTGTATTTTGGTAAAGGCCAATTTTCATCATCAACAATAAGTTCAAGTTTATCTACATTGTAGCGTATATCATCAAAATATGATTTTACTTTTTCGCAATAATCAATTGCTTGTTTTTTAGCATCACTTAAAGCATTTGCTTTTTTTCGTGCCTCAGTCATTTCATCAACTTTTGTTTTAATGATATTAATATGTTCTGATATTTGAGAAATCATATCTAATTGAATTTGAGCTGTTTTTTTAAATTCCGCACCAGAAAAAATTTCTTTCAATCCTTTTACATTTTCAACTAAAGAACCTTGATATTTTATTGCTGTTGGTATAATATGATTTAAAGCCAAATCAGCCATAACACGTGATTCTATTTGAATTTTTTTAGTGTATGTTTCTAAATAGATTTCATAACGAGCATGTTGCTCACGGTGACTCATTATATTATTGCGTTCAAATAATTCCATTGTTTGTTTAGAAACAAAAGCAGAAAGTGCCAAAGGCGTAGTTTTGATGTTTGAAAGTCCACGTTTTAGTGCCTCTTTTACCCATTCTTCGCCATATCCATTTCCTTCGAAACGTATTTTTTTAGATTCTACAATACACTTTCTTAAAACTTGAAATATAGCCTCATCCTTTTCTATATTCTTTGCAATAAGTGTATCCACTTCTTTTTTAAATTTAATTAATTGGTCAGTCATTATTGCATTTAAAACGGTCATTGGACCAGCACAATTTTGAGAAGAACCTACTGCACGAAACTCAAATTTATTGCCTGTAAATGCAAAAGGTGAAGTACGGTTTCTGTCGGTATTATCTAATAATATGTCTGGTATTTTACCAATGTTTAATTTCAGAGCTGTTTTTTCATCTGGGCTCATTTTTCCTGATTTTACTTTGCTTTCAAGTTCATCTAAAACATTTGAAAGTTGTGTTCCCAAGAAAACAGACATAATGGCCGGTGGTGCTTCATTTGCACCTAAACGGTGGTCGTTGTTTGCTCCTGCAATAGATGCTCTTAGCAAATCGGCATTGTCGTGAACAGCTTTAACTGTATTAATGAAGAATGTAAGGAATTGCAAATTTGTTTTTGGTGTTTTACCAGGACTTAATAAATTTTTTCCAGTGTTAGTACCCAAACTCCAGTTATTATGTTTTCCGCTACCATTCACACCTGCAAATGGTTTTTCGTGTAATAAAACACGAAAATTATGTCTTCGAGCCACTTTTTCCATTACATCCATTAATAATTGATTATGGTCAACAGCTAAATTGCACTCTTCAAAAACGGGAGCACATTCAAACTGATTAGGAGCAACTTCGTTGTGCCTTGTTTTAATAGGAATACCTAACTTCAATGATTCGATTTCGAAATCGCGCATGAAGCAAGTTGCTCTTTCAGGAATTGAACCAAAGTAGTGATCGTCCAATTGTTGTCCTTTGGCAGGGGTATGACCAAATAATGTTCTGCCTGTCATCGCTAGATCAGGGCGAGCATTGTATAAAGCTTCATCAACCAAAAAATATTCTTGCTCCCAGCCAAGAGTGGCAGTTACTTTGGTTACATTTTTATCAAAATATTGGCATACATCCACAGCAGCTTTATCCAATGCGTGTAGTGCTTTTAATAAAGGTGTTTTAAAATCGAGTGCTTCACCTGTGTAAGCAACAAAAATAGTTGGAATACAAAGCGTTTTTCCAATGACAAAAGCAGGAGATGTAGGATCCCAAGCCGTGTATCCACGAGCTTCAAATGTATTTCTGATTCCTCCATTTGGGAAAGAAGATGCATCTGGTTCTTGCTGAACCAATTGTCCGCCTCCAAAGCGCTCAATAGCTCTTCCTCCTTCGGTTGGTTCAAAAAAAGCATCGTGTTTTTCAGCAGTAGTACCTGTTAAAGGCTGAAACCAATGTGTATAATGTGTAGCACCTTTTGAATTAGCCCAAGATTTCATAGAAGCAGCAACTTGGTCAGCCATTTTTCTATCAATTTGAGTTCCTTGTTGCATTGCTGACATAACGCTTTCAAATGCTTCTTCAGAAAGATATTCGCGCATTGCGTCAATACCAAAAACGTTTTCTCCGAAAAATTCAGAAACTTTTGTGCTTGGTAATATTACTTCTTGTGGTGTGCGAGTTAAAACTGCTTCTAATGCTTTAAATCTGTGGAATGCCATTTTTTGTAGTGTTTTAGTTGGTTAGTATTTTTGGTTATGAATTTTTTGATGTTTTATGAAAAAAATCAAATTTTCAGCACAAAAGTATAAAAAAGAGGGGGAGGTTAATTAAAAAAGTGATAAAATTTTATTAACACCCCCTATTTTTTAAACCAAAGAGTAAAAAAAGTTATTTTTTTGAAAAAGGAAGAAAATTATAACATTTTGGTTCTTTTAACCAAATAAGGAAGTAAAACTTGTTCAAAGCCAAGATTAATATCGGCTTCAACAAAATCAATTTTGTATTGCCCACATTTTAGAAGCAATTGTTTTTTGTAATCATTCATTTGTTTTAGATAATTCTCTTTCACTTCATTTGGATGAAGCTTAAGAATTTCTCCTGTTTCCATATCTATAAACTTATACGGACGGTTTTCAAAATCAAATTCAAGTTCCTTTTGTTTGTCAGTTACATGAAAAAGTACAACCTCATGTTTATTATGTTTTAAATGTTGCAATGCTGAAAACAAGTCTTCATCATTTTCTTTTGATTCAAACATATCGCTAAAAATAACAATCAATGAACGCTTGTGAACATTTTCTGCTATTTGATGCAATGCGCTCACGGCAGAAGTCGATTTATGTTCCTCCTTATTGTAAGGATGAATCAATTGCTCTAAATGATTGTATAATATTTTATGGTGTAAGGAACTAGATTTTGCATTGGTATGAACTTCTATTTTTTCAGCAAAAACGGATAAACCAACGGCATCTCGTTGGCGTTTTAATAATTCAATTAGAGCAGCTGCACAATAAGCTGAAAATGTAATTTTGTTGTGTTTTGATTTTGGTAAATCTGCAACAGGGAAATACATGGAGGATGAAGCATCAATAACAATTTGACAACGAAGATTCGTTTCTTCTTCAAATCGTTTTATAAAAAGTTTGTCGGTTCTGCCAAATAATTTCCAATCAATATGTTTTGTGGATTCGCCTGTATTATAAAGTCTGTGTTCTGCAAATTCAACACTAAAGCCATGAAAAGGGCTTTTGTGTAAACCTGTAATAAAACCTTCTACCACCTGCTTGGCAATAAGTTCCAAGTGAGAAAAATGTTGTATTTGTTGGCGATTTATGGTTTGCATTTGTTGTTTTAATATAAACAAAAAGTCAAAAATCAAAAGAAAAAATTTTTGCCTTGCTTTTGATTTTTGACTTTTTTATTTTACAGATTATTATTACATCAACGCTTTTAATTTAGCATCTAATACTGATTTTGGAACGGCACCAACTTGTTTATCAACAACTTCGCCACCTTTAAAAAATAAAATTGTAGGTATGTTTCTAATTCCAAACATTGCAGAAACATTTGCATTGTGATCTACATTAACTTTTCCAACAACAGCTTTTCCTTCATAATCTTTTGATAATTCTTCAACAACTGGTCCAACCATACGGCATGGTCCGCACCATTCTGCCCAAAAGTCTAATAATACTGGTTTGTCTGATTTTGCTACTAATTCATCAAAATTAGCGTCTGTGATTTCTAAAGCCATCTTTCTTGATTGATTTTAAATTTATAAATATTGATTTGTTTATTTTTGCATTATTGACCCTAAAGGTAAATATTGTATTTTGATTATGTCAAATGATTTGCCAAAAAGTTATGAGTGACATGTTGGCATTTTGTGTGAAAATTAATAATTGCTAAAAAATAAGTTTTAAAACTATTGATTTATTAATACTTTTAGGTTTTAGCTGAATTTTTTAAAAATGAACAAAGAAATTTACGATTTATATAAAAAGCTTAATGCAACTGAAAAAGCAGAACTAAATTTTAGGTTCAAAAACTCGCCTTTAGCGATACAATTTTTAAATTTTTTAGAAGGTTGCAATAACCGAAATTTTAAGACTACCGAAATAGTTAGTTTTATTTATAGCAATGATAATAATGAGAGTTATAGCATTTTTGAAAACAGATATTTTAAATTGCGAAAAAAAATAAATGACGAAATTCAAAATATAACCTCATCAGTAGATTCAGAAAAAACATTGCTTGCTGAGGAAGAAAAAAAACTTTTTGTTGCAAGAAATATGGCTCTTGCAGAAAACAAAGAAAGTGCTTATAAACAATTGTTGGAATTAGAGAAAGAATGTTGGAAAAAAAACATTTTTGAATTATTACCTACAACAATAGACTTACTCATATTTCTTAATCAAGCATTTAATAAAAATGAAAAAAACAAGGAACTTTATTTGCGCTATGAAAAAGCAAATGAATTGCTTTATGATATTCAAAAAGTGTCCTTAAATACAAGAATTATTTATGAAATTAACTACGAAAAGGGAATAAAATACGCTCAAAAAAATTTGAATATTCTGAAAGATTTATCATTGAAAAATAAAGACTATCCAAGGTTTTCGATGTGCTATCACCATGTTTCATTGTATTATAAATTAGGTTCTCCGCAATATTATGGCGAGATGCAAGTGGTAAGCAGACATATGAGTCAGTTTAAAAAATTGTTTGCCGAAAACCCTTTTGTTCCTTTGATAAACTACAGAGCCAATTACGTTAAATACCAATATTTTCATTTTGCTCAAAGTACTATGTTTTATCATTTTAATAGGTGTGAATTTCAAGATGCTTTAACATCAATACAAGAAGTGTGGAATTTAGCCCATGACCACAATTCTGTTTTTAAAGCTTATAAAACGGAATCACTTTACAGTAATATGTTTACGTTACAATGTATGGCAGAAAAGTATGATGAAGCACTTGCTACAACTGATTTATTTATTAGCTTTTTAAAAGAGAATAAACAAATCGATAAATTAAATTTTGCATATACACAAAAAGCAAAAATTTATTCAGATATTTTTCCAAATACAAAACGTATTAAAGTGGATAAAAATTTTCTGGTTAATCAATTGGACGAATACATTAAAAAAGTTAAAAAAGAAAACAATTTACTAATGCCATACGATCAAGCCTTGGTTTTAAGAATAAGATTTTATTTAATCGAAAAGAATTATAAAAAAGCAAAAGAATTATTCAATTACAAAGTGGTGAAGTATTATTTTAATCAGGTTAATTTATATGAATTGTACAAAGAGTTTATTGAAATTATAATTAGTAGCTCTATCGATAAAAGGCATCATTTTATAATTCTAACTAAAAAAGCAACACAATTAAAATATAAAATGAGAACCCCAAGCGAATATTTGAATATTAATTGGCTAATTAATTTTTGTACTACTCATAAATAAATATTTTATTAAATTATTTTTTGTGCAAACTAAACTAAATTCTTTTTTTCAATTTTTAAAATCAAGGAAAGGAATTGGTTTTGTATTGTTGTTGTTTATGTTCTTATGGTTTTGGTTTTGTCTCCCTTCCCCATTATTTAAAAGTCCTTCAAGTACTGTACTAGAAGATAAAGCTGAAAAATTGTTAGCAGCTAAAATTGCAAATGATGGACAATGGCGTTTTCCTGAATCAGATAAGGTCCCTTTTAAGTTTATTGCTTGTATAACACAATTTGAAGATAAAAATTTCTTCTACCATAGTGGGATTGATTTTTTTGCTTTTGCTAGAGCAATTAAACAAAATATCAAATCAAAAAAAATTATAAGTGGAGGAAGTACTTTAACTATGCAAGTTATTCGCTTGTCAAGAAAAGGAAAATCAAGAACTTTTTTTGAAAAAATTGTCGAAATAATAATGGCAATTCGATTGGAGTTGACCTATTCAAAAGCAGAAATTTTATCATTGTATTCATCCAATGCTCCTTTTGGTAGTAATGTAGTTGGTATTGATGCTGCTTCATGGCGTTATTTTGGAAGAGAACCAGAAAAATTATCATGGGCTGAAACAGCAACTCTGGCTGTACTGCCAAATGCTCCAAGTTTAATTTATCCTGGCAAAAATCATGATCGTTTATTGGTTAAGCGTAATCGCCTTTTAGATAAATTATTAAAATCAAAAATTATTGACAATGAAACCTGCTTGCTCAGCAAACAAGAACCGCTACCTGAAAAGCCTTTTCCATTACCTCAAATTGCCTCTCATCTTTTGCATAGAGCTTGTAAGGATGGAATGGAGGGTAAAAGAATTAAAACAACAATTGATATTAGTTTGCAAGAACGTTGTAATGCTATTGTTGAAAGCTATCACAAACTATATAAATCAAATCAAATAAACAATATATGTGTTTTAGTTTTAGATGTAAATTCTGGTTCTGTATTATCTTATGTTGGAAATATTTCAAGTGATAATGACGATTTTCAAAGCAAGGTTGATGTAATTGTTGCTCCACGAAGCACAGGCAGCATTCTAAAGCCATTTTTATTTGCCAGTATGCTTACCGATGGTGAATTGTTAGCAAATTCAATCATTCCCGATATTCCAACACAAATTGCAGGATATGCTCCACAAAACTATAACATGACATATGATGGCGCTGTGCCCGCTAAAAAAGCATTAGCACGAAGTTTAAATGTACCAGCAGTAAGAATGTTACAAAATTATGGTATCGAAAAATTTAATTACAATTTAAAAAAGCTTGGAATGACGACTTTAAAACAATCGCCATCTCATTATGGCTTATCAATTATTTTAGGAGGCTCTGAAGCTAAGTTATGGGATATAGCTGGTATTTATGCTAGTATGGGAAGAACTTTAAATAATTTTACAAAGTACAGTGGGAAATACAATCAGTTTGATATTCATCCCGCAAATTATATTGAAAAAAATGTAGCAGACAAAAAAGAACTTGTTAATTCAAGCTTAATTGATGCAGCATCTATTTTTTTAACTTTTGAAGCAATGGTAGAAGTTTCTCGACCAGATGAAGAAGCACAATGGCGACAATATATTTCGAATCAAAAAATTGCATGGAAAACTGGTACAAGCTTTGGTTATAGAGATGGATGGGCAGTTGGCATTACACCAAAATATGTAGTAGGAGTTTGGGTTGGAAATGCAAATGGAGAAGGGAGGCCAGGTTTAACTGGTATTCAAA
Source organism: Arcticibacter sp. (assembly GCA_021155045.1). GTDB lineage: Bacteria > Bacteroidota > Bacteroidia > 2-12-FULL-35-15 > 2-12-FULL-35-15 > 2-12-FULL-35-15. The sequence goes on from JAJNQB010000002.1 coordinate 59,168, forward strand.
CTGCAGCACCTGTTTTGTTTAGCATTTTTAATGTTTTAAAACCAAGCACTTGGTTTGATAAACCATACGATGAAATGGAAAGGGTTAGCATTTGTAAGCAAAGTGGTTGTAGAGCAGCAGATATTTGCGAACCAATAGAAATGCAATGGATACAAAAAAACGGTTTAAAAACGGAGCCTTGCAAGTATCATAAAATAATTCATTTAGATGCTTCCGAAAAATATAGGGTAAATAGTAATTGTGAAAATGTAAACAATATGAAACATGTGTCTTGGTTTATTTTACCTCCATCAATGGAATGGTATTACAAATCAAAAAATCCAAGATACAAAGAGTTGCCTCCTTACCGAGCAGATTGTGAAAATATCGATAATAATAAAATGGAAATTATTTATCCAAAACAGTTTAGCAAAATATATGTTCCTATTGAATTAAATGGAGAAATAGGAAAGACAGTTTTTGAAGTTGCACATCGCAATGCATCAAAAAAAGTATACTGGCATTTGGATGGGGTTTTTATTGCAGTTACACAAAATAGCCATCAAATGGCTTTAGCTCCTAATGACGGAGAACACATGCTTACCCTTATAGATGAGGATGGGGAAACATTAACCCAAAAATTTGAAATTATTAGTAAGAAATAATTTTAAACAAATCTTTTAAAATTTATATATTTACTTCGTAAACACTTATTTATGAAGAGTATCATTACAAGATATTTTTTTATTATTTCTTTTTTAGGTTTAAGCTCCTTGAGTTCATTTTCACAAGAGCTTAAGTTTTCGCATATCACTTCACAAGAAGGTTTGTCTATGGGAGTGGTTAATTGTGTTTTGCAGGATAGCAAAGGTTTTATGTGGTTTGGCACCCAAGATGGATTAAATAAATACGATGGTTACAATATGATTGTATTTAAACACAATCCTGTTGATACCAATTCATTATCAAACAATTTTATTTATGCATTATTTGAAGATAGCGAAGGTATATTATGGATAGGAACAAATGGCGGAGGAGTGGATGCTTATAATTTGAATACTGGAAAACTAAAACATTTTATAAATAGTTCTTCCAATAAAAATTCTATTTCAAATAATAATGTTCGTTCCATCATTGAAGACAAAGAAAAAAACATCTGGTTGGGTACGGATGAAGGATTGAATATGTACAACAAACAAAGTAAAATATTTACCCGATTTTTAAATGATAAAAATAATGCATCAAGTATATCAAATAACTCAGCATGGTGTTTAAAAGAAGGAAGTGATGGTAATATCTGGGTTGGTACTTATGGCGGAGGATTGAATGTTTACAGTAAAAAAGCAAAAACATTTAAATCATTTCCACAGGTAGATGAAACAGGAAAGTTGAAATTCGAAAATTCAAACAAAGTAAGAAGCATACTAGAAGATAAAGATGGTATTTTTTGGGTTGCTACTTATGGCGAAGGTGTTGAAATATTTGATCCAAAATCAGGAAAGTTTTTAAAAAATTTAAAAAATAAACATGGTGATGTAAATAGTTTAATTAATGATAGGGTTACCAGTATTACTGAAGATGCGAATGGAATAATATGGATTGGAACCTATGGCGGAGGGATTGACCAATACTTCAAAAAAACAGGCAGTTTTAAACATAATATTTTTGATGAACAAAATTCAAGCGGAATAAATAGCAATCAAATTAAGTATGTATATCATGATGATATTGGTTCGGTATGGATTGGTACAGAAGGCGGAGGCGTTAATACCTATTTTCGGTCTAGTAGTAAATTTAAACATTTTAAGAAAAAAGAAAATACAGACAACAGTTTAAAAAGCAATGTTGTTTTAGCTTTGCTTAAAGATAAGGATGGATTACTTTGGATAGGAACAGGGCAAGGCGGTTTATCAACGCTGGATTTAGAAAAGAATGAATATACGCACTACCCAAACTTATCAAATGCCAATAATAATTCTGTATTATCACTTTACCAAAGTAGAGATGAAACTATTTGGGTGGGTACTTGGGGGGGAGGATTAAATTCCTATGACAAAAAAACAAAAAAAGTTACTTCATATAAATTGTTAAAAGAGTTTAGTAATGCCACTATCGTTTGTATTTATGAAGATAAAGATGGTATTATGTGGATTGGAACGTATGGTGGAGGTTTGTTTTCTTATGATACAGAAAAAGAAATTTTTACTAACTATAAAGTTTCAAACGGTTTAAAAAGTAATAATATTTACTGCATTACCCAGGATAAAAAAGGAAATATTTGGGTTGGAACAGAAGGAGGAGGAGCCAATGTATTAAATCCTAAAACAAATACGTTTATTATTTACGATAGAGATGAACGTTACAATAGTATTAGTTCTAATACTGTTAATCATATATATCAAGATGATAAAGGAATTATTTGGTTGGCTACCACAAATGGATTAAATAAATTCAATCCTTCTACAGAACATTTTGATCACTACTTTGAAAAAGATGGTTTGCCGAATGATTATATTTATTGTATAATGCCTGATAACAAAGGAAATTTATGGATGACAACCAACAAAGGGATTTCAAAATATAATCCCTTGATAGAAAATGTAAATGGTTCTGCTTTCAGAAATTATGATATTAATGATGGCTTGCAGGGAATGGAACATAATCAAGGAGCATTTTTTAAAAGCAGAACAGGAGAAATGTTTATTGGTGGTGTAAATGGATTGAATATTTTTAATCCGGATAAGATAATGGATAACCCAAATCCCCCTCCAGTAAGAATTACATCATACAAACGTTTTGGAGAAGAAGTTCAGTTAGATACATTAATTTATAATAAACGCACGCTTGAACTTTCATGGCGACAAAACTTTTTTTCTTTTGATTTTGTTGCACTTGCATACCAAATGCCATCAAAAAACAAATACAGTTTTAAGTTAGAAGGAGTAGATGAAAATTGGTCGCCACCAAGCACACAACGCTATGCAAGTTATACGGAATTGCGTGGAGGGAATTATGTTTTTAAAGTAAGAGCAGCAAATAACGATGGTGTTTGGAATGATGAAGGTGTTACACTTTATATAACCATACATCCTCCTTTTTGGCAAACAAAATGGTTTTATATATTGTGTATTATACTATTTATTGGCGGCTTTTGGGGGTTTTTTAAATACAGAACAAGTGCGATAAAACGAGAAAATAAAATATTAGAAGAAAAAGTTGAAGCACGTACAAAAGAACTTGCACAAAAAAATAAAGATATTACAAGTAGTATTCAATATGCTAAACGTATTCAGTTGGCAATACTTCCAACACTTGATCAGATTTATAGGTATTTTCCAGAATCATTTGTTTTATATAAACCAAAAGATATAGTAAGTGGCGACTTTTATTGGTTTGGAGTGAAAGGAGGAATAAAAATAATTGCAACAGTAGATTGTACAGGACATGGTGTTCCTGGTGCTTTTATGAGTATGATAGGTCATAATTTGTTGAATCAAATTATTTCCGAAAACGGAATTATTCAACCCGACCAAATTTTAAATGCCTTACACAACGGTGTTCAAGCAGCTTTAAAACAAGGAACAAATGTGGTGGATACAAGTGATGGAATGGATGTGGCATTGTGTGCTATTGATACAAAAAATAATGAAATAAAATATGCCGGAGCATACCGACCAATTTATATTGTGAACGATACAAAATTTGAAAAAATTGAAGCAAATAAATTTCCAATTGGAGGCTCGCAATTAGATATTGAACGCAAATTCACTTGCCATACAATAAAATACGAAAAAGGCGACACTGTGTATATGAGTAGTGATGGATATGCGGACCAATTTGGTGGGGATAAAGGTAAAAAATTTATGGTAAAACGCTATAATGAATTGCTTCAATCTGTTTATTCAAAAGAGATGAAACAGCAAGCCGAAATCCTTGAAAATACTATTGAAAGCTGGAGAGGAGATTACCAACAAGTAGATGATATTCTTGTTATTGGTTTAAAGTTGTGATTTTTTTGAATTCTTTAATTGTGTTTTGAATGACCATTTAAATTTAATTTCTTCTCTACTTTTTAAACAGTCCGATTTTTAGAAGGGATTACACCGCTACTCGGTATGGTTAATATTTTGTTTGCCAAATATATTCATTTTTTGAATTCAATAAAAACTATCCAATTATATTATCTTTGAATGATGAAACAAATACTAATTTTTGGTGTAATTTTTAGTTCAATTGTTGGGTATGCTCAATTACCTAATACAGATATTTGGTTATTGGATATTAAAACAGAAAAAGATTCAATCATTCTTTCTAATCCAGAAAACATTACTAATAGGTTAGGTTATGATAATCAACCTGCCTTTTCACCAGATGGAAAATTCATTTTATATACATCCATTAGAGATGAAAAACAGTCGGATATTTATAGATATGATTTAAAAACAAAAACAATTTCTCAGTTTACAAAAACATCAACAAGTGAGTATTCGCCAACTTTTATGCCCGATGGTAAAAATATTTCGGTTGTAATGGTTGAACCGGATAGTACGCAAAGATTGTGGCAATTTCCATTGAAAGGAGGGAAGCCAACTTGCATTATGGAAAATGTTGATTCAATCGGCTATCATTGTTGGTTTTATGGCAACAGAATTGCTGTTTTTCTATTGACAGAACCCCAATCATTATGTTTAATAAGCAAAAATTATTCAACACCAAAATACATTGATAGTAATATTGGTAGATGCATTAAATACCACAAAGGTTTTTTATTTTACACAAAAAAAACAAAAGGTGGAAACAACCAATTTTGTGCTTTTAATTTACCAGGTTGGCATATAAAAGAATGTGAATCAACTATTGAGAGTGAAGATTATATATTAATAGAGCAAAAAGTTTTGTATGGATATAAGTCTAAATTATTTTCAACGTTTAATTATAAAGAAGATAAAAAAGAACTTTTAGACTTATCATCACTTGGCATAACTAATATCACTCGTATAGCAATTAGCCCTGACGGAACCAAATTAGCCATTGTTGCTGAATCAAAATAATGCAAATAGAAGAGTACATAAAAGAAAGTTATTTGGTTTCAACAGATAAAAACAAGTTAGATGTTTTTGTTGTTCATTCGTATCTAAAAAAATCCTATTGGGCAGAAGATATTCCGATTGAAATTTTAAATAAAGGAATCGAAAATTCATTGTGTTTTGGTGTTTATAATAATCATCAACAAATAGGTTTTGCTCGTGTAATTACAGATTATAGCACGTTTGCATACCTTGCTGACGTGTTTATTTTAGAAAAAGAAAGAGGTAGGGGCTTGTCGAAATTTTTGATGGAATGTATCCTTAAACATAAGCATTTACAAGGGCTTCGAAATTTTTGTTTGATGACAAAAGATGCTCACTCATTATATGCCAGATATGGTTTCAAAAATATCCCTCATCCAGAAAATTTTATGGCAAATAAAATTGAAAATATTTATAAAAAAGCAAAATGAGTTTTTATAATTTAACAAAAGAGGAAAGAATCAAATTGGTTGAAAAAATATCACAATCACTACTTTCTGATTTTGAGAATAAAACACTCAATTCAATTTTTTTTTATTTTTCGGATGAAGATACTTACATCAGAAAGTCTGCTTACATAGCAGTTGGCAAGATATACAAATCAAATGCAACCATTCAGCAACAAATTATTCAAGCACTATTTAAATTAGTTGAATCTGACAATGAAAAAATTCGACAAACAGTTATAAATGCTGCGGGAGAGATTGGAATAATTGATTTTAATGTTGTTGAAAAATTTATGGAAGTGGGACTTTTTGATGAACATCATTCTGTAAGAAATGCTGTTATTGGTTCCATCAAAAAAATGGGAGAGAAAAATCCAAAGCCTACTTTGAAATTTGCAAAACGCTATTTGAATCATCATGATAAGGAAATTAGAAGAGAAATTTGTCATGGAATAGAATTAAGAGGCAGAACCCACCCAGAAGATATATTGCCTCTTTTGAAGGAATTGCAGTTTGATAAAACTTCCAGAGTTAGAAATACATTGGTTCATGTTTTAGGGCAAATTGCTTATAAAAAAGGATGTTTAGAGATAGTCATTGCTCATATTAAAAAATGGGAAAATAAAGAACTAATCAAAGATGCTATTCTTGAAATTATTGATGTACATAATCGCCATAAAAATTTTGCGGCAAAAACACAAGAAGAAGCAGTAAATTATATCGATAACAATTTATAAGTTTTTCAAATAATAATCATTGTTTTTCCTCTCAAAATAGGTTACAAAAGGAGCGAGAAATTTCCGTTTTTTCTGTATATTCGCAATCTTATAACTGATAATTTATAGAATGGAAAAAATTGCCAAAAAAATTCAAATGGTTGACTTAAAAAGTCAATATGAAAAAATAAAGCCTGAAGTAGATGCAGCTATTCAAAATGTGTTGAATAATACAGCATTTATTAATGGTCCAGAAGTAAAAGAATTTCAAAAAGAATTAGAAACTTATTTAGGTGTAAAGCATGTAATACCATGTGCTAATGGAACAGATGCATTGCAAATAGCAATGATGGCATTGGATTTAAAACCAGGTGATGAAGTTATTACCGCTGATTTTACTTATGTGGCAACTGCTGAAGTTATTGGGCTATTAGGATTAAAACCTATTTTGGTTGATGTTGTACCTGATACATTTGACATAGATGTTGCAGCAATTGAAAAAGCAATTACTCCTAAAACAAAAGCTATTGTACCCGTTCATTTGTTTGGACAATGTGCTGATATGGATAAAATTATGGTTCTTGCTAAAAAGCATAATTTGTTTGTTATTGAAGATACAGCACAAGCTATTGGGGCCGAATATTTTTCTGTTGATGGGTCAAAGAAAAAAGCCGGAACAATTGGAACAATCGGTTGTACATCATTTTTTCCTTCCAAAAATTTAGGTTGCTATGGCGATGGAGGAGCAATGTTTACAAATGACGATGATTTAGCTGCTAAAATAAGAATGATTGCAAATCATGGCCAATCGGTTCAATATGTTCATGATTCAATCGGTGTAAATTCTCGTTTAGATAGTATTCAAGCTGCAATCCTTAGAATAAAATTGAGAGATTTAGATAATTATGCAAAAGCAAGAAATGCGGCTGCTGATTATTATGACAAGGCATTTGCAAATCATCCTAAATTAAAAACGCCTGTCAGAGCAAAATTTTCTAATCATGTTTTTCATCAATATACTTTGCAATTAAACGGTGTTGATAGAAATGCTTTTCGCGAATATTTGGCTGATAAAGAAATTCCAGCAATGATTTATTATCCGATTCCATTACACTTGCAAAAAGCATATCTTGATTCGAGATATAAACAAGGAGATTTTCCAGTAACAGAAAAATTGTGTGCATCTGTAGTTTCATTGCCAATGCATACAGAGTTGGATGAAGAAACATTAAAATACATCACAGATTCTGTTTTAGAATTTTTAAACAAATAATTTTTTATTTAGATATATGAATATAGCAGTAGTAGGAACAGGATATGTTGGTTTAGTTACAGGAACTTGTCTTGCAGAGACAGGAAACCACGTAATATGTGTTGATATTAATGAAGATAAAGTAAAAAAAATGCAGTCGGGTATCGTTCCAATTTATGAGCCACACTTAGATGTATTATTTGAACGCAACATTAAACAAGGAAGATTAACATTCACAACTAAATTAGGGGATGCGATAGAAAAAGCAAAAATTATTTTTTTAGCATTACCAACCCCTCCTGGAGAAGATGGTTCGGCTGATTTAAGTTATATACTTGGTGTTGCAAATGATTTAGGAAAAATACTAAAAGACTATAAAGTAATTGTAGATAAAAGTACTGTTCCGGTTGGGACAGCTGATAAAGTGCGTGAAGCAATTGCAAAAAATGCAAAAGTAGAATTTGATGTTGTTTCAAATCCTGAATTTTTACGCGAAGGTTTTGCTGTTGACGATTTTTTAAAACCTGATAGAGTTGTAATTGGAGCAAGTTCTGATAAAGCTCGTAAAACAATGGAAGAGCTTTACAAGCCTTATGTTCGACAAGGTAATCCAATAATTTTTATGGATGAAAAATCGGCTGAATTAACCAAATATGCTGCAAATGCATTTTTAGCAACCAAAATAACATTTATGAATGAAATAGCAAACTTATGCGAAAAGCTTGGTGCTGATGTAGATGCTGTTCGTATTGGAATTGGTAGCGATGCCCGAATTGGGAAACGATTTTTATTTCCAGGCATTGGATATGGAGGAAGCTGTTTTCCAAAAGATGTACAAGCTTTGGCTAAGTCTGCCGCTGAAGTAAACTACGATTTTAAAATATTGGAATCGGTAATGGAAGTAAATGAAAAACAAAAAACCATTATTGTTCCAAAAATAAAAACATATTTTAACAATGATTTAAAAGGGAAAAAAATTGCTTTGTGGGGCTTAGCGTTTAAGCCTGATACAGACGATATAAGAGAAGCTCCAGCGTTGTTTATAATTGATGAGTTAACAAAAGCAGGAGCGCAAATTTCGGCTTACGACCCAGAAGCAATGAATAATGTTCGTGTATTAATTGGAGATAAAATTACTTACGCTTATGATGAATACGATGCTTTAAGAGATGCTGATGCACTTCTAATAGCAACAGAATGGAGTTTGTTTAGAACTCCCGATTTTGAAAAAGTAGGTTCTCTTTTAAAAAGCAAAACAATTTTTGACGGAAGAAATCTTTATGGTATTGACCAAATGAAAGAGCTTGGTTTTTACTATTCAAGTATAGGAAGAGAAACCGTAAAATAAAATAGAGAATTAGAGAATTTTAGTTAGAGGGAAAATAAATATTTACCTCCCAGATCATAACTCTTCAATTCACTAAATCACTAAATCAATAATTTGCAATATGAAAAGAGTTTTAATTACAGGAGCAGCAGGTTTTTTGGGTTCACACCTTTGCGATAGATTTATCAAAGAAGGTTATCATGTTATTGGAATGGACAATCTAATAACAGGAGATTTAAAAAATATTGAACATCTGATGAAACTTGAAAAATTTGAATTTTATCATCATGATGTTTCAAAGTTTGTATTTGTTCCTGGTGAGTTAGATTACATCTTGCACTTTGCTTCACCAGCATCTCCAATTGATTATTTGAAAATTCCAATACAAACATTAAAAGTAAGTTCTTTAGGAACACACAATTTGCTTGGATTAGCAAGAGTAAAAAAAGCAAGAATATTAGTTGCTTCAACCTCTGAAGTTTATGGCGATCCAATCGTGCATCCGCAAACAGAAGAGTATTGGGGCAATGTAAACCCTGTTGGTCCTCGCGGAGTGTATGATGAAGCAAAACGTTTTATGGAAGCAATTACAATGGCTTACCACACGTATCATGGAGTAGAAACCAGAATCATCCGTATATTTAATACTTATGGACCAAGAATGCGACTGAATGATGGTCGTGTTTTACCTGCTTTTATTGGACAGGCATTACGTGGAGAAGATTTAACAATGTTTGGAGATGGTTCTCAAACACGCTCTTTTTGTTATGTCGATGATTTGGTAGAAGGTATTTATCGTTTATTGATGAGTGATTATGTAAATCCTGTAAATATTGGTAATCCAAGTGAAATAACAATTAAAGAATTTGGTGAGGAGATTATTAAATTAACTGGGACCAAGCAAAAGTTAATATCAAAACCATTGCCACAAGATGATCCAAAACAACGCAAACCAGATATTACTAAAGCAAAAGAAATTTTAGGATGGGAGCCAAAAGTTGGAAGAGCAGAAGGTTTAAAAATTACGTATGAATATTTTAAATCATTGTCGAAAGATGAGTTGAATAAAACAGAGCACAGACAATTTAATTAATATGTACAAACTTAATAGAAACATTTTTAAAGCATCTGCTGCTGGTGAAAAAAATAACCATGCAGAGTATTATCATTCACTTACTTGGCAAGAACGATTTAAAATTGCGATGTATCTAAATTCAATAGCATTTAAGTTAGTTGGAGAAAAAGAAATTAAAATGGATAAAAATTATTTTACTGTTAAATCAAGGAAATAATGGGAAATATTTTTTACGATGATTTTAGAGATTTTATTCAAGCATTAAACATTAACAACGTAGATTATTTATTGGTTGGAGGATATTCTGTTATTTATCATGGATATTCAAGAACTACAGGAGATATGGACATCTGGGTCAAGCGGGATAAAAGTAATTATGAGAAGTTAGTTGCTGCATTTAAAAAATTTGGATTGTCTATATTTGATATGACTGAAGCAAATTTTTTGAATCATGAAACATGGGATGTTTTTTCTTTTGGAACACCACCTGTATGTATCGACATATTAGTAAAAGTCAAAGGGCTAGATTTCGATGAGTGTTTCAAGGGATCTCAATTTTTTGAAGATGACGGACTTATGGTTAGAACAATTAATTACAATCATCTTATTACTTCAAAAAAGTCTGCTAACAGACCAAAAGACATTGATGATATTAATAATTTAACAAAATGAGTATAGATTATTTCGCACACGAAACAGCTGTAATTGATGCTGGTTGTAAAATTGCTAAAGGCGTTAAAATTTGGCATTTTTCTCATATCATGCCTAATTGCGTTATCGGAGAAAATTGCAACATAGGACAAAATGTTGTGATTTCACCCCAAGTTGTTTTAGGTAAAAATGTGAAAATTCAAAATAATGTTTCAATTTATACTGGTGTAACATGCGATGATGATGTGTTTTTAGGCCCATCCATGGTTTTTACAAATGTTATAAATCCTAGAAGTGCTATTAATCGTAAAAATGAATATGCAAAAACACATGTTGGTAAAGGTGCTTCTATTGGAGCAAATGCAACCATTGTTTGTGGTCATAATATTGGTGAATATGCTTTTATTGGAGCTGGTGCTGTGGTTACTAAAAATGTTCAGCCATTTTCCTTATGGGTGGGAAATCCTGCAAAACAAATAGGATGGATTAGTGAATACGGACATCGTTTAAATTTTGATAAGGAAGGAATTGCTGTTTGCCCTGAAAGCAAAGAAAAATATAAACTCGAAAACGGTAGTGTAAAAAAGTATGAATAACAAAATAAAATTTGCCGTAATTGGTCAAGGGCATATTGGTAAACGCCATGCCGAAATGGTTCGCAGAAATGAAGAATCAGAATTGGTTGCTGTTTGTGATGTACTTGCAAAAGAATCGTTAGAATTAAATGATTTAAAAGAACCATTTTATAATACCGTTGAATCAATGTTGCAAGTTCATCCGGAAATTGAGGTTGTTAATATTTGTACACCTAATGGTTTGCATGCAAAACATTCTTTGTTAGCATTAGATGCTGGGAAACATGTGGTTGTGGAAAAACCAATGGCGTTGTCGAAAAATGATTGCGAAACGATGTTGTTCAAAGCATTACAAAAAAACAAAAATGTTTTTTGTGTAATGCAAAATCGATTTTCTCCACCCTCGGTTTGGTTGAAAAAAATTGTTGAAGAAAAAATAGTTGGAGATACTTTTATGGTTCAATTAAACTGTTATTGGAATAGAGATGAACGTTATTATAAAAAGGGCGGTTGGAAAGGAACACAAGAGTTAGATGGTGGCACATTATTTACACAGTTTTCTCACTGGATTGACTTGTTATACTGGATTTTTGGCGACATAAAAAATATTCAAGCAAAATTTAATGATTTTAATCACTCCGATTTAACTGAGTTTGAAGACAGTGGTTTTGTAAATTTTGATTTTATAAATGGTGGCATGGGAAGCATTAACTATTCTACTGCTGTGTGGAATACTAATTTAGAAAGCAGTATTACAATTGTTGGAAGCAAAGGGAGTGTAAAAGTTGGTGGACAATACATGGATAAAGTGGAATATTGTAATATCAAAGATTATGAATTGCCCAATTTAGATCCTACAAATGAGGCTAATGATTACGGAGCCTACAAGGGGTCTGCAAATAATCATCCTCAAATTATTTCAAATGTTATTGATACTTTAAAAGGTAGAAATACAATAACAACGAATGCAATGGAAGGATTGAAGGTGGTTGATATAATAGAACGAATTTATTCATTAAGAAAAGAAGATAGAAAATCGTAACAATATGATTGACAAAATAAAAAACAAAGAAGCTAAAATTGCTGTAATCGGTTTAGGTTATGTTGGCTTGCCGATAGCATTAGCATTTGCAAAAAAAGCAAAAGTAATTGGTTTTGATATCAATGAAGATCGCGTGAAAATGATGCAAAATAATATCGATCCTTCTCAGGAATTATCATCAAAAGACTTTGAAGGCTGTGATATTGAATTTACAGCATCCATTGATATTTTAAAACAAGCAAGTTTTTTTATTGTGGCTGTGCCAACTCCAATTGATGAACATAATCTACCTGATTTAAAACCTCTTCTTGGAGCATCGCGTTCTGTTGGAAAAGCCTTAAAAAAAGGAGACTATGTAGTTTTTGAATCTACTGTTTATCCGGGTTGTACAGAAGAAGATTGCATCCCAGTTCTAGAGGAGGTTTCTGGTTTAAAATTTAAAACAGACTTTAAAGTTGGTTATTCTCCTGAACGTATTAACCCAGGAGACAAAGAACATACGATTACAAAAATTTTAAAAGTTGTTTCTGGCTGTGATGATGAATCATTGGAAGTAATTGCTGAAACATATAAGATTATTGTTGAGCCAGGCGTTCACAAAGCTTCATCTATAAAAGTAGCAGAAGCAGCAAAAATTATCGAAAATACTCAGCGTGATGTGAACATTGCATTGATGAATGAACTTTCAATAATTTTTAGTCGCATAGGTATTAACACATACGATGTATTGGAAGCAGCAGGAACAAAATGGAATTTTTTAAAATTTTCTCCAGGTTTAGTTGGTGGACATTGTATTGGTGTTGACCCTTATTACTTAACTTATAAAGCCGAAGAGTTAGGGTACCATGCAAGAGTGATAAACTCCGGAAGATATGTAAATGACTCCATGGGTTTTTATGTTGCTAAACAAACCGTTAAAAAAATAATTGCTGCAAAAAAGAATTTGACTGAATCACGTGTATTAGTGATGGGAGCTACATTTAAAGAAAATGTGAGTGATGTCCGTAACTCTAAAGTATCAGATGTAATAAAAGAATTTAAATCGTTTGGTGTTCATGTAGATGTCGTTGATCCTTATGCCGATTCTGAAGAATTAATACATGAATACGGATTTGGATTAGCAAAAGAAATTGGAAAAGGATATGATGCAGTTGTTGTTGCAGTGAATCATAAAGAATACGTTTCATTAGATGAAGCATATTACAAATCAATTTTATCGGAAGGTGGAATTTTGGTAGATGTTAAAGGTATTTTAAAAGGGAAGATTAAAAATTTAACATATTGGAGTCTGTAGATTAAGTAAGAAGAGAGAAATTAAAAAATCAAAAAAAGAAAGCTAAAAACAACAGCAATGAAAAAAATATTAATTACCGGAGGTGCTGGATTTATTGGCTCACATGTGGTAAGATTATTTGTTAATAAATATCCGAATTATCAGATAGTAAATTTAGATAAGCTCACTTATGCAGGAAACCTAGCTAATTTAAAAGATGTTGAATCAAAATCAAATTACAGTTTTATAAAAGGAGACATTGTTGATTCAACATTTATAAACGAGCTTTTTGAAACCCATAATTTTGATGCTGTTATTCATCTTGCAGCAGAAAGCCATGTTGATAGAAGCATTTCAAATCCATTAGAGTTTGTTATGACCAATGTGATTGGGACGGTAAACTTATTGAATGCAGCCAAAAATCAATGGAAAGAAAATTTTTCTGCGCACCGTTTTTATCATGTTTCTACAGATGAAGTATATGGAACATTAGGTGAAACTGGTATGTTTACAGAAACAACAGCTTATGATCCACACAGCCCTTATTCGGCATCAAAGGCTAGTTCCGACCATTTTGTAAGGGCTTATCACGACACTTACGGAATGGATGTAGTAATTTCTAATTGTTCAAACAATTATGGAAGTCATCATTTTCCTGAAAAATTAATTCCACTTTCCATACATAACATCAAAAATAATAAGCCTATTCCTATTTATGGCAAAGGCGAAAATGTAAGAGATTGGCTGTGGGTTGAAGACCATGCAAGAGCTATTGATGTTATTTTTCATAATGCAAAAACTGGTTCGACATACAATATTGGTGGGCATAACGAATGGACAAATATTGATTTGATTCATGTCCTTTGTAAAATAATGGATAAAAAATTAAATAGAACAGAAGGTGATTCTGCAAAACTTATAACATTTGTAAAAGATAGAGCAGGGCATGATTTGCGTTACGCAATTGATTCAACAAAGCTTCAGAAAGAATTAGGTTGGGTGCCATCGCTCCAATTTGAAGAAGGTTTAGAAAAAACAGTTGATTGGTATTTGAATAATGAAGAATGGTTGAACAATGTAACATCAGGTGATTATAAAAATTATTACGAAGAACAATATACCAAAAGATAGTTTTAAAAAATATGTACAATACTCCATTTCATTCTTTAGATATATCAACTAAAACTTTTTTAGTTACTGGAGGAGCAGGTTTTATAGGTTCGAATTTAGTTGAATATTTATTGAAATATGGAGCAAAAAAAGTAATTGTTTTAGACAACTTAGCTACAGGGTTTGAAGAAAATATTGAATCTTTCAAATCAAAATCTAATTTTTTATTTATACAAGGAGATATTTGTGATATTGATGATTGCAAAAAAGCTTGTGAGTCTGTAGATTTTATTTTTCACGATGCAGCTCTTGGTTCTGTTCCTCGTTCAATCAAAAATCCTTTAGCAACGCATACAGTTAATGCTACAGGATTTATTAATATTTTAATAGCAGCAAGAGATGCTAATGTTAAGAGAGTTGTTTATGCAAGCTCTTCATCTGTTTATGGCGATAGTAAAGTATTACCAAAAGTGGAAAATCAAATAGGAAAACAATTATCTCCTTATGCTGTTTCAAAAATGGCAAATGAATTATATGGCGAAATATTCGCAAAAACGTATAATATGGAAATATTAGGTTTACGTTATTTTAATATTTTTGGACCAAGACAAAATCCGAAAGGTGAATATGCGGCAGCAATACCTTTATTTATAAATGCATTGCTTAAAAATGAATCTCCAAATATTAATGGAGATGGAGAACAAACGCGAGATTTTACTTTTGTTGAGAATGCGGTACAAGCTAATATTAAAGCTATGTTCGCAGAAAATATAGATACAAAAGGCGAAGTTTTCAATATTGCAGTTGGTGAACGTGTTTCTTTGAATCAATTAATAGAAATATTAAAAAAACTTATTGGCACTTCTGTTCAGCAAACTTACAGAGAAGAAAGAGTTGGAGATGTTCGTGATTCTTTAGCGGATATTTCAAAAGCAAAACTAAATTTTGGATACGACCCAAAAATTAAAATTGAAGAAGGATTAAAATTAACTTTAGATTGGTTTTCAAAAAAAGATAAACTATAAATGGGGGTATTTAGTTTTTTAAATAAAAAGCCTAAAAAGCTTACAGTTCCTGTTGATTTAGGAATTCTTGGTGCGGATGTACATTCTCATTTAATCCCCAATATTGACGATGGGTCAAAAGATATTGATGATAGCATCAGTATGATATCTCAATTAAAAACTTTTGGCTATAAAAAAATAATTACCACTCCTCACATAATGGGTGATGGTTACAGAAATACACCTGAAATTATTTTAGATGGCTTAAAAAATGTTAATCAAGCGCTTGCTGAAAATAATATTCAAATTGAAACTGGAGCAGCAGCCGAATATTATATTGATTATGATTTTGAAAAAAAATTAGATTCAGAAAAACTTCTAACGTTTGGAAATAATTATCTCCTGTTTGAGGTTTCATATATGAATCCGCCAGATAATTTATACCATGTAATTTTTAAAATGCAAACTATGGGATATAAGCCTGTGTTGGCACACCCAGAAAGATATAATTTTTGGCATAAAGAATTTCAAAAATATGAGGACTTTCTTGATAAAGGGGTTTTATTACAAATGAATATTAATTCTTTAACTGGCTATTATTCTATACCCACAAAAAAAATTGCAGAACAAATGATTGACAAAAATATGATTTCATTTGTAGGAACCGATTGTCATCATGTAGGGCATTTAAATTTAATGAAAGATGTTATTTATGAACCGTATTTATTAAAATTAATAGAAAGCGGAAACCTCCTTAATAATACGTTATAATATCATTACTCCTTCAATCGTTTCTACTTCTTTATATTTTTTAATTACAGCATCAGGGTTCATCATTACTTCCTTAGCAGTAATACTTACATATTTGCCTGTTGAAGATTGGTTTTGAGAAATAACAGCCTCATCAGAAAATCTGGCTTGAACAAGTGCTATTTTTTGATTATCGGCAGCTATTATAAACTTAAACATATAAACAGATGGCCAGTTTTTTTCTTGTTTAAGTTTTTCTAATAAGGAATCATATTTATCTTGGCTCATATACAAAGTTATTAAACATTATTTAATTATGATTGTTTAACATTTGTAGGAAGTTAAATTAAGTTTTATTCGTAAATTTGCACCGTTAAAATTTAGTATTAAACCTTTTAAAAATATAATAATATGTCATTAGTAGGAAAAAAAGCACCTTCATTTAAAGCACAAGCTGTTGTTAATGGAGGAGAAATAGTAACTGATTTTTCATTGGATCAATATGTTGGTAAGAAATATGTTTTGTTTTTCTTTTACCCAAAAGATTTTACGTTTGTTTGTCCAACTGAACTACATGCATTTCAAGAAAAATTAGCAGAATTTGAAAAACGTGATGTGCAAGTTGTTGCTTGTTCAACAGATACAGAACAATCGCACTGGGGATGGCTACAAATGCCAAAAGCAAGTGGAGGAATTCAAGGCGTTAAATACCCAATTGTAGCAGAC
This sequence comes from Arcticibacter sp., assembly GCA_021155045.1. Lineage (GTDB taxonomy): Bacteria > Bacteroidota > Bacteroidia > 2-12-FULL-35-15 > 2-12-FULL-35-15 > 2-12-FULL-35-15. The sequence continues at coordinate 76,163 of JAJNQB010000002.1, forward strand.
ACTACAAAAACAATTTCACTTAATTATGATGCTTTGTTTGGTGATTATGATGTGGATGACAATGGAAATTTAATTGCAACAGGACCCATGATTGCATTTCGCGCATTATACTTAATTGACAAAAAAGGAAACATTCGTCATATGTTAATTAATGACCTTCCTTTAGGGCGTAATGTGGACGAAGCTTTACGTGTTGTTGATGCATTACAATTTAACGAAGAAAACGGAGAAGTTTGTCCTGCAAACTGGACAAAAGGTGCCGAAGGCTTAAAAGCAAGCCATGATGGTATAGCTTCTTATCTGGCAAAGCACTAAAAATGTTAATACTTTTTTAAAAAATGATATGCGCCCCGAATAATCGGGGCGCACGTTTTATATATATTTGTTATTATTAAAAATAAAAACCATGAACAAAAATTATTCTCTTATCCTAAATGTTGTTTTGCTTATTGCAGTTGGAGTTCTATATTATCTACACTTTACAAGTTGTAATAGCTCTTGTGGAGTTGCTGATGGAGATAGCACAACTGTTTCTTTGCCAGCAATAAAAATGCCTAAAGAAATTAAAGCATCAAAAGTTGTTTATATCAATAGCGATGTATTAAATGAAAAATATGAATTTGTAAAAGATTTAACTGCTGATGCTCAAGCAAAACAAAAAAGATTAGAAGCAAATTATCAAAACAAAGCTCAAAAATTACAACAAGATTATGAAGCATTTCAACAAAAGGCTAATGCTGGATTAATGTCTGAAAATCAAATAAAAACAGCGCAAGATGATTTAATGAAACGTAAAGAGGAATTAGACAACATGCAATTACAATTGGATGCTTTATTAGAAGAAGTTGCTAATGCAAATGAACAAGTTCGCCAAAATGTAATTGATTATATAAAAGAGTTTAATAAAGGTGGACAATACAATTACATTATGACTTATACAGATGCTCCAGGAGGAATTATCTTATTAGCGAACGATAGTTTAGATATTACATCTGAAATTGTGGAAGGGTTGAACTCTCGCTATAAAGCATTAAAATCATCAAATAATCAAAAAAAGAAATAATGGAAAATCAAGTTGAAACAAAGGGAAATTTAATTCATAAAATTAAACATGTTGAATTGTTTCATGATACATTTAAAATTGGTAATCGATACGAACCAACAGCCGTTGTGAGTGAAGAAGAGTATATGTTGCGATTTAATTTGATTAAAGAAGAAAACGAAGAATATCTGGATGCTTGTAAAAATGGAGATATTGTTGAAATAGCTGACGCTTTGGGGGATCAATTATATATTTTGTTTGGAACAATTTTACGACATGGATTGCAGCATAAAATTGAAGAAGTATTTGATGAAATACAAAGAAGCAATATGAGTAAATTGGATGAGAACGGACAGCCAATATTCAGAGAAGATGGAAAAATATTGAAAAGCAACCTTTATTTTAAACCAAATATTAAAGCTATACTTGAAAAATAAAAGAAGTTTAAATACGTTTTATTACAGCCCAACTTAAATCTATTTTTTGTTGGGCTGTAACTTTTTTAAATAATTTCGTTATACGTTTTAAATATGAAAACACTATCCTTCTTATTCATTTTTGTTTCTATTGTTGCTTATTCGCAAGAAACTATCGATACGTCAAAAACAGGAACTATTATTATTAAAAAAAATACTTCTGATGCCGACACAACTGTTTACACCATTGTTGAAGAAATGCCTGAGTTTATAGGTGGAAGAACTGCTTTGTTTCAATTTATTTCACAAAATATAAATTATCCGGATGAAATAGTAAATGGGACAGTTTATGTAAATTTTATTGTTGAAAAAGATGGTTCTGTTAATCGAGTTAAAATTATTAGAGGTATTCCTAATTGTTCAAAATGTGATGAAGAAGCATTGAGAGTTGTAAAACTAATGCCCAAATGGAAGGCTGGTAAACAAAATGGAAACTTAGTGAGAGTTGCTTATAATTTACCAATAAAGTTTTCATTAAAATAACCTGTATCTTTTTATGAAAATTGCGTTATACTTTTAAAACTGCATAAAATATATGCTTCAAACATCAAAATATCATGCTACCGAAACCGATTTAGCCAATGAACAGGCTATAGTAGAGGCTGCAAAATTAAATCCTGAACGCTTTGGTGTATTGTATGATAAATATTACGAACAGCTATTTCGTTTTGTTTATCAACGATTAGATGATAAAGAGCAAGCATTTGATGTAACACAACAAGTTTTTGTTAAAGCATTGGAAAAGTTGCCAAAATATGAATACAAAGGTGTTCCTTTTGCTTCTTGGTTATACAGAATAGCATCAAACGAAGTGGTAAACTTATTTAGATTAGAAAAGGCACAACGAACTGTAAATATTGATTCTGTGAATGTTTATGGAATAATAGAAGAGATGCAAGAAAGTAAAATAGATGAGTATCATGATAAAATAGTAGGCATTATTTCGGCATTGCCTGAAGATGAGTTACAATTAATTGAAATGCGTTTTTTTGAGAAAAGAGCTTTTAAAGAAATTGCAGAGATACTGCAAATGACCGAAAATAATGCAAAAGTGAAAACATATAGAATATTGGATAAGCTAAAAAAAATGATAAAATAATTTATTAAACTAAAACTATTGATTATACAAATACTAAAATGAAACGTAAAACAAATATAAATCGCCCTCAAATAAGCTCTGATGAAATAAATCAGCGTAAAAATTTTGATTCGGTTTTAAAAACACATTTAAAAACAAGTAAACCTTTTTTTAAAAAACCTTGGTTTCTTTCGAGCATGGTGGTAGCTTCTTTAGCTATTGTTACAACTGTAATTTTGCTAAAGAACAAATCAAAAGAGAATCAGCCTTCAGTAACAGAGCAAATTGCAGCAATAAATACAAATTCAGAACAGTTAGCCGATTTTTACAAACAAGAAGAAGCCAAGCCCTGTATTTTTCCTCCAATTGATGGATTAGATGTAAACTATGCTGTTTATAAAATAAAAGCTGAAAAAGGAGGTAATTTTAAACATAGTACAGGTTCTCAAATTGATATTCCTAAAAATGCTTTTGTAGATGATAATGGAAATGCAATAAAAGGTGATGTGGAAATTCGTTACCGAGAATTTCATGATATGGTTGATGTTTTTGTAGCAGGAATACCAATGACTTATGATAGTGCAGGAACTCGCTATCATTTTGAATCGGCTGGAATGTTGCAAATAGAAGGCTATCAAAATGGGAAAAAAATAAACATTGCTCCTGATAAAAAGATTGATGTCCAATTGGCTTCTAAAGATAATAGCACTAAGTATAATTTATATGAGTTGGATACTGTAAAAAATAATTGGTCGTGTTTAGGAAAGGATAAAGTGAAAACAAATAATAGCCCTAGCAATATCTTATCTACATCTGTTTTGCCTGATTCGACAAAAGCTATATCATATAACAATACGCCAGAATATCAAAAAATTGAAACTCAAAAAAAAGAATTAAAAATAGAAAAAGAGGAAAAAATTGCCGCTTTGCCTAAACTTGTTTTAGAGGCAAAAAAGCCGCAAAAAGTAAATACAGATAAGTTCACTTTTAATTTAGAGGTTAGTTCTAATGAGTTTCCTGAGTTGGCTGTCTATAAAGGAGTATTGTTTGAAGTTGGTGATGAAAATAAGGACTTCAACAAGTCGATGTATGCAACAACGTGGAGTGGCGCAACAATAAAAGAAGGGAATAAAAAAGGAGTAAATTATTTATTGACATTGATGAAAGGAAATAAAAAATATGATTTGATAGTTTACCCCGTTTTCGAAGGAAAAAATTATGAAACAGCTTTAAAAACATATCAAGAAAAATTTGATAAATATAATGTAGCACTTGAAAAACGTAAGGATGATGAAAAGAGAATAGAAGAGGAGTATCAACAAAAAGTAGCGCAAGCCATCGCAAAACAAAATGAAATAGAACGTTTATGGAAGGAGAAAGAAAACAATAGGTTTAAAGTTATGGATACAGAAACACAAACAAGACGAATGTTTGCTGTGAGTCGTTTTGGAGTTTATAATTGCGATAATCCAATGGCTTATCCAAAAGGTGTTGTTTGTTCTGCTAATTTGATAAACGACAAAAAAGTAAATCTATTGGTTTATGATATTTTTTTAGTGGATAAAGCAATTAATGGAATGTTTACTTTTTCAAAAAATCCAATAGCTAAATTTTCCTATAATCCAAATGCTTCAAATATCTTATGGACTGTTGAGAATGGAGTGCTTTATTACGCTATGCCCGAAGATTTTAATGCATTTAAAAAGTCAAATGGATTGGTAGATATTTCTCTGAAAAGAGTAACTCAAAAATTCGACAATGTAGAAGATATGAAAACCTTTTTTAAGATTTAAAATTTGAAAAAACCTTTTTTTATGCGCAGAACATTTGTTGAGCAATTCTATTATTGTAGCTTGTTTTTGCTTTGTTTTTTAGTATTACATTTTAATTCTTCAGCACAAAAAGACTCTACTTCAAAATTTGGCACTATTAAAATCGTAAAACAAAAGGCAGTTCTTTATGTTAAGGCTACCATGGTATTTTATAAGTATAGCCCAGAGAATACCCAAGCTAAAGTTAAAGGAATGACATACGCTGATTTAATAAGAGATATTCAAAATTCTAGACGAAACGACAAAGCTATACTTGTGCCTCATCCAAAGGAAACAAAAGAAAAAAAAACAGCATTTGATTATACAGCTTATTTTTTAAAACATCCAGAGGTAATAAAAATTAAACTTCCTGAGGGAGCGATAACAGATACCGTTAGATTAATGGTTTATGTTACAAAGAAAGGGGAAGTAATTTTTTCAGATTTAACGCCCTCTCAAAAGTTAGGAAAGATTGTTGCTACGTTTGACTCTATATCAGAAAATTATAAAGTTGATTTGGTGCATTACGCTATAAATAATGCATTTAAAGATTTGGTTAAAAATGTTTGGGAGCCAGCTTATATTTTACAACCGAGTAAGGAACAATTTAAAAAAACTATTGTCATTAAGCCCAAAAAGATAAAAGCAAATGCTTCAGGAGTTCTAACTGTTGTGGTTTCTAATAAACCCTTTTCTGAAGATGAATGGAAGTAAAAAGGCAATGCTTAATGCAATTGCCTTTTTTACTTTACCACTAACCACATGAAAAACGATTCTTACTTCTTGCCTTTATTTTTTTTGCGAAAAATCAACCAACCAATAATTAATAAAACGGGAACAATAAATACCCACATAGGGTAAGCTGTTATTTTGTTAGAGTAGCTAAACTCTTCCGTATAAATATTTAGCGAATTGTTATCTGAAAAAGATTGATTAAAAGAAGCAATGCCATCTACAAAAACAAGCTCTTTGTCATCACCATTAATAATAAAATGAATTTTATTTTCATTAATAAGTAGGCGTGTGTGTTGGGGGTTGTTAAATTTAATTTTAACGGGAGTTTCTGTAAATGTGAATATCACAGATGGCAATTGAACTTCTATATCATTATTTGTAATTCTATCAATTACAATTGAATTATCAATATCATCTAATTGTTCATCTATATTTTTTGCTGTAGAGTAATTAGCAGCAAAAACATTAGAGATTAATATTATTATGAGTAGTGTTTTTTTCATTTTCGGTGCAAATATAGAATATTTTAAAAAGTAATCGTTAAACTTTTAGATAAACAGTATAAAATGCCAGTCAAAAAAATAAGTAAATCATATTATACAAAAAAAGCAACATCTTTTTTGGAGTGTTGCTTTTGGGTTTAGGGATGTTGCTTTGTTTTTTAATCAATAATTTTGGCAGCAGGGTATCTTTCCATCCACGATTTAGCAGCTTGCATGCTCCTTACCGTAATAACGGTTCTATTATCAATTTGAACTTTAAATTTAGGTCTATTATCGATTATTTCTTTTTTTGTTTTCATACTATGAAGGATTTAATTATTCATTTTTGTTTGATTGTATAACACAATTACCAGTCCAATTGTTGTTTGCTTAACATATTTTAACATCGTGTTCTTATTTAGCCTTTTCTTTCTTGCTTTTTTTGCTGTCAGATTCAATAGCGTTTCTAAAAACAAAGTCATTGTTAAACAAATCCAACACAATTTTGGCATCTTTTTGAATTTTCCCTGCTAAAATTTGTTTTGATAATTCATTTAATACACGTTTTTGTATTACTCGTTTTACTGGTCTAGCACCAAATTGAGGGTCGAAACCAAGCTGAGCAAGCCAATCTATTGCTTCTTGAGTAGCAGAGAGATGAATATCGTTTTCTTTTAGCATTTTAGCTATTCCATTAAATTGTAACTCCACAATTCTGTGAACATTTTCACGTGTTAATGGTGTAAACATTATTGTTTCATCAATACGATTCAAGAATTCAGGACGTATAGATTTTTTCAAAAGTTCAAAAACTTCAATTTTAGTTTTTGCCATTATTTCATCATGATTTTGTTCAGTCATTTTTTCAAAATTTTCTTGAATTAAATGAGAGCCCATGTTTGAAGTCATGATAATTATTGTATTTTTAAAATTAACTACTCGACCTTTGTTATCTGTTAGTCTTCCATCATCTAATACTTGAAGTAAAATGTTAAAGACATCGGGATGTGCTTTTTCAATTTCATCAAGCAAAACTACGCTATAAGGTTTTCTTCGAACAGCTTCAGTTAATTGCCCTCCTTCATCGTAACCAACATATCCTGGAGGTGCACCGACTAATCTGCTAACGGCATGACGTTCTTGATATTCACTCATGTCAATGCGTGTCATACTGTTTTCATTGTTGAATAAAAATTCGGCTAAAGCTTTTGCCAATTCTGTTTTGCCAACTCCAGTTGTTCCTAAGAAAATGAAAGAACCAATTGGACGTTTTGTATCTTGCAATCCTGCTCTGCTTCTACGAACCGCATCACTTATTGCTTCAATTGCTTCTTGTTGCCCTACAACTCGTTTGTGGAGTTCGTCTTCCAAGTGCAATAATTTTTCTCTTTCGCTTTGCAACATTCTTGAAACAGGAATACCTGTCCATCCGGCTACAACACCAGCAATATCTTCACTATCTACTTCTTCTTTTATCATTTGAGAACCATTTTGCTGCATTTCTGCTAATTTTCCTTCAAATGCTTTTAGTTGTGTTTCTGCTTCTTTAATTTTTCCATAACGTATTTCGGCTACTTTTCCGTAGTCTCCGTTACGTTCTGCTTGTTCTGCTTCAAACTTTAAATTTTCAATTTGTTCTTTTACTTTTTGAATTCCTTCTACCACTTCTTTTTCGCTTTGCCATTTTGCTTTTAAGGAGGTTCTTTGGTCTGAAAATTCAGCTATTTCTTTATTTAACTCTTCCAACTTTTTTGTATCATTCTCACGTTTTATAGCTTCGCGTTCAATTTCTAATTGACGAATTTTTCGTTCCACTTCATCCAATTCTATTGGCATAGAGTTTATTTGCATACGTAATTTTGATGCTGCTTCATCCATTAAATCAATAGCTTTATCGGGTAAAAACCTATCGTTTATATAGCGTTGTGATAGCTCTACAGCAGAAATGATTGCTTCATCTTTTATTCGAACTTTATGATGTGTTTCATATTTTTCTTTGATACCTCTCAAAATAGAAATAGCATCTTCTGCAGAAGGTTCATCAACCATTACTTTTTGAAATCTTCTTTCGAGTGCTTTATCTTTTTCAAAATATTTTTGAAACTCATTTAATGTAGTAGCACCAATTGCTCTTAATTCACCTCTTGCTAAAGCAGGCTTTAAAATATTAGCAGCATCCATTGCGCCTTCGCCACCTCCAGCACCCACAAGTGTGTGTATTTCGTCAATAAATAAAATAATTTCACCTTCAGCAGATATAACTTCTTTTACAACTGATTTTAATCGTTCTTCAAATTCGCCTTTATATTTTGCTCCGGCTATTAATGCGCCCATATCTAAAGAAAAAATTTGTTTCGTCTTTAAATTTTCAGGGACATCACCATTGATTATTCTGTGGGCTAATCCTTCGGCTATGGCTGTTTTACCAACACCTGGTTCACCAACAAGAATTGGATTGTTTTTAGTTCTGCGCGAAAGTATTTGCAGTACTCTTCTGATTTCTTCATCACGACCAATTACAGGATCAAGTTTCCCTTTTTTTGCTTGTTCATTTAAATTAATAGCATATTTATTTAAAGAGTTGTATGTATCTTCAGCAGTTTGGCTAGTAACTTTACTTCCTTTGCGTAACTCCGCTATCGCAACTTTTAAATCTTTTTCAGTAATCCCATTGTCTTTCATCAATTGCGAAATAGTATCTTTTGTTGAAAGAATAGCAAGTAATAAATGTTCTATTGAAACATATTCGTCACCAAATTCTTTTAAATAAGTTGAAGCTTTTGCAATAGCTTGGTTTGCTGTATTAGAAAGATAAGGTTGTCCTCCCGAAACTTTAGGATAACTTTCAATTATTTTATCTAATGTTTTAGCAAATAATTGAATATTGATATTTAATTTTTTTAAGATAAAAGGGCTTACATTTTCATCTACTTCTAAAACTCCTTTTAGAATATGTCCATTTTCTATAGCTTGTTGTCCATTAACAGTTGCAAGTTGAACAGCCTGTTGAACTGCTTCTTGCGATTTGATTGTGAAATTATTTAGGTTCATAGTTGATTGTTTACAAAGGTTATGTTAGGCAAATGTCAAACAATGTTCCATAGTAAAAAATGATTTTAATTAGGACTAATTGTCTTCTATTTATTAATTATATTGACTTTTTGGCTCTTTTTATAACTTCTTTCTGACTATTTTGCACACGTTGTTTTTATTAATAACTTGCATTGTAATTTTTAAATAGGTTTATGCAGTACAGAATAATCTTTATTCTTATTTTATCGATTCTATTTACGCTTGGTTATTCTCAAAATCAAAAAATAGTAGATAGTCTGGTTATAGTTATTGAGCAAAAACCTCATGATACTATTCTTGTAAATTCATACAACCAACTGGCTTCAGAGTATAAATATAATGATCCTCCAAAAGGCGAGAATTATGCAATTACAGCTTTAAAATTAGCTCAAAGTATAGGTTATAAAAAAGGGCAAGCCAATTCATATCATTTACTTGGAATGATTTCGTATCAATCAAACCATGAAAAAGCGTTAGAATATTATATGCTTTCTCTGAAATTGAATGAATCTTTAGGAGACAAAAAAGCTATGTCGACATCCTACAATAATATAGGCTTACTTTATTATCATGAAGGTAATTATCAAAAAGCACTTAAATATTATTTGATTTCATTAGAAATAGACGAATCTCTTAACGAACAAAAGGGAATGGCAACATCCTATAATAACGTAGGTTTAATTTATTGGGCTCAGAATAATTTAGATAAAGCACAGGATTATTTTCAAAAAGCTGTTTTAATTTATTCCGAATTAAAAGATAAAAAAGGCTTAGGTGGTGTTTATAGTAATATTGGGGGGGTAGCATATTATAAAGGAAAACCAGATGTTGCAATTTTATATTTTCAAAAATCGTATGATTATTACAAAGAAATAAATTACAAAACAGGATCAGCAACTTCCTTAACTAATATTTCTGAAATTTTAACAGAGCAAAAAAAATACAGTGAAGCATTAAAATATGCATTGGAATCTATTGAAATTCATAAGCAATTAGGAAATAAATCGGATATGACTTATGGATATTTGGTCGTTGCTAAAAACTATTCCGACCAAAAACAGTTTAAGAATGCAGTAGAAATACTTAATGAGGTTATTAACCTTTCAAAAGATATAAATGCTCAAAAACAATTGAGCCAAGCTTATTTGATGATGGCTCAAAATTATAGTAATATGGGTGATTATAAGGAAGCGTACTCTTTCCATCAATTATATTCTGGTGTTAAAGATTCAATTTTTACAAAAGAAAGTAGCGCTCAAATTGCTGAAATGAATACGAAATACGATAGTGACAAAAAAAATAAAGAAATAGAATTATTAAAAAAAGAAAGTGAAATTCAACAACTAAACCAAGAAGCAGATAAAAGCAAGAATGCGATGGTTCGGAACTCTTTAATTGTTGGTTGTCTGTTTATTTTAATACTTGCCGTTGTTTTATATAATCGGAATCAAGTAAAGCAAAAGGCAAATATAGCATTGGCTGATAAAAATAAAAATATTGAAGAACAAAAAACTCAAATTGAGGCTCAACATAATCAATTAGAACACAAAAATAAAGAAATTACAGATAGCATTAAATATGCTAAACACTTGCAATTGGCAATTTTGCCTCCTGATAATCAGGTGAAAAAATTATTGCCTGATAGTTTTGTTTTATACAAACCGAAAGACATTGTTAGCGGTGATTTTTACTGGGTGGAAGAGCACAATAATTCTGTTTTAGTGGCTGCTGCAGATTGTACTGGACACGGTGTTCCAGGTGCGTTTATGAGTATAGTAGGAAACAATTTATTACAACAAGCTGTTGCAGTATATGGTTTAACTATTCCTGCATTAATTTTAGATAATGTAAACAAGAATATTTCAAGAATGCTTCATCAGTCAGAAGAAGTATCAAATGTGAAAGACGGGATGGATGTAGCTTTGTTAAGTATTGAAAAAAAATCAAACAAACTACAATTTGCTGGTGCCTATAATCCTCTTTGGATATTACGAGATGGAGCAATTAAAGAGTATGTGGCAGATAAACACCCTGTTGGGGCTTTTATTGGTGAGGAATTAAAACAATTTAAAAATCATGAAATAGAAATTCAAAAAGGGGATATTTTATACATTTTTACGGATGGTTATGCTGACCAATTTGGAGGTCCTAAAGGAAAAAAATATAAATACAAGCAGTTGCAGGAAAGGTTGTTATCGATGAATAATTTATCGATGGATGAACAAAAAAATAAATTGGATGCAGAAATTGAAAATTGGAAAGGAGATTTGGATCAGATTGATGATATTTTAATAATTGGAATAAAAATATAAATTTTGATGACTCAAAAGTATATCTGCTTTTTTTTATTCGCTTTTTGTTTTTTTGCAGTATCCTCTCAAAATTCAAAAATTGATAGCCTCTATAGAGCGTATTCATCAGAAAAAATGGATACGAATAAGGTAAAAACATTATTAGCTTTATCTGAAAACTTCAAGCCCATTAATGCAGCCAAAAGTTTAGGATTTTCTCGTGAGGCTTTTGAAATATCGAACAGAATTAACTACCCAAATGGCATGCTGCGTTCTTGTATAAGCATTGCTGAATATTATCAAGAACAATTAAATTATGCTGATGCAATCAACTATTATTTACAAGCAGAAGTACAAGCAGAAAAATTAAATAATTTTATTTCTTTATCAAGAATTTATAATTCAATTGGTATTGTTTATTCCAATCAATCACGCAATGATAAATCATTACAATACTTTTTAAAAGTTGCCAAAATATCGGAGGAGCATAATCTAACAAAGCGTTTACCGATTGCATACAATAATATTGGTATTTCATATAAAGATTTGGGAAGATATTCTGAAGCTCTTAGTTATTATGAAAAAGCGTTGATTGAATTTGAAAAAACAAATTTTCATAAAGGAATCGCTTCTGTAAGCAATAATATTGGAATTGTTAGCCATTTGAAAGGTGACGATGAAAAAGCTTTAGCATTTTATAATAAATCAGTAGAAAATTTTCGTAAAATAAACGATACAGCAAGTGAAGCTGGGATTTATACTAATATAGGTGAAGTTTATAATTCAAATAAAGAATATCAGAAAGCTTTGGATTTTTATTTGAAAGGATTAAAACTTGCACAAAAATTTAGCAACAATAATTTTAGAGGAGATGCTTACGAAGGTTTGGCTCAAGTTTATGCTAACCTTAAACAATTTGATAAAGCGTATTATTATTTGAATCGCCATATATCACTAAAAGATACCATAAGAGATGAGGAAGGAATGAAAAAAGTTCAAGAAATTGAAAAAAGAATGGAAAGTCAAAAACGGGAAAAGGAAATTGAATACTTGAAACAACAGGATGAATTACAAAAATTAAAAGTTAAATCACAAAATGAAAAGTTAAACCAAAGCAAGCTTATTATCTACTCCGTTCTGACAATACTAATGGTTACACTTTTTTTATCACTATTATTATTTAAAGCAAATAAAAAAGTAAAACAAAATAATGTTGAACTAGCCTCAAAACGAAAAGAAATTCAAGATAGTATTAACTATGCTAAACATATCCAAAATGCGATGTTACCCGATGTTCGTCTTCTCGAAAAACATTTTCCAGAAGGTTTTGGATTGTTTTTACCTAAAGATGTAGTAAGTGGAGATTTTTATTGGTTTAATGAACTAAATGATATTGTATATTTTGCTGCTGCTGATTGTACTGGTCATGGTGTGCCTGGGGCTTTTATGAGTATGATTGCTATTGACAAGCTCAATCAATGTTTGATAGATAAAAATATTGATACAGTTACAGAGATTCTTAGCAATTTAAACACCAGTATTAAAAAAGCTTTAAAGCAAAGCAATGAAGAATCTATTTCGAAAGATGGATTAGATATAGCATTGTGTTCATTTAATAGAAAAAAAATGGAGTTGCATTATGCTGGAGCAAATCGTCCATTGTGGATTATTCGCCAAAATGAATTAATAGAATTCAAACCCTTAAAAGTTTCAATTGCTGGGTTTACAGATGAAAACCAAAAGTTTGAAAGCCATTTAATAAAAGTTGAAAAAAATGATTCAGTATTTTTATTTAGTGATGGGTTTGCAGATCAATTTGGAGGTGAAGGGAAGAAAAAATTTATGACAAAACAATTTAAGGAAACACTTATTCAGATAAACGATTTACCTATGTCTCAGCAAGAAATAGAATTGGAAAAAATATTTAAACAGTGGAAAGGTAATTTAGAACAAGTTGATGATGTGATGGTTTTAGGCTTTAGATTATGATATTGAATAAATTAATACCATTTTCTTTCTTGTAATTTATAATTATATTGCGCTATGAAATATCAGAAGCGTACCATTTTTTTGCTTTTATTTTTTTTCATTTCTTTTTATTGCAAACCGCAACTAAAAACAGATTCTCTTTTAAATTTATATACTACTTCAAAAGTAGATTCTATAAAATTCAAAGCCATTGATGATTATATATGGGAATATATGTATTCGAATCCCGATACTGCTTTTTTAATAGCTAAAAACATTTATCATAACAATATAAATTCTTCTTATAAAAAAGGAGTATCCCTTCTTCTGAGAACTATTGGAGCATCTTTTGTAATTAGAGGCGAGAATCAAAAAGGATTGTTTTTTTATAAGCTTTCAAGACAAATTAGTGAAGTTATTAAAGATGATGAAGGTATTGCCGCTGCATTAAATGGTCTCGGAATTATTTATTCACGTCAAAGCGATTATTCTATGGCTATTGAACAATATCTAGAGTCTCTTGCATCGTACGAAAGGCTTAAAGATATTGATGGGATGTCAATTGCATATAATAATATCGGACTCAACTACGAACGCCAGCAGCAGTACGAGAAGGCAATGGAATTTTATAAAAAATGCCTTGAATTAAAATTGAAAATCGGAAAGCCATTGAGTATTGCACAAGTAAAAATTAATATTGGAAATGTATGTAGTAACCTAAAACTTTATGATAAAGCATTAGAAAATTACAATGAAGCATTACAATTTCAAAAGAACTTAAACAACACTTTAGTAGAAGCCACATTGAATAGTAGTATTGGAGTAGTTTATATGGACCAAAAAAAATATGATTTGGCAGTCAATTATTTGATGAAAGCATTGGTGTTAAGAGTTAAAATGAATGATAAATATGGAGCAATTGACATTAGAAACAATTTAGCGATTATAAATAATGAACAGAAAAATTATTCGAAAGCTATTGAATATGCTACAGAGGCTTATGAAGCTGCAAATGAAACACAAAATTTAGAAATGATTAAAGAAACGTCTAAAACACTCAGTGTTGCTTATGATAATACTGGAAATACAAAAGATGCATTCAAATATTATAAAATATATAACATTTATAAAGATAGTGTATATAACAAAGAAAATTATGAAAAATCAATTCAAGCAGAATTGAAATACAAATATTCTAAGCAAACGGAACGCAATAAATTGAAACAAGAAAAAATTGATTTAGAACACGAAGAGGCAAGCAAAAGGCAAAAAATTATTCGCAATGTATTTGTAGCCGGCTTTGTTTTTTTGCTTCTGTTGGCTTTTTTAATCTATAGAAATTTAAAACAAAAGCAAAAAGTTAATACGAAACTTCAAAGGGCATACACACAAGTGGAAGAAAAAAGCAACTTGCTTGAAGTTAAAAATAAAGAAATAACAGATAGTATAAAATATGCTAAACGATTACAGGAAGCAATTTTACCAAGCAATGAATTTATCCATTCTCTTTTTCCAAATTCTTTTGTGTTTTATAAACCCAAAGACATTGTAAGTGGCGATTTTTATTGGTTTGAAAAATGGGGAGAGAAAAAATTATTTGCTGCAGTTGATTGCACAGGACACGGTGTGCCTGGTGCTTTTATGAGTATTGTTGGCTACAATGTATTAAATCAATCGGTTAATGAAAGCGGTTTATGGAAACCAAATTTAATTTTGAATGCTTTAAACAAAGGCATTACAAAAACATTAAAACAAACAGTAGAAGAATCAACAGTGAAAGATGGTATGGACATCGCTCTTTGTGCTTATGATGAAAAAACTAAAATACTTGAATATGCTGGTGCATACAATTCGTTGTGGCTGCTGAGAAATAATGCGATTCAGGAAATTAATGCCGATAAAATGCCGATAGGGGTGTTTTTGGGTGAAGACTTTAAGCCCTTTACAAATAAAGAAATACAATTGAAAGAAAACGATTTGCTTTATATTTTTACAGATGGTTATGCCGACCAATTTGGTGGACCAAAAGGCAAAAAATTTAAATATAAGAAACTGCAAGAATTATTATTGTCAATCCACCATTTAGATATGGATGAACAACAGCAAAGGATAAGCCTGACTACGGATGAATGGAGAGGAGATTTAGAACAAGTAGATGATATGCTTATAATTGGAATTAAAATTTAAGTAGATTCTAATTATTTTTCTACAATAATAAATTCCGTTCTTCTGTTTTTACTTCTTCCTTTTTCTGTTGAATTATCTGCAATAGGTTGATTCGCTCCATATCCAATAAATTTAATCAACCTTTTTTCTTCGATACCTAAAGCTAGCAGTTTGTCTCTAACAGTAAAAGCACGATCTGTAGAAAGAGCAAGATTGTCCTTTGGATTACCAACATTATCAGTATGTCCATGAATAGCAATTTTAATAGAAGGATTAGCTTTTAAAAATTCTACAAATTTTTCAATAACAATTAATGAACGAGCATCGAGTTCAGCTGAATTTGTTTTGTAATATAAATTGTCTAGCAAATATTTTTCGCCAACAGCGATAGTATCGGCAATAATATCATTAAGTTTTAATGGTTTTGTATTTCTTATCGAATCTTTTAAAACTAGTTGAGAGCTAAAGGCATAATTATCTTTTTTTACTGTGATAATTAAATCGTTTTTATTTTTATTGCTAACTACGGCTGTGTATTCTCCAGAAGTTGAATCTACAACAGCTTGAGTAGTTTTTTTTGTAACAGCATCTGTTACTTCAACCGTGAAATTTTTTATTTCTCCTTGTGCTTTGTCTTCAATTTTTCCTTTTAGGAAAGCGATATCTTGAGGGCGAGCCTCTTTATAAAGTTCAAAAGAATATAAATCGTATTTACCAACAGAACGACCTTTTGCTCGAGAAGGCTCATTTGATGCAAAATAACCTAGATGCCCATCTGTACTTACAAAAAATCCTAAGTCATCTCCTTTCGTATTTATGGGAACACCAATGTTAATTGGTTCAGCCCATTTTCCTTCTTCTGTTTTTCTAGAATAAAAAATATCAAAACCTCCAACACCTGGTTGCCCATCAGAAGAGAAGTACAACGTTTCAAAATCGGAATGAATAAATGGAGATTTTTCATCATAAGGAGTATTTATTGTCGGTCCCAGGTTTTCAGGTTTACTCCATAATCCTGTTTTTGCATCTTTTGTAGTTTTGTATAAATCTACACCACCTCTGCCACCTTTTCTATCGCTTGCAAAATAAAGTGTAATACCATCTGAAGCAAGAGATGGTTGAGAATCCCAATAGATAGGATCGTTTATGCCTTCTACTTTTTGAATTTCTGTCCATTCTCCATTTACCAAATCAGAATAATAAATATCACAATTTATTTGTGTTCCTCCTTCATCTTTACAGATGGTAAAATATAAATGCTTGTTATCAATGCTCATTGTTGCACCACCTTGTCCACCAGATTTATTAAAAGGGTAGGGCATTCTGTTCCCTTTTTCGAATTGTTGTGTTTTCGAATTTCTTTTACTGTAACTAAACAATTCTATTTCTCTGTCGCTTTCATATACTTCATTCTTGTTTTTAAAAGGAGCTTTTCTTGTAAATAAAATCATTTCATCATCAGCAGTAATAATTGGTAGATATTCGTCTTGCTCTGTGCAAACACCATTAACTGGGAAAGGATCAAACGGAACAGTCTTAGTTAAAATTTCACCATACACTTTTGCGTATTTCAACATTTTTTTTGATTGAGAAATATAGCTATCATAATTTTTATCAAATTTAGTATCAATATCACTTTTGAAATCTAAAAATAATTTCAAGTATTTAGAACTTTCAGACCAATTTTCTTCTTCGTAGTATATAAATGCTAAATAATACGAAACATTTGAATGATAATTAGGGCAAGCATTGAAAACCTTTAAAAGATAAGGTTCAACAGATTTGAATGGTTTGTCTTCATAAATTAAGGTTTTAATGCGTTCCATTGCAAATGCAAAATTCGCATCAATGTAATCAGGTTCTAAATCTATAGCTTGTTGCAAAAATTTTAAACGTTCTTCTTTTTTGTTTTTTTTATCGATACCTTGTTCATAAAGCTTTTTAGCTTTTTTATTGTCCATCTCTTGGCAAGAACTTTCTTCTTGACTTAAAAGAGTTAAACTAAAAAAAATAGAAAATAAAAATAATAGTACGTTTTTCATTCTGTTTAAGACCAACATTCAACGCCTCTCAAATTATTGAAAGGCGCTGAAAAGTATTATTGCAATTTTTTATCAGATTCTTCTTTTGCTTTGATTAAAACATTATCAGCTTTTTTGTTTGCTTCGTCTAATATTTTTTGAGCTTGTTTATCTACTTCTTTTTTAGCAGCAGGAGCAGCAGCTTTAGCAGCAGCTTTTTGTATTGGGTTTTTAATATCATCAATATTTTTGTCGATTGCTGCATAACCTTCTGTTTTTGTTTTTTCAGCTAAAACAGCAGCTTCTGCTTTTATTTTATCCGCTTCCGCTTGAGCATCTTTCATTATTTTTTCTGCTTCTTCTCTAGCTTTTTCTTTAGCCATATCCACTCCTTGGTTTACCAAATCCTTAACTTGGTCTTTTACACCTTGTTCTGAATTAAATAAATCGGTTTTTAATGTTGGTTTTGTTACTGTTCCACCAAAAATGGCTTTTATTTTAACTTTATCTCCAAGCTTAACATTTGTTCCTGCTTGAGAATTTAGTTGAGCTAAAAGGCTTCCTGCTGCTGCATTTGCTTGTGAGCCAAATTCTGCACGAGGAATTTCTAAATTCCAGCGATAATCTATTGTTTGGTCAAAACCTGTTGATCCTTTTACGGTTCCTGTGATATTGCCTGATTTAATAGGCATTTCTTTTATTTCAACTCGTCCATTTTTGAATTCGTAACTCGCATTTACATTTTCAAAAGTCATTTTCTTGTATTTCGGTTGGTTTAATGCATCTGCCAATTTGTTTATTGGCTCAAAGCCTTCTACAGTTACGCTACTTGTTTTTAATGTTCCGTTACCAACAAGCGAACTCATTACTGGGCTCATTGTTTGGTCGAGTAGGGTATTGAATTTTAAGCTTGTTGAAACTTTACCTTTTGCATATTGAGCAATTGGAGCAAGCTTTTGAACCGAGTTGAACATTTTAAATGTTTTTGGAATATCAAAATTTGCAACCTCTACATCAAAATCTACAGTAGGTTTTTTAATGTTTTGAGTATTGTAAATTCCTGTTAAAGCCATTGTTCCTTCAAGTTCATCGATGGTAAGCTTTAAATTATCTAATTTCATTTTACTATCTTTTATAGCAACACCTCCATTTACTTTTGTGATAGTCATGTTATCATAAAGTAATTTACCAATGTTTGCATTTAATCGAACATCTAAATTTGATGGTACTTCAACAACACTCATTGCTGATGAATCAGCCGCTGTGGTTGTACTTGTTGCTTCAGTTGTAGATTCGCTATTTCCAGAAAGCTCATTTAAGTCTAATAATGCTGAGTTAAAATTAAACACTCCTTTTAGTAAAGAATCTTGTAAAGCATACTGTAAAAAATTTTCGATTTTACCAGTCATTTGAATATCGCTTTTTCCAATTTTCGCTTCAAATGCTGTTAAGTCAACTGTTTTTGGATTAAATTGAAGATAAAGTTT
Organism: Arcticibacter sp.; assembly: GCA_021155045.1. Lineage (GTDB taxonomy): Bacteria > Bacteroidota > Bacteroidia > 2-12-FULL-35-15 > 2-12-FULL-35-15 > 2-12-FULL-35-15. Next base: position 94,792 of record JAJNQB010000002.1, read on the forward strand.
GCTAATTTGAGTAGGATAGGCCAATGATTTAGTTTGATAGTTCATGTCAATGATAGCAAGTGTTCCTTCTGCATTAAACTCTTCATATTTTTCTTTTTCAATAGCACTCATTCTTCCTTTCATTTTCACATCTGCTGTAATCATACCATTTAAGTCGTCATCTTTTTCCATTGGAACAACATCCTTAACAGAAGCTAAATTTATTTTTGCTAATACAGTAGCATTAATGTTTGCATCAGAAACAGGAGTTGTTAAATGCATAGTTGCATCAACAGGATTGCCTCCAAGCTCTACATGAAATTTATTTAAATCAACTACTGTTGCATCAGGAACGCCTGTTTTGTTATCTACAGCTAAATCAACTTGAATATTTGTTGCTGATTTTGGTAAAGAAGGATATTGGAACATTGCATCTTTAACTAAAAGTTTTAATCCAAAAGCAGGCAGGCTTTTGTCGTTGTAAATTCCTTTTGCAAAGCCATCTAGTGCTAATTTTCCTGAAGTTTTTACATCTTTAAAGTCGGCAGTATATACGCCTGGAACTAGGGATAAAATATTTTTAAATTCAGTTTGGTTAGCTTTAAATTTAATATCCATATCAATATCATCTTTAGGCATTGCAACAAAACCGTCTAAACCTAAAGTAAGTTCATTAAATGAAAATTCATTTTCTTTAAATGCAAATTTCATATTAGGCATATCAGCATCTAAATCGACTTTAATGCGAGTATTAACATTGTTCATGTATGTTACGCCACCGTAGTTAATATATAGTTTTTCAATTTCCATAAGCATTGCTAAAATAAAATTATCAGATGTAAAATCACCACTTAGTGTATAATTCATATTTTGCATTTCAGCTTTTATAGGCATTGTGGCATCATCGTACAAAATGTAAGCATTGTTGATTTCTAGCTTTTTTAAAGTCATTTTAAAAGGAGAAGTAGCAGAAGTATCTACAACACCTGTAGTGCTGTCAACAACAGGTTTGGTAATATCCCAATTTGCTTTTCCGTCTTTCAATACCAAAGCATGGATTCTTGGTTGATTAATGGAAATGGTGTTTATTTTATATTGTTCTCCTTTAATTACGCTCATTAGGTTTAATCCTAACGTTAAATTTTTAGCAAATAAAAGAGTATCGCCTTCAAATTCTCCAATATTGGCAACACTTACACTGTCAATAGAAAAAGTGAAATCAGGAAAAGAACTGATTAATGTTAAATCAAATTCACCAAAATTTACTTTAGCATTCAATTGTTCATTAGCGGTATCTTTTACAAACTGAATAATTTGTTTTTTGAATAAAAATGGTGCGACTATAATTAAAAGTATCAATACTAAAAATGATATTCCTGTCCATTTTAAAATTCTGCGTAATAAACTTTTTTTCTTTTTTGGAGTTTCCATGATTGAATGATTAATTTTTAGATTTTATAATTTTGAGTTTTTATTTCTTAATAAATGGTCTGTTAAAATTAACGCTGCCATTGCTTCCACAATAGGAACAGCTCTTGGCAAAACACAAGGATCATGCCTCCCTTTTCCTTTAATTTCTGTTGTTTCTCCTTTTGAATTGATTGTTTCTTGCCTTTGCATAATAGTGGCTACTGGCTTAAAAGCTACTCTAAAATAAATATCCTCACCATTACTTATTCCCCCTTGAATTCCGCCAGAGTTATTTGTTTTTGTTTTTACTTTTTTATCGAACTCAAACAAGTCATTGTGTTCACTTCCAAGCATGTGAACTGAGTCGAATCCGCTTCCATATTCAAATCCCTTTACCGCATTTATGCTTAACATAGCTTTTCCTAAATCAGCATGTAGTTTATCAAAAATAGGCTCTCCCAATCCAGCAGGAACATTGCTAATTACGCATGAAATAATTCCTCCGATTGTATCTCCATTTTTACGAACCTGTTCAATTTTTTGAATCATTGTTTCGGCAATTAAATCATCTGGACATCGAACTATGTTATGCTCTGTCTTTGATAAATCTAAATCTTTATAATTTTTTAAAAGCTTAATGTCGCCAACTTGAGATGTATAGGCGTTAATTTTTATTCCGTAATGATTCAGAATTAATTTGGCAACAGCTCCTGCTGCAACTCGGCAAGCTGTTTCGCGTGCAGACGAGCGGCCTCCTCCTTTATAATCACGATTGCCATATTTTACATCATAGGTAAAATCTGCATGTGAAGGACGATAGGTATCTATGTTATGGTCGTAATCTTTTGATTTTTGATTTTCATTTTTTATAATAAATCCTATTGGAGTTCCGGTGGTTTTTCCTTCAAATATTCCAGATAAAAATTCAACAGTATCAGTTTCTCTACGTTGAGTTACAATGTTTGATTGTCCTGGTTTTCTTCTATCCATTTCGGATTGAATAAAATCTAAATCTATGGTTAATCCAGCAGGGCAACCATCAATAATACCACCAATAGCAATTCCATGCGACTCCCCAAAGGTTGTTAGCGTAAATAGTTTTCCAATCGAATTTCCAGCCATAATTTTACAAAACAGACAAATTTAAGCAATAAATAATTGAGATTGAAGGATAGGAAAAAAATAAAAAGAATCTCCAATTCCTTGCAAATTCTTATCTTTCTGCCTTAATTGTTGGGGCATGAAAATTTTAATTAAAAATATTAAATCACTTATTCAAGTTGAACAAAATCCACAACTAAAAATTGTTGGAAAGCAAATGAATACGCTTCCTACAATTGATAACGCTTGGCTTGCAATAGAAAATGATACGATTGTAGGGTTCGGAAAAATGGATGATTGGGAGGGAATAAGCGATTGGAGTAATCTAACTGTTATAGATGCAACAAACAAGTTGGTTTTTCCAAGTTATTGCGATAGTCATACACACATTGTTTATGCGGGCAGTAGAGAAGGAGAGTTTGTGGATAGAATTAATGGTTTAACATACGAACAAATATTTGAACGTGGTGGAGGGATTTTAAATTCAGCAAAAAAACTAGCAAATGCAAGTGAAGAAGAGTTAATAGAAAGTGCTTTACAAAGGCTGCATGAAATAATGATGCAAGGAACGGGAGCTGTTGAAATTAAAAGTGGCTATGGATTAAGCACTACTTCTGAATTAAAAATGTTGCGAGTAATTAAAAAATTAAAAGAACTATCTCCATTAACAATTAAAGCAACTTTTCTTGGCGCACATGCTCTTCCAAAAGAGTATCAGGAATCAAGACGTAAATATATAGATTTACTGATTAATGAAATGATGCCAAAAATTGCTGAAGAACAATTGGCAGATTATTGCGATGTTTTTTGTGAACAAAACTATTTTACAAAAGAAGAAACAGTTGAAATTTTAACTGCCGCAAAAAAATACGGCATGATTCCGAAAGTTCATGCAGAACAATTAAGTAATTATGGTGGAGTTATAGCTGGAGTTGAAGTAGGAGCAATAAGTGTAGATCATTTAGAATTTGTTGCTGACGCAGAAATAAAAGCATTATTAAATTCTGACACAATGCCAACAATTTTACCAGGTGCCGCATTTTTTCTTGGTTTGCCATTGCCTCCTGCACGTAAAATGATTGATGCTGGTTTATCTGTGGCGGTAGCAAGCGACTACAATCCTGGTAGTAGTCCAAGCGGTAATATGAATTTTATGCTTTCCTTATGTTGTGTTCAATACAAAATGACACCGGAAGAAGCCATAAATGCAGCAACTATCAATTCGGCTTATGCAATGAATTTAAGTAAAACACACGGTAGCATTGCTATTGGTAAGCAAGCGAATGTATTTATCACAAAAGAAATTCCGAGTTATGCGTTTATTCCGTATTCTTATGGAAACAACTTAGTAGAAAGCATAATTTTAAATGGAAAAATTATATTTTAAAAATAGTGTAACTAATTAATCAGTTAAACCAATGAACCAATCAACTAAATTAATAGAATGCGTGCCTAATTTTTCAGAAGGGCACGATATGAATATCATCAAACAAATTACCAACGAAATTGAATCGGTTGAAGGAGTAAAATTATTAAATGTTGATCCAGGAAAAGCCACTAACAGAACGGTTGTAACTTTTGTAGGGAATCCTGAAGCTGTTATTGAAGCTGCTTTTCTTGCAATTAAAAAAGCGAGCGAATTAATTGATATGAGTAAACACAAAGGTGAGCATCCACGAATGGGTGCTACCGATGTTTGTCCGCTTATTCCCATTGCTGGAATATCTATGGAAGAAACAGCAGAGTACGCAAAAAAGCTAGGAGCAAAAGTTGGTAAAGAATTAAATGTTCCAGTTTACTTATATGAAGCCGCTCAAGCAGATAAAAAAAGAAATAATTTATCCGTAATTCGTGCGGGAGAATACGAAGGCTTTTTTAAAAAAATAAAATTACCAGAATGGAAACCCGATTTTGGTCCTGCTGAACATTCAGTAAAATCAGGTTCAACAGTAATTGGAGCACGTGATTTTTTGGTTGCTTATAATATCAATTTAAATACAACATCTACCAGAAGAGCCAATGCTATTGCATTTGATGTGCGTGAAGCGGGACGGGTAAAACGAGAAGGGAATCCTGTTACAGGAAAAATTGTTACAGATGAAAAAGGAAATCCTGTAAATATTCCAGGTACTTTAAAATCGGTAAAAGCTATTGGTTGGTATATTGAAGAGTATGGAATTGCTCAAATTTCTATGAACCTTACCAATATTAACATCACATCTGTTCACAAAGCATTTGATGAAGTTTCTAATAAAGCAACGGAAAGAGGTATTCGAGTAACTGGATCTGAATTAGTAGGCTTAATTCCTTTAAAAGCGATGCTGGATGCTGGAAAATATTTTTTAGAAAAACAAAATCGTTCAACGGGTGTTTCTGAAAAAGAATTAATTAAAATTGCTGTTAAGTCACTTGGTTTAGATGAATTATCACCTTTTAAACCAGAAGAAAGAATTATAGAATATCTTTTGAAAGATGAATCAAAAGCACGATTAATAAAAATGAATTTAGTAGAGTTTGCTGATGAAACAGCAAGTGAAAGTCCTGCACCTGGTGGCGGTTCTATTTCAGCTTATATTGGCTCATTAGGTATATCTTTAGGTACAATGGTGGCTAATCTATCTTCTCACAAGCCTGGTTGGGATGAGCGTTGGAAAGAATTTTCGGATTGGGCTGAAAAAGGACAGTACTTCAAAAATGAATTATTAAAAATGGTGGATGAAGATACAAATGCATTTAATAAAATAATGAATGCTTTTAGTTTGCCAAAGGCGACTGACGAAGAAAAAAAATTAAGAACAGAAGCAATTCAAAGTGCTACTAGGTACGCCACAGAAGTCCCCTTTAAAGTGATGCAATTGTGTTATGATTCAATGGTAGTAATTAAAGCAATGGCAGAAGTTGGAAATCCGAATTCGATAACAGATGCTGGTGTAGGCGCGCTTTGTGCACGTTCTGCGGTAATGGGAGCATTCTTAAATGTGAAAATAAATGCAGCAGGATTGGCAGATAAAGCCTTTTCAGAGAAACTTATTGCTGAAGGAAACGTAATAGAGAACAAAGCTCAATTACTAGAAACAGAAATTTTAAAAATAGTAAATAGTAAAATTTAATCCCCTGATAAGAGATAATTATCCAATAAATTATTCTTAATCAAAACTAAAAAAATTGAAATCGGTAAATCTGATATGCGTTTAACTCTAAAAATAAAAAGAGCCATCCGAAGAAGTCCATTTTTTCGAAGGCTTTTTTATTCTTTTTATTTTAGATTGATATTGCTCGATTTCAAAAAAAATCAATTATTGGTTTTAATTTGGCTTTTGTTTTTTGCATTAATCTCTAATAAAGTTGCTCCTCACTATGGAGTTGCATATTTGTTTTTAGGTCCAGAATATTACAATAAAATTAGCTTACTTTCATGCTTTATTATTGGCTTTGCATGTGGCGGTTTTATTATGTCATACAACATTGCAAGTTTTATTAAAAATGCTTTTCGTTTTCCTTTTTTAGCTACACTCCGAAATCCATTTTTTAGGTATTGTTTAAATAATTTCTTTACTCCATTATTGTTTACGGTTGTATATTGTTTTCAAATTTTTTATTTTTTGAAAGGAGAAGGAATTTTCTCCCTCTTTCAAATTTTTTCGATGATACTAGCCTTTATCATAGGGAATTTATTTTTTGTTTTTATTGCATTTACTTATTTTTTTGGCACCAATAGATATATATCAAAAATATATGGAATAGCAAATTCAGAACCACTAACAACTACAAGAGCTAAAGCTGTAAATACTTCTATTCATGCTATAAGTGGTGAAAGAAATCCAAATTTAATCAAGGAATCCAGAGATTGGTATGTGGAAACATATTTAGTTTCTCCATTTAAAGTGAGATTAGTTCGTTCTGTAAGACATTATAAAAAAGAAGTTTTAAAATCCATATTAAAACAAAATCATAAAGCAGCTTTCATATTTCAACTTATTGTTATTATTAGTTTAATTTGTCTCGGGTTGTTTTCTGATATTGATATAATAAATATTCCAGCTGGTGCAAGTTTGTTTTTGTTATTTACCATGTTTATTACACTATTTAGTTCTTTTTATACTTGGTTTAGAGGCTGGTCCACAGTAGTGTTTATTTTCTTTTTATTAATTTTTAATTTTTTACACAAGGTTAATTTTTTATCGTCCTCAGGTAAAGCATACGGATTGGATTATAAAGCTGAAAAAGCTCATTATACATATTATAATTTTAAGAAAAGAGATTTGGCTTATGATGTCTTAAATGCAGATTTTAAAAATACCATTTCCATTCTTAATAAATGGAAAATAAAAAATACTGATTTTAAATTGCAAGATAAAAAGCCTAAAATTGTTTTTATTAATGTAAGTGGTGGTGGTGTTCGTTCTTCTTTATGGGTAATGCATACACTTCAAACAGCGGATAGTTTATTGAATGGGAAACTGTTGCGACAAACTCAAATGATTACAGGGTCTTCAGGAGGAATGATTGGAGCGGCTTATTTAAGAGAGTTGTATTTGTTGAAAGAGAAAAGCAAAATAGATTCTTATTACGACATAAAATATAAGACAAATATTTCTAAAGATATTCTCAATCCAATAGCTTTTAAAATAGCAACAACAGAATGGTTGTTTCCATTTAAAACATTAAAAGTTGATGATAATATTTATTATCAAGATAGGGGATATGCTTTTGAACAAACCTTGCTGGAAAACACAGGAAACGTTTTTAATAGACGATTGAGTTACTATAAATTACTAGAAAGTAATTCGTACATACCAATGATGGTTTTTTCACCCTCCATTGTAAATGATGGAAGAAAAATGCTGATTTCACCAGTAGGCGTTTCTTATCTCACTCAAAATACCCAAACGAATAAAATAAATTACAATAAACTATATGATGCAATAGAATATTCTCGTTTTTTTGATAAACAGGATGCTCATAAAACTTTATTTACCAGCGTTCTTCGCATGAGTGCTACATTTCCATATATATCACCAGTAGTAAGCTTGCCAAGTGAACCACGCATAGAAATTATGGATGCTGGATTACGAGATAATTATGGCTTAGAAACCACTTTACGATTCATTAAAATGTTTAATACTTGGATTGCTGAAAATACAAGCGGAATTGTTATCATTCAAATACGTGATAAACGAAAAAATGGACCTATTGAAGAAAACCCTTCTCAAACATTTTTTCAATCTTTAGGAAGACCCATGGGAAGTTTTTATGGTAATTTATTTCAAGTACAAGATTTTAATCAAAATCAACAGATACAATATGCTGATATATGGTGTAAGTCAAAAATTGATATTGTTGATTTACAATTAAGAAATGAAAAAGATGACAGAATTTCTTTGAGTTGGCATTTGACCAACAATGAAAAAATTAAGGTATTGCGTTCCCTTTATTTGCCAGAAAATCAAGAAGCAATTAATAAAATTGTGGAATTGTTAAAGTAAATTTTTTATATCCCCTTATCGTAATTAACGGTTACAGCAGCAGTAGTAGCTCTTGATTGGCACGTTAAAATATAGCCTCTTTCTACTTCCGATTTTGATAAAGCATAATTTACTGCCATATCAACTTTTCCGTTTTCGAGTAAAGCACGGCAAGTACAACAAGAACCACCTTGGCAAGCATAAGGTGCATCTAAACCAACACGTAATGCTGCTTCTAAAATCGTTTCATTGGGCTCTAATTCGATAACACGCTCATCGCCATCCATTATGATTGTTGCTGTTGCAGATAAAGTAGATACAGTAGGTTTGTTGTTTTCTTCGCTTACAGGAGCTGTAAAATACTCAATATGGATTTTGTTTTCTGGAACTTTTATTTCATTTAATGCAGCCATTACATTGTCCATCATTGGAGTAGGTCCACAAATGAAAAATTCGTTCTCCAACTTTAAGTTAACATGGTTTTCAATTAACAAAATGTTTTTTTCTTTTGTCATCATACCTTGTAATAATGCAGGATGATTTGCAGGTGCTGTATTTAATATATGATAGATTTTTAGCCTGTCAGCATTTTTATTTTCTAATTCGGCTAATTGATTTTTAAAAATAATAGATGCTTCATCATTATTACCATAAAACAAAATTACCTTGCTATTTGGTTCGCTTGCTAAAACAGTTTTAAGAATAGATAACATGGGTGTAATTCCACTTCCTCCACCAAAAAGAACATACGTTTTTTTGTTTGAAGCATTCATTTCCGAATAAAAATTACCCATTGGAACCATCACTTCTATTACATCTCCAACTTTGGTTTTATCATTTATAAAAGACGACACTTTACCATTGTGCACCTTTTTTATGGCTACACGTAACTCATTTTCATCAATAGGGCTAGAGCAAATAGAGTAGGAACGTCTTACTTCTTCTTCGTTGATATTTAATTTTAACGTTAAATATTGTCCTTGTTTATATTTATACTCGGATTTTAAGTTTTGTGGTACTTCAAAAGCAACAGAAACAGCATCAACCGTTTCTCTAGTTACATCTACAACTTTTAATGAATGAAATTTTGACATCTTTAATTAAATTTTTCGGCAGCGAATTTACAATTTATACCAATTGTAATTATAAAATAGTATAATATTAATTTATTTTTTTTCCTTGTAATGATACTCCGCTAATAGTAAATCAATATCTTTTATTAGTTGTTCAATTTGCACAGAGTCTGTTCCATCATAATACCCTCTTATTCTTTTGTCTTTGTCTATTAATGCAAAGTTTTGTGTGTGAATAAAATCGTCTGGTCCGGCATCACCTTGTTGTGCATCCATAAAATAACTTGTTCTAGCGATATCATACAGTTTTTTTTTATCCCCTGTTACAAACATCCATTGACTTGCATTTGCTTGAAATTTTTGAGAATATTCAAATAATTGTTTTACACTATCAATTTCTGGGTCAACGGTATGAGATAAAAACTTTACTTCCTCATTATTTTTATACTTTTCATAAATCTTATTCATTTGTGTGCTCATGATGGGACAAATAGTGTGGCAGGTTGTAAAAAAGAAATCTGTTACATATACACTATTCTTAAAGTCGTTTTGTGATATTGAATCACCATTTTGGTTTATAAATTTAAAATCAGCAATGGTGTGATAAAGTGTATCTGTTTTGCCATTTTTACTTTCATAACTGCTGGGTCCATATATAGCAAGCTGCCTTAAAGGTTTCTGAGAATCATGAATAAAAAAGGCATAAATAAAAATAGCAAGAGCGGCTACAAGAATAGAAATGTTTACAAGTTTAATTTTCATCAGTTATAATTGATTCTATTTCGGTTTTTAAAAATTCGTAAGTGAGTTTTTTTTCAAAAAAATGTTTTATGTTTTTTTTGTTGTTAAGTATATAAGTTGCGGGAATAGCGCCAGTCCAATCAGCCGAAATTTTAGGAATAAAATAGTTTGCATTACTTTCATCCAGCAAAACAATTTCAGATTTTAAATTCTTTGTTTTTATGAAAGGGATTACTTTTTTTTCTAAATCCTCTTTAAAATCCATAGAAACGAGCAACACAACAACTTTTTTGCTAGAATATTCGGCATTTATCTTTTCGAAATCGGGTAATTCTTTTACACAAGGAGCACACCATGTTGCCCAAAAATTTATAATATAGGTTGTATCCGAATTATTGTTGATACGTTTTTCTAAATCGACAATTTTAATTATCCTCACCGTTTGGCTGAAAAGATTAGTAGATAAAACAATTGAGAAAAGGAAGAATATAAGATATAGTTTATGTTTTTTCATTTTAATTAGGCACAAAGTTAGTTATTCATATTTATTATTGTTTGATTGTAGAAATATTTTATAATTTTGACTTCCTAATAAAAATGATGCCAAATGGCAAACGGTTTTGTAGATTCATATGATATAGTAGCTCCAGCAATAAGTACAGCTGGTGTATATTTTTTTACGACAGATTGTGGTGTTCAATATGAAGTGCGTTTTGGGCGTAGGCAAGATAATATACTTTATGCAACCATTGTATTTGGTGTTATTAACGATGAATACGAAGGGGAGGAATATACATTAACCAATAAAGGTGAATTGTATAGGGTAATGACAACGATAGTAAAAGTGGTTAAAATGTTTATGACTGAACACCCTAAAATGATTTCATACGAATTTACAGGATTGGCTAAGGAAGGTGAGCCGGAAGATAAATTATCATCTAGAATAAACCTTTATAAGCGCTATTTACCGAGAATTTTTGATAATACCTGGAAGTTTGATTTTTCAAGAGGCAATACAATTATTGTAACGAGGGCTCGTTAATTGTTTTTTGCATCTAAATAATTGCAAGTAACCCAGTATTTATAGCCAATTATAGCCATTTCCCACTTTTTTAGGTTTTTTAGGTCTCGCATATAATATTTTGGCAAAACTAGCTTGTTGAAACCTGATAAAAATGAGAACATGAGCTTTTTCATACCACAAAATTGAAAAAAATATTCCAATAAATTGAAAATTTAATACAAATTGCTATATTTGCACCCCGAATTATTTAAAAAAGCAGAAAAATGAAAAAAGACATACATCCAGAAAACTATCGTTTGGTGGTATTTAAAGACATGAGTAACGATTATTCTTTTGTTACAAAATCATGTGCAGAAACAAAAGAAACTATTAAATGGGAAGATGGAAATGAGTATCCTGTTATTAAATTGGAGATTTCTCATACTTCACACCCTTTTTATACTGGTAAAGTAAAATTAGTAGATACCGCAGGTCGTGTTGATAAATTCCGTAGCCGTTATACTAAAAAAGAAGCTAAATAATAAACATAGATTATTTATTTAAAAACACCCTTGCTTTAAACAGTAAGGGTGTTTTATTTTTATTCAATTTAATCTTCTTAAATCATTGGCTGATACAAGGAAAAGTATTATTTTGCATTTCTATTTAATTGCACAATTTATTTTTCGGCACAAAAAATGCAAAAGCAGAAATCATTAACCACAATACCATCAATTATGAAATTGAAAATTACCTACTTATTTGTACTATTTACATTCTTGTTTGTAAACGTAACAAAATCGCAAGAACAAAATCCACATCCTTTCGAATTAGGCTTAAACATTGGCGCATCATGGTATAAAAGTGATGTTAAAATGAAAAAATTAGGTTTAGGCGCAGGCTTAACTTTTGGTCAAACATATTGCTTAAATAATAGAAGTGCATTGTTTTGGGGTTGGAGATTTAGATATTTGAATGCAACGGCTTATGGGCAAGATTTTCAAAAATCGTATGGTATTAAAAACAACTTTGTTTTAAATGGAACCAATGATACTGCTTTAAATTATTTTAATAATGGTGGTTATGTTTATCAAAACTATAAATCAACTTTAGATGAATTATCGTTTGAAATGAAAATTGGTTCAAACAGATTAAGACAAAGAACTAATATTTTAGCTTATGTATTTGGCGGTGCTGGTTTAACGAAGGCTGTTACAAAAATTGATCAGTTAGATGGACTAAATCGAAGATATAACTATAACTTGATTGATTCTGCTGGCACAGCAAGTAAATCGGATATTCTTTCCAGTTTAAATAATATGTATGATGGTAATTATGAAACAAATGCCGAGGGAAGTAAAAATCCAAGATGGATGTTTATGCCATCATTTGGTGTTGGTTTAGGTTATCAAGTTACTCCAGGTTTTTCATTAGGCTTTGAGCATAAAATGACATGGTCTTTACATGACTTATTAGAAGGGCAACAATGGACAAATACAAATGAAAAAACAGGAACCAATGATATTTACCATTATACTTCTTTTTGGTTGAAATTTAGTTTTGGTGGTAGTGGAAGAGGGAACTCCACAACAAACACAACAACTAATACCAATACACTTGTAAATACTATTGAAAAACCAATAGTTACTTTTACAAACCCTGCTGTTAACCCTTACAATACAACGCAACAAGCAATTTCGTTAACAGCAAAAGTTACAGATGTAAATTCTAAAGCAGATATTTCTTTGGTTATTAATGGAAATAGCATTGCAGCTTTTTCATATAATCCAAGTTCAGATGTTTTATCTTACGTTACCAACTTAAATAGTGGTAGCAATACAATTGAAATTACTGCAACAAATACTGTGGGTTCTACAACAGCATCAGAAATAATAAATTATTCTGAACCAATCAGTGTGCCTTTGCCTCCGGCTATCACTATTGTTTCACCAAATTCAAATCCTTCAAGTACAAATACCAATACATCTAATGTGGTTGCTTCAATAACAAATGTTACTGCATCCAATCAAATAAGTGTATTAGTTAATGGAGTAGCAAACAATTCTTTTAGCTTCAATTCAAGCACTCGTCAATTAAGTTTAAATACAAATTTGGTTTTAGGATCAAATACCGTTGTGATTTCTGCTAGTAATGCTGCTGGAAACGATACTAAATCAATTGCGATTATTTACAATCAACCAGTTGTGAATACAACACCAGCTCCAATTGTTACAATTGTAAATCCTAATTCAAACCCATATGCTACAACAGCTTCAAGCCAATCAATAAGTGCGGTGATACAAAATATTACTGCAAAAAGTCAAATTAATGCAAACATTAACGGTAGTCCGATAATGACAAGCGCAATAACATATAATGCAACAACAGGTCAAGCTAGTTTTAATGTTAACTTATTTGCTGGAGCCAACTCAATTACGGTTGGAGCTACAAATGTTTCAGGTGCAGATAGTAAATCAGTAACGATTATTTATAGCCAACCTGTTGTAAATAATACAACACCTGCTCCAGTAGTTACAATTGTAAATCCTAATTCAAACCCTTATACTACAACAGCTTCAAGTCAATCAATTGTTGCGGTGATACAAAATATTACATCAAAAAGTCAAATTAACGCAAGTTTGAATGGTGGTCCGATAATGACAAGCGCAATAACATTTAATACAGCAACAGGACAAGCAAGTTTTAGTGTTAATTTAATTTCAGGAGCAAATGTTATAACTGTAGGAGCAACAAATGTTTCAGGTGCAGATAGTAAATCAACAACTGTTATTTATTCTCAGCCAGCACCAACGGTTTTGCCACCAACTATAGCAATAACAAACCCTACAACTAACCCATATACAACAAAT
>JAJNQB010000003.1 GCA_021155045.1 Arcticibacter sp.
AACACCAACTGCAAGTGTAACTACACAACCTACTTGTACTACACCAACAGGAACTATTGTTGTTACTGCTCCAACTGGCGGAACAATACAATACAGCAATGGTGGTGCTTATCAAGTTAGTGGAACGTTTAGTGGATTAGCACCGGGAACATACAATATTTCTGCACAAGATATGAGTACTGGATGTATATCTTCTTTTACTACTTTAACAATAAATCCAATTCCATCACCACCTGCTGCACCAACGGCAAGTGTTACAACACAGCCTACTTGTACTACACCAACAGGAACTATTGTTGTTACTGCTCCAACTGGCGGAACAATACAATACAGCAATGGCGGTGCTTACCAAGCGAGTGGAACTTTTAGTTCTCTTGCACCGGGAACTTACAGCATCACGGCTCAAGACATGAGTACGGGTTGTATTTCAACTATTACATCTTTAACGGTAAACCCTATACCAAATGCACCTGCTGCTCCAACGGCAAGTGTTACTTCGCAACCTACTTGTACTACACCAACGGGAACTATTGTTGTTACTGCTCCAACTGGCGGAACAATACAATACAGCAATGGCGGTGCTTACCAAGCTAGCGGAACATTTAGTTCTCTTGCACCTGGAACATACAGCATCACTGCTCAAGATATGAGTACAGGATGTATTTCTGCTATTACATCTTTAACAGTAAATTCTATACCAACTGCACCTGCTGCTCCAACGGCATCTGTTACTTCGCAACCTACTTGTACTACACCAACAGGAACTATTGTCGTTACTGCTCCAACTGGCGGAACAATACAATACAGCAATGGCGGTGCCTACCAAGCTAGTGGAACTTTTAGTTCTCTTGCTCCGGGAACATATAGCATCACAGCACAAGATATGAGTACGGGTTGTATTTCAACTATTACATCTTTAACTGTGAACCCAATACCATCAGCGCCTGCTGCTCCAACGGCAAGTGTAACTACACAACCTACGTGTACTGTTGCAGGAACCATTGATGTTACAGCGCCAACAGGAGCAACAATAGAATATAGTATTGGTGGAGCTTATCAAGCTAGTGGAACTTTTAGTTCTCTTACTCCGGGAACTTACAACATTACTGCTCAAGATATGAGTACAGGATGTATTTCTTCTATAACAAGTATAGTGGTTAATGCTCCTCCAGGTGCTCCAGCTGCACCAACAGCCTCGGTTACTGCTCAACCTACTTGTACTACACCAACAGGAACCATTGTAGTAACAGCTCCTACAGGCGCAACAATAGAATATAGTATTGGCGGAGCTTATCAAGTTAGTGGAACATTCAATGGTCTTGCGCCAGGCACTTATAATATTACAGCACAAGATATGAGTACAGGATGTATTTCTTCTTTAACTTCAGTTACTGTTAACCCTATACCATCAGCGCCTGCTGCGCCAACGGCATCTGTAACTACTCAACCTGATTGTACTACACCAACTGGAACAATTGACATTACAGCGCCAACAGGAGCAACAATTGAATATAGCATTGGTGGGGCTTACCAAGCTAGTGGAACGTTTAGTTCTCTTGCTCCTGGAACATACAACATCACAGTACAAGACATGAGTACGGGTTGTATTTCTTCTATTACAACTTTAACAGTCAATCCTGTTCCTACAGCTCCATCTGCTCCAACTGCAAGTGTAACAACTCAACCTACTTGTGCTACACCAACAGGAACAATTGATATTACAGCACCAACAGGAGCAACAATTGAATATAGTATTGGTGGTGCTTACCAAGCTAGCGGAACTTTTAGTTCTCTTACTCCAGGAACTTACAACATCACTGCTCAAGACATGAGTACGGGTTGCATTTCTTCTATTACAACTTTAACAGTCAATCCTGCTGCAGGTGCTCCTCCTGCTCCAACAGCAACGGGAGCTAGTTATTGCTCAGGCGCGTCTATAAATTCAATTACAGCAAGCGGTACAGGAGGAACTATTAATTGGTATAGTAACCCTTCATTAACAACATTAGTTTTTACTGGAACTACTTTTACTCCTTCTATCTCAAGCACTACTACTTTTTATGTAACAGAAACAGTAAGTGGTTGCGAGAGTGCTGCCACACCAGTTACGATTACTATAAATCCTTTACCAACAGTGAGTGGAGGATCAAATCAATCGATTTGCCAAGGTGCTTCCATTACTCTTTCTGGAAGTGGTGCTAGTTCATATACTTGGTCTGGTGGAATAACTGATGGTGTTGCTTTCACACCAAGTTCTACAACAACTTATACGGTAACAGGTACAGATGGAAATGGTTGTTCTAATACCGCTACTGTTTTAGTAACAGTCAATACAATTCCAGTTGCAAATGCCGGTTCTGACATTACAATTTGTTCGGGCTCAAATACTGTTTTAAGTGCAAGCGGAGGAAGTTCTTATTTGTGGAACACAACTGCTACTACTTCATCTATAACAGTTAATCCTACAATTACTACTACTTATTATGTAACAGTTTCTAATGGAAGTTGCTCAGATAATGATACAGTAATAGTAAATGTAAATACCAGTCCAATTGCTGGCGTTAGCCCTGACGTTACAATAGTGCAAGGAACTAGCACGACATTAACTGCAACAGGTGGAGGAAATTATGTTTGGAGCAATGGTGAAACAACTAGCTCCATATCAGTTAATCCTTCTGTAACTACAACATATTGTGTTGTTGTTTCAAACGGAAACTGTACAGACTCTACATGTGTAAGAGTTTTTGTTGATGTAGCATGTGGCGAATTATATTTACCAAATGCATTCTCGCCAAACAATGATGGTTCAAACGATGTATTTAAAGTGAGAATAAATGCTGATTGTGTAAAAGAAGTAGAGTTCTTAATTTTCGACCGTTGGGGAGAAAAAGTTTTTGAGGCAACCAATCCTACTGCAGCTTGTACTAATGGATGGAACGGAGTTTACAAAGGAAAAGATTTAGATAATGGAGTTTTTGTTTATTACCTATCCATCAAACTTACGAACTCTAATGAAACAATAAAACAAAAAGGTAATGTAAGTTTAATTAGATAAATTTTATACCTAAAATATTTTACAGATGAAAACAAAACATATAAACTCAAAAATAGTAATAGCATTTTCTATCATTACAGGTAGTTTATTTGCTCAAGATGTCCATTTCTCTCAATTTAGAGAAACACCAATTTTAATAAACCCAGGTCGCACGGCTCTTGATAGAGATGTTAGAATTGTATTAAATTATAAAGACCAATGGCGTAGTGTAGCAAAAGCATATAAAACGTTTGCCTTTTCTGGCGAAATGGTTTTGAATAAGAAAAAAAATAAAGACAATTATTTAGGATTAGGAATTCAAGTTTATTCAGATAAATCAGGAGATTCACAAATGGGAATTACTGTTGGTTCTTTAAATCTTTCAGGAATTATTAAAACGAGCGAAAACAGCAAATTAGGAGTTGGTATTATGGGAGGTTTTGGACAACGTTCTGTAAATTATGGGGCATTACGCTGGGATGAACAATATCAAAGTGGAGCCTATACTCCTGCTGCTTCAACTGGTGAGCCAACGGGAGTAGCAAATAGTTATACATTACCAGATGCAGCAGCAGGAGTTGCTTGGTTTTACGGAAAAGGAGAAAAATATATTTCAGCAAATAATGGAGTTCAAGCAATAGTTGGATTTTCTGCTCATCACTTTGGATTTCAAAAGTTTTCTTTTTACAAGCAAACAGGAGAAAAATTATTTGCAAAATATATTGCTCATGCAAATGTTGGTTTTGGAATTTCTAACTCTAACTTAATTATTATACCTGGATTTATGGCTTCTTTTCAAGGTCCTTCAAAAGAGTTTGTAGCAGGCAGTGTTTTCAAATATGTATTATCAGAAAACTCCAAATACACTGGAAACAAAAAAGGTTCTGCTATAGGTATTGGATTAGATTACCGTTTTGGTGATGCTGCAATAGCATCTGTAATTTACGAATATTCTAATTTTGGTATAGGAGTTAGTTATGATATGAATCTTTCAAAATTAAAAACAGCAAGTGCAACAAGAGGAGGCTTTGAAATTGCTTTACGTTTTGTAACGCCCAACCCATTCTTTACTAATGTAACAAAAGCTAGGATATAAAAATTATTTTATCTCTTCGTAATCAACATACTCCCCTTCTCCATCAGGAATTTTATTTTTTGTAGGAGGAATATAATCAACAGAGGTTTCTCCTTGCCTTCTTTGTTGGGCGCTATTTGAACTACTCTGCTTGTTTTTATTATAGGAATTTACTCCCCTGATTATTTGCCAGATAACCCAAATTACAAGTATGGTATAAAATAAATCACGCATTGATAAATTCAAATAAAATTATACAACAAAGGTAAAGTATTTATATAAATAAGGTAGTTTTGCAACATAAATAAATTTATGAGAATAAATTATCTTTTTTATTTTTTTATCATTTCAACAATCTTTACAGCCTGTGCCCCATCACATTTTGTAAAACCTTTAGAAAAAAAGCAACATGCTGCAAATATCGCTTTAGGTGGTCCACTCATAAAGTATGGTACGGCAACAATTCCTGTTCCCTTTTTAACTGCAACTTATGGCTATGGAATTGATAGTACATTAACAGGTTTTGCAAGTGTAAATATTACTTCTGCGTTATATCAAAATGCACAAATAGAAATTGGAGCAAGCAAAAGATTACTAAAACAAAACAAATACTTTCCTGCTATTAGCATCAACCCTGTTTTAAATTTTATTTATCACGACAAAAAAACATATAAGTTTTATCCCCAATTTGACTTGAATTTTTATTGGGAATATGGAAGAAAAGAAAACTTTTTTTATGTTGGATTAGATAATTGGTTTGATTTATCTGCAAAAAAAGCATTCGATAAAAAACAACAAAACCATTGGATTTATAGCCCCATGATGGGACATACATTTTCTGGAAAAAAATGGAATTTTAATGTAGAAGCAAAAATAATTGCCCCCAACTTATCAAATAAAAACATTGTAGTAGATTACCAAACACCACTAAAAAATAATGGTGCAATGGGCATTTACTTCAGTTGTACTCGTAAATTTTAAAACAATGAAAAAAATACTATTTTATTTAACTACCATAATTATATCAACAAGTTGTTTAAGGCTTGATGATAATTTATTTAACCAATCAAAACTTAAAGAATACAAATTAGATAATTATACTGGCGAACTTGATTTTAGGTTAGATTATAGCTATCGAATTCCCGATAGCTTGATTCATTTATTTACGCTTTCTTCTCAGGCAAGTAATGAATCTAGTGCAACTATAATTTATGCCGTATATATTGGTGATATAAGTAAAATAGCATCAGACACGGTGATAATGTATTGCCATGGAAACAAAGACCATATGGATTTTTATTGGCAACGTGCAAAATTGCTTGCAAATGTGGGTAGTAAAAATCGTTTTGGTGTATTGATGATTGATTATAGAGGTTATGGAATGAGTGAAGGCAAACCTACCGAAAATGGTTTGTATGCTGATACAGATGCAGCTCTCAATTGGCTAAAATCAAAAGGATTAACAAACGATAGATTAGTTATTTATGGATTCAGTTTAGGAACAGCACCTGCAACTAAAATGGCTGCCAATAATTATTCATTAAAACCAAATAAGCTAATGCTCGAAGCTCCTTTTGCTTCTGCCGAAGTAATGGTACAAGATGCTTCAGGCTTTTCACTGCCAGGCACTACTGTTACCGATTTACAAATAAATAATGGAGAAGAAATAAAAAAGGTACAGCAACCTTTTTTTTGGGTTCATGGAATGGCTGATGATTTTTTAAGTATCAATTCGCACGGTGAAATTGTTTATGCAAGTTATAGCGGAACTTATAAAGAAGCGCATCGTATTTCAAATGCAGGACATAGTACCATACCAACAACAATGGGATTTCAAAATTATATGGAAGCTGTAAAAATATTTATTACTCAACATTAGTTCGTTTATTAATAAGTTCATACTATGGTAATGATGTAGTAAAGTATTTTTAGAACTGATTAATACGCACCATTTCTTTTTCGCATCAGCCATTCTATAGTAATCAATACCAGAATCATAAAGAAAATCCATTTTAAATTAATCAAATCGTTTAGTTTCTTTTCTGAGTAAGAAACCGACTTAACATCTTCTCTTTTTGACAATCTATCCACCAAAGATTCTATCTCATTTGGATAAATCATTTCTCCATTATGTTTTTTTGCAATGGAATAAAGTAATTGATGGTCGGCAGTAGTGTTTATTAATTCCACTTGTATTGGCAATACTGAAAAGCTACCATTTTGGCTATAAACTTTGTCTGCAAGTTTGACTTGAGCTTGATATTTATAATTTCCAATAGGAAAGTTACCTGCATTTAATCGGTATGCATTTATTGTTTTTGTAAATGTAAATGAGAATTTTTTACCCGCATCATTTACAATGGTTAAATTTATTTCAGGCTCATTTATTAATTCATAACTTTCGTTGTACAGCTCTGCTTCTATTTCTATGTTTTCATTTTCAAGAAAAGTATTTTTTGTTTTTAATCTAAAAAAACTTTTATCCACTTTTACCGACAAATATTGAATTGTTTTTGAAATAAATTCATCAAATAGTTTATGTGAAGTATGCAGTGCATAATCTTGTAATCGCCAACGCCAAATACCTTCTCCAGAAAAAACTGCAATTTTATTTTCGCCTTGATTGTAGAATTGCATTAAAGATGTTTTTGTATCCACAATTCCTATTCGCTGGTATAAAAGTACATTTGAATTTGCACTTGAATTTTGAGTTGTATTATACGGTGATGTTACAGCAGGAAAATCTTCAATCGCTTTTCTTAGCTCATCACTAATTGTAAACAAAGGAAAAGATTGTTCTAAAACAGCCTCTACCTCATTTGTTTTAGGTGATTGAGAAAATGAAAAACCATTTTTAAAAACTCCATTTCCACCAGAAATAAGCCAAACAGGAATATTATTTTCTATGATTTCTTGCGTGATTTTAGAAGCATTATTTTTAGAATTAGGCAAGGAATGCATAATTATTAAATTGTATTTTTTTAATGATTTATTAAGACCTTCCCAGCTATAACTTTCTACTTCATAATTTTGATTCGATTCAATTGATTGTTTTATAGCTGCTACATCAGGATGTGGAGCTTCTGACAGTATTACAATTTTTTGGCGAGCATCTAATACATCAATAAAAATATCTTTATAATTATTTGTAAAACTAACTTCTTCGGATAGTGTGCTTAAGCCCACTTTATAATGTTGCAATCCAACTTCTTTAGCATCAAGCAACAACGGAATTGTAATCGTAAAAATATCTGTATTAATATTTATTGTTTGAGAAAACAAATTTTGATTTCCTTTTGAAACAGTTAATATCGTTGTTTTACCTTTAAGTTGTTTTGCATTTACAATTATTTCGATAGGAAATTGATTACCCAAATAAGCTAATCTATTGTGTTCTACTTTTGACAATACAATGTCTTTTTTAATTGTTGTATCACCCAAAGCAACTGTATAAATAGCTGATTTTATTTTTTCGGAAGCATATAAAGGATGAGAACCTTTATTATACAACCCATCCGATGCTAGGATAATCGCACCAACATTTCTATTGCTATATCGCGTTTCTAACTCCTCAAACAAAGACGCTATATCAGTTTCTTTTTGATTAAAATTTAATGAATCAAAATTGCTTAACTCTTTTACTTTATCAGCAAAAGCATATTTTCTAATATCATACTTATCAGCTAAATCGTTTGCCAGTTTTTCAATTTTTTGTTTGTATTCTTTTTGAATAAATGAAGAGTCTTTTCCAGCTTTTATAGATTCTGAATTATCTTGAGCAATAATAATGATAGGCTTTTCAACCTGACGAGTAATCGTTTTAATTAATGGTGATAATAGCAGAAAGGACAAAACAGTAATGACAAAAAATCTGGCGAATGCCATTAGTTTTACAAACCATTTATTTATATCATTAAACTTGTTTTCTTTCCTATAAAGAATGAAGGAATATAAAATTCCTAAAAGAATGCAAAAAAATGAAAACCAAATGGGATACTCGGTAATAATTGTCATTCTATTTTAATTAGCAGAAAGGTTTATTCACAACTGATTTTGTTATTGTTGTATTTTTAAACGTGGTTTTATGTTAGCATTCCACCACAAACATTAATTGTTTGTCCTGTTATATAAGCACTTAAATCAGAAGCTAAAAAAAGTGTAGTATTTGCAATATCATCAACTGAACCTCCTCGTTTCAATGGAATGCTTTCTCTCCACCCTTCAACAACTTTTGGATCTAATACTTCTGTCATTTCTGTTTCAATAAAACCCGGTGCAATTGCATTTGAACGAATATTTCGTGAACCTAACTCTAAAGCAACAGACTTAGTAAATCCTATAATGCCGGCTTTCGAAGCTGCATAATTTGATTGACCTGCATTACCTTTCACTCCAACAACGGAACTCATATTAATGATAGAACCTTTGCGTTGTTTAAGCATCGGTTTTTGAACTGCCTTTGTAAGATTAAATACAGATTTTAAATTTGCATTTATTACTTCATCCCATTGTTGTTCACTCATTCTCATTAAAAGCGTATCACGAGTAATTCCTGCGTTGTTTACCAAAACATCAATCGTTCCAAAATCAGTAACTACAGAATTTACAAGTTCCTCTGCTGCTTTAAAATCAGCTGCATCGGAACGATAACCTTTTGCTTTTATACCAAATGCTTCTAATTCTTTTGCTAATGTCTCTCCTTTTTCAACTGAAGACAAATAAGTAAAAGCAACATTTGCTCCTTGTTCTGCAAATTTTAGAGCAATTCCTCTACCTATACCTCTTGATGCTCCTGTAATTAAAGCAACTTTTCCTTGTAATAATTTCATATATGATTCATCTAAATGGTTATACTTCTCAAAGATAAAAGAAATAATTGTTTTCTTAAAATGGATATCCTATACCAATGTTAAAAGCAAAAAATGAATATTTTCTGCCATTACGTGTAAGAGCGTAATTATTTTTCCATTCATTATTAAATAAATTTCCAATTACCCATCTTCTTGTTTCTGAAAATTGAGGGTCACGCACTTTCAATCCTAAATCTAAGCGAATGATAAAAAAATTAAAATCGCCACGAACACCAATACCAGAGCCTATTGCTATTTCTTTATAAAATCTATCAATTTGAAATTCGCCACCCGGTCTTGAAGAGTTTTTACTTTGTAACCAAACATTTCCTGCATCTACAAACAATGCTCCGTGAAGCATTTTAAACATTTTAAAGCGATATTCAACATTTCCCTCTATTTGACCATCACCAAGTTGGTCAAAAGTAAATTGTCCATCATCAGAATAAGAACCAGGTCCTAATGAACGTGCTTGCCATGCTCGCATTCCATTTGCTCCACCACTATAAAAGCTTCTTTCAAATGGTAGTGATTTAAAGTTTACTAAAGGCAAACCTATTCCCATCGCAATTCGAAAAGCAAATTTATTAATTTCGTTTTTATTTAGATAATATCTGAAATCAATATCACTTCGTAAATATTGTGAAAAAGGTATTTCAAATAAATTATATCTTCCAAATGTATCTTTTGCAAATGTGTTAGGTTGTATTTTATTTACAACATCATATATACTTCTTAGTATATTTCCAGATGATTCAAAGTTCAATCTAAAAAACTTAAAATCAGTACTCTTCTTTATGTTCTGCTCATTATATATGTAAGTGTATTTTGTACTCGTGGTTAAATGGTCTCTATAACTATTCAAAATATACAAATCCCTCACGTTTTGTGTTAAATGATTTTCAAAATCATTACTCAGCTTAACTTTTACCAAATTAACAACTAACGGGCTTATTATATGCGTTTTAGTTGCCGTTTCTTTCCATGTATAACCAAAAGAAATGTTGGAAATATTTCTACTAAAGTTTGGCCTTCTTTGAAAACTATATGAACTCGTAAAAATAGTTTTAGGGTTTGATCTTTTTGAAGCATTTACTTTAAACGGAACTAAAAACCGAGGGACATAAACATTTAATTCAGGAGTAAACTCAACTGTATTAAATTGTTGTGTGGCGCCAGTAATATTATTCGCTTGATTAGTGTTTTGATTGTTGTTTGGTTGAGCCTCAATACCTCCTTTTATACGTAATTCTAATACTTCTGCTCCTTTAAATAAATTTCTATTTTGATACACTACACTACCTGATACACCCAAACTTCCAGAAGTATTGGTACCTTCTGTTTCAACCGTAAATGATTGTTTTAAAATAGGCATTAATCTTATATAGCAATCTAAATAGTCTGTTGCTACTTGATTAAAAGAAATACTGATATTTTTAAACGCTTTCAGCTCGGCTAATCGCTTATATGAATCATCTACATTTGATTGCTGAAACAGACCCTTTCTGATAAAAATAGCATTTAAAATTACTTTGCTTTTATGTTTAGGTTGCTTATTTTTTGCATACAAAAAATAATAATCGTCATTCACAACAGTATCTTTTGCAGCTATGTCAGCCTTTTTAGAAATAAAGTCGGGCTGAATAAAAATTTTATTAATATAAAATCGTTGGTGATTTGACTCAACTACAGAATCAGAACTTTCGTTGTATTTTTTTGCAAAACTTTTAATACCAAGAGAAACATTTACTTTTCTATTCCCAACATTCGTATCTATTTCGTAGTAAACGTAATCTTTGGTAAATAAAAAATAACCATTATTTAATAAGTTATCCGTTATTCTATCTCGTTCTTTTTGCAACACATCTACATCATAATTATTCCCACTTTTTATAAGTGTTTGCGAAGAATCTATAAATACATAGTATTTCAATATTTCATCCGATATTTTATAATCCAATTTATTAAAAACATAAGGCTCTGAAGATTTTATTTTATAGTAAACATTTGCCTTTTTTCTTTTTTTATAAACTACAGAATCAGAAACTGAACTAATAAAATATCCCTTATTATTTAAAAATGATTTAATCTGCTTGGTTGATTTTTCTGAAAGAGTTGAATCATATATTACCGGAGGCTCTCCGATATTCATTAGCCATTCACCTAACAACTGCCTTGAACTCGTTTTAGCCTTTTTTCCTTTTGCAATTCGTTTAGCATTTTTTTCTCCTCTCTTTCTATCGTGCAAAATTCGTTTCTCTCTAACTTTATCTTCATTAACCCTATTATAAAGCCATAAATGAAAACGAAATACAACAAATATTTTTCTATTTGGTTTCTGCTTTATATAGCTTTCGATGTCAGATTTTTCAAGTTTTGCGTCTTTGTTTATTACAATATTCTTTTTTAGTAAGTATTCTCCTTTCTTTACTTTTTTTGTTGGATTACAGGCATATAAAAGAGTAATGATTGCAACTATTTTTAAAATGGAGTAGATATGTCTGCTTTTGTTAATCAAAACGATATTGTTTTTTTATTACTTGTAAAGGCACTAAATTACTACATTTGTTGATATAAAATCGATTAAGAAGAATGCTGTCTAAAAATCAAATAAAACTTATCAATTCTTTAAAAATTAAGAAATTTAGAGACCAGCATAATTTATTTATAGCAGAAGGAACTAAAATTGTGCCCGAATTAATGACATCTGCAATTAAAGTAAAAAATATTTTTGCAACAAAAATGTTTCTCGATAAAACTGTAATACCAAAACACATAGCTGTTTCGGAAATCAATGCAAATGAATTGAGTAAAATATCTTCTTTAACAACTCCCAATCAAGTTCTTGCTATATGTGAAATTCCATCTTATAATATTAACAGCTTAGAACTTAATGCTAAATTAACCTTAGCTTTAGATAACATAAAAGACCCAGGAAACTTAGGAACTATAATTCGTATTGCAGATTGGTTTGGCATTGAAGCAATCATTTGCAGCAATGAAACTACAGATGCCTATAATCCAAAAGTAATTCAATCTACAATGGGTTCTATTTCAAGAGTAAACGTATTATATACTGATTTGAGCAATTTTATTAAATTGGAAAGAAACAAAAAAAATAATATTTATGCAGCCGTATTGGATGGTAAAAATATATATGAACAGCATAAATCAAATGGTATCATTGTAATTGGAAATGAATCTGTTGGTATATCGCAAGATGTTTTGGCTAATATCACGCACAAAATAAGAATTCCATCATTTTCTCATCTTAAACAATTTTCAGGTGAAGCAGATTCTTTAAATGCGGCAATAGCAACAGCAATAATCTGTTCAGAGTTTAGACGTTAATTTTTTTTTCATCAAATAATGTTGGATTTGCCCCCACATTAAAAATGTTTTTTCTTTTATTTTAAAACCGCATTTTTCATAAAAAGGGACAGCATTTTCTCTTGCTTGAAGAGCTATAATTTTTCTGCCATTAGCAAACGCTTCTTGTTCAAAATAATTCATCATTTTTTTTCCAATTCCAAAACCTTGTGCTTTTTCATCAACTGCCATAAAACGCAATTGAGCTTCTTCCTCAGAATTGAATTGCATTCTGCAAACGCCTAATACATTACCATTTTCATCACTTGCCATTAAATGGAAGCTAGCATCTTCATTCTCATCTTTTTCACTACCTAAAGGTTGATTCCATGGCTTTCTTAAAATCGAATATCTTAATAAATAATAAGCCTCAAACTCTTTATCAGTTTGAGGCTTAGATAATAAAATATTTTTAGTCATCTTAGAATTTAGAACGTGTTTTACGTTTGTATGGTACTTTGTATGAAACGGTAATGTTTAAAAACATATACGCATCCTTATCTTTCGAATCTCCTCTTTGCTGTCCTGTTGCAGTTTGGCGATATATTGTATTGTTTCCACCAAACTCTAAAGGATAATTATAAAGAGAAGGATCAGCTAAAGCAGCAGCCGTAGCACCATTAGCTTGAAAGATTGCACTATTATCATAATAAACACCGCTTACATCATCAATGTAATCAGTAAAAGTTTTTCTTATTCCTATTTCTACGCCTACCGACCACTCTTTATCAATTGCATATTTACCACCTATACCATAAGGAATACAAATACTCACCCTTGAATATTTTTTTGGTCCACCAGGAAGCCCTTGCCCTTCGGTTCCCAGAGGTTGTAAATTAACCCAATTGCCTTTGTATTTCGCTTGAGGATTATAATAAAACCCACCTACACCACCAAATAAATAAAACTGCCAATCATAACTCTTCATTCCTTTGGCATTTTTAATTTTATAGATATGACCTTGTTGCTCTTTTGTAAAATAAAACTCTGCTTGAACAGAAACTTCTACAACGTGAGATCGAAAATGCAAATTTCGGTTTTGGCGGAACGGTTCTTTCGTCAAATTATCATTACCACTTAATAATAGGTAGTGAAAACCTCCTTTTACAGCCCAACGTTTATGAAATTTATAACGCATACCCAAAGCAACGGATGGTCTTGTTGCTGAAAATTCTAAATCTCGAACAAAATTAGTTCCAATCTGATTGGCCCCTCCCAACTCACCTAAAAAATTAGATGCACCCAATCCCAAAACATATTCTTTTCTTGGCTTGTTCTTTTTGTTAGCAAAATTATTAGATTTATATTTTCTAGCTCCTCTCTGTCCTCTATTTTGAGCAGAAGCTAAATATGGAACAAACAAAATAATTAAAAAAAGTATAATTTTTTTATACATGGGGTGTTATTATATAGCTTTATCTTAATTTAAGCACCAAAAATATGATTTTTTTTCGAATAAAAAAATTATTTTTTATTTATGTAAAAAGCAGAAAAACACCCCACAATTTATATTGTGGGGTGAAAATTGCTAAAAAATTAAACTAAACAACAACAATAATAATTTAACAATTATATTTTTGCTCTTAAAGTAACGAATATATTACGTCCTGGAGAACTTATACCAGAAGCAAAAACCCTGTAATGTGTATCAAACAAATTTTCAACACCAACATTTGCACTAATTCTTTTAGTGATTTTGTACGTTGTTTTGATGTTAAATGTAAGCCATCCAGGCATACCATTTGGCGTTGCTTGACTCAAATTATCTTCTCCACTCGGGCTGTAATCTTTTAATGCCTTGTTTGTGCTATATCGAGCATATACTTCGCTCTCAAATTTTTTGAAGTGGAAAAACAAACTAGTTTGTCCAAACATTGGAGGAATATGATCTAAAGGAATTATAGTATCTCTTTCTGCTAATTTTCCTACAGCACTGAGCTTTTGATAATAATTACCCAAAGTGTATGTCAATGCCGTTTTAAAAGATACATTATCATTAAAATCAGCAGTGATTGCGCCATACGCTCCTTGTATTGTTGCTTTTTCTGAATTTTGCTGTGATTGAATACGACTTAAAGTTCCATTATAATAAATAGAATCTTGTCCATTGTATTGAGCATTTTTTGTAACAATAGCATTTTTTAACAAGGTATAATAATAATTACCTTCTATTTTAATAGCATTATCAAAAGCCGTTACAGCAAAACCAACTTCTCCATTGTAAGCATATTCTGGCTTTAATTTTTCGTTCGGAATAATTAAATTACCTCCAACAGATTCGAACACTTTAGTAAAATCATCAATATTGGGAGAACGATATCCACTTGATCCTAAAACATTAAAACGAACATTTTTTTGTGGGGCTATTACCAATCCTAAATTACCATTTAAAGCACTATTTTGTTGCTTTGCATCTTTGAAAGGAAAAGGGAAAAATGTGGTATCTACAAAATTAGCTTTTAGGCTATTGTTGCTAAAACGTATGCCATCAGACAAAATCAACATTTCACTGATTTCCCATGTATGGGTTAAATAAACAGCTTGTGTTGCCATCGAACTTCCTCCATCTGGGTAACGCGTATTCCAAGTAGATTCAATATTTGAACTAATGTTTACAGATTTTGCAGTAGAAGTAACATCATTGTAAAGTATTTCTAAACCATAGCTTAATTCATGTTTTTCTTTTATTGTTTTTCTGAAATCAGCATTCAAAGAATATACTTTCACATTTTCAATTTGAAAACGTTTATTGTTATTATTAAACCTTCTGCTTATTCTTGATTGATCTTGATTTTGCATTGTTGCTGCAATTCTCAAATTATCAAACAATTTTCCTTCGGATTTTATTGTTGAATATAATGATGCATACATACGATTTTGTGGACCATAATACCACTCTGCAAATTTTAAATTTGTTCCGGAATACTCTTGCAATCTATCGTACCTGTTGATATCAGATGAACTTGAGTATTGAACATTTAAACCAATATTTATTTTATCGTTTGCTTTAAACAAAAGTTTTTCCATAAAATCTACTTGAGAATAACCGCTAAATTTTTGAATATTAGGGTTACTATTTCTCATCATACTATCTCCAGTATTATTCCAATTGCGTTCTGCATAATAATAACAACGACCAAAATCAGGATTCGGATTACGAGAATAACCTGTTCTTAAATCATCAAAATCAGAATAAGTAATACTAGTTAATGAAGCCAATTTTTTAAAACCAACATTAAAATCGACATGTCCTGTTTTTTCTTGATTTGACGAACCATATCTCAAATAGGAGTTTAGTTTAAAATTCATTTTATCTTCTCCAAACAATGGATTTTTAGTGTAAAAATGCATTACACCACCCAAAGCATCACTGCCATACATTACTGATGAAGGTCCATAAATAACTTCTGCTCTATCAAGCATAGCATTATCAATAGTAATTATATCCTGCAAATGCCCTCCTCTATAAATTGCATTATTCATCCTTACTCCATCTATAACCATCAACACACGGCTTGCTTCAAATCCTCTAATAATAGGGCTTCCTCCTCCTCCTTGGCTTTTTTGAACCATAATATTCCCTGTATTTGCTATTACGTCAGCCGATGTTTGAGAATTGCTCATCTCTATATTTTTGGCTTTCATAACTTCAATTGTATAAGGCACATCTGATTTTTTTTCTTCTGCTTTATTTGCAGAAAATATCACTTCGTTTAAATTTATTAATTTAAAAATAGTGTCTGTATCATTTGTTTGGGCACTTAATCCCATAGCAGTAAATGCAATTGCATTTACAAAAAGTAATTTCTTTTTCATAAAATTTTAATTCGTAAAATAAATAATGTCCTCATCTGTGTCCACAAATGAGCTTAAAAAATTGAATACAAATAAAATTATAAAAACTCGGGAGGGGGTATAAAAACAGCAGAGTTGGAATCTTGCAAACTTAACTTTTCGGGAAAATTAAATTTCACAATACTTATTGAATTTTTAAATGAATAACTAAATTGATTCAAAAAAGAAATTTTTAAAATATTTTTCAGAGATTGCTTTGAGCAATCATTTTTCACAGGTTTGTTATTGATAACATGAAGCGTAACTTGTTCGTCTAAATTAGAAAAAAGTTGTTGTTCTTTTTTATCATTGATACATTCAAAAATAATTTCATCGCCTAATACAGTTGTTTTTACAACATCATAGAGTGTTTTGTTAAATATAAACTCTTTCCCTTTTTCTTTCCATACAATACCGGATATAGATTTTCTGTCGAACTTTAATTTGATTAACTCCGCAGAATTTAGGTTATTTTTAATAATTGATTTAATTTCTTTTTTGGCTTGATATTGCATTGTTTTAAATACAATAAAATATCCCATACTGTTAAATATGAAAATAAAGAGAAATAAAAAGGCAGTTATTTTCTTCATCAGATTTTTTTATATAAAGCAAATATAATTATTTGCTTTATGTAAAAAAAGAAAGCTACTAAATTGACTAGTAGCTTTCTTTTTTTTTACGATTATTTCGTTTTTGAAATGTTACTTATTTCGGCAGGCATACCAGTGGTGCAGCCAGCAGGCTGAGGCATTTTTAATGGTATATAATTAAAAGAAACATTTAATCCATCCACATCAAACTTTGCATCCAACTTATCTTTTGGAATTAAAGTAATGTCATCAGCTCCATCTTGTTTAATAATTATGACAGCCGAGCAGCCTGTTGATTTATATTGATGAGAAACAACGCCAGTAACTTTTGGTGCTTCATTATTAGCAGCAGTTGATGTTGTTTCTTTTTTAGACTTGCAAGCTGCAAAAACAGAAACTACAATACTTAATATTAAAATATACGATTTCATATTACTTCTTTTATGGTTAATAAAAAAACACTCATGCAATTCTGGTACCAAAACCACATGAGTGTTTCTCATATAAACTTTCTAATTTATTTTATAATTACTTTAACTACTTTTTGAAATGCTGTATTCATTTTACCAACACGAACCAAATAAGTTCCTGCTGATAAATTACTTGTATTAAATGATGTTTCAAATGTTTGACCATTTACTACAATTTGTTTCCCATCAATTTGTTTTCCAGTAATATCAAACAAATCAACAACTAATTCTCCATCCACAGCTAAATCTTTTGCTGTAACATTTAATGTAGAATTAGATTGGAAAGCAACAATATTATTGATTTGATTTCCACTTTCCTCAACTCCTGTAGGAGTTAAAGGCAATCGGAAAGAATAAATTCTTGTTCTAGGTCCAGATTGCAAAAACTCTCCTGTATGCCAAAAAGTAAGTCCATCAGGATCTAATGATGTTTGTGAATAATCACCAAATCGGTTATTTGAGGTTTGTGCAGCAGTACCCATTTCGACCATGGTTTCAGCAAAAGTCATAGTACCTAATGGATCTGTTGCTAAACGTCCAGTAAAACCTAAACTAGCAAAATCTCCAGTTGCTGAAGATGCTCTTGCATAGCACAGTGCAATACTTCCATTATCGTCCATTGCTATACTTCCTACCCAACGACTTTTCGTATCAGGAGCATAAACTCCTTGTTGGTATACAGCCCAAGTACCTGAACCTGCTGGTGTTTCACGCAACTCTACCCATTTAATAGAACGTTGAGTTCCAACACCTGTTTTTACACCCCAATTTAAAAGTAATGAGTTGTAACCAGTCCATGCTCTCCACTGTGCACGGTATGTAGGAACTCCTCCGATACCATCTAATTTAGCAGTTGTTCCAGGTTGATCAATATCGTTCCAACTTGCATTATAAGTACCATCATGAGCTGCTGTTGTAATTTGAGTTGCAGCAGTAATTGTTAATGTTGGAGTTGCTGGCACCCAATTTACAGTTGCTTTGCAATATTTAATACCATCAACACTTCCTCCACCCCAAGAATTTTCTGTGTACCAAAAGAAAGGACAAGGTGTTCCTCCTGGAGGCAACCCTCCGTCAGCATCAGCTACCAAAGGACAAAAGAAACCACTTACAGTTCCTGTTGAGAATGTTTGACTGACAGCTTTAGCGGTTGCATCACCCACTAACATCTTATTTCTTTCAAAACAAAATATTCTATCTGTTGACATGTTTGATGACATATAATAACCATCTTGCCATATTGAAAATTTCAAATAATCAGGAAATTGAGAGTGGGAAAATGAATAAGTATAATAAGTACCTGTTGGATCTGGAGTAGTAGAAATAGCAATATATATCCAGTTTGTTCCACCTGATTGTCCAAATTGGCTAACAAACCAACGATCTGCATACCTATCGTACATAATTATTGGGTCACCCATATTACCAACAGCAGGACTCCAAAGCGATCCTATTTGTCTGATTGATCCCATTTGAGCACCTGTAGTTTTATTAAAAACTTTAAACGGTGTTGCATTTACAGATTGTACATAATGGTTTAAACCTGCTGCTCCAGAAGGATCTGGTGGATAGCCTCCTCCATTTTGTCCAGCCCATTCTGTTAAAATTGTAACAGGCGCTCTATTACCCATTTGGGTTTGAATAGAACTTTTTTCAGTTGAATACGCAGGACCATCTTTTTCTGCGGTATAAACAAAAATTTGGGGTTTTCTATGTGTTCTGTCAGCTGACTCTTTCAACTCGTAAGGCTGAAGATTATCATCATAAGGTTCGGTTTCAAATAAATCACTTAGTGGTTTAGATATGCCATTGAAAATACCTTGTATAACATCCCCATTGGGATTACTTTGTGTTTCTTGAGCAAATAATCCATTTCCGATTATTATACTCGCAATTAATAATGTAGATTTTTTCATTTTACTAATAATTGTTAGTTTATAAATTGTTGTTTAGATGAGATTTATTTTGCTAATTTAAGTTAATTTTAAGAAAAAAGCAAACAGATTGGGATTATTTTTAGGTTTCGAGCAATAAAAAAGCAGAAAATATGTTGCAAAAGCAGTCTAAATCAGATATTTTACTTTTCGGAAAATAATTTTTCTAAAGCAAACATTTCATCACGCAAACGAATTGCTTCGGCAAAATTAAATTCTCTGGTTGCCACATCCATTGCTTTTCTGGTTTTTATAATTGCTTTTTGCAATTCTTCTTTACTCATATATTGAACTACAGGGTCTGCAGCATAATTAATTTGCTCTTGTTCAATATAAGGTCTTGCTAAATTTCCTTTTGCATCTACAACTACAGAAGTCTGTCCCATTATAGAAGCTTTTGATTTATTTAGTGAGGTTGGAACTAAATTATTATCGAAATTATATTGTATTTGTTTTTTTCTTCTGCGTTCTGTTTCATCAATTGTACTTTGCATGCTGTCTGTTATTTTATCAGCGTACATAATTACTTTTCCGTTGATGTTTCTAGCTGCTCTTCCAGCAGTTTGTGTTAATGCTCTGTTTGAACGTAAAAAACCTTCTTTATCAGCATCCAAGATTGCTACTAAAGAAACTTCGGGCAAATCCAATCCTTCGCGCAAAAGATTTATCCCTATTAAAACATCAAACAATCCTAAACGTAAATCACGCATGATTTCAACACGTTCTAATGTTTCTACATCAGAATGAATATATCTGCAACGAATACCGATATTTAACATGTATTTATGCAATTCTTCAGCCATTCGCTTTGTAAGAGTGGTAACCAAAATACGCTCATCTCGCTTTGTTACCTTATCAATCTCCTCCAATAAATCATCTATTTGATTAATACTTGGTCGAACTTCTATAACAGGATCTAATAAGCCAGTTGGACGAATTAATTGTTCCGCAACAATTCCTTCTGATTTTTCCAATTCATAATCTGCCGGTGTTGCGCTAACATATATTACTTGGTTTAGCATGGATTCGAATTCATCAAATTTCAATGGACGATTATCCAAAGCTGATGGCAGTCTAAATCCATATTCAACTAAGTTTGTTTTTCTGGAACGGTCGCCACCATACATTGCTCTTATTTGTCCTATTGTTACATGACTTTCGTCAATAACCATTAAAAAATCATCAGGGAAATAATCTAACAAACAAAAAGGTCTTGAACCTGGTAATCGTCCATCAAAATAACGTGAATAATTTTCTATACCAGAGCAATAACCTAACTCTCGCATCATTTCTAAATCGTAAGTAACTCTATCTTCTAATCGTTTTGCTTCTAAATGCTTTCCATTTTCTTTCATAAATTCAACATGTTTTACCATATCGTCTTGAATTTGAAAAATCGCATTCTTCATTGTATCGGGGCTGGTAACAAAAATATTGGCAGGATAAATTGTCGCACTATCTAATTTTTCAAAACTCTTTCCAGTTGATGTTTCAAAATATTCAATCCCTTCAATTTCATCATCCCAAAAAGTTACACGCAATGAAAAATCAGCATAGGCTAGATTTATATCAACAGTATCTCCTTTCACTCTAAAATTGCCACGCAAAAAATCTTCAGTTGTTCTAGAATAAAGGCTTTCAACCAATCGATGTAAAAATTTATTTCGGCTAATAATCTCACCCACTTTAATATGAATAACATTTTCGCGAAATTCCATTGGATTCCCTATACCATAAATGCAAGAAACGGATGACACTACAATTACATCTTTTCTTCCCGACAACAAAGAAGATGTTGTGCTTAAACGAAGCTTTTCTATTTCGTCATTAATACTTAAATCTTTCTCGATATACGTGTTTGTGCTTGGGATAAAAGCTTCTGGTTGGTAATAATCGTAATAACTCACAAAATATTCAACAGCATTTTTTGGAAAAAACTGTTTGAACTCTCCATACAATTGTGCTGCTAAGGTTTTATTATGACTTAAAATTAATGTTGGTTTTTGAACTTGCTCAATCACATTTGCAATAGAAAACGTTTTTCCAGAACCTGTAACTCCCAAAAGTGTTTGTGCAGGAACATTTCTGTTTATACCATCCACCAATTGTTTTATGGCAGAAGGCTGATCGCCTGTAGGAAAAAAATCGGATGTGATTTTAAAATTCATAGAACCGTAAAGGTACAAATTAGTTCAATTTAAATGGGAAGTTTGATTGAGGATTGAGGATTGAGGACTGACGATTGGTGATTGAAGAATTATAATCTCATATTCCGTCACATCGAGTGGCTGACGTAGGAAGCTGTATCGAGATCTGATTCAGAGCAATCCGTTCTCGATACGTTTTGCAAAAAAGCAAAACACTCGAACTAACCTTTTTCTTATAAATCCTGTGTGTGCTGTCTTTTCGAGTGTTCGCGTATGCGAATGTATCGAGAAAGTGTGTAGGCGTTTTTTGTTTTCCTTTTTCAACCCGTTCTCGATACGTTTTGCAAAAAGCAAAACACTCGAACTGACGTTTTGTTTTAACTATAATATTCAGTCACATCGAGTGGCTGACGTAGGAAGCTGTATCGAGATGTGATTCAGAGCAATCCGTTCTCGATACGTTTTGCAAAAAAGCAAAACACTCGAACTGACCTTTTTTCTTTTAAATCCTATGTGTGCTGTCTTTTCGAGTGTTCGCGTATGCGAATGTATCGAGAAAGTGTGTAGGCGTTTTTACTTTTCAATCCGTTCTCGATACGTTTTGCAAAAAAGCAAAACACTCGAACTGACCTTTTTCTTTTAAATATAATTTACCAATAAACTAATTCAACCTTTGGGGCATCATTAATTCAAATTCAGGGATATCAACATAAAAGCGAGCTTTATCAATTTTACGTTCCATTAAATATTTGCCTTTCATTTTACCAATATCGGTAGTTAGGCTACAAGCAGATTCGTATTCAAATATTTCTCCTGGTTCTAAAATAGGTTGTTCTCCAACCACACCTTCACCATCCACAACAGAAACTTCGCTTGTAGAATCAAATATTTCCCAATGGCGAGCAATTAATTGAACCGTAAATTCACTTTTATTTTCGATGATTACACGATATGAAAACAAAAAATGACGGTGTTCGGGAACAGAATGCTCCAGTTGATACTTGGTATCAACTGTAATTTTTATTCCGTGTGTT
>JAJNQB010000009.1 GCA_021155045.1 Arcticibacter sp.
TACAATTCTATCGCCTGTTTGTAATCCAACCGACTCTGCTGGTCCACCTTGAATAGCATTCACAACACGTATGGTATCATCCACTATATTAAATTCAATGCCTATACCTTCAAAATTCCCTTGTAAGGGTTCGTTCATAGCTTGCAATTCGTCTGCAGTAATATAGCTTGAATGTGGATCTAAATTTTCGAGCATCGAAATAATTGTTTTGTCAATTAAATCATTGCTATTTATTGTATCAACATATTCTGATTGTACATAACGTAAAATCTCTGTTACTTTTTTGAAATTATTTTGAGTAATATTATCAGATGCAAAATTTTTGCTACTGCTTAAAAATGTGCTGCCAATAAATAATCCAAGTATTAATACTAACGAGAAAAATATAGGTAAGTAGATGTAAAATTTTGGGCGATTCATTTTATTTTTTTTTATAACGGACTACTTCTACCCCAAATTTTTGAAGAAAATCAACACCTTCATCAGATGGCAAGCCTTTGTATTCCGCATAAGAATGTAGAAAAAAAACTTTTTTTATTCCTACAGTATAAATAACTCTTGCGCAAGAAATGCAAGGTGCCATCGTAACATATAATGTACAGCCTTCCACTGCAACATTATTTTTTGAAGCATAAAGAATTGCATTTTGTTCTGCATGCAGTGCTAGTGAGCAACTTCCTTTGCTGTCTCTTGGACAACCTTGCTCAGGAAATTCTTCATCGCAATTATGTGTTCCTGCTGGTGGACCATTATATCCTAACGAAACAATGCGTGTGTCTTTTGTTAAAACGGCTCCAACATGAGCTTTTACACAGTGAGAACGTTTAGCCAAATTTTCGGCTAATTCCATATAAATATCATCAAATCCAGGTTTGCTCATTTGGTTTTTTTAATTGCGATTGCGAATTTACAAATAAAGGCTGGGATTAAATGCAATTATTTAAAAACGGATTAAAAATATGGTTTTATTTTTTCAATAAAAGATTTTGGTGCTGGGCAGGGTTTATTAGAATGCATATCAATAAAAACAAGACTTGTATTTCCTGTATTTATTAATTCATTTTTTTGATTGTAAATTTCGTAATCAAAGGTAATTTTTGCGGTAGGCAATTCTTTTATTGTAGTTTTTATAATTAATAAATCATCGTAATAGGCAGGTTTCAAATACTTTATGTTGCAAGTATAAACAGGTAGCATAACACCATTGTCTTCCATTTCTTTGTAACTAGTTCCTAATTGACGCAATGCTTCAACCCGCCCAACTTCATAAAATTGCGTGTAATTTCCATAATATACATATCCCATCCTGTCGGTTTCTGCATATCTCACTCTGATTGTTGTTTCTGATATATACATATATAAAAACTTTTTTGAAAAATACAATTTATTTTTAGAATAAAATCAAATTAAATATTAGATTTTAATTCTATTTATTTTAATAAATGGTTACTATTGTGTACTCTTTAACAAATAATACTAAATAATGTCATCCCCAATCAAAAGTAGCATTTTTCTATTATCTGTATGTTGCATTTTATCATGCAATACTACGCCTAAGTTAAAGTCGGTAGAAAAATCAATGATTGAATTAAATACTCAAAATTTACCAGTTGCGGATTCTGTTTTTGAAAAAACAATTAACCCTTACAAAATGGAGATGGACAAAACAATGAATCAAGTTCTTGTTTTTTCTGAAGTTCAATTATTGAAAGGGTTGCCGGAAAGTTCACTCGGCAATTTTGTTTCTGATGCTGTTCTTAAAAAAACAAATGACCTTTATTTTCCAGCAGATAGTTTGAAAGCAAATGTTTGCTTGCTTAATAACGGAGGTTTGCGTGCTCAATTGCCAAAAGGAAATATTACAAAAGGTAATGTATTTGAATTGATGCCTTTTGAAAATAGTATATTAGTTTTGACACTATCGGGCGAAAAAACAAAACAATTGTTTGAATATATTGTAGGTAGTGGTGGTGCTCCTTTTGCTGGTGCAACTGTAAAAGGTAAATCAAAAAAAATTATTGAATTAAAAATTAACGGTGAAAACTTTAATGAAAATAAAACGTACAAAGTTGCAACCTCCGACTACTTAGCAAGTGGTGGAGATAAATATAATTTTTTTGCAGACCCAATTAAAATTGATACACTTAATTATAAATTAAGAGATGCAATAATTGATTATATGATAGATGAGAATAAAAAAGGGAACAAAATAAATGTAGATAAGGATGGAAGAATTAAACTTGAATAGCAGAAGAAGTTTTTTAAAAAAATCCATTTATGGAGGAGCGGGAATGTTTTTATTAAATGCATTACCTGATGAAGCTTTGGCAAAAACTGATTTAGTAAAAATTACCATATTGCATACAAATGATGTTCATAGCCATGTTGATCCTTTCCCTGATAACGACCCTAAATATCCAGGATTAGGTGGCGTTGCAAGACGAGCAGCAATTGTAAAAAAAATTAGATCAGAAGAAAAAAATGTATTGTTATTGGATGCAGGAGATATTTTTCAAGGAACACCTTACTTTAACTTATATGGTGGAGAGTTGGAATTTAAGCTCATGAGTATGATGGGATACGATGCATCAACTATTGGAAATCATGATTTTGATAACGGTTTAGAAGGCTTGGTAAATCAATTACCACATGCAAACTTTCCATTTATAAATTGTAATTACGATTTTTCGGATACACCAATGGTTGGAAAAACAATCCCACACAAAATTTTTATAAAGGATGATATTAAGATTGGAGTTTTTGGAATCGGAATTGAACTTCATGGTTTGGTAGATAAAAAAATGTACGGGAATACCATTTACCAAAATCCATTAGAAAAAGCCGCCAAAGCAGCTCATTATCTTAAATTCGAAGAAAAATGTGATTTAATTATTTGCTTGTCGCATCTAGGCTATAAGTACGAAAACAAAAAAGTGAGTGATGTAGATTTAGCGAAACAATCTAAAAATATTGATTTAATAATAGGGGCACATACACATACTTTTATTGATATTCCTTTGGAGTATGAAAATAGCGATAATAAAAAAGTATTGGTAGCACAAGTTGGGTGGGCAGGAATTAGATTGGGAAGAATAGATTATTTATTTGAAAAAAGGATAAAGAAAAAAGCGGTGGAAGGGCATACTATAAAAATTTCCAAAAAGTCAATAGCAATTTAAACTTTTTTTTAAATTTTTTTTGTTGATTAATACTTGCGGAATAATTAAAGTTGTATATATTTACGCCACGATAAATGAAAAGCCCCTGAATAAAGGAAGATACTAAACAGAAGTTTAACTACATATAAAAAATTTTGATTTGAGAATGGAGAAAGCATACGAAAAAATTTGGAGGAGTTGTCTAGACATAATTAAAGATAACGTGAGTTCGCAAAGTTTCAAAACATGGTTCGAGCCGATTAAGCCAGTAAAATTAAGTTCAAATGTATTAACAATTCAAGTTCCTAGCCAGTTCTTTTATGAATGGTTAGAAGAACATTATATTACATTGTTAAAAAAGACAATTAAAAAAGAACTTGGAGTTGAAGGTCGCCTTGAGTATAGTATTGTAATGGAAAACAATTACAATTCAAAACCATTCACAGTTAAGATACCAACATCTAGCAAAAAGGAATTGAAAAACCCTTCCGTTGCTATGCCAATTGATATAAATCAAAATACCATACGTAATCCATTTATTATTCCTGGATTAAAAAAGGTAAATGTTGAATCGCAATTAAACCAAAATTATTCTTTCGAAAATTTTGTAGAAGGAGATTGCAACCGTTTGGCTCGCTCTGCCGGTTATGCTGTTGCTAATAAACCAGGAGGTACTTCTTTTAATCCATTATTAATATATGGCGGAGTTGGCTTAGGAAAAACTCATTTAGCTCATTCTATAGGTATTCAAATTAAAAATGAATTTCCTAATAAAACAGTATTGTATGTTTCTTCTGAAAAATTTACACAACAGTACATCGATTCAGTAAGAAATAATAACCAAAATGATTTTGTTCATTTTTATCAAATGATTGACGTTTTGATTATTGATGATGTTCAATATTTTGCTGGAAAAGAAAAAACGCAAGATGTATTTTTCCATATTTTTAATCACTTACACCAAACAGGAAAACAAATAGTTTTAACTGCTGATAAAGCACCTGTTGAGTTGCAAGGATTTGAACAGCGATTATTATCGCGTTTCAAATGGGGCTTAGCAGCAGATTTACAAGCACCAGGTTTAGAAACACGTATAGCAATTTTAGAGAAAAAATTATATGCTGACGGAATTGATTTGCCAAAAGAAGTAGTAGAATATTTAGCTTATAGCATTACAACTAATGTTCGCGAATTAGAAGGCGCATTAATCTCATTGCTTGCTCAATCATCAATGAATAAAAAAGCAATTACATTAGAACTTGCTAAACAAATGATTGATAAGTTTGTGAAAAACACAGCTCGTGAAGTATCAATTGATTATATCCAAAAAGTGGTTTGTGATTATTTTGATTTACCAATAGAGCTTTTAAAATCAAAAACTCGTAAACGTGAAGTAGTTCAAGCTCGCCAAATTGCTATGTATTTTGCTAAAAGCATGACAAAATCTTCTTTAGCAACAATTGGTTTACATTGCGGAGGAAAAGACCATGCTACTGTTTTACACGCTTGCAGAACCGTTAATAACCTTATGGATACTGATAAACGATTCAAAAATTATATTGAAGAGTTAAATAAAAAAATTAGTATTCAGTAAATGAAGTAAAAAAGTATAAAAAAAATAGGAATCAGACTATCTGATTCCTATTTTTGTTATATACTCCTTGTGTAATGAGCAAAAAAATTAGATATAGATTTTTATTTATTTTTCTTTTTCTACAATTTTTTTGCGGAAAATCATTTTCTCAATTATATAATTTTCAAACATATTCTTTAGATGAAGGATTATCTCAATCGGAAGTAAACTGTATCTATGAAGATAGCAGAGGCTATTTATGGGTTGGTACTTCTGGTGGTGGAATAAATAGATTCGATGGTAAAACGTTTAAACCTTACGAAGAAAAAGATGGATTGTGTGGACAGACTATTTATGCCATTTGTGAAGGGAAAAATAAAAATATTTGGATAGGCTCACGATTTAACTCATTGTGTTTATTTGATGGAAAAAAGTTTCATTCCTTTTCAGAACAAGACAAAAGCAAATATTTGTCAGGAACAATAGATTTTATTACTATTGACGATAATGATAATACTATTATTTCTAAAGGAGAAGAAATTGTTTTATATAATGGTAAGCATTTCGAAAACATATATGTAAAAGATGATACGCTCAAACATTTTAAAGTTAATTGTTTAATAAAAGATAAACGTAATATTATTTGGATAGGAACAAACCACGGTTTGCTAGTATTAAAAAATAAAACGCTATTAAGAATAAAAGATAATACAGATATAGATAATATTAATATTACTTCAATTGCAGAAGACCCTTCTGGCATTTTATGGCTTGTAGAAAATAAAAATAAATTTCATAAAGTAAAAATCATTGGACCTTCTCACTATCAGGTAAAAGCTCAAAAAGCTGATTCAATTAATTGTCCATCGGATGCTATAATCAATTCTATTCATTTTGACCAGCAAAACCAACTTTGGATTGGAACAGAAAATTTTGGTGTTTTTAAGCTAAGAAATAATAGTACTATTAATTTTAACCAAACAAACGGATTGCCCGTAGATCATGTTAATTGCATATTCGAAGATGCAGCAGGTAATATATGGATAGGCACCTCTGGTGGAGGAATAGTGAAATTTACAAATCAATCTTTTACATATTATGATAATATCATAGGGCTTAATCAAAAAGATATTTTTGCAATTAATGCAGATAAAGTCGGTAATATATGGATAGGAACTAGTTTGCATGGTGTATATAAATATGACGGAAAAACTTCAGTTCTTCAACAATCACCATTTTTTCAAGGAAACGAAGTGCGTTGCATTTTTACAGATAGCAAAGGAACAGTTTGGTTTGGAACAACAGAGGGAATTGTGCAATACAAATCAAATACTTTTTCGTTTTACAAAGAAAAGAATATTAAAAATGTTCGAGTTATTTTTGAAGATAACTCAGGTAAAATTTATATCGGAACAAGAGGTTCGTATGCTTATTTAGATGATGGAAAAAAGATAAAACAAATTAAAAAAGAAGAAGGATTATTTAATGAAAATATTTATTCTTTTACACAAGATAAAAATGGAAATATTTGGTTTGGTTCTGCAAACGGTGTTTATATTTTTAATGGAGAAAAAGTGATTAAACATATTATTGATGGCTTGTGTAACAGTTACATAGGCAGTATGACAAAAGATAAATTTGAAAATATTTGGGTAGGGACAGATAACTGCGTTGGTTTCTATGATGGCACAAAATTTAAAAACATTACAACTGCTGATGGGCTTGCTTCTGGAACGGTGTATTTAATGAATACAGATACTTATGGCAATATTTGGGTTGGAACAAATAAAGGAATAGACAAAATATCATTAAATGAAAGGGGAGAAATTTCAACAATTCGTAATTACGGAAAAGTGGAAGGATTCAAAGGGATAGAATGTAATTCTCGTTCTACATGCGTTGATGAAAATGGAAACTTATGGTTTGGTACAATTAAAGGAGCAATTAAATTTAGTCCTAAAGAAGAACTTTTT
Organism: Arcticibacter sp.; assembly: GCA_021155045.1. GTDB lineage: Bacteria > Bacteroidota > Bacteroidia > 2-12-FULL-35-15 > 2-12-FULL-35-15 > 2-12-FULL-35-15. The sequence continues at coordinate 6,705 of JAJNQB010000009.1, forward strand.
AGAAGCAGAGAAACACCTAAAGTTCAAATAACTGATGTTAAATTATTTTATGAAAACATTGACTGGAAAAAATATGCCGATTCATTATCTCATTGGACACAAATACCTATAAATCCTGTTTTGTCGCACAATCAAAATCATATAACGTTTTACTTTAATGCAATAAGTAAATCGTTTCCTGATGATATTCATTACAGTTTTAAATTAGATGGTTTTGATAAAGATTGGAGCCCATACAATGAAATTAGCTCAGCTACCTATTCAAATTTACCGCCCGGTAATTATCATTTTATTGTTAGGGCAGAAAATAAAGATGGAATTAGTGCAGAGTCTCCTACTGTTGTTGAATTTACTATTAAACCGCCTTTTTGGACTACTTGGTGGTTTGTGCTTTTAAGTCTAATTATATTCATAGGGGTAATTTATTTGTACAATGAGTTTAGAAAACGTAAACATGTTTTACAAAAAGAAAGGCTTGAAAAAATTATTAAAGAACGTACATCAGAAATAATTAAAAAACGAGATGAAAATGAAATACTTTTAAAAGAAGTTCACCATCGAGTAAAAAATAATTTACAAATTATTAATAGTCTTATAAATATTCAATCAGACTACATCAACGAACCTAAAGCTACTGAATTGTTCAGAGAAATAAGAAATAGAATACGAACAATCTCTTTAGTGCACGAAAAATTATATAAATCGGAAGATTACGGAAATATTAATGTTAAAGAATACATTAATATGCTCGTAGAAAATTTAATTGATACATATAGTTTTGATAAAAAAATCGATTTAAAACTTAATTTAGAAGTTCAATATTTTAATTTGAATACAATTATTCCCTTGGGTTTGTTGCTAAACGAAGTAATATCAAATTCATTTAAATATGCATTTAATGAGATTGATAATGGCATGATAGAAATTGAATTGTATCAATCTTCCGCAACAGAAAATTATACAATGATTGTTGGCGATAACGGAAAAGGATTCGATGATAAATTTTTTGATAATGAAACACCAACATTAGGTTTAGAATTAGTAAAAATATTAGCATCCCAATTGAATGGAACAATTGAAAAAGTTCAAAAATCTGGAACGTATTATTTATTAAAGTTTAAACCACTCAAAGATTAGCCTGTTTTATGACTAAAATTTTAATGGTATGCCTCGGCAACATTTGTAGATCTCCTTTAGCCGAAGGAATACTAAGACAAAAAGCCCAACAAAACAACATTAACCTTTTTATTGATTCTGCTGGCACTTCAAACTATCATATTGGAGAAAATCCAGACAATAGAACCATTTCAAATGCAAAAAAACACGAAGTAGATATTTCTGATTTACGTGCTCGTCAATTTTCAGTATCTGATTTTGATGAATTTGACACTATTTTTGTGATGGACTCCTCAAATTATGCTGATGTTATTGCTCAAGCAAGAAATATGACAGATAAAAATAAAGTGGAAATGATTTTGAACCGTGTATATCCCAATACAAACATGTCTGTTCCTGACCCTTACTTTGGAGGAGAACAGGGTTTTGAGAATGTTTACATATTATTAGATAAGGCATGTGAAATCATCATAGAAAGTATAAAGCAGTATTAAACAATTTTGAATAATGCAAATAATACAAAAAGGAAATTTATACCTAATACCTACAACTCTTGGAGATACAGGTGAAACAGTTGATGTGTTGCCTCAAAAAATTAATGATGTAATTAATCTTATTGATGAATACATTGTTGAAAATGAAAAATCAGCTCGACATTATTTGAAAAAAATGGGAATCAAAAAACCTATTCAAGAAATAATTTTGCATCCTTTAAACAAACATATTCAAGCAAACGAAATATCAGGATATTTAAAATCAATAAACGCTGGAAAAAATATTGGAGTTATTTCTGAAGCTGGTTGCCCCGGCATCGCAGACCCTGGAGCCGAAGTGGTAAGAATTGCCCATGAAAAAAATATTAAAGTAATTCCTCTTGTTGGACCATCAAGTATTTTTTTGGCTTTAATGGCAAGCGGTTTTAATGGGCAAAATTTTGCATTTAATGGTTATTTACCAAAAGAAAGAGGAGATAGGATAAAAAAAATAAAAGATTTAGAAAATTTAATTTTAAAAAAAAGTCAAACACAATTATTTATTGAAACGCCTTATCGCAATATGCACATACTCGAAGATATTATTGCGGTATGTGATAAAAAAATTAAATTGTGTATTGCAACTGATATAACTTTACCTACAGAATTTATTGAAACAAAATCTGTTTATGATTGGAAAAACCGTTTGCCTGATATAAATAAGCGACCGACAATGTTTTTGTTGTATAAATAATACCAATGTGAAATAAGTATTGGTGTAAAATTTTGTTTATGATTAATAAATAAGTAATCCAAATTTTATTCCAAAACGATTATCGATTCCATATTTATTGGTAAAATCAGGTTTGACGATTTTATCTAAGGTGCTTCCATTAAATTCAAAACTTTTAAAATTCAGTCTTTCGTAATACAAGGAAACAACAAAATAATTCATAATGTTTTCTATTCCCAGTGTGCCTTGTTTCACGTATGTGTTTTCAAAGAATGCTAATGGTTTTATGTTTATTTCGTATATCCAATTTGAGATTGTGCTAAATGGAATTTTATCATTGCCACCATTATTAAAATATTTATTCCCAAAAACTCCGTGAACATAATAGGAGGTTGAACCGTATTTTATTTGTAACATCAAACCTCCATATTTTTGTGGGAAAGGAGAAAACATAATTCCAAAATAAACATTTGTATTGCCTGTAATAAAATATCCATTATTACCATTTATTGCTGATTTGGTAACATAAGCATTAACAGAGTCTAATTTGTTTGAGTAGGTGTTTATGAATTGAGTGTTAAAGTCAGTTACAAAATCGCCTTTAGGTTTTTTTGTTGAAATACCTGGAATCAGTTTAATATCGACAGTAAATCCTAAAACAATTTTTTTTGAAAATAATTTAGCAATATTTAAACCATAGTTTGCTATTGTTCCTTGTGCCCCTATTGTTTTTCCTATAGGGTTAAGCATATATTGATATCCAGCACTAAAAAATCGATTTTGTGTATGTTCATCTTCTGTTAGTATATTTTTAAAAAAAGATTTTGAACTATCCTTTTCAATGGAGGAATAAGAAAACTTAGAAAAAAAGAATATTAAAATAAAAAATAAAAAGAGAAGCGGCTTATTCATTTGTTATACTCCACTTATGAAGAGATAACAAAAATAAAAAAATTATCCAAGAGAGTTGAGTAAACCTTTTAGTTCTTCGCTTTTATCGGGATACCCAAGTTTTTCGTAGGATGTAACAAGGTTGCGGAGTAAGCGTTTTACAATTTCTAAGTTTGAACAAGGTTCATAGAAAATATCGTTTGGTTGGAGTTTTAACTGGCGTAAAAAAGCATCAATTTCTTTTTGTCCAAAAATAGCTCCTTTGCTAAAAGGGTTTATGTAAAATAAAACATCATTATTGCTTCCTTCTATGCGTTGAGGTAAAACAGCATGTTCAGCATTTGTATAACATAAAATAAAATGCTCGGGTAAATTTACACCATATATTGGTATATCTAAACTTTGAGCAACGATAGTATAAATAACAGAGAGCAACAGAGGATTCCCTTTTTTGCTTTCTAAAACATTATTGATATACGAATTTTGTGGCGCATGATAATTGGTGGTATTTCCACTAAAATTATGCACATCAAATAAAATATGGTTAATGATTTTTACTTTTTCTAGAGCAGTTAGTTCATCATTCAATTCCAGCCAAACATCTTGTTTGATTTGTTCAATTTGTTTTTTAACTTTTGCAAAATCAATATCAGGGTATTGATACCGAGCAATTAAGAGTGCACCATCCAATAAATTTTGATTGTCAGGCTGTGCCCATTTTTTTAACTCTTTTGCTATTAAGTCAAACTGAATTTTATGAATAATGTTTTCAATACGATTTTGAATAAGCGTATCAAAACAATGTTCCCATGCTGCTTCCAATTCAGGAATAACCATTGGTCCCATAGAAAGCAATTTGTTGCTTATTTCATTATAAACACTTTCATCAGGGTCGTCTAATAAACTAATGAGAGCATTTAGTTCGTTTTTATTCATAACCAATAGTGATAGTTCACGAATACAAAAGTATCGACCAATACAATGGGTTAAATAGGGTAAGCTGAGATGTTATTAACCTTACTTTGTTAATCTCTCTAGTACAATTTGAACTAAACGCTCAACCGTTGGATGATAATCTTTACTATATTGTTTAATAACTCGATTGGCTATAATAGCACAAATGGTGCAGGTTTGGTGCCCAAGTAGCTTTCCTAAACCGTATAGAGCAGAGGTCTCCATTTCGAAGTTAGTAACTCTTAAATCATTATGTTTAAAATCGGTTAATTGTTGATTAAAATCTTCCACCCAAGGCGATAATCGTAATTTTCTGCCTTGTGGACCATAAAACCCTGGTGCTGTGGCAGTAATGCCTTTGTGCATATCGAAACCAATAGTATTTATGAGAAATTCTGAACCTTTTATAACATAAGGGAAAGCCAAATTTTTATTCCAATTTGTTTGTTTGATAAAAGCTTCAGACAGCTCATTTTCATTGATTGATGGTAAATCGGCATAATAGTTTAGAAGCCCGTCAAAACCTATTCCATGTGTTGAAACTACATAGCTATCAACAGGAATTTCTTTTTGAAGTGCGCCAGAAGTGCCAATGCGAACAATATTTAAAGATTTTCTATCTTTTTTTAATGTTCTTGTTTTTAAATCAATGTTTACTAAGGCATCCAGCTCATTTATTAAAATATCAATATTATCAGTTCCTATGCCTGAAGAAATCACCGTTACTCGTTTTCCTTTGTAAGTTCCTGTATGTGTTATAAATTCTCTGTTTTGAATTTTAAAATCAATGCTATCAAAAAAATTCGATACAATTTCAACTCTTCCTTGGTCTCCTACAATTATTATATTATCTGCAATATTTTCTGGCAAAAGTTTTAAATGGTAAATACTGCCGTTGGAGTTCAGAATTAGTTCAGTTTCAGGAATGATATTATTCATTTTGAGTGTAAAATTTAAAATAGATTATTACCTTTGTTCAATACTTATATATGGAGGCTAACTTGTAGCCAAATATCTCAAAAGTATTAAAAACAAAAATAATATTGATATATGAAAGCATTTAAAATTGAAAAAATTCTTATTCCGATAGATTTTTCGGAATCATCTTTAATTGCAATTGAGCATGGAGCGTTTACTGCACAGCTTTTTAAGGCAGAACTGGTGCTGTTGCATGTAGTTGAAAAACATTGGGAAAAGTTTAGTATTGTAGCGCCAGAGATGCGTGTAGAGGCTCCTGATGATTTTTTTAATGCAATTGAAAAGCGATTAGAAGAAACAGCATCCAACATTCGTTCGAAATATGGAGTTAAATCTACGTGCATCACAACTGATGGAAATATTTTCAGCGAGATTGTTTCTGTATCAAAAGAACACAGCGTTGATTTGGTTGTTATGGGAACGCATGGAGCATCTGGTGTGGTTGAGTTTTTTGTAGGAAGTAATACATATAAAGTTGTTACAGAATCTGTTTGTCCAGTTATCTCGGTTCGTGCTCATGCCAATAAAGTTGGTTTTAAAAATATTGTTTTGCCAATTGATGATTCTATTCATTCTCGTCAAAAAATAAACCATGCAGTTGTATTGGCAAAAAACTTTGCCGCAAAAATTCATATTTTAGGCTTGTCAGATTCAAACGATGAAGGAGAATTGAAAAAATTTGAAATGAAGTTGGAGCAAATTGAAGACTATCTGAAGAAATGTGATTTGCCTTATTCTCGTAAAACAATAAATGGAGGAAATCAAGCAAAAGTGAGTTATGACTATGCAAAATCTGTAAATGCTGATTTAATAGTAATTATGACTGATCAAGATGAAAATCTTACAGGTCGATTGTTAGGCTCTTTTGCGCAGCAAGTAGTTAATCATTCTAAAATACCAGTAATGAGTATTCAGCCTATTGAGGGAAATGTTCCTTATGTAATGCCATACTAATAAATAGTTTATAATAAAAAAGGCGAAGAATTTTTTTCTTCGCCTTTTTATTTTTCTATAATCAATATTATTTTTTTCCTTTATTAAACTCAGGCGCCATTAAATTATTCATAGCCATCATTTCTTTCATCGTTCGCTGCATTCCTTCGCTTGAGCCATCTAAGAAAATCACATTTCCTTTACCATATTCAGCAAAGTTTTTAATTGCTTCTGTCCACATGCTAAATAATATTACGGAAGTATCTAAGTTTGCTTGTTGCATTTCTTTTGCAGCCTGAGTCATACCTTTTGCCACTTCTTCGCGGAATAACGCAACACCTTGTCCACGTAATTGAGCCGCTAATCGTTCAGCTTCAGCAGCAATTTTAATTGCATTTCCATCGGCTTCAGCAGCTTTTGTTTTAGTAATTAAAAGTGCTTGTCCTTCATTTTCAGCCGCAGCTTTTAAATTGTTTGAAGCAACTACTTTCGACATTGATTTAATAATTTCTTCATCAAAAGTGATGTCATTTAATTGTAAGTCAATCAAATGATATCCCCATGTTTCAAGGGTTTGGTCAATTTGTTCTTTTACGTCTGCTACAATTTCTCCGCGTAATGATAATACTTCAGCTTGTTTTTTATTGGCAACAAATCCCCTGATAGAACCTTCAATTGTTCTAACTAATGCTTGCATTAAATTTCTATCGTCTATAAATTTGAATGCCACATTTTTTATGGTTTCTTCTTTTTGGTCGATAACAGCATAAAGCAACATTGCTTTAAAATAAACGTTTGCTTGATCAACTGTAATTGCTTGAAATTCTAGTTCAACAGAACGATTTTGAATGGATATTCTTCTGTAAACTCTTTCTATAAAAGGAATTTTAAAATTTAGGCCAGGTTCTAAAATTCTTCGGTATTTCCCAAAAACGGTAATTACGGTAATAGAACCTTGTTGAACGGTTACAAATGATAATAATATAAATAGTACAAAAAATACTATTATAAAAATGGTAATAACTGGTTGCATAGTGTTATATATTTAAAGATTAACAGCACAAATGTATTATAAATGAATCGTGTGAATAGTATGAAATAGCATATATTTCGGCTCAAAAAAAACGATTTTGTATTTTTAATACAAGTATTTTTTCTATATTTGCACCGCTTTTTAGGAAAGCTATTAGGTTTTGTAGCTCAACTGGATAGAGCATCTGACTACGGATCAGAAGGTTTGGGGTTCGAATCCCTACAAGACCACATAGAAAAGTTCATCAGTTTTGATGAGCTTTTTTTGTCTCCAGCACTTAACCTAGTATTCTATAACCTTAAGACTTCCTTCAAATAATTAAAACAAATTGTATCTTTGATTGTTAATAACAATTTTAATAAAATGGATTTAAGTAAATTAAAAGGTCGAGCATCTTTTCCTTTCGAAACAATTGCAGTTGCTATTTCTTTTTCTTCTCGTTGTCAGTATTTATTGTTAGAAGCAAAACGTTTTCAAGATGTTTTAGGTTCTAGCATAGTTTTGATTCATATTGGAGATAAAACAAACGACAAAGAGCGTGAATTAGAAAAAATGATGAACGATGTAGGTATAGATGAGAATAAGTGCAGAATAATATGGATGGATGGAGAACCCGTAGATACTATCCTTAAATTATGCAAGCTGTATATTGTTGATTTATTAATTTTGGGTGCTTTAGAGAAAGAAAACATTTTAAAATTTTATATAGGATCAATCGCTCGTAATATCAGTAGAAAAGCAAAATGTTCCGTTCTTCTTTTAACAAACCCCTCACTTGAATTGCAAAAATTCAAAAAAATAATTGTGAATGGAGTCGAAAATCCAAAAACAATTCATACCATAAATACTGCCTTATATTTGGCAAAGAGCTTAAAAGTAAAAGAACTTACTATTGTAAATGAAGTACATGTTCCTGGTTTGGCGATGGCTATAGCTGATGATAGTACGGCTCCTGAAGCAAAAGAAATTAAAAAAAATTTAACTATCGAGGTGGAAGAAGTAATGCAAACAGTTATTGATAAATGTGATGCGGGTGATATTGAAGTAAAAGAAAAAATTGTTAGAGGAAAGCAAGGTTATGCTATCAGTAAATATGCAAAAGATAGAAAAGCAGATCTGTTAGTAATTAACTCTCCTGATACAAACTTAAATGTATTCGACAGAATTTTTACTCATGACATTGAATTTATTTTGGCAGACTTGCCTTGCAATTTATTAATTGTTCACTCACGCATTTCTGATAAATAATGCTAAAACTTTCACATAACGAATTAATTGTATTCTTGCTTTCAATAAGTACAATGCTTATTGTTTCACGTATTTTTGCAGAGTTAGGTAAAAAACTGAAACTACCTGTTGTGATGGGGGAGTTAATTGTAGGAATTATTCTAGGTCCTACTATTTTAGGAATGCTTTGTCCTGATATATTTAATTTTTTGTTTCCTCATACAGGTAACACGCCACTTGCACTTGATGGAATATTTAGTCTTTCGGTAATTATGCTTTTGTTTGTAGCAGGAATGGAAGTTCAATTGCCATTGGTTTTAAAACAAGGAAAAGTTGCTGTATACACAAGTTTATTTAGTATGGTTATTCCCTTTTTTACAGGGTTTGCTGTAGCTTGGTTTTTCCCAGAAGTATTTTCAATCGCAAATGAAAAAGAGCCAAAATTACTTTTTGCTTTATTTTTTGGAACAGCATTATCGATTTCTGCATTACCAGTAATTGCAAGAATATTGATGGATATGAACCTTTTTCAAACACCCATTGGCATGGTAATTATTGCTTCTGCGATGTTTAATGACTTAATTGGATGGTTGATTTTTTCTTTGGTTTTAAGTTTAAGTAGTGAAAATAATTCTGATCACATGAGTTTATGGTACACCGTTTTATATATTATCGGATTTGGGATTTTTATGCTGACAATAGGCAAAAAAATAATTGATAAAACATTGCCTTGGATGCAAACAAAATTATCTTGGCCCGGAGGAGTATTATCCATTTCATTGGGAATTTGTTTATTATCTGCTGCATTTACTGAGGCAATTAATATCCATGCAATTTTAGGAGCATTTATTGCCGGTATTGCATTTGGCGATAGTGTTCATTTGAAAGAACAAGCCAGAGAAATTATTCATCAATTTATAACCAACTTTTTTGCACCATTATTTTTTGTGTCAATAGGATTAAAAGTAAATTTTATTGAAAATTTTGATTTAACAATTGTAGTAATTGTTTTGATATTGGCTTTTGTTGGTAAAGTATTCGGTGCCAGTGTTGGCGCTCGAATAGGTGGTATGACAAAAAATCAATCACTTGCTGTAGGATTTGGAATGAATGCCAGGGGAGCAATGGAAATAATTTTAGGAACATTAGCCTTAAATGCTGGTTTGATTTCAAAACCAATTTTTGTTGCATTGGTTATAATGGCATTGCTGACAAGTTTAACAAGTGGTCCATTGATGAAAAAATTTATAGACTAAAAAATGCTTGGATTAAAATTAGCAACTGACCCTCGCTGGGTAAATATCGTAGAAAGTAATATTGATGAAATATTAACAGACCATGCTTGGTGCGAGCAAAAAGCAGCTTCAAACGCATTGTCGTTGATTGTAAATAATCCTAATTATCCAGAAATGGTATCTGCATTAATTGAAATTGTAAAAGAAGAAGTAGCTCATTTTGAACAAGTACACAATCTTATTAAAAAACGCGGACAAGTTCTTGGTCGAGAAAGAAAAGATGATTATGTAAATGAATTGTATAAATTCATGAAAAAAGATGGTAGCCGACAACAATCATTAATTGATAGATTACTTTTTTCGGCAATGATAGAAGCTCGTAGTTGTGAACGTTTTAAAGTATTGTCTGAGAATATTAAAGATGAAGAATTAGCAAAATTTTATCGTGATCTTATGATTTCAGAAGCAAATCATTATACTATATTCATCAGTTTTGCTCGAAAATATGCTGAAGGAATAGAGATAGATAAACGCTGGAAAGAATGGTTGGATTACGAATCGTCAATTATGGAAAACTACGGCAAGAAAGAAACAATACACGGTTAAAACATTATCTGATCGTCATCCATAGATTTAGAATCTAAAGCATCGCGTAAGCCGTTTCCAAGCAGTACAAAAGCCAATACCATAATCATAATTGCTATGCCTGGTAAAAAAGCTAAATAAGGTGCATCTCCAATAATATAACCTCTATGTGCATTTATCATTGCTCCCCAAGATGCTGTTGGTGGTTGAGCTCCAATACCTAAAAAGCTTAGTCCAGCTTCTGTTAAAATTGCAGAAGCAAAATTTGCTGCTGAAATAACAATTACAGGTCCCATTACATTTGGCAAAACATGTCTCAAAATAATTCTAAAATTTGTAAAACCTAATGCTCTACCTGCTTCAATAAATTCTTTTTCGCGTAAACTCATTACTTGCCCTCTAATTACACGAGCAACTTCTACCCACATTGTTAATCCTACAGCTACAAATACTTGCCAGAATCCTTTGCCTAATGCAAGCGTGATAGCAATTACAAGCAATAGAGTAGGGATAGACCAAACTACATTTATAAACCAAACAATAATGTCATCGGTTTTTCCTCTGTAAAAACCAGCCAACGAACCCATTAAAACTCCAATTATGATTGATATTAAAACTGAAATAATTCCTACTGAAAAAGATACACGTGTGCCAATCATTAATCGGCTTAACAAATCCCTGCCAGAAGGGTCGGTTCCTAATATAAATTTTTTAGTAATAATATTTTTCTTTTCGATTTCGTCTCTTAATTCTTTTACTGTTTTTTTTATTTTTGTATTGCTTCCAAATTCATAAAATTGTATGTATCCCTCTTTTACATTATTTTCGGTAGGTGTATTGTAGTTTAAAGCATAAACAACATCTGCAAGATTTATTTTTATTTCTGTGCCCATTTTTCTAGGGTCGCCAGTAAATTCCCTAACAATGACGTCATTTCCTTCGAAACGGTAATCACTAAATGGGATAGAGCGATAATCACTGGTTGCTCCATAAGCCATTTTTTTGAAAAAACCGATGTCGTGTAATGGTTCATTTTTTCTTTTTAAAAGCATTTGAACTTTAAATCCAGGCGGTTTTTTTGAAAGTTCTAAAAGTTGGTCGTTTGCATCAGGCGTAGAATCAGGAGTAATGGAATACCCTAGAATGGCAACAACCATACATAAGCCAATAACAATTATACCAAACATAGCCAGTTTATTTTTTTTCAAACGATGCCATGCTTGCTGAGTTAAAGATTCAGCATATTTATTTTTACGCTTTGCCATTAAATGTTCTGTCTTTCCAAGTATATTTTTTTCTCATTCCAAGTAGCCCAATTACAATTATATAAAAAGGATATATAAATTGTTCTGGCAAAAAATAAATTAAGTGTTTCTGCTTACCAAAAAAGCCTGAGGCTAAAAATAATAACAAAAAATCAATAAAACATTTAATTCCATAAATAATCAGACAAATTAGACTTATTTGAAGATAAAAAGGAAAATTAAAAACATAAAAAACGATTGATAATATTAGTAATAGGAATAAATAGAGGTTGAAAATAAAAACGATTGCTCCTAATATTTTCGTTGTTGCATTTATATCTGATATGTTTTTAGAAGCCCACCTGATACGTTGATTTACAAAGGATCGAAGTGTCGTTTGCGCCTTTGTAAACACTATGGAATCTCTGCTTTTTAAGAAAATAATTCCTTTTGAAAACCGTTTTTGAATTTTGTACATCAACAATACATCATCGCCACTAGGTATATTTTCAATTGATTGAAAGCCTTCCACTTCATAAAATGCTTCTTTTGTGTATGCTAAATTTGCACCATTACACATTGTAGCTTTGTTATAAAATAAACTCCCTGCTGTACTTGCTATTAGGGCTATAAGCTCAAGTGATTGTAGCTTTTCGAAAATACTTGTTTCTTTTTGGAACATAACAGGACCCACTATCATTTTGGCATCTGTTTGTAAATAACAGTTTACGATATTATTTATCCATAATGGGCTTGTTATGCAATCTGCGTCAGTAGTTATAATTAAATCTCCTTTAGATTCTTTAATAGCAGTGTTTAATGCTTGTTTTTTACCAGATAATCCAAATGTATGGAGTTCTATTAGTTTAATGTTTTTATTCTTTATTGATAGTTTTTGTACGCAATTTTTTGTTTCGTCTGTTGAATTATCATCCACCACAATAATCTCTATAAATTCTTTAGGATAATTTTGGTTTATAATTGTATATAGGCAATTTTCAATACTTTTTTCTTCATTTCTAGCTGCAATAATCACACTTACTCTTATGTGTTTATTTGTAATGCTTGTTTTTGTTTCCCTTGTTTTTAGCCAGCCATTAATGATAGTAGCCATTGCAATTACATAAGGTAAGCACAAAACAATGCTAATTATAATTAATATCAAATAAGCTGTCTGCAATTGAAATTAGTCTTTAAAAAATTTTAATTCCCAAATAAAAAAACTTCCAACGATAGAAGGGATTGCAATGTTGATAATCCAAAGTAAAAGAGACGATGCAATAATTGCATTTACATCGCTAGATACAAAACTAAAAAAATAAACAGCCGTAGCTCCTCTTACAACAATTTCGGTGATGGCAAAGGTAGGAATAGCACTAGAAACAAAAAAAACAAGAGCAATTAATGTTGAAGATACAAGAACTCCTACGTTGATATCAAACATCAACAAAACAAGATAATATTGCAAAGAAAAAACTAAATACCTGATTGCCGACAGTAAAAAAACTTTTGTAATTTTTTCTTTTGAATAAGATGCTACTATATCAATGTATTTAATCAATTTTGAGAACGATTTTCTTTTCTTATAAAGAAGAAATAATAAATAAAATATAACAAAACATAAAAAAATAAAAACAGCAAGCCATTTTGTAGAAAAAATATTCTCGAATTGAATGGAAATGGTTTTTGCAATAAAAAAGGCAATAACTCCAGCAATCACAGTTATAATAAGCTGAGCAATGCTTCCGATAAAGCTGATAATGGTTGCCGTTATTTTATCTGCTTTTTGTAAATAAAATATTTTTCCAGCAAATTCACCAATTCGATTTGGTGTAAAAATGCTGATGGTTATTCCTGCGAATATTGATTTTGTTGATTGCAAAAAAGAAATAGATTCTACTTTATTAATTAGCATTTTCCATTTTACTGCTTCAATTCCCCAATTGACAAGCATTAAAAACATGCAAATAATTAAATAAATTAAATTTTTATCCCCAGAAAAAGTAATAGTAATTGATGCAATGCTTGTGTTGTTAAGCTTGTAATAAATGTACAGGAATGATAATAGCAAAATGCTTGCTTTTATAAAAAGACTTATAACTTTGTAAAAACCTTTGCTAAAAATAAATTGCATAATATTAAGCAATAATACTAAAAAGAGTCGTAATGGCTGTAATTACATCAGATAAAATAGTTTTAGGAATTGACCCAGGTACCAATATTTTGGGGTATGGAATCATTCATATTAAAAACAATAAAATGCATTTGATTGTAATGGGGGTGGTGCGATTAGAAAAATTGGAAAATCAAGCTTTAAAACTTCAACGAATATTTGAGCGAGTTAGCTCTTTAATTGAAGAATACAAGCCTGATGAATTTGCTATTGAAGCACCTTTTTTTGGAAAAAATGTTCAATCCATGCTGAAATTAGGTCGTGCGCAAGGTGTTGCTATTGCAGGTGCTTTATCTAAAGGAATTCCAATTGTTGAATATTCACCTAAAAAAATAAAACAATCAATAACAGGAAGTGGTAATGCGTCAAAAGAGCAAGTTGCAGCCATGTTAAAGTCGTTATTAAATTATAAAGAAACCCCTGAATTTTTAGATGCTACTGATGGTTTGGCTGCGGCAGTTTGCCACTATTTTCAGCGTGGAGCAACCGCTTCAAAGAAAAATTATTCAGGTTGGAAATCTTTTTTGGCAGATAATCCTCAAAAAAAGGCATAACTCTTATTTTAGAATATCAATGAATTTTTGTGCAAACTCGGTTGGATATAAATGACTTGCTTGTATGTGAGGACCTTTTATTTCCCAAAATTCTTTTGGTGAAATGGCTTTTTCAAATAAATTTTTTCCCATAAAAAAAGGACAAACCTCATCTTCTGTGCTATGAATAAAAAGTTTAGGAATCGTAATTTTATGCACATAATTAATTGCTTCATATTTTGATGTAAGCAGCATTTCAGGAATAAATTTAGGTAAGTGGTAATTTTTTTTAGCGTGATAAACTGCAATTTGAATATGACCAGAAAAAGGATCTTCTACAATTAAGGCATCAATCATTTTTTGTGCTTTTGCTGCAACTACAATTGATAAATGTCCGCCCAAAGATTGACCAAATAAAATCAATTTTTTATTTTTTACATCTTCACGTTGTTTAATATAGATTAATGCTTGTAAAGCATCATCTAAAACATTTTCTTGTGTTGGTTCTCCTTCTGATTTCCCAAAACCTTCGTAATCAAAAACCATTATTTGAAATCCTTTTTTTATCAGAGGTTCAGAAAATTGATATTGATAAGAAATATTTCCTCCATTTCCATGTAATTGTAAAACGGTTGCTATTACGGAATCATTTTTGGGTTTTAGAAGCCATCCGTTTAAATTTTTTCCATTTTTTGATTTGATATTTATTTCTTCAACACTATAAATGTTTGTGTCGGGGTAGTATTTTAGCTCTTTGGTGGGTCCGTAAAATAATTTATTCGAAAGGTTGCAATTAAAAAGGAGGATGGTTAATCCTAAAAATAAAGAAGAGTAAACAACAATTTTTTTTACCATTCTTTTTTAAAATTAGTTTACAACTAATTCACCATTTACCCATTTTTCTTCTTTCACTTTTCCGTTTGCTTCGTACACTTTCCACATTCCATCTTTTTGATAGTCGCCAACTTGCTTGTTGTACTTTACAGTTCCTTCTGCAGTCATTTTTCCATTCTCATATTCTTTTTTAACATACAATTTCTTTTTTGGATCTATCATTTCAAACAAATCTTTTGGAGCACCATTTTCTTCGAACGAATTTCTTTTGATTAAAAACTGCATACTTTTATCGTATTCTTCATAATATTCAAGTTGCCCGTTAGGATAATAGTCTGTCCATATTTGGGCTTGCCCATCATAGTAGATTATGTCGGATTTTAATTTGCCATCCATGTAAAAAAGCTTCATACTTGTTCTATGAAAGTCTATCGTTTTAAATTCACGTTCTACATTTCCATTTTCATAAAAATTTTTGTACAATTTTAAATGACCATCTTCATAAAATCCTTTGTGTAATATTTTTCCACTTTCATAAATGTCTTCAATCCAACCTTGGCAAGAATAGCCCTTTTTATCGTTACGAGTGGAGTCCCCGCCAATAGCAAAGTTTAGTTTTTCATACATCACAATGCCGTAATCGGGGTCAACAACTTTGGCAGCATTATATTTTGTTTGCTGCGGTATTTGTCCGAAAAATTGTGCAAATGTAAATTTAACGGCTAATAGTAAAAATGATATGCAGAGTAGTTTTTTCAATGCTTAATCTATTGTGTGAATATACTAAAAGTTTAAATAGTTGCCAAAAATAAAACAGTCCGAACTATAAATTCAGGCTGTTTTAATAAAGAAATTAAGGGGCAAGAGACGTGTAATTGAAAAGGATAATTTTTAGAACCACCCTTAATGAATTCCTTTGTCAGCCAAATAGCGTTCAGCATCTAATGCACCCATGCAGCCACTTCCAGCAGCAGTAACTGCTTGGCGATAAATTTTATCTTGAGCATCGCCTGTTGCAAAAACGCCTGGAATATTTGTTTTGCTGGTACCTGGGATAGTTTTAATATAGCCTGTTTCATCTAGATCTAGCCAGCCTTTAAAAATATCAGTATTGGGTTTATGGCCAATGGCAACAAAAAAACCAGTAACATTAATCCGTTTTTCTTCGCCTGTTTTGGTATTTGTTAAAATGGCTCCTTCTACACTTTTTCCACCCACAATTTCTTTGGTTTCTGTATTAAATAAAACTTCAATATTTTTTGTATTTAGCACACGATGTTGCATTGCTTTAGATGCTCGCATTTCGTCTTTACGAACAATCATATAAACTTTAGTGCAAAGTTTTGCTAAGTATGTAGCCTCTTCAGCGGCAGTGTCTCCTGCGCCAACAATTGCTACGTCTTGTCCTTTAAAAAAGAAGCCATCACATACCGCACAAGCAGAAACTCCAAAACCATTTAAGCGTTGTTCACTTTCTAATCCAAGCCATTTGGCTGAAGCACCGGTAGCAATAATAATTGAATCAGCAGTTATGGTAGTTTTTTCATCTATTACAACTTTGTGTATTGGTCCTGTAAAATCAACTGATGTAGCATAACCCCAACGAATATCTGTTCCAAAACGTTCGGCTTGTGCTTTAAAATCTTCCATCATTTCAGGTCCTTGTGTACCTTTTGGATAACCGGGATAATTTTCTACTTCTGTGGTTATGGTTAATTGTCCGCCAGGCTGTAATCCTTGATACATAACTGGTTTCATATCTGCACGAGCGGCATAAATTGCTGCTGTGTATCCTGCTGGTCCGCTACCTATAATAAGGCATTTTACATGTTCTGTTGCTTCGCTCATAAAAATCTATATTTTTGAAAGCACGAAGTTACTATTTGTTTTGCGGTATTGTTTGTGATTTTATTCACAAATCATTAAAAGAATGTTAAAACATTTAGGAATCAATCGAAGAGTTGAAGGGTGTTATTAGCACCCTTGCTTATTATTCAATTCGTTGTCTGTTCTTTGTTTAATATTTTCATCTTTATTCTGGGTGCTAACTTACATCTCAGCGTATTTTTTAAAATTATTTAAAATAGCTTGCCAGCCTGTTTGCTGTAATTCAATGGGGTTTTCTGTTTCAGGGTCAAATGTTTCAATTATTTTTGTCTTTGCGTTTTCAGAAATAAATTCAACTTTAATTTTTCTATCATCGGTAA
This sequence comes from Arcticibacter sp., assembly GCA_021155045.1. Classification (GTDB taxonomy): domain Bacteria; phylum Bacteroidota; class Bacteroidia; order 2-12-FULL-35-15; family 2-12-FULL-35-15; genus 2-12-FULL-35-15. The sequence goes on from JAJNQB010000009.1 coordinate 23,854, forward strand.
GTATATATTCAATCAATTCATTTATTTTAATGGCAGTATAAACACCTTCAAAGTCAAAACCAAAACTTCCGTCTTTTGCTTCCATTCTATATAAAAAAGAACCTCCAATTTTTAAGTCATTAAAAGCTTTTGGAGCATGCCAATCATCTGAAGCAAAATACCAATTTACAATATCATTAGGGTTGTTCCATTTATTCCAAACGGTTTCAATGTCTTTTTTTATAGTTACTTGAACAGTGATAGTTTGTTTTTGATTTGATTCCATTGTTTTATTTTCTTTTTCTGATTGGGTGCTTCTGTACGATTGAGTTTTTTAATTCATCTTAAAAAATTTCGTTCATGTGGGCAACACCATTGCGTTTTAGCAATAACCAATGAGAGTATAATGAATTTCTCATTGAAGGTTTGTGTTTGTATTCTATTTTAAATTCAGCAGCAGTTGATTGTAATATTTTTTGAATTTTAGGAAAATGAACATGCGATACCGTTGGAAAAAGGTGATGTACCACATGATAATTGATTCCACCAAAAACAAAAGCTACAATAGGTTTACGTGTACCAAAATCCATTGTAACACTCATTTGATGTTCAGCCCAACCAGTGGTCATTTCATTATTTTCATTGGGTTCAGGAAAAATAGAATCTTCGTACAGATGTGCTGGAAACAATGCTATTGCTGCCGATAAACTTGCTGCTATATGCATAAAAACAAAACCTAACACAACTATATACCAACTACATTGCGATAATAAAAGAGGTAAAACCAACGCATAGGCATAATATACTACTTTAGAAAGGATAAAAATGAACACTCTTGTTTTGCTATGCTTAACTACTTTATGTCCAATCATGTTTGAAAAAAAATCTTCCCAATCTCTTTTGAAAATAGCATTGAGTGTATAAAAGCAATATAAAAAGGGAACGTAAATATGTTGGTAAACAAAAAAACTTTTTGGTTCTTTTAATGGCATAAATGTCAACATTCCTGTTTGTTTTAAATCTACATCATGTTCTGGTACCATAGGATTTGGATGATGTGAATAAATATGTCTCATTTTCCATAAATAGCCCGAAGAGCCAATTAAATCGAATGTATAAGCCAAAACTCTATTAACAATACTTTTGTTTGAAAATGAACTGTGCACTGCTTCGTGACCAAGGTTAAGAACAATACATATTTGGACAAATCCCATTAATACAAATGAAATTAACAACAATGCACTATGTCCATTAGCAAAAATAACTCCAGCATATAATGCGAGATATAATGTACAAAAGAAAAAAGCTTTAAAAATGCCGAAAGCGTTAGTTTTCTTTGAAAGATTGTTAGCTTCAAAATAATCGTCAACTCTTTTATTTACAGTAAAAAAGAAATCATCTTTAGTACCTTTTTTGTATTTTATCTCCATAAGTACACAAATATATAATTTTTGTGAAACCTGACAAATAGGCTTTGTAAATGGAAGGCTTTAGGGCTTAGTTGAGATATGTTAAGTAGATTTTTTTCGTTTTTAAAACAATGCAATGTCCTAAAGTATAAAAAACAAAACCCTGCAAAACATTTTTGCAGGGTTTTATATTTATTAAAAGATTGTATTCTATTTTACAGATTCTACAATTGCTTTAAATGCTTCTGGGTGGTTCATTGCTAAATCAGCCAAAACTTTACGGTTTAAGTTCACATTTTTAGTATGTACTTTCCCCATAAATTGTGAGTATGATAGTCCGTAAGGACGAACTCCTGCATTAATACGTTGAATCCAAATAGCACGAAAATTACGTTTCTTTTGTTTTCTATCGCGGTAAGCATACGTTAAACCTTTTTCTAATACATTTTTAGCAATAGTAATAACGTTTTTACGTGCACCCCAATAACCTTTTGTTTGTTTAAGGATTTTTTTTCTTCTGGCTCTTGAAGCCACCGAGTTAACCGATCTAGGCATTTCTTTTAGTTTTTAGTTTTGATAAGCAGTGTTCTGTACAGTTAGCAGACTCTTTTTTTTACTGATTATCTGGTTAATAATTTATTTTAATTGAACTGTATTTTTAATTTTTTTAATTGGAACTATTATTTTCCAATAGTTAACATAGCTTTTACGCGAGGCAAATCTGTGCTATCAACTAATCCTGCTTTTGTTAAAGCACGTTTTGCTTTGGTTGTTTTTTTAGTCAAAATATGACTTTTAAAAGCATGTTTTCTTTTTACTTTACCTGTTCCAGTCAAAGAGAATCTCTTTTTTGCACTGGAATTCGTTTTCATTTTTGGCATTTTACTTAATTTTTATATTAAATTTATTGGTACTCTTTTTTATTTTCCTGCTTTTTTTGGAGCAATAACCATAATCATTTTTTTTCCTTCCAACAATGGCATTTGTTCTGGCTTACCATATTCTTCCAACTCATTTGCAAAGCGTAATAACAAAATTTCACCTTGCTCTTTAAATACAATCGAACGACCTTTGAAAAATACAAATGCTTTTACTTTAGATCCATCTTGCAAAAATTTAATTGCATGATTTTTCTTAAAGTTAAAATCGTGATCATCTGTTTGTGGTCCAAAACGAATTTCTTTTATAACTGTTTTAGCAGCTTTAGCTTTTAATTCTTTTTGTTTCTTTTTTTGATCGTATAAAAACTTTTTATAATCAATTACTTTACAAACAGGCGGCTCAGCATTTGGCGAAATTTCAACTAAATCCAAGTTAGCTTCTTTAGCCAATTCCAATGCTTTTGCAATTGGATATACTCCTGGTTCTATTCCTTCGCCTACTACACGTACTTCACGAGCTCTAATGCGCTCATTAATGTTATGTAAATCTTCTTTTACTCTTCTTCCACCTCTTCCAAATCTATTGTCGGGGCGAGGTCCAGATGGTGTCGGCTTATTAAATTTATTAGCCGTATTGTTGTTGTTAAATGGCGCTGCTATAGCTTGTTCCTCCTAATTTTGTTATACTTAATTTAAAAATTGCTTACTCTTTTTTCAATTTCGGTGTTAATGATTTTTGCAAAGTCTTCAATTGAAAAACTTCCTAAATCTCCTTCACCTTGTTTTCTTACTGCAACCATATTTTCATTCTCTTCTTTTTCCCCTACAATCAACATATACGGAATTTTTTGTAATTCAGTATCACGTATTTTTTTACCAATTTTTTCGTTGCGGTCATCAACGAGCCCGCGAATATCGTAATTTTTTAGTAATTCTAAAACTTTTTTTGCGTAATCGTTGTATTTTTCACTTATTGGTAAAATGGCTATTTGTTCAGGAGTTAGCCATAATGGGAATTTTCCAGCGCAATGTTCAATTAAAACGGCTACAAATCGCTCCAATGAGCCAAATGGCGCACGGTGTATCATTACCGGGCGATGTTTTTGGTTGTCGGCTCCTGTATATTCCAATTCGAAACGTTCTGGTAAGTTGTAATCAACCTGAATGGTTCCTAGTTGCCATTTACGACCAATAGCATCTTTTACCATAAAATCTAGCTTAGGACCATAAAATGCTGCTTCACCCAATTCTACGACTGTTTTTAATCCTTTTTCGGCTGCCGATTCAATAATAGCTTGTTCTGCCAAAGCCCAGTTTTCATCACTACCAATGTACTTGGTTTTGTTTTCTGGGTCACGTAGTGATATTTGCGCTGTATAGTCAGTAAAATCTAATGCTTTAAATACATAAAGGACTAAATCAATTACTTTACAAAATTCTTCTTTTACTTGGTCTGGTCGGCAAAATAAATGTGCATCATCCTGTGTAAATCCGCGTACACGTGTTAAACCGTGTAATTCACCTGCCATTTCGTATCTGTAAACAGTCCCAAATTCGGCAAAACGAATCGGTAAATCTTTGTAAGAACGTGGTGATGTTTTATAAATTTCGCAGTGGTGCGGACAGTTCATCGGCTTTAAAAAAAACTCTTCTCCTTCATGCGGAGTTAAAATGGGTTGAAATGAATCTTTCCCATATTTTTCATAATGTCCAGATATTTGATATAGTCTTTTGTTTCCAATATGTGGTGTAACCACAGGTAAGTAACCTGCTTTTAGTTGTGCTTTTTGTAAAAATTGAACCAAACGTTCGCGTAGCATAGCACCTTTTGGTAGCCATAATGGTAATCCCATTCCTACATTTTCAGAAAAGGCAAACAACTCTAATTCTTTTCCAAGTTTGCGGTGGTCACGTTTTTTGGCTTCTTCTAAAAGAGCTAAATAATCAGTTAAATCTTTTTGTTTTGTAAATGTGATAGCATAAAGACGAGTAAGCATTTTGTTTTTTTCATCACCTTTCCAATATGCTCCTGCCACATTCATCAATTTTACTGCTTTTATAAAACCAGTATTTGGTATGTGTGGACCGCGACATAAATCGGTAAAATTTCCTTGCTCATAAAAAGTGATGCTACCATCTTCTAAGTTTTCAAGCAAGTCTAATTTATATTCATCTCCTTTTTCTTTGAAATAAGAAATAGCATCTGTTTTAGAAATTTCTTTACGTACGTATGCATTCCCTTGACGAGCAAGTTCAAGCATTTTATCTTCAATTTTTTTGAAATCTTCTTGTGAAATACTTTTGCCACCCAAGTCAATATCATAATAAAACCCGTTTTCAATTGGAGGTCCAATGCCGAATTTTGTTCCAGGATAAATTGCTTCAATAGCTTCTGCCATTAAATGAGCAGAGGAATGCCAAAGTGTTGATTTTCCTTCGGCATCGTTAATGGTTAATAAAACCAAAGATGCATCATTATTGATTGGGCGTGTTGCATCCCAAACATCTCCATTTATTTTTGCTGCTAAAACATTTCGTGCTAATCCTTCAGAAATTGATTGTGCAACTTGAAGTGCTGTGGTTCCTTTTGCATATTCACGGATAGAACCATCGGGTAGTGTAATTTTTATCATAACATTTTTTTTGCCAAACGCCCAAACAAACGGACGCAGGATTTAATAAGGCTGCGAAGCTACGAAAAAAAATTAAGTGTTATTTACGATTTTATTGAAATATTATTTTGAAAACTGAATATCAAAAGCAACTGTTTTTACTCTTTTGCTATTATTTGTTTTTTCTGTTAGAATCATTTTTTTGTTTTCTGGCTTTTCAAAAACATCTTTTACTGAATTAACTATTGCAGCTGGAACATCTACTGATAATAACTTGTTCATTAATATTTTTGAATTGTGTTTGATGATTTCTTTTTTTAGAATTTCAAAAAGTGATGTTCTGTTTTTTATTCGAGAAATATTATCACTATATTTTTTGTTTAGAGCTAATTCAGGCTTATCTATAATTGTACAAAGTTGTTTGAATTGCTTGTTGTTTCCAATCGCAAACGTAATTTGTTTTTTGTTTTTTGTGTAAAACAATTCGCCATAGGGAGCAATGTTTGGATGTAATGAGCCAATCGGCTCAGGATTATGTTTTGCCATTAACCAATTACTAGCTTGGTTTGCCAAAGAAGCAATTGCTGTATCGTGCAACGATACTTGAATATAAGCCCCTTTTTTAGTTTTTTCTTTGTTAAGTAAAGCAACTAAAATTGCTTCTTTGCATTGGTGTGAAGCCAAAACATCTATTAATGCAACAGGCATTTTTATGGGTCCACTTGTTGGTGTTCCATTCATATACATAAAACCTGTTTCAGCTTGTAAAACCAAATCGTAGGCTGTTCGCTTTGATTTTGAGCCAAATCCTGTAATGTGTGCGTAAATAATATTAGGATTTATTTTTTTTAATGATTTGTAGTCCATTCCTAGTTTTATATCATCACCAGGTTTGTAGTTTGTTATAACAATATCCGCTGTTTTGATTTGTAAGTAAGTAAGCTGTCTGTCGGTTTCTTTTGTAAAATCTAAAAACAAAGATTTTTTATTCCAATTAACGGATGAAAAGTATGCTGAATTATTTTTAGGGTTTGTTTCAGAAGCCAAACGCCAAGTTCTGGTAACATCACCATTTGTTAGTTTGTTTTCAATTTTCAAAACGTTTGCTCCTAATTCACTAAAAAACATTCCAACAGCTGGTCCAGCTAAAACATTTGCTAATTCAATAATTTTGAGGTTTTTAAAGAAATCTTGTTTCATTCAACAAATAAAAAACAAATTTTGTGAAGTGTCAATTATTTTTCAAAAATAAGATTTAAGCACAATGCCTAATTTTATATATTTGCACGCATGCAAGAAACTATTTTAATCCTTGATTTTGGTTCGCAATACACACAATTAATAGCACGTAGAGTTCGTGAGTTGAATGTTTATTGTGAGATCCATCCTTACAACAAAATTCCTGAAATAACGAAAGATATAAAAGGTGTTATTCTTTCTGGCTCTCCTTTTTCGGTGAGAGCTAAAGATGCTCCAAATCCTGAATTGACAGCCTTTAAAGGAAAATTACCTTTGTTAGGAGTTTGTTATGGAGCACAGTTAATGGCACATAAATTTGGAGGTGAAGTGCAATCTTCGGAGCACAGAGAATATGGCAGAGCAAATTTATCTTTTGTTAAAGAAAATAATAGACTCTTTAAAGGAGTAAGCAATAATTCACAAGTGTGGATGAGTCATGCTGATACTATAACTAAAATCCCCGATAGCTTCGAGATTATTAGTAGTACAAAAGATGTAAAATTTGCAGGTTATCAAGTAACTGGAGAAGAAACGTATGGGATACAATTTCACCCAGAAGTGTTTCATTCAACCGAAGGTTCTGTTTTATTAAAAAACTTTGTTGTAAGTATTTGTGGTTGCATACAAAATTGGACTCCTGATTCATTTGTTGAAACAACAGTAGCCGATTTAAAAAATAAAATTGGAAACGACAAAGTTGTATTGGGTTTAAGTGGAGGTGTAGATTCCAGTGTTGCTGCTGTTCTACTTCATAAAGCAATTGGTAAAAATTTGTATTGCATTTTTGTTGATAATGGGTTGTTGCGTAAAAATGAATTCGAAAGTGTTTTGGAATCATACAAACACATGGGATTAAATGTAAAAGGTGTTAATGCAAAAGATCGATTTTATGCTGCACTAGCTGGCGTTACAGATCCTGAATTAAAACGCAAAGCAATTGGCAAAGTATTTATTGATGTATTTGATGATGAATCAAAGCAAATACAAGATGTAAAATGGTTGGCTCAGGGAACTATTTATCCTGATGTGATAGAATCTGTTTCTGTAAAAGGACCTTCAGCTACAATAAAATCACATCACAATGTAGGAGGCTTGCCAGATTTTATGAAATTAAAAATTGTAGAGCCGCTTAATACATTATTTAAAGATGAAGTTCGTAGAGTAGGTAAAATATTAACTATTGATGATGCTATTTTAAATCGTCACCCTTTTCCAGGTCCGGGTTTAGCTATTCGTATTTTGGGGGATATTACTTCTGAAAAGGTACGAATATTGCAAGAGGTAGATGCTATCTTCATTAATAACTTAAAATCAAGTGGGTTGTATAAAGATGTATGGCAAGCAGGAGCAATATTTTTACCAGTACAATCTGTTGGTGTGATGGGTGATGAGCGTACTTATGAAAATGCTGTAGCTTTGAGAGCCGTAACAAGTACTGATGGTATGACAGCTGATTGGTGTCATTTGCCCTATGAATTTTTAGGGGTTGTGTCGAATGAAATAATTAATAAAGTGAAAGGAATTAACAGAGTAGTTTACGATATAAGTTCAAAGCCGCCAGCAACCATTGAATGGGAATAACTGTGAAAATTATAAATTATAAATTAAAAATTAAGAATTTGGAATGCCCTCTGGTTGCATTGCTTTGTTTCTTTTTTGTTTTTTCTAGTTATAATGGACTTTCTCAAGAAAAAAATACTGCTCCTATAGTTAAAACAAAAAGTTCTGCTACAATAAATGGAACACGATATTATTTGCATACGGTTGAAAAAGGACAAACACTTTATGCAATTTCAAAATTTTATGGATTTGAACTTAATGAAATAGTTTTAGAAAACCCTGAAGCTATTGATGGTATCAAACCTGGGCAAGTGCTTAGGATTCCAATTGAAAAAAAGAAAGTTGTAAAAGTTGAATATGTAGATACCTCAAAATATATTCTTCATAAAGTTGAAAAAGGACAAACCTTATATTCTATCACAAAACAATATAATATTACAGATGAAAAATTAAAACAATTTAACCCTGAATTATTAAATGGATTAAAAGGAGGACAAGTTTTAAAAATTCCAATTGAAACAAAAAAGGCAGAATTACCAATTGTATCGGCAACAAAAGATACTAGTAAAATTAAAAATCACAACAAATTTGAAAAAAATATTGCAACAGAAAATATAAGTATGATAGAAGCAGCTAATAAAACAGCTTCCAAAACAGATTTTTCGGGAGAAAAAAAACCAGAATACAATATAGCTTTATTTTTACCTTTTCATGCAAGCGAAGCAAATGCGATAGATGTTGATAAACTTGTAAGAGGAGAAGCACAATTTTCAAACAAAACAAGTGTTGCATTAGAGTTTTATGAAGGAGTAATGATAGCAATTGATTCATTGAAAAAAATAAAATTTAATGCAAAATTTTTTGTGTATGATGTGGATGATAGCGATTCAAGTAATCTTCAACTTCTACTCAAAAAACCAGAATTAAAATCAATGGATTTAATAATTGGTCCTTTGTATGGTTCTAGTTTTTTACCAGTAGCAAAGTTTGCAAAAGAAAATGAAATTGCAATTGTATCACCTTTCACACAGGTAAATAAAATTTTGTTCAATAACCCTTATGTCTGTAAAGTTTCTCCATCCACCGCCTTACATATGGAGCAAATGGCAAAATTTGTTGTAGATACGTTTAGAACCCAAAATGTAGTTTTGATAAATACTACATCAGCTTTTAATAAAGATGATGTTTATTACAATACATTTAAATTAAGTGCTAACGATTATTTAAAGAAGCATGGAATGGTTGATACACTAAAAGAGACTAAAAATATAGCAGGACTTCAATTGCTTTTAAGTACAACAAAAACAAACGTAATTATTTTGCCATCTACGAACCAATCTTTTGTTACCGATTTTTTAAGTAAACTAAATGCAATGAAAGATAAATACAAAATTGTTTTATTTGGAATGCAAGCTTGGTCTAGTTACGATAATTTAGATTTTGAATATTTAAATAATTTATCGGTTCATATTCCATCGAATACATTTGTTGATTACGACAATGAGGGAACAAAAAAAGTTATAAAATATTATCGTGATAAATATAATACAGACCCATCTCAATACTCATTTCAAGGTTTTGATGTGAGCTATTATTTTTGCAGTATGCTACTCAATATTGGCTCCAACTTTCTAAATAACATACATGAATCAGCATTTAAAGGATTACAGGCTAACTTTTTGTTTTCTCAATATCCTATTGAAAATAGTGGCTTCGAAAACAAAGAAATTTTTATTTTAAAATGTCACGATTTTAAATTGGTGAAAGCCAATTAATCTTTATAGAATGCTTTCCAAAGAAAATATTAGTGATTGGTTTAAGTTATTGCAAGACGAAATTTGTTTAGCCCTTGAAATTGAAGATGGCAAAGGTAAATTTCAAGAAGACAATTGGGAGCGACCAGAAGGAGGAGGTGGCAGAACTCGTATTATTCAGAATGGAGATGTTATTGAAAAAGGAGGCGTTAATTTTTCTGCTGTTCATGGAGCTGTGCCTGACTTTTTAAAAAACGAATCAAGCTCTAAAGATACTTCTCTCACTTTTTTTGCTACAGGCGTTTCAATTGTAATTCACCCTATAAATCCATTTGTGCCTATTATTCACATGAATGTCCGTTATTTTGAAATGAGTAATGGAGTTTGGTGGTTTGGAGGAGGTATTGATCTAACACCTCATTATGTGAATGAAGAAGACGCACGCTTTTTTCACACTCAATTAAAAAATACCTGTGATAAGTTTGATAAAGATTATTACCAAAAATTTAAAAATTGGGCAGATGATTATTTCTTTATTAATCATAGAAACGAAACAAGAGGAATTGGAGGGATATTTTTTGATAAATTGACAGGCAAAGAAGATAACTCAAAAGAAAACCTATTTGAATTCGTTAAAGAAATAGGCAAAACATTTGCGCCAACCTATACTCAATTGATGAATAAAAATAAAAATCTTCCTTTTTCATCGGAAAACAAAGAGTGGCAATATATAAGAAGAGGCAGATATGTTGAGTTTAATCTTGTTTATGATAAGGGAACTAGATTTGGCTTGGAAACCAATGGAAGAATAGAGTCTATCTTAATGAGCTTGCCTACTACCGCCAACTGGCATTACAATAATACACCTGCTCCAAATTCTTCTGAAGAATCTACCCTTCGACTGCTAAAAAAAGATATTAATTGGGCTTAATTTTTTTATTAAAAAAAAGCAACCCTAAATGCAACCTTTTTTGAAATTATTGTATCTCTAAGAAAAATTCGTAGGCTTTTTGTATTAATTCGTCCTTTAAAAGGATAAAATTCATCTAAAAAAAATGAAATCATTGGGCTAAAATAAAACAAAAAAAAATATTAACTTCGTTATTACATAATCTTAAAGTAAAACAAAAGATGACTACTAAAACTACTAAAAAATTATCAATTCTGTTTGCTACAGCAGTTTTGTTTTTACTCGGTGCTTATTGTTCATTGGCACAGGAAAGTCATAATCATGATGGACATTCGCACAATACAACTAATATTAGCCAAGTAAACATAAACATAAATAAATCTGATTTTACTTCCAATCCATTTGGAGTTTCTGAAAAAGAATGGTTTAACTATTCTGATAAAACGTATAAGATGTTGGAAAAAGTAGATGTGGCAAGCTTTATTAATTATGTTATTTTTTCTTCTGATGGAAATATGTACGATAAAGACATATTTATGAGTTATAAAAAGGAGCAGTTGAAGGAAGATAGGTTAAATCTGATATATAAAATTGGGAAAGGCGAAGTAACAGAAGCAAATATAAATGAGTATTTGAGTTCTTTACAACCAAAATATCAAGAATTTTTTAAAGAGTTTAAAAGCAAAAGAGATGAAATTGTAGAACAAACATACCGCCAGCAACAAGGAGCTCCAACGCCAACACCTTTCGCCTGTGGGCAGCCTTGTACAAATCCTGGTTTCGAATCAGGGAATGGGTTTTGGAACTACTGGTCTGCAACAGCATGTGCTAGTTCAACTAGCGATCCATGTGGTTTGACTGCTGGTTTTAATGCTTCCTTACACTCAATTCAAACAGTTGGTGGCTTCGACCCGATAGTTGGAGGTACAGCTTTACCTGTGGTTCCTCCAGGAGGAGGAAATAATACATTGCTCTTGGGAGATAGAAATACTGGAGGCCAAGCCGCACGTGCAAGTATCTCCTTCACGGTTTCAGCAGCTAGCGCAAATTTTACTTATAGGTATGCAGTAGTCTTAGAAGATCCTGTTTCAGGTCATACAGACCCTGAACGCCCTTATTTTAGTGTTAAAATTAGAGATGCATCAGGAAATGTATTAACTTGTGGTGATTATTATGTTTCGGCAAAACCTCCTATAACAAATTTTATTCAAGTAGGTTCTTCAAACTATTATTATCGTCCTTGGACAACTGTATTTGTACCGTTGAGTTCATATATTGGCCAGTGTGTTACTGTTGAATTTACTTCTTCTGAATGTGCCCAAACAGGACATTTAGGATATGCATATATCGATGGAGATTGCGATCCCTTGGATATAGTAACATCTTCACCTGCTGTTTGTGGAGGAAATAATGTGATACTAACTGCTCCTACTGGAGGAGTTTCTTATTCTTGGACAAATACTGCTGGAGGAACAACTGGAATTGTAGGATCAACTACAGGACAAACAGCTACAGTTAATCAAGGAGGTACTTATCAAGTAGTAATAACATCAGTAGCAGGACCTTCATGTACCACTACTCTTAATATTACTATAGGTTCCAATCCGTCCAATCCTGTTGCTTCTTTCACAAATACAACGGTATGTGTTGGTGCCGCTACATCCTTTACTGATACTTCCACTCCTGTAGGTAGTATCAATGCTTGGTCTTGGGATTTTAATAATGATGGAGTAGAAGATAGTAATCTTCAGAATCCTACTTATACTTTTTCAGCAGCAGGAACTTTTCCTGTTACTTTAATAATTACTTGGGGACCTTGTAATGCAACAATAACTCAAAACGTTACCGTAAATTCAGGTTCCACTCCAACAATAACTCCAGCAGGACCATTTTGTTCTTATGCTGCTGCTGTTAATTTAACTGCAAGTGTAGCTGGAGGAACATGGAGTGGGACGGGTATTACTAATGCAGCAACAGGAACTTTTACTCCTAGTTCTGCTACTATAGGAAATAATACAATCACTTATACTGTTGGAGGTGCTTGCCCCGCAACGGTTAATGCAACAATAGTTGTAAATGCTCCGCCTATAGCTAACGCAGGACCAGACATTACAATTTGTTCTGCTACTACTGGTAATATTGGAGATATAAATAATCCTGCTTATTCTTATTCTTGGAGTCCTGGAACAGGTTTAAGCGCTGCTAATATTTCAGCACCAACAGTAACATTAACGAACGCTGGAGCAGCACCTATAACAAGTTCATATACTGTTACTACTACAGTTACTGCTACTGGTTGTTTTGCAACAGATGCTGTTGATGTTACAGTAAATCCAGTTGCTACCGTTAATGCTGGACCTGCACAAACAATTTGTGCTGGAACAACAGCAACACTTGCTGGTACAATTGGAGGCGCTGCAAGTTCTGGAGCATGGAGTGGTGGAGCTGGAACGTATTCTCCTAATGCAACAACATTAAATGCAGTTTATACGCCTAGTGCAGCAGAAGTTACCGCTGGAACGGTTATGTTAACATTATCAACAGATGATCCAACTGGACCTTGTCCTTTAGTTACAGCAACTGTAACTATCACAATAAATCCAATTGCTACAATTGATGCAGGAGCAGACCAAACAACTTGTGTTGGTATTCCAGTAACTTTAGCTGGGATTATTGGAGGTGCTGCAACAGCTGGAACATGGACTGGCGGAGCTGGAACATATAATCCAAACAATACAACTGCAAATGCTATTTATACTCCAAGTGCTGCTGAAGAAGCAGCAGGAACTGTTACATTAACATATACATCAGACGACCCTGCAGGACCTTGTTCATTTGTTACAGATCAAATGATAATTACCATAAATCAATTACCTACTGTAAATGCTGGGTTAGACCAAACGATTTGTGCAGGAACAACTGCAAATCTTTCTGGAATAATTGGAGGTTCAGCATCCTCAGCAACTTGGAGTGGAGGAACAGGAACGTATGCTCCTAATGCAACTACTTTAAATGCTGTTTATACACCTAGTGCAGCAGAAATTGCCGCTGGAACAGTTACTTTGACACTTACTACTGACGACCCAGCAGGCCCTTGTACTTCTGTTAATGACCAGATGGTTATCAATATTAATACTCCAGCAACCGTTAATGCAGGAATAGACCAAACAATTTGTATTGGTAGTACTGTTACGCTTGCAGGTGTTATTGGTGGTTCTGCTACTGTTGGAACTTGGACTGGTGGAGCAGGAACATTTGCACCAAACAACACAACAGGAAATGCTGTTTATACGCCTAGCGCTGCAGAAGCAGCAGCTGGAACGGTAACTTTAACATACACAACTGACGATCCAATTGGACCTTGTCCTTCTGTTAATGATCAAATGGTTATCACAATCAATCCTTTACCTACAGTAAATGCTGGTGTTTCACAAACGGTGTGTGTGGGCATAACAATCACTTTAGGTGGTTCTGTTGGAGGCGCTGCAACAAGTGGAACATGGAGTGGAGGAAATGGTACATATTCACCTAATGCAAATACCTTGAATGCTGTTTACACTCCAAGTGCTGCTGAATATGCTGCTGGAACCGTAACATTAACTTTAACTACAAACGACCCAGCTGGTCCTTGTAATGCTGTTTTTGCTACTGTAACACATAACTTTAACCAAAATCCAGTTATTAGTTTTTCAGTAGATGACCCTGATGGTTGTCCTGTTCATTGTGTTAATTTTACGGATAACACTACTGTTGCTGGTGCAGGAGCAAGTATTGCAAGTTGGGTATGGAATTTTGGAGATGGTTCGCCAACTGACGTAACACAAAACCCTTCTCATTGTTATGTAAACAGCGGTTATTATAATGTAACATTAACTACAACTTCCAATCAAGGTTGTGTTTCTACGGCAACTGTATTACAAATGATTTTTGTATTTCCTGTTCCAAATGCAGAATTTTCACCAACTCCAAATCCAGCATCTGTTTTAGATCCTGTGGTTACTTTGGTAAACCAATCTTCATCTGATGTTACCAATTGGTATTATTATTTTGGCGATGGTGATTCAATTGCTCCTTATGTTTCAAGTCCAACTCACACATACCCTAATGTAACATCACAAACATATAATGCATTACTTTATGTAATGAATGGATATGGATGTTGGGATACCGTTGCTCATCCTGTGATGATTGGTCCAGAATACACATTCTTTATTCCAAATGCTTTTACTCCAAATGGAGATGGTGTTAATGATGTTTTCAATGGGAAAGGTATTGGTATAGTTGATTATGATATTTGGATATTTGACCGATGGGGAAATATGATTTTCCATTCAGACCAAATTTATCCTTTTGATGCTTGGGATGGAAGAGCTAACAATGGAAGCGATGTAGCACAACAAGATGTTTATGTTTGGAAGGTGAAATTAACGGATGTATTTGGTAAAAAACATAACTTCATAGGAACAGTAACACTCGTAAAATAAGAATAACTACTAAGATGAACGGGCAATTTTAACGAAGTTAAAATTGCCCGTTCGCTTTTTTTAACAATACACATCGAAAAAAATCGTTTAACTTTATACATTGATGCGTATGAGTAAAACGGCTATATACTGTTTCTTAGTTTTTTTTCTTTTGGTTTACCAAACTAAAAGCCAAACATCGACTTCTGACTCTTTAAAAAAGAGCTCTTTAGGTAAAATTACTATTTCAGGAAAAGTTTATAATGCAGAGGATAGAAATTTGCCTCTTCCAAAATTAATGGTCATTAATTCTGCCACTAATCAAGGTAGTTTTGCTGATGCAGAAGGTAAATTTACTATTCAAGCTAAACAAACAGATACGATTGTTTTGTCCTCAACTGGATTTATGGTAAAAAAAATATGTTTGAAAGATTCTTCAACTAAAAACACCTATTTTATTGAAATACCGCTTTTTAAAATGCACTATGTATTAAGAGAAGTAACTGTTTTTGAAACAAGAAGTTTGAGTCAAATTCAAAAAGACATTGATAGGTTGGGTGTGAAAAGTACTTATAAAACAGAAGGTGTTGCTGATGCTATGTCGAGCCCTATTACTTATTTGTACGAACGATTTAGTAGGCTGGAAAAAAGCAAGCGAAAGGTGGCTGAGTGGGAAAATGAAGATTTAAAAAGAGAGGTTTTAAAAGATTTGTTTAAAATTTACATCAAAAATGATATCATTGATTTAAGTTCGGAAGAGTTTGATGCATTTATTGTGTATTTAAATTTGAGTGATGATTTTATCATTAATGCTTCTCAGTATGAACTTGTAATGGCAATTAAAGGAAAATACGAATCGTTTAAATACCGATGGAAATAATTTTTTTAAATTAAATTTGGTTTATATTGTAAACTAATTTACATTTGTGCAGTGTATTATAATTTTTTATTTTTTTGAAAAAGTGTAAAAAATATTTTTAAATTTTATAATTGATTTTTTCAAAATCATGAAAACTAATTAACTACTGAACTAAATAAAATGGAAACAGAAAACAATTTATCAGAGAAAGAAAGTTTGCAAATCATTCGTAATATGATTGAAGCGGCAAAAGATGATGTAAAAGCTGATGCATTTATTTTTTTACTGTGGGGTTGGCTTGTTTTTATTGCAAGTATGTCGCAATTTTTAATTATAAAAATGGAGTTGCAAATAAATAATTCATTGCCTTGGTTACTAATGCCTTTAGGAGGAATCATTACTCCTATTTATGTTGTATTAAAACGTAAAAAAGCCAAAACCAGAACACATATAACAGAATCTTTAAAATTTATTTGGATTGCTTTTACGGTTGCTCTTTTAATTATTATGTTTTTTAATAAGATGGAATTTACGCAAGTATTGCCCGTTATAATGTGTTTGTATGGTGTTGGTTTGTTTTTGTCAGGTAGTGTTTTAAAATTTAAACCATTAGTTTTTGGCGGAATGTTTTGTTGGGCTTCTGCCATTGCAGGATTTTATGTTCAGTCGATTTATGTCCTGCTTGTATTAGCATTGTGTGTTTTGGGAGGATATATTATACCAGGCTATTTATTAAAATTGAATAATAAAAAATAAAATGTTTAAAGATTTAGATCCATTATTACATTCTCAGTTACGCTTATCAATTATGAGTTTGTTGATAAGTGTAAAAGAAGCGGATTTTACTTTTTTAAAAGAAAAAACGGGTGCTACAGCTGGTAATATTAGTGTACAAATTACAAAGCTTGCCGAAGCAGATTACATTACTGTGAAAAAAACATTTAAAGATAATTACCCATTAACAAGTTGTAGTATTACTAAAAAAGGAATAAAAGCGTTTGAGAGCTATGTAGATTCAATTCAAGCATATATTAAAAAAAATTAACCAATAAAATTATATACAAATGGAAAATCAAGACGACCAATTATGGCGTATAGCCAAAAAAAGAGTAAAATTTAAAAAGCATTTAGCTACTTATATTATTGTGAATGGATTTTTATGGGCATTGTGGTGGTTTACACAAGAAAAAAGTGAAATGGAATATGAAATGCCTTGGCCCGCATGGAGTTCGTTGGGCTGGGGAATAGGGCTTGCGTTTAGTTATTATGGTGCTTACCATGACAACAGAGATGATGATATTATTAAAGAATATCAAAAATTGAAGAATGACAAGAATTAAATAAAAAAGCGAAACAAATTTCTGTTTCGCTTTTTTATTTCTTTAATCTCGGATCAAGTGCATCACGCAAACCTTCTCCTAATAAATTGTAAACAGTAACTGTTAAGAAAATTGATAGTCCTGGAAAAATAACTAGCCACCATGCACTAAATTGTTCACGACCAGAATTTAATAGTGAACCCCATGTAACAGTTGTTGGGGGAACTCCAACACCTAAAAATGATAATGCTGATTCTGTTAATATAGCAGATGCAACACCAAAGGCAATGGCAACCAAGGCAGGTGCTAAACCATTTGGTAAAGCATGTTTGAATATGATTCTGTATTCTTTAAAACCCATTGACTTTGCTGCTTGAACATATTCTAAATTAGAAATACGTAAAAATTCTGCTCGTGTTAATCGTGCAATGCCCGTCCAAGATGTTAAACCAATTAATACCATGATATTAACTATGGATTTTTCTTTTGCGATAGCAGCAACAGAAATAATTAAAATAAGTAATGGCATAGAAATTAAGATTTCTATCATACGTGAAACAATTGAATCGACTGGAATATAAACGCGTGTTTGTAAAAAAGAAATTTTACCAACTAATTTTCCAAGTTTGTAAAACAAATAAGCAATGAAAGAAAATATTAATAAGCTTATAAATAATTGAGAAAGTATTGCAAATCCTGAAGTAGCAAATGCGTCAGAAATAGCATAAGCACGAACAGAAAACCCATAGTAGTATGCAAACAATAATCCTAAAACAAATGTCCAAAATGAACCACGAGATGTTTGCAATTTTTTGTCACCAAAATATCCTGCCATTGCACCTAACACAATTCCTAAAAATGAAGCAATTGCCATTGATAATACACCAATGGTCAATGAAATTCGTGTCCCATTAATTAAGCCAGATAAAACATCTTCACCACCTTTGTTTGTCCCAAGCCAATGTTTGAATTTAGTTGGCATCTCAACTTCTTCTCCATTTTTATTTACAAAAATTTGTTTTCCTCCAGGCGATACATAATTTGCATTGTCGTAATCTGTTTTGTTTGGCGAATAAGGAACAGGAGCAAAAAGTATTGTTTCTGCATCAAGTTGTTTCCAATCAGTAATGTCATACTGTAAAATCTCAATCATTCCAGTTGCTTCATTTTTAATTTCGCATCTGGTGTTTAAAGAAAATGCGGGAAACATACTTACTCCTTTATATTTACAATACAATGGTTGGTCGGTAGCAATGAATGGTGCAATGAGTGCAATAATGGCAAGAACAACTAAAATTTTATAAGAATAATATGCGGGTTTGTTTTTTTTGAATTGACCCCACGCATATTTTCTAAAACTGAAATCTTTATTCAAGTCAGCAATTTTTTCTTCTACTGAAAACGTTTCTATATTTTTATCTTGTTCAGCCATTATTTACTTATAAGATATTCTAGGGTCCACAATTGCATATAAAATATCTGAAATTAAATATCCTAAAAGAGTCAAAAATCCTGAAATAGTTAAAACAGCTATTATCATAGGGTAATTGTTATTTTGAATAGCAAAAATACTTTCAGAGCCCATTCCTGGAATAGTAAATATGGTTTCTAAAATTACAGAACCTCCAATTGCTGCTGGAAAAATATTTGCAAAAACTGTAATTATTGGTAATAATGAATTTCTAAAAGCATGTTTCCAAATAACTACTTTTTCTGATAAACCCTTTGCATGAGCTGTACGTATATAATCTTGTCCTACTATTTCAATCATTGACACACGCATTGTTCTTGATAAAAATGCAAATGAGCTGTAAGTGTAACAGATTAATGGTAAAATGATATAAGGGAATGATAGTTTTATTTTTTCAAAAATTCCTGCCGCATCAGGATAGCCTGTGGCTGGTTTAACTCCAGAAGCTGGAAAAATATTTAAAACATCTGTATTGGCAAATGTCATTAATAATAATGTTGCTAACCAAAAACTTGGCATCGAGTACAACATAAATAAAACAATGGATGAAATTTTATCGAATCGTGAACCCCTTTTAGCTGCTGCTTTAACTCCAATAGGAATACTTATAAAATATGCAAGTAATATTGATAAAAATGCAAAAAACATTGACCAACCAATTTTTGAAAAGATAACATCAGAAATAGGTTGTTTTGTTACATAAGATGTTCCAAAATCACCACGAATTAAACCTTTCGAAAATTTTCCTCCATCACCAAACAGCCATCTGTGATATTGATTTTGAGAATAAAAAATAAGTTTAGGGACGTAATTTTTCCAGGTAGTTTTTGTGTTTTTAATTTTTAAATATTTGTATTCAACTAAATTAAATGGCTTTTGAAATTTTGACAAAAAAGGATAATAGGTCAATAATAAATTAATTTTATTGAATTTAGCTTCAATCATATTCTCTTCATAAGAAGATTTTAATGCAGTAGCTTCAAACTTAATTTGATTCAACGTTTCTAGTACTGAGTTTTTATCGTACTGTTTTAGTTGACTAGAATCAAGTTTAAAAAATAACTGTGATTGGTAAAATTCGTTAATTGATTTATAATAATCTTGGATTTCATACCAATTCCCAAATCGAGAAATTAATCTTTCGAGCGCTTCTTTTTCGCTTTTATCATAAATTTTATAAAGTGTGTCTGGGTAAGAGAGAGATGTTAAAGAGAAATAAAAGATAGGTAAATCTAAACCTAATTTTTTACGCCAAAACTTTTTTTGCTCAATTTGATTGATGGTTTGCGAACCAACTTCGCCACCGCTTTGAGCTGCCACCACCATTCTTTCAACGGGGTCGCCAGGAGCGTTTACGCTAATAACAAACCCTAATAATGTGATAATTATTAGCGTTGGTATAAAAATTAAAATTCGTTTGAATATATATTTTAACATTGCCTCAGTTAATCAATAAAACAAAGGAACAATTTTTTTTAATTGTTCCTTTGAAGAAAGTATTAATTTGTTGCTGCTGGTGTTGCCGCATTTCCAGTATTAGATAATAATTTCAAACTACTCAACCAAACACCAGGTCTTTCAAAATACATTTCTTGATTTCCAAAACGTTTATGAATTACGTTTCTGCGTAGGGCTGCAAACATAAAAATATAAGGTTGGTCATCATATATAATAGCTTGTAATTTTTTTACCATCGGAATACGCTTTTCATCTTCAATCGTATATTTGATAGAATCAATTAAAGCATCACTTTCTGCATTCCCAAATCCCGTGTAATTAGAACCTTTAGATGCCCAAGAAGAAGTATGCCATATTTGTGTGAAATCTTCTGCTGAAAAATTTCCTGCCCAAGCTGCTATCATCATGTCAAAATCATGATTTTTTGCATTGTCGTAAAGTACGGCAAAATCCAAAGGGTTAGGTATTGCTTTTATTCCAGCCTTGTACATTTGTTCTGCTGTCATGGTAGCAATATCTTTCCAATCAACAGTTGTGGTCATATAATTTAGGTTAAATTCAAATTTTACTTTTTCTCCGTCAATCATTTTGTCTCGGATATTATCTCCATCAGAATCTATCCAACCTGCCTCATCTAATAATTTTTTTGCTCCTTCAATATCAAACGGAATTAATGTTAAGTCGGTGTTGTATTCTGGCTTTAAAGGAGATACAGGTCCCACCATGCGTTTATTTTTATTTTTATTGATTACTTTATTGATATTGTCCAAAGGAGTAAGCATTGCCATTGCTCTTCTTACTTTTTTATCGGTAAATATTTTTTTGTGTTTAACCCCATCAGGTTTCATATTCATTGCAATGTAGCCATAGTTGTAGGTATCGGTAAAACGAGAATTATAATTTGCATTAAACGTTGCATCATTTTGTAGTTCCAATAATGTTTTTGTAGATAAAAATGTAGAAGCATCCAAGGTTTGAGATTTGAATTCCAACATTTGAGAATTCGCATCTTTATTGATTTTGAAAATAATTTTTTCTGGGTAAGCTGCTTCATAAGAATTAGACGAATTTTTTGTCCAATGATTTTCTTTTTTTACCAATGTCATGCTTTGCCCTGCATCCCATTTTTCGATGCGGTACGGTCCAGCACCAACCAAGAATTTTGGATCGCGACTGTACTTTGCGTTATTAAATTCTGTAGCCCATTTGTTTAAATCAGCTTTTGAATCAGCTTTAAAATTTTTATCGTCAAATTGAGCAAATGTGTATTTCGACAAAACATTTTCTTTGTCAAAAAAGCTGCGTTGCATAATTGGATAATCCGATAAAAAGTTGATGTTTTGAATGTATTTCTCTTTCATTATTAAAGTAAACACATTTGGCTTAGAAGCATCTGTTTTGATGTCTATCAAATTATCTAAATAAGGCTTTGCTTGTGGATTGTTTGTAAGCGGACATTTATTTGCTTTAAAAGTAAAAATTACGTCTTCTAAGGATAGTGTTTTTCCATCATCAAATATAATATCCGAGCGCAATTCATAAGTATATTCTTTGCCATTTTCAGAAATAGTAGGCATTGATTTAACGGCAATTGGACGAGTTACTAAATTTTGATAATCAATACCTACTAAATAAACTTGTGTGTAGCCAAATATTTCGGTGCGAGCAGCAGATGTCCCGTTGGTAGGATGCATGTCGTCTGGCTCTCCAATGTCATGATAAATTAAGACATTCTCTTTTGACCAAGAAGCATCAAAAGTAGTAGCATTTTCCAGTTTAATATATTTAACTTGATTCGCACTTACATTTTGATTGTGAGCGTTTTCTTTATTTGTTGACGTTTCTCCACTTCCACAACTTGAAATAGCTATAATAATTGATAAAGCAGAAGCAGAACTAACTAAAATGTTTACATTTTTATTATTCATAACGAATGAATTTTTTTATAATCTATAAGGATGACAAATATAACATTCAATAGCTATTATTCCCATAATTTTTTTTAAAAAATGGTATTAAATGGATAAACGGTAAAATGTAGGTTTTTAAGTATTTTTGTTTTCAATTTAAAAAACTTTTTTACATTTGCAGTCCCTTGAAATATAAGGTAAGGTGAGGTGCCTGAGAGGCCGAAAGGAACAGTTTGCTAAACTGTCGTACGGGTAACTGTACCGCGGGTTCGAATCCCGCCCTCACCGCAAGTTAAATTTTTGTTGCAAATTAAAAAATAATAGTACATTTGCAGCCGTTAAAAAATAGTTCTTTTAATAATTAAAGTTTTTCGGGGCGTAGCGTAGTCCGGTCATCGCGTCCCGCTTGAAGCGGGAAGGTCGCAAGTTTAAAGTATGTATACAGTATATATTCTATATAGTAATTCTTTAGAAAAATATTATACTGGGCAAACAAACGACTTTGAGGATAGGCTAGCTAGACACAATTCTGGAGAAAGTAAATATTCAAAAGTTGGAACGCCTTGGAAATTAGTTTGGAAAATAGAATTTTCAACTCGTTCAGAGGCAATGAAATTGGAAAGTCAAATAAAGAAACAAGGAGCAAAAAGATATTTGGAACGAATTTCCAAAAAGTAATAAGTATAGTTCTTTTAATAATTAAAGTTTTTCGGGGCGTAGCGTAGTCCGGTCATCGCGCCTGGTTTGGGACCAGGAGGTCGCAAGTTCGAATCTTGCCGCCCCGACTTAAAAACAAGCTAATTAGTTAGTTCGGTTATTTGATACGTTGTATTCAAATTTTCAAATTGCTTAATTAGCTTTTTTTTTAACTTTTTTGAAATAATAATTTTGGTTCCGTAGCTCAGCTGGATAGAGCAACTGCCTTCTAAGCAGTAGGTCTTTGGTTCGAATCCAAACGGAATCACAAGTCATTCAAAGTAATTGCAGGATAGAGCATCCCGACTTTTAGTCGGGAAGGTCTTTGGTTCGAATCCAAATGGAATCACAAAAGCTACTTTTAGTGGCTTTTCTATTTTAACTGTTATGTTTCCACTTACATTTTATATTCTCTTTCAAAGGATAAATATTATATAGGTCATACCTCCGAAACGATAGAAGAGAGGATAAGAAAACATAACTCAAATCATTCTGGTTTTACAGGAGATGTTAGTGATTGGATTTTGAAATATTCGGAAGTATTTGAAGAAAAATCTAAATCCATGAAGAGAGAAAAAGAAATTAAATCATGGAAAAGTAGGAACATGATTGAGAAGTTAATAATGAAATAAAATATACAAATCCAAACGGAATTGCAAAATCATTTTTTGTTTTTTTATTTCAAACAAATCATATTTTCTTCATTGTATTCTAATTGATTTTCATCAATTAGCCATTGTATGGTACGTAATCTTTTTTCTTCTGTACTTTCAGTTATTGCATCCACAAGGTCTTTTAAAGCAAGAGGGTGTATTGCAATTAATTCTTTTATTTGTGTGCAAATTCTGTCAAATTCATCGTTGTGTAATGTGCGTTTGTTTTCATCTAAACAAACATCACATTGATTGCATCGTTCTGTATTGTTTTCTCCAAAATAGGACAAAAGTAACTGACTTCTGCACTTATGATTGGAACTTGCGTAATGAATCATAGATTCCATTCGTTCAAAAGCTTTCTTTTTAAGTAAATCATAATTTTCTTTTGAAATGCTTAATTCTTTTGCATCTACTCGTGGTTGAATAAAAGTTAATTGCGGTAATTCTGTTTGCGAAGCATAAGTTATTAAACCTATTTGTTGTAAATAATGTAGGCGCTTAATTACATCCTCTTTTTTTGTGCTTAATTTTTTTGCTAAATCAAATTCATTAATTTTTACAAATTCATCAAATAGTCCTGAATAGGAACGTAACAAAATTTTGATAAAAAAATCAAAAGCCTTATCGGTTATTTGAAATTTATATAAATCTTCTCTGTTTACTTCAATTTTTATTTTTGATGGCTTGTGAACAGCATCGCTTAAAATAATATATCCTTCTCTTTCAATAAATTTTAAACAGTTATAAGTACTTATTGCTTGTAGTTTGTAGTTGTCGCAAAATGCAGTAATATCAAAATTAAAAGTTACTCCCAATCCTGAGCCAGTTGCTAATTGCAAATAGTTGGCGAGTGCTTGGTACGTTTTTTTTATTTCTTCTATAGGAGGAAATTGATTTTCGGTATTTCTTTCTAATTCAATTTTATCGCTTTTATTGTATAGTAAAACAGCAAATGATTTTTGTTCATCTCTTCCTGCTCTTCCTGCTTCTTGAAAATATGCTTCTATAGAATCGGGTAAATCTAAATGAACAACAAATCGAACATCAGGCTTATCAATTCCCATCCCAAATGCATTTGTACATACAATTATGCGAGTCTTATTTTGTATCCAATCTTGTTGTTTTAAATCTCTTGTTTGTGGTTCTATCCCTGCATGATAAAAATCTGCTGAAATTTTATGACTTTTTAAATAGCTTGCCAATTCATGTGTTTTTTTTCGGTTTCGAACATAAACTATTCCTGAACCTTTTATGTTGTTTGCAATTTTGATTAATCGTTGTAGTTTATCTTCTTCTTCTTGAACGATGTAAGCCAAATTTGTTCTTTCGAAACTTTTCTGTAATACATTTTTTGTTTTAAAAAGCAATTTTTCTTGAATGTCTAAAACAACTTCTGGAGTTGCAGTTGCAGTTAATGCTAAAACAGGAATATTGGGAATGAATTCTCTGAATATTGCAATTTTTAAATAGCTTGGTCTAAAATCATATCCCCATTGTGAAATACAATGAGATTCATCAATTGCTAAAAGATTGACATTCATTTTTTGAACCCTAACTTTTACAATTTCTGTTTCTAATCTTTCAGGCGATAAGTATAAAAATTTGATTTTTCCGTGCACACAGTTATCTAAAGCAATATCAATTTCTCTTTTGTGCATAGAAGAAGTTATTGCTACAGCTTTAATATCTTTTTTTTGAAGATTCTCTACTTGATCTTTCATCAATGCAATCAATGGTGAAACTACAATGCAAATGCCTTCTTTAGCCAATGCTGGAATCTGAAAACAAACGGATTTTCCTCCTCCAGTTGGGAGTAAAGCAAGAGTATCTTTGCCGTTCAATATGGAATTGATAATATCTTCTTGTAAGGGACGAAAAGATTTGTGTCCCCAATATTTATCTAATATGTTGTGTATTGATGCCATAAATAGCTTTACGAAGTTACAAAATGATATGCTTCATTTTAACTATATTTACGCTCCAATTATGATTGAAGCACAAAACATAAATAAATTGTACGGCAAGCTACATGTTTTAAAAAATGTTAGTTTAACTATCAACAAGGCTGAAGTAGTTTCTATTGTTGGTTCATCGGGAGCAGGAAAAACAACTTTGTTGCAAATTATTGGAACACTTGATGCTGCTGATTCGGGATTGGTTAAAATTAATAATGAAATAGTTACTGGATTGAAAGATTCTAAATTGGCTGCTTTTAGGAACAAACATATTGGATTTGTTTTTCAGTTTCATCATTTGTTACCCGAGTTTACTGCATTAGAAAATGTTTGTATTCCTGCTTTTATTGCTGGTCTTTCAAAAAAAGAAGCCGAGCAAAAAGCATTTGAATTACTTACTTTTTTAGGTTTGCAAGATAGATTAAATCATAAACCCAATGAACTTTCTGGAGGAGAACAACAGCGTGTGGCAGTTGCCAGAGCATTGATAAACAATCCATCTGTAGTTTTTGCTGACGAGCCTTCTGGCAATTTAGATTCGGAAACAGCTAAAGATTTACATCAACTATTTTTTAAGTTGAGAGAAAAATTTAATCAAACATTTGTTATTGTGACCCATAATCAAGAGTTAGCTAATATGGCTGATAGAAAATTGGTAATGAAGGATGGTCAAATAATTTGATAACTTATCAATTATCATCCAATAAGCTAATCAACTCTTTTACCTTGTTTTCAATTTCATCCCTAACTTTATTAAACTCATTCGGTTCAAGATGCTTTGGATCGGGAAGCTGCCAGTCTATTCTGTTTTCCGCAATAACAAAAGGACATTCATCTCCGCAACCCATAGTAATTGCATAGTCGTATTTTATTTTTGGAATTTCGTCTAATGATTTGGATTCATGCTTTGATAAATCATAATCCAACTCTTTCATCGCAGTAATCGCTTTAGGATTAATAATACCTGATGGCTTTGAACCACTACTATATGCTTCTACTTTTCCTTTTCCATGAATTTTTGCAAAAGCTTCTGCCATTTGGCTTCTATTGGAATTTTCCACGCAAACAAATAAAATCTTTTTCATTTTTCAAATAATTTAAAACTAAATACTGCTGAAATAGCTCCTAATATTGGTGCTGTAATATAAATCCATTGCGAATTAAAATTGCCATTTGCAATAGCAGGAGCCAAAGACCGAAAAGGATTCATGCTTGCCCCGCAAATTGGTCCAGCAAATAATGCTTCTAATAGAACAACAAATCCAATTGCAAATGCTGCATAATTATTTTCTGTTTTAGTAGTTGTTAAAATTGTAATCATTAAAAAAAATGTTAAAACAAATTCTAAGATAAATGATTGCAACTCATTCCCTGAAGGGTATGTGGCACCAAGCAATTGGTTCGAAGGAAACAATAATTTTAATAAGAAGCTTGCAAAAATTGCTCCTGAAAATTGCGCGGATAAATAAAGTATTAAGTTTTTTTTAGGAAACATTTTTCCTGTAGCAAGAGACAATGTAACTGCAGGATTCATGTGTGCTCCACTGTATTTTCCGAACGCAAAAATCATTGCGGTAACAACTAAACCAAAAGTAATCGCTATTCCTAAATGTGTTACAGAGCCATTGCTTTCTTGATTGATTACAATAGCTCCCGTACCTGCAAAAACAAGAAAAAAAGTTGACAAAAATTCAGCGGTAAATTTTTTCATCTTTTATTTTTTTTGAAATAAGCAGAACGTGAAATTTTGAGTTGTTTCAAATGGAGTAGGGTGATTTAGTGTTTCTGATTTTAATAGCGAAAAACTATCTGAAAATAATTGCACCAAATCTTCTGTATCGTATTGCGTTATAGGCAATGCACTACACTTTAAAGGTCCTGTTTTTGAAAAAGTGGCAATCATCATTTTTCCATCTTTATCAATAGCAGAAGCAACTAATCTACAATATTTTTCAATGTCTTCTTTTGATGTTAAAAAGTGAAATACGGCTCTGTCGTGCCAATAATCAAATTTTAAATCAGGCTTATATTCGGTTATATCTGAATTTATAAAATGTATAGTATTATTTTTTCCCTTTAACCGATTTTTTAGCCTGTTCAATGCATTTTCAGAAATATCTAAAGCATAAATATTTTTATAATCATTATTAACTAAATAATCAATAAAGTAAGAATCCCCTGAACCTATATCTATAATAGATGCACTTTTATGAATCGCTTCTTTTTCAAAAAAATCAATGCTTGGTTTTGGAATTGGTTGATACCAACTTACTTCATTTTGCTGTTTGTTTGCAAAAACATTTTCCCAGTGTTCTTTTTTATTCATTGTTTTAAGTATAGCAGCATCCTCTTCCAGGTGTGCAGTAGTTAGTTTTTTCGATTTTTAATTCGGATAAATTTAATTTATTTTTTTCTGTAGAAATTCCACATTTGTCGCTTGCTAAGCAATTAGTTTTTTTTGATGTAAGTAAAAATTGTTTGCCGTCAAAATCTAAACCATACTTTCCAATTGTTGATGTTTGAAATTCTACTTCAATTTCATAATCTTCAATTCCTATTACTTTTTCTGATAACTCAATTATTTTTTTTAACTTATCAGGAGCAAGCCTATGATCATAATCTCTAGCTTCCCATAGTTGAAAATTCACATATTTTTCTTGCCTTACTGTTCCTCCACAATCTATAAAATGTTTTGTAGTCAATCCTACTTCAGTAATGTGAAAGTGTTCAGGAACAATTGTTCCATTTGGCTGGATGAAATTAACTTCATCTAATGAAGTTAATTTAGTTTTAAATTCAGATAATTTCATTTTGTATGGGCTTTAATTTTTTTAACAACAACTTGCTTTCATTGATTCAAAATTCATTTTAAATAATTCATTGAAAATGGTTTTAGCAATTTTCCAATTTTCTTTATTGATACAATAGCATACTCTTGGACCGTCAATTTCTCCCGTTATCAGTCCTGCATTTTTTAATTCTTTTAAATGTTGAGATACGGTAGATTGTGATAAAGGAAGCTCATCAACAATATCATTACAAATACACGACTTTTGTTTTGCCAAAAATTTTATAATTGCTACACGAGCAGGATGAGAAAGTGCTTTTGCTATTTCAGCAGTTTTTATCTCATCTGAGCCAAACTCTTTTTTTTTGTTATAAGCCATCTTTAAATTATATATCGCAAATATACGATTAATAAAAATTAAAAAGCAAAGTTTTTTAAAAAAATATTTTTTAGCTAATTATAGAGAGTTTGGCAAATTTGATAAGTAGTTGTTTTTGTCCGATTCCCTCAAAAAAGACGGTTGCCTTGTTATTAGGAAAATTCCCTTCCATGCTTATTACCTTGCCAGAGCCAAAACGTTCGTGTTCGACTGACATTCCAACTTGCAAATTGCGCAAACTTTCTGTGTCGAAATCAGAAGTGTTTTTGGATGCACTATTTATTTTGACTAATTTTTTGCCCATAACAGGTCGTTGAACAAAGGTTTGTTTTGGGCTTTTACCAAGGCTCTGCTTTCGGTTGTTGTATTCTTCTTCAGCAAATAGTTTATTGCTTTCTTCCGTTGGTAAATCTAAATATTGTTCGTCTAGTTCTTCAATAAATCTGCTTGGTTCGGTATAAATCATATTTCCCCAACGGTAACGTGAGGTCGAAAATGAAAGTGTTATAAGTTTTTCTGCACGGGTAAGTGCAACATAAAATAATCTTCTTTCTTCTTCCAAATCAGTTCGTGAAGTTAAACTCATTTGTGATGGGAAAAGATTTTCTTCTAAACCAACAATATATACATAGGGAAACTCTAATCCTTTTGCAGCATGTATCGTCATTAATAGAACTTTATTTTTGTCTTCTTCTGTTTTCGCTTCTTTATCGGCATCCGTCAATAATGCAATATCTTGCATAAATACATCCAATGTAGGTTCTTGTGTTTCTGGCAATTCCGATGTTTCGTCAGCAAAAAGTTTTCCGTTTTCAATAATTTCAATTGGTCTTTCAGATTCATTATCCGAATTAATTTCGTCATCAACAGTTTTTAAAATTTCAATTTCTGTTTCTGAAAATTCTTTTAGTCCGTTTAATAATTCTTGAATGTTTTCATATCTGCTAACGCCTTCTGGACTTTTATCTGCATACAAATCACGAACTATTCCAGAATGTGTTGCAATGTGTTGCCCAACATCGTAGGCGTTGTGCGTTTTTAACATTACAGAAAAACTCTTAATCATATTTGCAAATTCATCTACACGAGTTTTTGTTCCAGCATTTAATCCAATATCAAATTGGTTAATGTTTTCAATAACGGTCCAAAGGCTTACATCATGGTCGTTTGCTGCTATTATTATTTTATCCAATGTTGTATCGCCAATTCCTCTTGCTGGGTAGTTTATAATTCGTTTGAGCGCTTCTTCATCATGGTTATTAATCGTAATTCTATAATAAGCCAATAAATCTTTTATTTCTTTTCTATGATAAAATGAAAGACCACCATAAATTCTGTATGGAATGTTTTGTCTTCTTAAAGCTTCTTCCATTGCTCTTGACTGAGCATTTGTACGATATAGAATTGCAAAATCTCTATTTCGTGCTTGATTATTCATCTTAATTTCGAAAATAGAATTTGCTACAAAATTTCCTTCAGCATTATCACTTTCTGTTTTTACAACTTTTATTTTTTCACCTTCATCATTTTGAGTAAAAACATTTTTCTTGAGTTGGTCTTTGTTTTTCGCAATAATTGCATTTGCAGCACCTACAATGTTTTTTGTTGAACGATAGTTTTCTTCTAGCTTATACACATTAAGTTCTGGATAGTCCTTTTCAAAATTTAAAATATTTTGAATGGTGGCACCTCTAAAAGCATAGATACTTTGAGCGTCATCTCCAACAACACAAATATTTCGAAATGCAGCAGCCAATTGTTTTACAATTAAGTATTGAGAAAAGTTGGTATCCTGATACTCATCTACTAAAATGTACTTGAATTGATTTTGATATTTATAAAGCGCTTTCGGAAAATCTCGCAACAAAACATTTGTATTGAACAATAAGTCATCGAAATCCATTGCTCCTGCTTTGAAGCAGCGTGTGCTGTATTGTTGGTAAATAATTCCCATTTTAGGTTTTACTGCCATTCTATCTTCTTCTAAAAGCTGAGCATTGTTTAAATATTGTTGTGCAGAAATTAAATTATTTTTTGCGCTTGAAATTCGGGCTAAAACACTTGCTGGTTTGTATGTTTTGTCATCTAAGCCTTGTTCCTTTAAAATAGTTTTAATTAAACTTTTTGAATCATCTGTGTCATAAATCGTGAAATTTCTAGGATAACCTATTTTTTCAGCTTCATTTCTTAAAATTCGAGCAAAAACGGAGTGAAAAGTTCCCATCCATAAATTTTTAGCTTCACTTGCCCCAACAATTTTAGCTATCCGATCTTTCATTTCACGCGCAGCTTTGTTTGTAAAAGTGAGGGAAAGTATGTTAAAAGGATCAACGCCTTTTTTCATCAAATGGGCAATGCGATAGGTTAGAACCCTTGTTTTTCCTGAGCCAGCTCCAGCTATGATCATTACCGGACCTTCAGTACATTCAACAGCTTCTCGCTGAATTTGATTCAATTCATCTAGGTAAAATTTCGACATAATCTTCAATAAAAATCGTAGTAAAGCACAAATTTAATCATTCAATTTTAGGATAATGAATATGTTGAAAAGTTAAAAGCAACTTTTAGGAGCCAAAAAGCATCTAAAAATTCGGATAAGATGAGCTTTTTTTCATTTTTTAATTATCTTTAAACTTGTAAACTAAATAATAGCACTCTATTAAAATAACAAATTATGACAAAAAATAATTTACTACTCTCAATTACATTTGTTTTTGCTTCAGTTTTTGCTTTTGCTCAAATGAACAACAATGATTTCTCTATCTCCAATTCAGATTGGGTAAAAGCATCTAAAAAAGCGAATATTATGCTAAAAGAGGTTGATGTTTCAAGTTTTGTAAATTATGTCATTTTGATGGGGAAAGGTGGTAGCGATGACTATAAATATTTTATGGATTATAGTCAAATAAAGATGAAAGTTGACAAAAATGAGTTGATTGAAAAAATTCATAAAGGTGAAATTGCTACTAATACAGATGTAAAAAAATATTTATCTTCTTTACAGCCAAAATATATTGAAATTTTTAAGGAATATAAAACTAAACGAGAAAATATAACAAAAGAAAGAAATTTGGCTAAAGCGATGGCAAGTGGAACTGCTCCAACTCCTTTTGCTTGTGGTTCTCCTTGTACCAATCCAAGTTTTGAATCGGGATCTGGTTTTTGGGATTATTCAACAGGTACAGCTTGCTCAAGTTCTTCTGGTGATCCATGTAGTTTAGTTTCTGGATTTAGTTCTTCTCAACATGTTTTACAAACAGCAGGAGGATTTGATCCTGCTGTGGGAGGAACTATTTTGCCTGTGGTTGCTACAGGTGCTGGTAGTAGTTCGCTAATGTTGGGAGATGGCGCTGTTACTGGAGGGTATGCATCACGTGCAAGTATATCTTTTACCGTAGATGCATCAAGTACTAATTTTACTTATCGCTATGCTGTAGTTTTAGAAGATCCGATATCAGGACATACAGATCCTGAACGCCCATATTTTAAAGTTAAATTACGTGACCAAACAGGTACAATATTAGCCTGTGGTGATTATGAAGTAATGGCTAAGCCTCCAATTACGGGCTTTTTTCAGGTAGGTTCAAGTAGTGTTTATTATCGTCCTTGGACTTCAGTATTTGTGCCATTAGTTACTTATGTAGGTCAGTGTGTTACATTAGAGTTTACGAGTTCAGATTGCGCTCTAGGTGGTCATTTTGGATATGCCTATATTGATGCAGATTGTTCTCCTTCTGGTTTAGTTTCTTCTTCTCCAGCTGTTTGTGGAGGGAATTCAATTACTTTAACTGCTCCAGCTGGTGCTGCAACGTATGATTGGGAAAACACAAGTGCTGGTGGCTCTACAGGTATTGTTGGTTCTGATACGAATCAAGTAGTTGTAGTTAATCTAGGAGGAACCTACCAAGTAACAATGACTTCTGTTATGGGACCTTCTTGTAATTCTGTTATGACAGTTACTGTTCCTTCTAACCCTAACAATCCTGTGCCAGCTTTTTCTGCTGATACTGTTTGTGCTGGCACGCCAACTACTTTCGTAGATTTATCAACACCAACGGATAGTATTTCACATTGGGATTGGGATTTTAATAATGATGGTATTGTGGATGATACAACACAAAATCCAACATATACATATCCTACAGGAGGAACTCAACAAGTTGTTTTAAGTATTACTTGGGGACCTTGTGTTGTTAGTTTAACACAAAATATTTATGTAATTCCTACGGGAGCCGTAAATATAACTTCTGTACCTACTCAATGTACTACCAATCCAGCATTTAATTTAACAGCTAGTGCTCCAGGTGGAGTTTGGAGTGGAACAGGAATTACAAGTTCTTCCGCAGGAACATTTAGTCCTTCCACTGCTGGTCCTGGTATTCATACCATTACCTACACAGTAGGAGGTTCTGCTTGTCCTAGTACAGATACAATACAAATAAATGTTTTGCAAGGTGGAAATGCCGGATTTTCATTACCTGCTAATATGTGCGTAGGTTCTACAACATTAATTAATTTGAATAACACGTTTACAACCGGCACACCAGGAGGAACATGGAGTGGACCAGGTGTAACTGGCAATATGTTTGATCCTACGGGATTAACTGGTAGTAATACTATCACTTATACTGTTGGAAGCGGAATTTGTCAGCAAACTTCCTCTCAAACAGTAAATATAAATTCTGTAAATGCAGCATTTACGGCAACCCCAAATTCAGGAGATGCACCATTAGTTGTTGATTTTATTAATGGAAGTACCAATGCAAATGTTTATCAATGGACATTTGGAAATGGTTCATCTTCAGTAAATACAAATGATTCAACGGTTTATATGAATCAAGGAACATATACGGTAACATTGATTGCAACTAATTCATCTACTGGTTGTGCTGATACAGTATCTGTTACTATTCAAGTTTTTGAACATTCAATTTTAACCATACCAAATGTGTTTACGCCAAATGGAGACGGGAATAATGATATCTTTTCACCTATTATGGCTGATGGTTTAGTTGGTTATAGTATGCAAATTTATGATCGTTGGGGATTAAAAATGTATGAAGGAACTAATTATAATTCAGGCTGGGAGGGTAAAGCAAAAAATGGATCGCCTGCTCCAGACGGAACGTACTATTATATTGTTTCAGGTAAAGGTATTGATAGTAAAGAATATAAATTTACTGGATATGTTCAATTGATAAGAAAATAAATTTAGTAAAAAAGTATAAAGCATCAAAAAAAACAAACATGAAAAAATTACTATTTACCATTTGCTTGTTAGCATTGATTTTACCGCAATTTTTATTTTCGCAAGGTTCTAATTGTGCTACTGCAGATCCCTTTTGTACAGGAACAACATATACTTTTCCTAATAATACGGGTGTTCCAGATCAAGGAACGTATCAATGTTTAACAACTACGCCAAACCCTGCTTGGTATTATTTGCAAATAGCAAACTCAGGAAATATTGATATAAATATTGTTCAAAACAATTTGAGTGGAACAGGTATCGATGTGGATTTTATTATGTGGGGACCATTTACAAGTGTTTCCAATGCTTGTGCTACCATTACTCCGTCCACAAGTGCTGTAGATTGTAGTTATTCTACTGCTGCTACCGAAGATGCAAATATACCAAGTGCTGTTACTGGTCAGTTTTATATGTTAATGCTTACAAACTTTTCTAACCAGGCAGGAACCATTAGCTTTTCACAAACAGGAGGAACAGGAAGCACAAATTGTGCAATCGTTTGTGGTCCTCCAAATGCTACAACGGGTTCGCCTCAAACTATTACATGTTCAAGCACAACAGTTTCTTTGAGTGCTAGCTCTACAACATCTGGAGTATCTTATAGTTGGTCTGGACCAGGAATAGTATCTGGT
Organism: Arcticibacter sp.; assembly: GCA_021155045.1. Classification (GTDB taxonomy): domain Bacteria; phylum Bacteroidota; class Bacteroidia; order 2-12-FULL-35-15; family 2-12-FULL-35-15; genus 2-12-FULL-35-15. Next base: position 58,035 of record JAJNQB010000009.1, read on the forward strand.
GGCTCAACGGCAACGCCTACGGTAAATGCAGCAGGAACATATACCGTTACCGTTACAGATCCTGCTAATTCGAGTTGCCCTGCAACAGCAACTCAAACTGTGTCATTAGATAATTCTCCTCCAAATATTGTAATGGGATCAACTCAAGCAATTACTTGTACAACAACATCTTTAAATTTAAGTGCAAACTCATCTACACCAGGTGCAACATATAGTTGGTCTGGACCTGGTATTGTTTCCGGAGGAACAACAGGAACCCCAACAATAAACGTTGATGGAACTTATACGGTTACTATTACAAATCCTACTAATGGTTGCACTTCCACAGGAACACAAACTGTAAATTTAAACAACACACCTCCGAGTCTTACTATGGGTGCTACACAAACAATAACGTGTTTAACTGCCACAACAACTCTTTTGGCTACTGCTTCTGGAGTGAATTATAATTGGTCGGGACCAGGAATTGTTTCAGGAGGCTCATCTTCAAATCCAACTGTTAATGCTGCTGGCACTTATACTGTAACGGTCACAGATGCTACAAATGGTTGTACTTCAACAGGAACGCAAGATGTGCTTACCACAATTTCTACGCCTGATGCTACTGCAGGAACACCGCAAACAGTAACTTGTATAACCACATCGGTTGCTTTGAGTGGGAACTCTACCACATCGGGTGTAACCTACAGTTGGAGTGGTCCAGGTGGATTTACGTCTGCTTTACAAAACCCAAATGCTACTACCGCTGGAACATATACTGTAACTGTTACAGATGCTTCTGGCTGTACAAATACTGCAACTCAAATAGTTAATGCTAATACTACACCGCCAAATGTAGTTACAGGTTCTGCACAAACCTTAACATGCACAACAACATCATTAAATTTAAGTGCAAATTCATCTACTACAGGAGCAACCTATAGTTGGGCTGGAGTAGGAATAACATCAGGGGGAGCTACAGCTACACCAACAATTAATGCAGCTGGAACTTATACGGTTACAGTTACAGACCCTTCAAATGGTTGTACATCAACAGCAACACAAATTGTTAATTCAAATACTACTGCACCAACAGCAAATGCAGGTGCTGATAATACTTTTCCTTGTAATGTAAGTTCAATTAATTTAAATGGCGCAGGCTCTAGCTCAGGTGCAGGTTTTACTTATAGTTGGTCAACGTCAAATGGTGCAATTACATCAGGAGCTAATACATTAACACCAACAGTATCACAAATCGGAACATATACCATTACTGTTACAAATACCACTAACGGATGTGTTTCTATTGATTCTGTTGTAATAATTCCAGATGTGTTAGCAGATGCATCTTTTTCTGCAACTCCAAGTAGTGGAACTCCTCCTTTGACAGTAAATTTTACAAATAACAGTACAGGCTCAGTTAATTATATTTGGAATTTAGGAGATGGAACATCGACAATAATAACAAATCCATTTAATATATACAATGCTACAGGAAGCTATCCTGTTACTTTATATGCTTACAATGGAAATGGTTGCGTAGATTCAATGACAATAACAATTGAAGTAACGGGTATTTCTGCTTTAGTAATTCCTAATGTATTTACACCAAACGGAGATAATAATAATGATATTTTTATGCCAACAATTGCAGATTGGATTAAAACATTTAAAGCAGAGGTGTATGATCGTTGGGGCTTAAAAATGTATGATTGGTCAAATGAAAATACAGGCTGGAATGGACAATCAAAAAATGGTTCGCCTGCACCTGATGGAACATATTATTATATTATATCAGCACAAGGAGCAGATAATAAAGAATATAAATTTACTGGATATGTTCAATTGATAAGAACAAAATAAAGAAATTTACCTTTTAAAGGGCAGTTCTAAAAATTAATATTTAAACTCCCCTTATATTATACTTCGGCTGAATAAGTTTGCGCTGGCTTAACAAGTTCAACAGCCAATGCATAATCTTAAGATTCAGTATAAGAGAGGAAAAGGCTGTGTAATCGACAAGCTTTTAGTTTCTGAACCCCAAAAATCATAAAAAAATAATCGGTATTATTTTTATTACCTTTGTACTCCTATAAAAAAAGGAAATGAAAATTATTTTGAATAAAATAGAAGATGCCATTGCCGACATAAAAGCGGGAAAGGTTGTAATTGTTGTGGATGATGAAGATAGAGAAAATGAAGGCGACTTTATAACTGCTGCAAAAAATGTTACTCCAGAAGTAATAAATTTTATGGCAACACATGGCAGAGGGCTTATTTGTGCTGCAATTACAGAAGAAAGAGTAAATGAGTTAGGCTTGGAGATGATGGTTAGCAACAATACTGCTGAATATGCTACCGCTTTTACCGTTTCAGTAGATTTATTAGGTTACGGCTGCTCCACAGGTATTTCTGCAAGTGATAGAGCAAAAACGATACAAGCATTAATAAATCCTAATATTAAACCAGAAGAGTTTGGTAAGCCTGGTCATATCTTTCCGTTAAAAGCTAAAATTGGAGGTGTTTTAAGAAGAGCTGGGCACACAGAAGCAACAATTGATTTAGCACGTTTAGCTGGTTTTGAGCCTGCTGGCGCATTAGTTGAAATTATGAACGAAGATGGTTCAATGGCTCGATTGCCTCAATTGATGGAAATTGCTAAAAAATTTAATCTTAAAATTATTTCAATAGAAGATTTAATAGCCTACCGTTTAAGAAATGAAAGTATTATTACAAAAAATGTGGAAGTTAAAATGCCAACACAATGGGGCAATTTTGAACTAATTGCATACACTCAAACTACCAATAATCAAGAACATTTAGCTTTAGTTAAAGGAACGTGGAAAAAAGACGAGCCTGTGCTTGTTAGAGTACATTCATCTTGTTTAACTGGCGATATTTTTGGTTCTTGTCGTTGCGATTGTGGTCCGCAGTTGCATAAATCAATGGAAATGATTGAAAAAGAAGGGAAGGGAGTAATTGTTTATATGAATCAAGAAGGACGAGGAATTGGTTTGCTTAACAAATTAAAGGCATATAAATTGCAAGAAGAAGGACGAGATACTGTTGAAGCAAATATTGAATTAGGTTTTAAAATGGATGAACGTGACTACGGAGTAGGAGCACAAATACTTAGAGATTTAGGTATTAGTAAAATAAGACTAATGAGTAATAACCCGAAAAAACGTGCTGGCTTAATTGGATATGGTTTAGAAATTGTTGATAATGTTGCAATTGAAATCGAATCGAATGAGTATAACCAACTTTATTTAAAAACAAAACGTGATAAAATGGGACATTCTTTAAAATTGGACAAATAATATCATCGTAACTATAAAATTGAAAAAACTATGAAAAAAATTATTATTGTATTTGTATTGTTTTTTGCTACATTTTCAACAGCGATTGCTCAAAAAGTTTACAAAAAAATATTCTATAAACCTCAAACAATTGAAACCAATGATTTGAAAGTTACAATTGAAGACGCAGTTTCAACTCCTGCTGGAGTTAAGTTTAAATTGAAGTTGATAAATAAAACCACAGACTATTTAATTTATAAACCCAATGAAAGTGTTTTTAAAATCAATGGCAAAGAAGGGAAACCAAATGAAGAATGGATGATTATAAGACCAAATGAAAGCGATTGGAAAGTGATTGATTTAAAAGGAAGTGAATATATGGCTACTCAAAATTTTAATTTTGTTTTAGATGGAATATACAAAGCAAAAATTAATGAAGGTGCTATTGCTGCGCCAGATTTTATTTTGCCCCCTTCGCAAAACGAATTTAAAGCAGGTGGATTTTCTGTGGTACATGTTAGTAATAAAAAAACTACTGCTCGTACAGATGCTAAATTTAAAGTAACATACAATGGAGATAAGATTGGAATCTTTGAACCTAACAAAGTGGCAATGAAAATGCCTGATGGAAAAGAATATGCTAATTATTATTCGAACAAAGAACCAATTGTTTTTGAAAAAGGCAAAGAACAAAACTTTTCTGTTGCATGGAAAGATGTTCCTACAGCTTCTGGTGATATGCAAAAGGCTGATATGGTAATCCTCTGGAGAGAGTCCTTTAAGGAAGTTACTCCTAAAAAAGTTCCTTCCCAAAATTTAGAAATTATTTTGGATCAAGAAATGACGGATTTAAAAAACAAATAAAAAATAAATACTTAAAAAAATCCCAATAAATTTTTATTGGGATTTTTTTTATTTTATTAATTGTAGAATTAATTCATCTTTAAAATTTTTACCATCTCGTATCCATTGTTTTTTTATTCCAGTTATTTGAAACCCGTTTTTTTGGAATAGTAAAATGCTGTTTTCATTATCGGTAGTAATATTGCAATACAATTGTTTAAGGTTTAATACTTTAAAGCAGTAATCAATTAACAGTTGTATTGCTTCTGATGCATACGCTTTTTTTCTTTCCGTCTTTTCCGCAATTAAAATTCCTATACCGACACGTAAATTATTGGGGTCAAAATCAAACAAATCAATTGTTCCTATTGACTGATTATCATTGTTGCAAATTAGTAATCTTAATTGCTTTACAGTATAAATATCTTCGTGTGAACTGGCTAAGTATTGCTCTAAAACAAATTTTGAAAAAGGAGTTTGTGTATTGCTTATCAACCAATTTTCCGAATCGTTTTCCCACTTATAAAGCGTATCAATATCTGTTGGCTCTAATGAGCGCAAGTAAATTTGTTTTCCTTTTAAATTCATTGTTTAATAGTGTTTTTAATTGTTTCCGCTTCTTTATTAGCTAATTCAATTCCATTATTTATTTCTTTAAAAGTGTATATTGGTATATTAACCATAGTAGAATTGATATTTAAAGAAGTTACATTTTCTATTAAGTTGCGTTGTTCTATTTCAGATAATAATTCAAAAATAAAATTTATATCTTTTTTTGAAATATGAAACATTTCATCAAAAAATGATTTTACAGGGCTTAAACAAGTTGCTTTATCTATTGCAACCTTTTCAAACTCCTGAATGTTCGATATAAAATGTTCTTTCAAATATTCCTCACTAAAAGTAGGGTGTGGTTTTATTTTGATAAATAAAGATTCGATTTTTTTCTGTTGAATATTTCTAATTAGTGCATCTAAAGAAACATTTATTTCATGACCTTTTATTGTTAATGAATGAAATTTTTTATCAATAATTAATCCAATATGAGGTGGAATTCTGTTGCAATGTAGTATCACTAAATGAATTCCTTTGTTCAACACAGCTGGCTCGAATTTGTTTTTTATTTCGACTTGAAAAGATTCTGAAGTTGTCATAGTTTAAATTTCTATTTCGCCTTTAAAAACAAAAATTGCAGGACCTTCCAACCAAATATTATTAAAAGTTTTATTGTCTTCAGTATTAAATTTTACTTTTAAGTTTCCTCCTAATGTTTTAATATCACAATAATTTTTTGCCGTAGATAATCCTTTTAATGAAGCTACCAATGCTGCTGCTGTAACTCCTGTTCCACAAGAATACGTTTCATTTTCTACGCCTCTTTCATAGGTTCGAACAAATAATGAATTTCCTATTTTTTCAATAAAATTCACATTTGTTCCTTCTTTTTTAAATCGTTCGTTGTAGCGAATTTTTTTTCCTTCCTCAAAAACATTAACATTCTCTATGTCTTTGCTAAATTGAACATAATGTGGAGAGCCGGTATTCAAATACAAAAATGTTTCATTTAATTCAATTTCATTTACATCATTCATTTTTAATGAAATAAATTCTGGTTGAACAGTTGCAATGTGTTCTCCATCAATGGCAATGAAAGAAGCTTTTTCTTTTACTAAACCCAATGTGTGAGCAAATTCTACAATACATCTTCCTCCATTGCCACACATACTACTTTCGCTTCCATCAGAATTATAATAAACCATTTCAAAATCATAACTAGCTTTGCTTTGTAATAGCATTAATCCATCAGCGCCAATTCCAAATCGCCTGTCGCATAACTTGGCTACTAACAAATTATTCTTTCTGTCAAATACATTTGTTCTATTATCAATGATAATAAAATCGTTTCCTGTGCCTTGATATTTATGAAATATAATTTTCAAAAGATTATTTTAGTTTGCTTATGATTCCTTCATCAGTAATTTTTTCGTAAGGTTTAAATTCAAAAGTATAGTCTAACTTATAAATTGATGAATTGCTTTTTAAATAAACAGACTCATCTATTTTAAATAATTTAAATGGGTCAGTAGGATTTATGCCATAAATAATTAGTTTATACTTACTCATTTTATATCCTTTATAATTCAAAGGAGATTGCCAAAATTCTATATTTAAAAATGGCTTAGCTTCTTTTCCTTCATTAATACCGCTTACTTTGTGTAATAATGAATCTTTTGAGATGTTTGTTTTAGCTATTGGATTCAAATTAATTATCTCTTGTGTTTTAGAGTTAATCATTTCATCTTTTTTTACAATTATCTCTTCTGGGTCAATATTGTTAGTTACAACAGAATCAATTAAAATGGATTTAGTCGTATCACTATGAAGAGGTTTGGTTTTTACTGTTTCTTTTTCAATTTGTTTTGTTGTTTTAGGATTTTGTTCTTTTTTATTTTCTTTTTTGTCATTCTGAGCTTCCATTTTTTCTGCCTTTTTTTCAGACGAAAAATTTTCAGCAAAATGTTTATAGAAATTTAATTCTTTAAAATAGTCATCGAGTTTAAACAGAAAAAAACCTCCAGCAACCAATAATCCTATTAGTAAGCCTATAATAAATACTTGGGTTTTTTCTTTTAGAGTACTCAATTTATATTCTTTTAAAACTATTTTTTGCAAAGTTAAACATACTTCCGAATCTATGTTAATCTATGTTAAAAATAAGGTTTTTATGTAATATAGGAACAAAATTTGCGTAGTAATTCTCGAATCTTTATCCATAAATTTAGAAAATAAAAAAAGGAGATGTTATGAAAAAGTTAGCAACAGTTTTTTTGACAGCAATTTTAGGTGGAGCAACTGCCTTAAGTCTTAATTATTATTTTGATAAAAAAAATGTAACAACTGAAATTCGAACTGACATAGGGCAAGCAAGTCAGCCTGTAAAGTATGTTAGTGTGAATAGCTCAGTACCCGAAAATGCTATTGACTTTACTATTGCCGCTGAACAGTCCGTTCATTCTGTTGTAAATGTTAAAACAACATATCCGCTTAATTATGGAAATCAATATTTATATGATCCATTTCGTGATTTTTTTGGTCGATCACAACGCCCACAAGAAGCTCCAACTTCAACGGGTTCAGGAGTAATTATTTCGCAAGATGGTTACATTGTAACAAACAATCATGTGGTGGCTGATGCAGATAAAATTGAAATTACTTTAAATGATAAACGAACCTATTCTGCTGAAGTAATAGGAAAAGATCCAACAACAGATTTAGCACTATTAAAAATTAAAGAAACTAACTTGCCTTTTATGACATACGGAAATTCTGATAATGTAAAAGTAGGAGAATGGGTATTGGCTGTTGGTAATCCTTTTAATTTAACATCAACTGTTACTGCAGGAATCATAAGTGCGAAAGGTAGAAACATAAATATTATTGGTAACGATCCTTCAAAAGGTTTAAATCCGATTGAATCGTTTTTACAAACAGATGCAGCTGTAAACCCGGGAAATAGTGGTGGAGCATTGGTAAATACAAAAGGAGAATTAATTGGTATTAATTCGGCTATTGCTTCCAATACGGGTTCTTATACTGGTTATTCATTTGCAATTCCAGTAAATATTGCGCGTAAAGTGGTTGCTGATTTAGTTGAATTTGGCGAAGTTCAACGTGCATTTATTGGTGTGAGCATTCGTGATTTAGATGCTAAATTGGCGAAAGAAAAAAATATTAATGAGATAAAAGGAGTTTTTGTGAATGGATTAACTGCTGGTGGTTCTGCTGAAGAAGCTGGAATTAAAGAAGGAGATGTTATAACAAAAATAGCTGATGTAAATGTTAACAATGTTCCCGAGTTGCAGGAGCAGATTAGTCGCTACCGCCCTGGAGATAAAGTAAATGTTACTCTAAAGCGCAATAATCAAGAGAAAATGTTGGCTATTGTTTTAAAAAATAAAAATGGAAATACGGATGTAGTTGAAAAACCAAAAATTGAAGTTGTTTCTGCATTAGGAGCTGTGTTTGAACAAGTATCTGAAAAAGAACTTCAAAAATTAAACATAGATAATGGACTTAAAATAACAAAGCTAGGTGCAGGTAAATTGTTAAATGCAGGGATAAAAGAAGGTTTTATCATTACAAGTGTTGATAAAAAGAAAGTAGCTACAATCGAAGATATAAAATCGGTTCTTGAGAACAAAAAAGGAGGGGTTTTAATTGAAGGTGTTTATCCAAATGGTATGCGTGCATACTATGGTTTTGGACTTTAATAGCAAGGCATTTAACTTCATCGGCAAAAAAAAGGAATTTATAGACGATTTTAAAAACTCTGTCTAAAATATTGTAACAAATTAAAAATCAGATAGTTGAATTAAAAGTTTTAGCATTAAAAAATAGGATAACAAAGCTTTATAGATTATCTTTGCATAATCAAATTATTATTAAACTACGATAATATTCTACAATGAGACAACTCAAAATAACCAAATCGATTACTAACCGCGAAAGCGCTTCTTTAGATAAATACTTGCAAGAAATTGGACGCGAAGAATTGATTACTGCCGATGAAGAAGTTGCTTTGGCAAAAAGAATCAGAGATGGAGACCAAGTAGCATTAGAAAAATTAACAAAATCAAATTTACGATTTGTTGTTTCTGTTGCTAAACAATATCAAAATCAAGGTTTAAGTTTACCCGATTTAATTAATGAAGGAAATTTAGGTTTAATAAAAGCAGCAAAAAGATTTGATGAAACACGTGGATTCAAATTTATTTCTTATGCAGTTTGGTGGATTCGCCAATCTATTCTTCAGGCTTTAGCTGAACAATCTCGTATTGTTCGTTTACCTTTGAATCAAGTAGGTTCATTGAATAAAATAAATAAAGCATTTTCTAAATTAGAACAAGAATTTGAGCGCGAACCAAGTGCCGAAGAGTTATCAACATTATTAGATTTACCACAAGATAAAGTTGCAGATACAATGCGCGTTTCTGGAAGACATGTGTCTATGGATGCTCCTTTTGTAAATGGTGAAGAAAATAGCTTGTTAGATGTTCTAATAAATCATGATTCTCCTCGTGCTGATAATGGTTTGTTAAATGAGTCATTACAACGCGAAATCGAACGTTCATTATCTACATTAACTGAAAGAGAACGTGATGTAGTAAAATTATTTTTTGGAATAGGAGTTAATCACGGATTGACATTAGAAGAAATAGGAGCAAAATTTGATTTAACTCGCGAACGTGTTCGCCAAATAAAAGAAAAAGCAATACGTAGATTACGTCATAATTCCAGAAGTAAACTACTAAAAACATATTTAGGATAAAGCTTTATACCCCTGATAGTAAATGCCAACCGCACATATTCAGTTAATAAATAACCAAAAATAACTGAAATAATGTGCGGTTATTTTTTTTACTTTTGACAAAACAATAATGTTTACAAAACAATTTATAGTCTAAAAATACCATGACACTTGAAACAATGGAACCAACAAACGGAAAAGTAAAAGGTTCATACGAAGCAGAATTAAATGATTGGATAAATCATGAAAAAGCAGCAATTGAATTAATTGGAATTATTGGAAAGCTTTGGTTCGAAAAGTCGATTGAGCTTATTCTTTTTAGAAATCAATTGGTTGATAGAAGTGCAAGCGAAATAATGAACTTGCATCACTATGCAAAAAACATTGTTAAAAAAGTTATAACATTAGAAGAAACACTTTCAATCGCTCAAACCATTTCTAAAATGGATGTTTGCCCTTCTCGTATAGATATTGGAAAATTAGCTTTTGAAAGACAACAAGAAACAACAACATTTAAAACAGTTGAAGATTTTTTAAACAATAAATTGGTTGATTTAATTGGTAAAAAACATAACATTACTCCTAAAGATGTTGTATTATTTGGTTTCGGACGTATTGGTCGTTTAGCTGCTCGTGAATTAATTGCTCAAGCAGGAAAAGGAGAACAATTAAGATTAAGGGCAATTGTTACAAGAGGAAATAGCAATGAAGAAATTATTAAGCGTGCAGATTTACTACGTACAGATTCTGTTCATGGTGTTTTCCCTGGGACAATTATTGAAGATTTAGATAAAAAAGCTTTAATCATAAACGGACATACTGTTTATATGATTGATGCAAAAAATCCTGAAGATGTTGATTATACAAGCTTTGGAATAAACAATGCTTTATTAATTGATAATACGGGTGTTTTTAGAGATAAGGCAGAATTGAGTCGTCATTTAAAAGCAAAAGGAATTTCGAAAGTGCTGCTTACAGCACCAGCTAAAGATATTCCAAATGTTGTACATGGCGTAAATCATGAAACAGTAAACATAAAAGAAGATTCTATTTTTTCTGCAGCATCTTGTACAACCAATGCTATTATGCCTGTTTTGCAAGTAATTCATAACAATTTAGGAATTTCTCGTGGACACATTGAAACAGTTCACTCTTATACAAACGACCAAAATTTATTGGATAACTACCATAAAAAATACCGTAGAGGTCGTTCTGCAGCTTTAAATATGGTAATTACAGAAACAGGAGCAGAAAGTGCGTTGAAAAAAGTATTGCCTCAATTGTCTGGAAAATTTACTGCTAACTCTGTACGTGTACCAACACCAAATGTATCTTTAGCAATACTAAGCATGACAATTGATAAAAATGTTACCAAAGAAGAAGTAAATGAAGTTCTTAAAAATGCAGCATTAAACGGAGCGTTGGTTGAACAAATTCAATATATGAATTCAAACGAATTGGTTTCTACGGATGTAATTGGTAATCCTTGTCCTTCGGTATTTGATAGCCAGGCTACTATTGTAGGTCCTGATGGTAAAAATATTGTATTGTATGTTTGGTACGATAACGAATATGGTTATACTCGCCAAGTTATACGTTTCTCAAAACATATTTCTGAAGTAAGGCGAATGACTTATTATTAAAATAAAAAAATCCCTCGAAACTTTCGAGGGATTTTTTTATTGTTTACTTTAATTTTCTTTTCAAAATTTTCAAAAGTTCTTCTGCTTCTTTCTCTGTAATTTGCATCGCAAATTTTATTTCTTTGCCGTAATAGTCAAAACTAATTTTTTCGCCAACAACAGACCAATAGGAGTTATTAACGGTTTCAAAAAAAGAATCCTCTTTTTTAGGAACTAACTTTAAATCTTTAATAAAATCAAAATCAAAAGATTTTATTTTTCCTTTTCCGGCTACTTCTTTTTTGTATTGGAGCTTGTTATCACGCAATTTTATTTTTTCTACTCCATAATATCGCCACATAATTGCCTTAAAAATTTTGTACTCAAAATATGCCCAAAATCCTAGCCATACAATAATTGCAATTTTTGTGTTTTCATCCGTTAAGCTAAAATATTGGGTAAAAACAATAATACCACTAATAGTCCACGCAAAAAACCATAGGAAAAGAAACAAGTTCTTTGTTTTGTTTTTAAAAGCAACTATAACAATACTTAATTCTCCACCATCAAGTTCTTTTATGCTTATTCTATCACCTATATATTGCATATTTTAAATTTTAACTTCATCCTTAAACCTTTTTAAAGAAGAAACGAGTTTACTTAATAACAGTAACAAAATTATCAATAAATTCTATATTTGTGGAAGAAGTACAATAAAAATGAAAAACAAAAAGGAAGAAAATGAATTAGGTTTTGGAACCCAAACATCTTCACAAACAGATAGGCTTATAAACAAAGATGGAAGTTTCAACATTCATAGAATAGAAAAATCAAGAGTACAATCGTTGAGTGTTTATCATGCTTTAATTAGTATGAGTTGGTTAAAGTTCAATACAATTATTTTAGCATATTTTATTCTGTTAAACTTGTTTTTTGCAACATTATATTATTCAACAGGAATGGAAGGTTTGGCTGGAATTGAAGCCAATTCCAATTTCGATAAATTTGTTGAAGCATTTTATTTTAGCACACAAACATCAACTACTGTTGGTTTTGGACGTGTTAGTCCAATTTCGCATACAGCTAATGCAATTGCTGCTGTAGAGGCATTGATAGGGGTTATGGGTTTTGCTTTATTTACTGGTTTACTTTATGGGAGATTTTCTCGCCCTAAATCAAAAATATTATTTAGTAAAAATGCAATTATAGCACCTTTTAAAGAAGGAAAAGCTTTTCAGTTTAGGATAGCAAATAAAATGCGAAATAGTCAATTGACAGATATGCAATGCCGAGTTACTGTTGCAAAATTTGAAATTGAAAATGGAATAAAGATCAGGCGATTCAGGACATTAGAACTAGAATTACCTAAAATTGTTTTCTTTCCAATGACATGGACAATCAATCATCCAATAGATGAGAATAGTCCTATTTATGACATGACCGAAAAAGATTTTGAAGAAACAGATACAGAATTTTTAATTTTACTTACAGGCTTTGATGATACATTTTCGCAAAATGTAAATACACGGTATTCTTTTACCTATAAAGAATTAATTTATGGAGCAAAATTTGTTAGTGTATTTTCTGATACAAATCAAGGAAAGGTAGCGCAAGATTTGAATAAGCTTAGCGACTATGAAAAACACAAATTTTAGTTGTCTGTAAATTCAGAAATAAAATGAAACTTGATATCTGGATTTTTTTCTTCAGCCATTTGTAAAGCCCAAGCCGATTCTGCTAAAAACACAGGTCTTCCTTCCTTGTCATTAGCCATGTGGTGTGCTTTTTCAAAAATAAATTCTTCTAATTTCTTTTTGTCTGTTGAACTTATCCAACAAGCTTTGTATAAAGAAATGGGTTCATAATCACAAGATGCGGTATATTCACTTTTTAGTCGATGTTGAATAACTTCAAACTGAAGAGCGCCAACTGTTCCTAGTACTTTTCTATTGTCGGTACGTTTAGTAAATAATTGAGCAACGCCTTCATCTGTTAATTGTTCTAAGCCTTTATTTAGTTGTTTTGTTTTCATTGGATCTTTATTAACCACATATCTAAATAATTCAGGCGAAAATTGAGGAATACCTTTGAACATTATTTTTTCCCCTTCTGTTAATGTATCTCCAATTTTAAAGTTAGATGAATCGTATAAACCAATAATATCACCAGGGAAAGCTTCATCCACAACATTTTTATCTTGCGCCATAAATGCTGTAGGATTTGAAAATTTCATATTTCTATTTTCACGTACATGAAAATAATTTTTATTTCTTTCAAATTTTCCTGATACAATTCTTAAAAATGCAATTCTGTCGCGGTGTTTAGGGTCAAGGTTAGCATGAATTTTAAAAACAAAGCCAGTAAAATTTTTCTCTTCAGGTTTAATTTCTTTTGTTTCTGTGTAGCGTGGGCGAGGGGAGGGAGCTATTTCAATAAAACTATCTAATAATTCTCTTACACCAAAATTATTTACAGCACTTCCGAAAAACACAGGAGAAACAAGTGCCTCAAGATATTCTTCATTGTCTAATTTAGGATATCCAGCTTCTAATAATTCAACATCGCTTCTTAATGTATTAGCATAATCTTCACCAATAAGCTTATCTAAAGTGCCATCATTCAAATCTTTTATTTGTATGGAGTTTTCTAAATCTTGTTTTTCACCAGAATTAAAAAGTGTTAAACTTTTTTCATATAAATTATAAACACCTTTAAATGTTTTTCCCATGCTAATGGGCCAACTCAATGGGCGTAAATCAATTCGTAATTCTTTTTCAATTTCTTCTAATAAATCAAAAGGATCTTTTCCTTCTCTATCCAATTTATTTATGAATACAATTACAGGTGTATTTCTCATTCTACACACTTCCAGTAATTTGCGTGTTTGAGGTTCAACACCTTTAGCACAGTCAATAAGCATAATTACGCTGTCCACAGCGGTAAGTGTTCTGTATGTATCCTCAGCAAAATCTTCGTGACCAGGAGTATCTAATAAATTTATTTTTATGCCTTTGTACTCAAAACCCATAACCGATGTAGCAACGGATATTCCACGTTGGCGCTCAATTTCCATAAAATCGGAAGTGGTATGTTTTTTTATTTTATTAGATTTTACAGCGCCAGCAGTTTGTATAGCTCCACCAAAGAGCAATAGTTTTTCAGTCAATGTTGTTTTACCAGCATCGGGATGGGCAATTATGCCAAATGTTTTACGTCTGCTTATTTCTTCTTGAATGGTCATTATTATTTTTAACCTATTATTTTTTAAATAATTTAATCCTCTGCGTAATTGTATTTTGAGTTATTTCGACAAAATAAAATCCCTGCTTAGACTCAGATAAATCAAGAGTAATCTCATTCGAAGTGCTTTTTGAGATAAGGATCATTTTTCCTAACATATCATAAATTGCAACTGTTTTTTGACTATTAGTTTTGTTTTTTAAAGAGATGTTAAAAACACCAGAGCTTGGGTTGGGATATAAAAAAACATCATCATTGATTAAATTGTTTTGTTCTACAACTGTTATGACACTGGGGTTTTCTATATTTATAGTAAACCCTGGGTCTCTAATTATATTTGATAAATAATCTTTTCCTAATAAATGACAATAGGTACAAGAATCTCCAAGCGAATTGAATATTTTCATACACACATTATATACTGTATCAATATTAACAATATGATAAGGATTTGCAAGGGTTGATGTGGAGCCGTCTCCAAAATCCCAAAAATAGCTTACAGCTTGACTAGCAGTAGTAGAATCAACAAATAATGTAAATGTTGAAGTTGCAGAGTCGACAGATACAGAGTAATGAGCAAAGCAATTTTCATCTATTTTATATTTTAAAATGCCTCCAACAGCACCTGTTCCATTGCATCTTTCCATTGTGTATCCGACATCTTCATTCGGAAAATGTAAGGAACCAATTCCATAAATGGAAGGACCTGTATATTGTAACGACCAAGTATTTCCTTTGTTTTCGGTTTTTAAAACAGCACTTGTCATACATCCCGTTGATCCAAAAAGGTTTCCTGCGACAAAACCAATTGTATCATTAATAAATTGCATGTCATTTATTACATTCACATTAGTTAGGTTTTGGCTATTCCAACTGCTTCCTCCATTTGTTGTTTTATAAATTACCCCAATATAATCAGATGCAATTGAATTATCATATATATTGCCTCCAATGAATCCTGTTAATGAATCTGTAAAATAGACAGTGTTAAACATTAGCTGATTTGGTAGTATTGAAATGATTTGTGGCGTCCAAGAGTTTCCTCCATCGGTAGTTTTATAAAAGTGGCCTTCATAGGTGAAAAAATTAAATCCAACAGCATATCCTAATAAAGGAGAGAGCATTTGTATGTCCGTAATTTCAGAAGTAGGAATAAAATCTAGAACACTCCAATTAGTTCCGCCATCTGAGGTCTTAAAAATAGATGCTCCCCCTGATGATCCCTGCCCAACAAGAAACCCTAGATTTGTATTATAAAAATCCATTCCATAAAATGTCCCAGATGGCAAGGTGCTTGAAGACCAAGATTGACCAGCATTAAATGATTTATATAACCCTCCAAAAGTTGCTACAGCATAGCCCGTATCTTTTGAAGGAAATTTTATTTTTTTCAATTCTGGACCACCACTATTTTTTAAACTCCAATTTAAACCACCATTAGTCGTCATTAAAATTTTTGCATTTTCACCAGCTACATATCCTGTGTCGGCAGATGTAAAAAAAATACTTCGTATACCATCTGAATTAACAGCTAATTGCGTCCATTGTGCGAATAAATTGATTGAGAAGATTAGCATCCCAATAAGTGCAAGCCTTTTTTTGAAGTTCATAATCATTTAGTTTTTATATATTAATAAAAAAACCTTTCCTAAATTATTTTGAAGGAAAGGTTTAACAAATTATATAACAAAAATTATTGTTTTTTCTCTTTAATACGAGCAGCTTTACCAGTTAAATCACGTAAGTAGAATAAACGTGCTCTACGAACGATACCTACTTTGTTAACTTCTACTTTATCAACATAAGGAGAGTTTACTGGGAAGATACGCTCAACTCCAACTCCGTTACTCATTTTACGAACTGTAAAAGATTCAGTATTTCCAGAATTTTTACGTTGAATCACAACACCTTGATATTGCTGGATACGTTCTTTATCGCCCTCTTTAATTTTATAATGAACAGTAACTGTATCACCAGCTTTAAACTTAGGGTGATTAGCTTTTGTAGTTAATTGCTCTACTGCATATTGTAATAATGTACTTGCGCTCATGACTCTTTATTTTTAATAAATTTTGATAATCCTCTCGAAAAAGGAGTGCAAATATAGTAGATTTTTTTATTTCAGAAAAAAAAAAAGGATAAAATATTGATTTTTGCTCGTCTTTTTTATTTTTCAACGATTACAAAAATGTCTTCATTGTCGCGTTTCATCAGGTAGTTTTCGCGAGCAAATTTTTCGAGGGTTGCTGGGTTGGTGTTTAATTCTTTAATATCTGCTGTTATTTGGTTGATTTCAGTGGCAAAATAATTTCGTTCCTCTTCTAGCTTTGATACATCTTTTCTGAGGTCCATCTGAGTTTTAATATCGTTTTTATCGAAAAATGCAACCCAAACTGCTAAACCTAGAAGTGTTAGCAAATACTTGTTTTTAAGGGTTGATATTACATTTTTCATTGATTTTTGTATTATTCTACAACAAAAATACGTAAGTTTAGTTGGTTAAATAGCTCTTTTGAGGAAGGTTATTAACTTAAAAATTAACATTATGATAAAAAGATTGATTTTGGTACTGTTGTTTTTTTCACAAATGCTTTATTCACAGTCGTTTAAGGAGCAACAAGCAAAATTGCCTCGAGTAAAAGCTGCTTATTCTGAAAAATGGGAGAATTTGAAAAAAGATATTGCCAAGTTAGGAGTTGATGCTAATTCTTTTGATTTATATATAAGAGCTTTCAAACAAAATGAAGTACTTGAAGTTTGGTTGAAATCAAAGACTGCTACTGAGTATAAATTATTTAAAACGTATGAAATTTGTAGTAGTTCGGGTATTTTAGGCCCCAAACGCAAACAAGGTGATGGACAGGTGCCTGAAGGCTTTTACAATGTTGCTGTTTTTAATCCTTATAGCAGTTACCATTTATCCTTAGGTGTTAGTTATCCTAATGAAAGTGATAAAATTATTGGAAAAGGTAATTTGGGAGGGGATATTATGATTCATGGAAACTGTGTTACCATTGGGTGTATCCCATTAACAGATAACTATATCAAAGAAGTTTATATCCTAGCTGTAGAGGCTAAAGATAGTGGGCAAAAAATTATTCCAATCCATATATTTCCTGTAAAGTTTGATAAAAAAGGAATGGATTTAATAGCAGATGAATATGCTAATAAAACTTTATTACTTACTTTTTGGAATAATTTAAAACAAGTGTTTGATTATTTCGAAAAAAATAAAAAATTACCTAAAATAAGTGTAGATAAAGAGGGGAAGTATGTTGTTAGTTAGGGTTTGTTGATTGCTCAAAAAAACTAAAATTTACATTTCCATATTTTCGATGTTGCGAAAAATGTGGATAGTTTGAAAAATTTGTTTTTTCTCCATGCTCAATTACCAATATTCCATTTTCACGAAGTAAATTTTTTTCAAATATTAAACTGGGAATACTTTCCATTTCCTCTATGTCGTAAGGTGGGTCAGCAAAAATTAAATTGTATTTAGATGTTTCATTTTTTAGGAATGAAAATACATTCATTTTAAAAACTTTTCCATTTCTAAATTGTAATTCATCAAATGTTTTTTTTATAAAATTGGTGCAATTAAAGTTTAAATCTACGCAGGTTATATCACCGCTGCCTCTTGATAAAAATTCATAACTAATATTGCCCGTTCCTGCAAATAAATCTAGAACTTTAATATTTTCAAAGTCAATTAAATTGTTTAGAATATTAAATAAACTTTCTTTGGCAAAGTCCGTTGTAGGTCTAACGGGTAGATTTTTAGGAGTATGAATATTGCGTCCTTTGAAATTGCCACTAATAATTCTCATTATAAATAAAAAGAGCTAAAAATTGTAAAATAACTATGTTTTGGCAATGTTTGAAGTTGATAACAGTAGTCATTACTATTAGTTTTACTACCAAACTTTACATTTTTAATGTATTTGTAGGTAATAGAATAGATAGCATCATTTTTTTCAATTCTACCTAATAGGAAAAGTTCTATGTGTTCAGGGTTTAATGATAATTGTTCGATTACAAAAAGTAGGTAATAAATATAATCTTCAGCCGAGGTGTATTTAAAAGAATTATAAAAATTAAGTTTTTGTTTGTTTAAAAATAAAATTTCAAAATGATTTTTTTCTACATTAATGTATAATTTAGCACTATCAACATTTTTGTTTTGCGATGTTACATCATGAATTAACGAGCTAGAATAGTGATGATAATTTACCCTAGAAAAAAGGTTGTCAATTTTAATTTTGATGGAAAGAGGTAGCGCAAAAATATTTTTGGAATCGATTGTTTCAATGTTATCTACCAAAATAAATTCGTTTCCTTGTAATTGTGTGTTAAATTTTAAATAAAGTTTTTTTCTGTCTTCCTCGTACAACGCATTTGGAACTAATGTGGCTAATTCATTTACAATAGAACAGCTTACTGTTTTGTACTTTAGCGAAGTGAGGCTGCTTTGGCTTTCAACAACAGAAAATAAATCGGCTAATAAATCGTAATTGTATGAACTATCAAATTCGTAGGATTCAAAAGCAATGTATTTTTTTGAAACGGAATCAAAAACAGTAAAATAAAATTCGCTAGTACTAATTTCTAAAACAAGAATATAGTTTTGAGAATTACTGCCTTTGAAGGATTCATCAATAATGCAATTTTTTTGTGATATTCTATTTTTTAGCTCACTTATCATGAGGTGCAAAAGTACATAATTTTTATGTTTTTAAATTGTTTTTCAATTTGCCTATAATTTTAATAACCAATTACCTCTAATTTTAATACTTTTGCATTCCATTACACTAGAAATGAAAATTGAAGATATATTAAGTGAAAAAACAATTTCTGCATTAAATTCTCTTTATGGAGCATCGGCAGAAAAAATTAGTTTTGAGAAAACAAATCCTGACTTTGAAGGCGATTTGACTTTAGTTGTATTTCCTTTTTTAAAAATATCTAAAAAAAAGCCTGAAGAAACAGCGAATGAGATAGGCATTTTTTTGAAAGATAGCACACCTGAAATAGCTGCGTTTAATGTCGTAAAAGGATTTTTAAATATTGTAATCGACAATTCTTTTTGGTTGAATTATTTTAAACAAATAAATGGTAAATCATTTGTTAATCCGAAAATAGCAGATGATGCTTCAGTAGTTATGTTAGAGTATTCTTCTCCTAACACTAATAAACCACTTCATTTAGGACATGTTCGTAATAATTTGTTGGGATATTCGGTGGCAGAAATTTTAAAAGCAGCTGGTAATAAAGTAATAAAAACCAATTTAGTTAATGATAGAGGCGTTCATATTTGTAAAAGTATGTTGGCATGGAAAAAATGGGGAAACAATGAAACTCCTGAATCTTCAGGTATCAAAGGCGATCATTTGGTAGGAAAATATTATGTTGAGTTTGATAAACAATATAAAATTGAAGTTGCAAGATTAATTGAATTAGGCAAATCAAAAGAAGAAGCAGAAAAAAATGCTACTATACTGTTGGAAGTTCAAGATATGTTGAGAAAATGGGAGGCAGGAGATGAAGAAGTTTTATCATTATGGAAAATGATGAATGGTTGGGTTTATAGTGGGTTTGACATTACCTATAAAAAACTTGGAGTTGATTTCGACAAAATTTATTACGAGAGCAACACTTATTTATTAGGTAAGGATATTATTGAAGTTGGCTTACAAAAAAATGTTTTTAAAAGAAGAGATGATAATTCTGTTTTTATTGATTTAACTCCTGATGGGTTAGATGAAAAAACATTGTTGCGAGCAGATGGTACTTCGGTTTATATGACGCAGGATTTGGGTACAGCATTACAACGAGAAAAAGAAACAAATTTTAATAAACTTATTTATACTGTTGGTAATGAACAAGATTATCATTTTAAAGTTTTGTTTTTAATACTTAAAAAACTTGGTTATTCTTGGGCTGAAGGATTACAACATTTATCTTATGGTATGGTTGAATTGCCTGAAGGTAAAATGAAATCGAGGGAAGGAACAGTTGTAGATGCTGATGATTTGATGCAAGAAATGATTGATACTGCTGAAAAAACATCAAAAGAATTAGGCAAAATTGATGGACTATCTGATGAAGAAGCAAAGCAACTTTTTAATATTATTGGATTAGGAGCATTAAAATATTTTATGCTAAAAGTTGATCCAAAGAAAAAAATGTTGTTTAATCCTGCTGAATCAATTGATTTTAATGGACATACAGCGCCATTTATTCAATTTAATTACGTTCGAATACAAGCATTACTTCGCAAAGCTGCCGGTGGCTGGAATTTTAATGATTTAGATGTATTTACGCATAATATTAATTTGTTGCCCAAAGAAAAAGAGTTAATAATTAAATTGTATCAGTTTAATCAAGTGGTTAATCAAGCTGCAAACGATTTAAATCCAGCTCTGGTAGCCAATTATGCTTATGACTTAGCAAAAGAGTATAGTCAATACTATCACGATACCCCAATCCTAAAAGAAGAACAAAAAGATTTCATTCTATTTCGATTACATCTTTCAAAAACGATAGGAATAGCAATTAAAGAGGCGATGGGGCTTTTAGGGATTACTATGCCAGATAAAATGTAAAAACGTTTTTTTTAATGAAGCAGTATTCTAAAATAATTTTGGTATTTGTTTTTATTTCATTTTCGTTGTTTTCACTGGCTCAAAATAAGGTTGCTGCCAATCAAGATATTATTATTTCTATAAAAGAAACAACATTAAATAAGTTGTTTACTGCTATAGGTGAAATTAAAGGAACATCTATCTATTCATTTATGTTTATTGAAGGTACTTATGATTGGACACTGATAAATCCTCAAATAAAATTGCATACAAATAAAGCAGAATTTTTAACAGATGTTAAAGTAACAGTAGGAAAATATACTTATTTAATGCATGTTTCGGGTGATGTTGAGATTTGCTATGAACCAACCACAAATTTAATTTATGTTGAAATCACAGAAGCAAAATTTCCATTAAATATTATGTTTTTTGGAAAAGTTAAGCATCTATGGGATGTAAATATTGCTAAGTATTTTGAAACACCATTTACCTTTGATGGACCATTGACAATGGGGTCTGAAATTAGCTTTGCAATGCCTGATAATACTATGAAAAAGTTATATGCTCATCCCGTAAATTGTGGCGTAAAAGTTGTAGAGAAACAGATACTTGTTTCTGCCGAAATTGAATTTGTAAACAGAGATGGTTTGCAAGTTGAAATAAAATAATTATAATATTTTAAATTATGAAAAATACAAAATTAGCATTCACACTTTTTTTAGCATTTATTTTTACTTTATGTACATCTGCTCAAAAAAAAGAAAGCTACGATATAAAAATAACAGTAAAAGGGTTAAAAGAAGGGGCAATGTGTTTGTTAGCCAATTATTATGGCGAAAAACAATATATTAAAGATTCGGCAAAAGCAAATGCTAATGGAGAGGTTGTTTTTAAGGGCGATTCAAAACTACAAGAAGGCGTTTATTTGTTTGTGTTGCCAACAAAAAAATATTTTGATTTTATTATGGATGGGACACAACATTTTTCGTTGGAAACTGATACTACTGATTTTATTAAGACAACTAAAATAAAAGGTTCTGATGAAAATAAATATTTTTATGAATACCAGACTTATATGCAGGTAAAACAAAAACAAGTAGAACCTTTGCGCAGCGAATTAAAAACATTAAGAAACAAAGATTCAATAAAAATAGTTCAGGATAAATTGTTGGTTTTTGAAAAAGAAATTAAAGAGTACAAGAGCAATTTTATAAAAAATTATCCTAAAACATTTGTCGCAAAATTATTTAAAGCTATGGATGAACCTGAAGTTCCAGAAGCTCCAATTTTAGCAAATGGAAGAAAAGACAGCACTTTTTCTTACCGTTATTATAAATATCATTATTGGGACAATTGGGATTTTGCTGACGACAGATTAATGTACACTCCTGTTTTTCATAATAAGATTAAATTTTATATGGATAAGTTAACGCCTCAAACTCCCGACTCAATTAATGTTTCTACTGATATTTTGGTTAAAAAATCAAAAGCCAATAAAGAAGTGTTTAAGTATATTGTTTATTGGCTTACATACAATTATGAAAGCTCGAACATAATGGGAATGGATGCTGTTTTTGTTCACATGGTAGATATGTATTATGTGACCAAAGAGGCTTATTGGGTTGATTCAACTCAGTTGTATAAAATTACAAATCGTGCATATACTTTAAAGCCTCTTTTAATTGGTAAAAAAGCACCCTTGATAAATATGCCTGATAGTACAGGAAAATATATTTCTATCAATGATATTAAGGCAAAATATACGGTTGTTATATTTTGGGATCATGGCTGTGGACACTGCAAAAAAGAAATTCCAAAACTTGCAGAAGCATATAAAAACAAATTAAAACAAAAAGGAGTTCAAGTTTATGCAATAGAAACAGAAGACAAGCCCGAAGAGTGGAAGAAATTTGTAAAGGAACATCAATTGAATTGGATAAATGTATGCGAAACAGATGATTACAAAAGGGCTGTAACAAAAAAGATATATGATATTTATAGTACTCCTGTTATTTATGTTTTAGATGAAAACAAAATAATAAGAGCAAAACGTATTGATAGTGAACAAATAGAAGGTATTATTGATGCTCTGGAAAAAGAGAAAGATAAGAAGTAAAAAAATAAAAAGCGAACAAAATTTGTTCGCTTTTTATTTAAAACATATAACCGTAACGTTGATGTAAAAATTTATCGTTTATCCTGCCTAGCTTTTTTGTGAATAAATTTGAACTAAATGCAAGCATTATTTCATGTGTTCCACTACTTTGGTTTCGAAACTTGCTAATGAGCAAATCATAAGAATAGCTGATTTGAAAATTCTCTAAAAAGCTATAACCTAAATGTAATCCTATAGCATCTCTTAATCTGATTGAAATTCCACCAAAAAATTGTTCTCTTACATGTAATCGGAGTGTATAATCTAAGTTAAAAGGAACTCCATTTGTATAGGTTGCAAATAAAGTGCTTTCCCAAACAAAATCAGGATGTTGAGAAAAATTATAACCCAATGAAAAATTTACATGAGTTGCATATTTAAACAATCCTTTTTTTGTTGTATCATTTTTATAAAACTCAGCTGTTGATTGTAACACTTGGTATCCGCTCATTCCAACATGGAACCTATCGTTGTATAGATAAATTCCTGCATTCAAATCTCCTGTCCAAGTTTTGTCGGTTAAAAACTGGTTGATAGCAGGGTCTTGTGTGTTGTGTAAGAATAATTTGTCCCCATTTAATGTATGTTTAGAAGCATTGCCTCCAATACCTGCTGAAAGTTCAGTATCAGGAAAGCGAATATGAAATGCGTAAGCGCCACCAATTTTTGAATTTTTCATTGGTCCAATATTGTCTTGCATAAAATACAAACCAGCACCCATTTTCCCTTTATAAAATCTACTGTGCAAAGAAAAAGTGTAAGTACGTGGAGCATCTTCATAGCCTAGCCATTGCATACGATAATTCATTCTGGCATCTACCAAACGTTTGGTGCCAGTTAAAGCAGGATTAATCATAAAAGCATTGCTTTTATTTTGAGTATAATACGGTAGTTGCTGTGCAGTTAATGTGTTTGAAATAATTGCAACACCAATTATGAGTTTTAAAATATATTTTACGTGTTGCATCAATTATCTTATAATGGTAAGCGTTCCGTTAAATTTTGCATTATCTCCTTCTTCACCCAAATTAATATTATAAAAATACGTTCCTGCAGGCAATTCTTGTCCTGTTACTTTTCCATTAAAATTATTTGTATAAGCATTTGTTTTGTAAACCAACTTGCCATAACGATTATACAATTCAACTGTATTGTTTGGAAATTTTAAAATATTACCAATATACCAAGTGTCGTTTTCATTATCTCCATTTGGTGTAATTGTATTATAGATAACAATTTGATTGCTTTTTGTTACAAATACCGTAACAGAATCGTATGCCGGGCACTTATTGCTTGGGTCTGTTCCATATAAATAATATGTTGTAGTAACAATGGGTTCGGCATCTGGGTCGGCTGTATAATAATAGCGTAATGTATTTTGTGGGCTCCATGCATAGTAAAAACCACCAGTAGCATGAAGTGTTACTGTTTGTCCTTCTCTTATGGTTGTATCGGGACCAGCATCAATATTTGGAGTAGGTATTACGTAAACGGTTATTTGATCCATTTTTGGAGGGCAACCTGTTGATGTCATGGTTACGCTGTAAGTTGTTGTGGTTAATCCAGGGCTTGCAGTTGGTCTTGGAATATTTGGATTATTTAGAGTGCTTGTTGGTGTCCAAACATACGTAACGCCTGGCAACGAAGCATTTGTTGGTTTTCCTAATAGAGCAGTGCTATTTTCACAAATACTAGTATCATTTCCTGCATCAACAAATGCAATATTATTCATATTTACAATTACTTTATCGGTAGCAACAGCACCTGTATCATCTACTACTGTTAGTGTGTATTCTGCCCAGCCTGGAGTTGAGGAAATAGGATTTGGAGTTGTGGTGCTACTTAAGTACCAATTAGGAGTCCAAGTATAAGTATATGGAGGCAATCCTCCTGTCGCTGCAGGTGTTGCGCCAATTGTAGCACTTCCACTTGGGCACAACATTTGATCAACGCCAGCATTGGCAGTTAATGGCTGTGCATTAATAGTGTTTGAAATTAAAGCAACAAACAAAAATAGTTTGAATAGATATAAATAATTAGTTGTTTTCATTTTTAAAATAAGGAAAGCAAATGTAATTATATATATTCTAAATAAAAAGAGGCTTCTGTTTAATTTAACAGAAGCCTCTTATAAAAAATAAAAATTTAATTTTTTATAATTTTATTTATAGCCGAGAAACCTGTTTTTTCAAATGTTACTTTCATGGAATAAATTCCTTTTTCAAAAGCTTCAGTTTTTGAAGAGAGTGTATTATTGCCTTCTATTACCATTTGTTTTTCTGATAATATTAATTTTCCTAACAAGTCATAAAATTCGATTGTTATATTACCTGCAAGCGTGGAATAAAAAGTATAATTAATATTACCATTTGTAGGGTTAGGATGTATGTTATCTACATAGATTTCGTTAGATGTATTTTCTATTGAGATTACGTCTGAGTAAGTGTATTCTCCATTAAAATCGGTTTGTTTAAGTCTATAGTATGTAATTCCATTGTGAGGATAGTAATCAAATAAGGAATATGTTTTTGTTGTTGTGCTAAAACCAGCTCCTTTTACAGTTCCATATTCAGTAAAAGTATATCCATCTTTTGATTTTTCAATGGTAAAAAAATCATTGTTAATTTCAGAGAGTGTTTTCCACTCAAGATAATTTTTTTTATCTTTTCGAATTCCAGTAAATGTTATTAGTTCAATTGGTAAGGGGGTGCAATTTAGGGTTGCGCCTGCGGTTAAATTCCAATTTAAATTAAATGGTTGACTCGATGTGGAATAATTGTCGATAACCATAATATATCTTTGACCAGCAATTACATTCATAGATTCTACCCATTTATTTCCACCCACACCCTCACTATTATCTCCTGATCCAGTCAGAAGTCCTGTATTTCCTCCTAAAGCAGAGTAAGAGCATCGGAAAGGTGCGGTATTAGGCGGGCAGACTATTGTTGCCATAGGTCCCCATATCGCAAAATCGTAATCATCAGTACCATTAGCTGGAGCTATCGTTAATTGAATATTACCTGATGTAGCGGGAGAAAAATAATACCAAGAAGATTGATGTTCTGTAGATAAACATCCTCTATTAGTTGAATTTATATCATTTACAATTCCTTGTCCTGAACTATTGCCTGAAAAGGATTGGTTGGAGCAGACCGTAATTGCTCCTCCACAGTCTTGAGGAGGATAGGTTGGTGCACTGCTGCATGGTGCACAAATCAATGAAGCATCCCAGCCAGTTGATTGTACGCTTCCATCAGAAATATATCTAAAAGTTAAACACCCAGTTGGATTTGCAGCAGAACCTACAACTGAAAAAGGCGCAAGGTTTCCAGAAAACGGACTTCCTGGTAACTGTGGCGCAGCTGTGGAATTGCCGTTATAGATGTATAATAAATCATAATTAGCTTCTGTGCTAAAATTATAAAATGTTGCTTGAATACATTGACCTGCAGTAGCTGGGCATACAGTATAAATAAGATTGGAATTATCACTTGCACTGCCAGAAGGTCCTCCTTGATCAAAAAAACCAGCATTACAAGTAGTAGTACTTCCATTACTCATATTAATACATTGGGAACGAGTAAAACTTTGAAGTGCACAGTTTATAGCGTTTCCTTGAGCATTTGTTGGTATAACTCTCCAAAAATATGTTGTGCCTACAGTCAAACCAGTTACATTATAACTTAAAACATTACCAAGATTTACCCCATTAACAATATTTGTTGGAGGGTTATCAGTCCCATAATATAATATATAACCAGTTGGTGGTGATCCTCCTGAAGGGGCAGTCCAAGATAAAGTGGCAGTCGAAATGCAAATTTCCGCTCCATCTGCTGGTCCTGTGTAATTTGCGCATTGAGGAGGACCAGGGCTTGTAATACAAATCGTAAAATCACCACCACCCGCTGCATAATCATGGACTTTAATATAATATGTTAGACCAATTGTTAAACCTGTGATAGTAATAGTTTCATTTCCGTCAGTTCCTGTTGCATCTACACACCCACCTCCTGTCGGTGTAGAGCCTCCGCAAGATGTGTAAGCAGCTAATACAGCATCAAAATTTGCGGCTCCATTTACCAAAACTGTATGACTTGTAGCTGTTGCAACAAAGGAATACCAAATATCATCATCAGCATTACCTGTTGCACATCCCATCCCACTATTTGTAAATCCAGAGCTTGTACTACCTGCTGTGGGCGAACAAGCTGCTCCGGGTGTTAGTAGCAAAGAGTTTGTACAAAAATCTCCAGATGTGGCACAAGAAATACTTGAGGTTGCAAAAGTTAGTTGCCAATATAGTAGAGTTCCGATATCTCCACCGGCATCATCGTAAACTCTTAGTGTCCAGTTTCCATTTGGGTTTTGACCATTGTTAGCAAAAATAAAATCACCCTCAGGTCGATAAGTACCAGCAAAAGGTGCTGCACCAGCCGTAACTGCTGTTGCTGCGCTCATATCAAAACAAGTATATGGTCCTAAATCATTTGCCGTGTTGCTTCCATAGTGATCGCCCGATCCTCCATTGTCTGTCGATAATTCAATTGTTGTTCCATTCGGACTTACTAAAAATATGTCTAAATCTGCATCATAGGAATGGCTTATCTTTATGCATACTGATTGCAAACCAAGTGGAGCGGAACAATTAAGTGATGTTCCTAAGCCAGAGACGTTAATGACTGAACTGATACCCGTAGCATTGTTATCGGGAATAGCAAAATCAGTTCCATTTGAAAATGTTTGTGCAAAAGAATTTGAACAAAGAAAAGCAAAAAAACTAAATAAAATTATGCAGGTTATTTTTTTCATATTTTAATCAGTTGTGTATAGGCATCTTATATACTAATTCGTCTACTGATAATAAAGTTACTTTTACGCCAAATTTTTCTACAATTCTTGTGTATCGTTCATTTTGTAGTCTTAAATTTTCATATACAGAAACATCAAATAATGTTATATCAACATCTATGCAGTCAGCACAACTTATTTTTTCAATAATAAATGAATTTGTATAATAATAAATTATAGTATTATATTTTACAGAGTCTTGAGTTTTAAGATTCTGTAAATCAATCATGCTATAATGTTTGAGTATAACTGGATTATTTAAAGGGTCGATTTTAGCTTGCTGATTACTTTGGCTGAAACAAGTAATGTAGAATAAAAAGAAAAAAAAACTCAAATAAAATTTCAACATTTTTTTATAATTAATTAGACGCATCTAAACTAAATATAGCTGGGGAGGTTAAAAAGTCCGATAAAATCCGATTTATCAGATAGTTTTAATAGAACTGCCCTTTAATATGTTTTTATTTTTATTTTGATTTTACAAATCTTTTTTGAGAAATAGGTTTTCCGTTTAGGTCGTTTATCATAATAAAATAAATACCATTTGGATAAGCGCTAATGTCAATTTTTGAGCCATTAAGTCCTTTTTCTTTTAATGTTAGAGTAGATTCTTGTAACATTACCCTTCCTGTAACATCAGTTATATGAATATTTACAGTTTCGTCTTTTGAATTGGATGTGTAAATCATAATTTCATTGTTCGCAGGATTTGGATATAAACCATAATCAGTAGTTTTTGTATAATTTATTGCAACCAATTCAGGGTAATATTTTACATCTCCATTAAAATCTGTTTGTTTCAGTCTGTAATAATTCATACCTTCTACAGGATGCGCATCAATAAAATTATAATCATGTCTAGTAGTACTATTTCCTGAACCATAACCATCAACAACTCCAAGTGTTTCAAAAGTATATCCGTTTAATGTGCGTTCAAGTGTGAAAAAATCGTTGTTTGTTTCGGTTAAAGTTGTCCATTTTAAAATATTTTCAGAACCAAAATTTTCACCAGTAAAAGATATGAGTTCAACTGGAAGTGGGTTCAATGCTGCTGTTTTAGAAGCAAATGTAAATGGACTAAAAGCAGTTAGTGGATCGGATGTAACTGTTCCTGCACTTGTTCCTACGCAAGATCCTGTTATGCCTCCTGTAATTGTATTACTTCTATTTTCCCAAGCACTTCCATTCCAACGCGCTACAACTAAATCACCTCCTTGTAATGCTGCACAACTATTAATTCCACTACTAGAAGCATTTTGCCAATATAAAGTTAAGCTTGCATTACCTGTTCCGGCTATTCGGTCGAATTGCCAATATTCTATTGCACTAACATTGTTTAACACAGGAGTTGGTGTTACAGCCATTGGAGTTAAAGTAGAATAAGGAGTATAAAAATATTGTGCTTGAAATGTAGATGAAGTAGTAGGTGCTGTCATTGCAATTCTCATCCATCTATTAAATGCATCTCCAACTGGAAAAACAAATGCAGTGTTTCCAATTTTTTGCATAGGACCATCTACAAAGCTACTAGCACTACCAGATGTTGCTGTTGATCCAGCATTCATAATTAAAATAGGTGTTGTTGCAGTATAGATAACTCCATTGGTTAATGTAAGTGCTCCAGAAAGCACCATATTACTTGATGCCGTTCCTGTTAATGTTATCCCAGAACTGGTGTTATTCATTACAACATTAGTAAGTGCATGCGTTCCTGCAGTGTTTGTAAATGTTTGAGGAATAACGCCATTAAATTCAATTGTAGGGCAATTAGTTAGTGTAACGTTACTTGCCGTATTAAAATTCCCCCCAATTTTTAAATAGTTGTTATTTACATTTAAAATACTTGTAGCGTTCATTGTTGTGAAATTTCCAGCAATTTCAAAATTAGTGCTTGCTGCTAATTGTACGCTACCACCTGTTTTGTTAATTGTTAAATTACCAAATCTGTTTGTGCCCGTAACGCTTCCTGAAATGGTATGTGTTACTGATGCATTATCAAATAAGATGGTGGAAGTAGGAGAAGCAATCAGCGTTCCGTTATTTGTAAAATTACCACACACAGTTAAAGTAACTCCTGCATTTATTGTAAGTGTCGCTCCTGCATTTATTGTTAAGTTTTTAACAGTAGAATTAGCTGTAATTACTGGCTGTGCACCTCCTGTAGTAATTGTAGCATCTATGGCACAATTAGGTGCACTACAAGCATTACTCCAGTTGCCTGGTTGATTCCAACTTGTATTGGTTGTTCCAGCCCAAGTTACAGATGTGGTTGTTGCTGTCATTGCAATGGGAGGCGGAGAACCTCCAAATACCAATGAGAAACCAGAAACGTAATTATTAGCAAAATTCGAAACAACTAAAATATAAACTTCCCCATTTAATACCGCTTGCTGGCTTTGATAAGCTGCTCCATATCCAGGGTACGCAGGGTTATTTGTTCCATCGGTTGTTCCGTATAAACCTGTAACACCCAGCGAGTTGTAATTACATTTTAAAGCTGCGGCTCCACCTGCAATTCCAGCACATGTAGTTGAACCTGATCCTGAAATCTTCCATAAAGCCCAGTCATAATCAGATTCTGAACCTTGAGTAGTATAACCAGGATTTGCTTGTCCTGTTATTGGATTTGGATTCCCATAATCATTTGGAACAATATCAAAAGTTAAGTTTCCATTTGCATTGATGTTGATAGTGTACCATACTGAACTTCTTTCTCCAGAAGCAAGACAAGTACTTCCTGTAGGGAAATCACAAATGTTTCCAAAACTAAAATAGCCAGGGTTACCAACTGACATGGTTGCGTTACAAACAGGGTTAGACATCATACAGTCTTGTCCTGGTACAGTAGGCCATGTGGCAGCGCCATTATTACCATCTATTGCAAGAATAGAGAAAGAGCCTGTTAAACTACCAAAGCCATCAACTCTGATATAGAGTACTGTTCCTGCTGGAGCAACATTATTTAAAAGTAACTCTGACGTATTGTTGGTGGATGAACCACAATTTGGTGCATTAACATTACAACCAACCATAGTAAATGCTGCAGCACTTGCACAATTCGTAGTTGTATAAGCAGCAATTTGAGTGTTAAGTAATGAAATTGCTGTTGTTCTTATGTAAACGTCCATAGAAGCGGGAACTGTAATTGCATACCAAACTGTATTTAAAGCACCAGTACCCCAACAAGCGGGATTAGCAGGTTCTCCAGTAGCATTTGTACAAGTATTATCACCATTTGAGGAAATACCTAATGTCATTGCAGTAGCATTACAAGGTAAATCGTTAGCAGTATTTCCTCCTGGAGCACTTATCGAAATATCGTAATTTACACTCGTAGGACCAGCAAAATTATCTACAACAAAATAATAAGTTCCAGGGGCAGGAATATTTATATCGCCTGCTAAAGAACCAGCAATAGCTCCTCCAAAATTTCCTATACAGGTTGTTCCACCAACATCTGGACAGCCATTATAAACCTGAAAGCCAATTGAATTATCATTAGCGTTAGTAATATTAACAGAAATACAACCCGCTACTCCAATAACTGCTTTGTAAACTCTGTCTTGCCCAGATTCAAAAGCTGTTCCGCATGATGATGTACTTGCATTGGTATAATCGTTTATCATACAATCTGTACTTTCGCCAGTTCTGTTGTATGGCAAAATAATATTTACTGGGTTTGCACATGTTTGACCTGTTGTGTTTACAGCAACAATATTAATATTGTCAACAGCTGCTGGAGGTTGTGTTCCAACACTTCCATCATTTCTCCAAGTAAAAACAAGGCGCATTGTTGTTCCTCCACAACTTGGGAGGTTATAATTAAATGTTTGCCAAGTTGTTTGAACATTAAATTTATAGTTACCTAAAATATAAGTACCCGGAATAGCAGTTCCTTCTGTTGGAGTGTAAGTAGTTGGTACTAATGATACATATAAATAATCACAGCAACTTTCTCCATCTGCTTTCCAATCAAAAGCTAATGACGTTGTCATTCCTGTAGGTAAAGTTATGTCTTTATAAAAATGTACCACAGATGCTGTATGAGCATAGTTGTTGTTAGTTCCAGTATTATTAACATACATTGATTTAGTACCGCCATTACTAGTAGCACTACCTAAAATCCATTTATTAACAGCAGCACCATTAACTATTGTCCAATCTAAACAATTTTCAAAATCATCTGAAATAGGAGGAACAGTTTGTGAACCTGAAAAACTAGCACCAGTGGTAAAAGACCAAACAGTTGCACATACAGCAGGGCCAGCCGAATTTCTTGGAACTATTCTCCAATAATAAGTAGTACTTGGTAATAAGGTTCCTGGGTTATACGTTAAACCAGTTTGGTTTACAACAAATGGAGGGCTTGCAGCAGTTCCAAAATAAACATCGTAACTGGATGCAGGATTACATGCTGTTACAGTTGGAGCACTCCAATCTAATATAGCGTTTATGCCACAAATAATACCTGTTGCACCATTTGTTGGTGAATTGTATGTGGCACAGTTTGGTGGCGAAGGTAACGAAAGACTTAAATTATCTATACCAATATCACTACCACCGTAATCGCTTGTAGCAATAAATCGAATAACACTTGTTGCTGAAGTAGAAGAAATACTAATTGTTTGACTTGACCAAGCAGCAGCAGTTGTTAAACTTAAAAGAGTTGTTGGAAAAGTTGATCCACCATCTGTAGATAGTTGTACTGATAGCACATCACTTCCAGATGTGTTTATATAATCAAAACACAGAGATTTTGTTCCAGCAGGGCTCAAATTTACGTACAAATCTAAAGATCCTTGTGTTCCTGAACTAGCATCATAACTGTGAAATCTAGCAGAATATGAACCTGCAGAAAAATTTGGAGTGTACAAACCGCTATTTGAACTCCAAGTAGCACCCGCAACTCCATCGTCATGCCTACGCCAAGATGCATTTCCTGTAGTTGGGGTATTCATCCATGATACATCAGGTCGTTCTCTTGTAGAACATACACTTAACCACGGACCTTCAAAACTTTGATTATATGGTATAGTTGCATAAGTTGGAGCTCCTGTAATAGTTACCAAAACACTTGAGGAGTTTGCGGATCCAGCACATGTAATGACTCTTCTATAGTAGGTAGAAACAATAGGAGATGCAACATAAGAAATAGAAGTAGCTCCAGTAATATTTGTCCAAGGTCCAGCAGCTGCAGGTGCTGATTGCCATTGGTAGGTTAATCCGCAGCCAGTAGTACTTCCGGAAACAGTAAGTGAAGAACTTGAACCAACACAAATGCTTGTAGGGGCTGCATTGGCTGTTCCTGCTGTTGGAGTTCCTGAGCAAGTTGCAGGTGGTGTAAACCTATAAATTTGACCAGTTGCGGGTTTTGTAGAAAGATTAGTAGTTTCTGTTGTTGTTGAGTAGGTGGGAGATGCTGTAACATCTTGAAGAGAATAAAACTCACCTACTGTTGTTCCTGAAACACCTATGGAAGCAGAAGGAGAAACAAGATTAGCTCCTGCGGTTCCATTTCTATTATAAATAAATTCTATTACATTGGTAGTTTCATATAGTTTTACTTGGAAACCGATTCCCCAAGTTGTTGCAGAGTAAGACCATTCCATTTGACTCCACTCAACAGTAAGCACACGATTAGGGCTTGTACCTGTAAGTTTATAATTTACAGTTCCACCGGAACCTACAGCTAAATCATCCCAAAGTGGTGCAATAATAGGTCTGTCTGATGATGTTGCTAAATTATTAAAAGCATTGTTTGCTGTAACGGCTGTATTGAAAGTTAGCCAACCGTTTGATGAGGCTTTAAAATTGGTATAATTAACACAACCATATTGAAAAGTAAATCCAATTGGAAGTGATGCGGATAAGGCATCATCAACGCCTGCCGCATGTATCGTAGTTGGAGCAGTATTTGCAACGTATGAGCCACTAGCTGCTGAAACAGTAAAGTCTATTTGTCCAAAAGACAGTTTTTGAAATACAAAAACTAATGTAAAACTGAAAATAAGTAGTAGTTTTTTAGTCATAATATTTTAATTTAGAGTTGAGAGAGCGTTTTTGTGAATATTATTTTGTTGTATCAATATTGTTTGCAGGAAAAACATTACAAGCACCAATGATCTCAGAAAACTTAGTGTATAATCGTTTTTTTACTTTATAACTTGGATTTAATTGTTCAATTACTTTTTCAATTGCATCTTCCGATTCAATTTTAGTTGTATCATAATAAATTAAAAAGCATTTGTAGTCTTCGCAGTAAGCAACTAAATTTAGTCCATCAATTGCCACAAGAGCATTTTTTATTTCAGAATAATTTTTAGTTGTTATCGTAGGAATTTCTAAAACAAGTTCATGTAAGGTGGATGCTTGTTGAGAAAAAACTTGATTAGAGTGTATAAAAGTTCCTAAGAAAATAACGAATGAAAAACAGCGAAGTAAATTTTTTTTCATGAAAAGGAGTTTTTTAGTTGAATATGATCAGCTTAAATTTTGTTTAAAACTAACGTTAAGGATGCTAAAAAGCAAGTAATAGTTGCATTATTTTTGTCTTATTTTATCTATTTTATTAACATTTAGCCGACATTTTGTATGTTTTATGATAAAAGGTTAATTTAGGCTTTTCAAATTAAAATTTTATGACAAAAAACAACAATTCAAATCCTTTTAATATTGTAGTAATTGTAGCTGCATTGGGCTATTTTGTTGATATATATGATTTAACATTATTCGGGATTGTGCGTGTAGAAAGCTTAAAAGCAATAGGAATAGCTGAAGGACAAATTAAAGATGCGGGTGTTTACCTATTAAACATGCAAATGATTGGAATGCTTTTGGGTGGAATTGTTTGGGGTATTTTGGGAGATAAAAAAGGAAGACTTTCAACACTTTTTTTAACCATTTTGCTTTATTCATTAGCAAATATTGCAAACGGTTTTGTTCAAAATTTAGAGCAATATGCTTGGTTGCGTTTTATTGCAGGCTTTGGCTTAGCAGGTGAACTAGGAATTGGTATTACACTTGTTTCTGAAGTAATGACAAAAGAATCTCGTGCATGGGGAACCAGTATAGTTTCCGCAATTGGTATTGCGGGTGCTGTATTAGCATTTTTAATTGCTGAGTGGGGCTGGAAACAAGCTTATTGGATTGGAGGAGGATTAGGTTTGGCTTTATTAGGTTTACGTGTGTATGTTCATGAATCGGGCATGTTTGATAAAATAAAAGAGTTGAATGTGAAAAGAGGAAATTTTTTGAGTTTGTTTACCAACACCAAACGATTTTTAAAATACATCAGTTGTATTTTGGTTGGAATTCCAGTTTGGTATGTAGTAGGAATTTTAATTTTTTTCTCTAAAGAATTTGCTGAGGTGTTGCATGTTACGGGTCCAATTAATACAGGTAAGTCAATTATGTTTCATTATTCTGGAGCGGCAATCGGAAGTATTATTACTGGATATTTAAGTCAAAAATTAAAATCAAGAAGAAAAGCATTGTTCATTTCATTAACAATGTTAGCAGCATTTTGTGCATGGTATTTTTCTGCCAAAGAAGTAACTCCAACATTGTTTTATTTTATATCATTTTCACTAGGTTTAGCAATGGGATATTGGGCAGTATTTATTACCGTTGCATCCGAACAATTTGGCACCAATATTCGTTCAACCGTTACCACTACAGTTCCAAATTTTGTGAGAGGAGCAACTGTATTAATGACTTTATGGTGGTCAGATATGTCAACATCAATGGGGATTTTGCAGGCGGCAATAATTGTTGGAGTGGTAGTAATTCCAATAGCAATGGGTTCGGTTTTTTTATTGGAAGAGAGTTATGATAAAAATTTAGATTATACAGAGGAATAAAGATTATGAGTAAAAAAACAGTTGTTATTGGAGCATCTACAAATACTGAGCGTTACGCATACAAAGCTGTAGTGTCTTTGCAAAAAAACAAACATGAAGTAATTCCTGTTGGTTTAAGAGATGGTGAAATAAACGGAACAAAAATTAGAACTGATAAACCTTTTATAGAGAATGTAGATACAATTACTTTGTACGTTGGACAGCAAAATCAGGCTGCGTGGCAAGATTATATTTTTAGTTTACATCCTAAACGTATTGTATTTAATCCTGGTACAGAAAATTCAGCGTTTGAACAATTAGCTCAGTCAAAAGGAATAGAAACAATCGAAGCTTGTACTTTAGTAATGCTTTCTATCGGAAATTATTGATTTACCTTCTTCACCTTTTTAAGCGACAACATATTCATAGAATTGGAAGTTAATCCTTGAATATTTGTATGTACCAAGCGTAATACTTGATCGTAGTATAGTGGAACAACTGGAGCATCCTCAATTAGTAGTTTATCCATTTGTTGGTAATAACCAAAACGAATAGAGTCATTCATTTCTACAAGAGATTTTTCATATAAAATATCGAATTGTGGATTTTGATAATGGGTATAATTGAATCCTTCTGGACACCAATTTTTAGAATAAAAAAGAGATAAAAAATTTTCTTCATCAGGATAATCTCCTACCCAGGACTTTCTGAAAAAATTAAGTTTTGTATGTGCAACAGCTTCCGATAAAACGGATGCTTTTTGTACATCAATTTTTATTTTAATTCCCAATTCTCCTAGTTGCGATTGAATGTATTCGGCTATATCTAAATAAAGTTCGGTTGTAGCTAAGGTTATTTCAGGTAATCCTTTTCCGTCTGGAAAGCCCGATAAAAAAAGTAATTCTCTTGTTTTATCAGGGTTGTATTCATACCCTTTTACAATTTTTTCATTAAAAGAAGGTAAACCGGGAGGAACAAAACCAGCTGTGGCAGCCACTCCTAAATTTTTTCTTAAATACTTAACCATTTTTCTTCTGTCAAAACCATAGTTGATAGCTTGGCGTAATGCTTTAAGTTTTGTTGGAGAGTTTTTTACCATTGGCAAATTAACAT
This sequence comes from Arcticibacter sp., assembly GCA_021155045.1. Lineage (GTDB taxonomy): Bacteria > Bacteroidota > Bacteroidia > 2-12-FULL-35-15 > 2-12-FULL-35-15 > 2-12-FULL-35-15. Next base: position 94,864 of record JAJNQB010000009.1, read on the forward strand.
CAATTAAAAAACCTAAATAATCGGTTTTTAAATAAGGCTGTGTTTGCATCACAAATTTATTTTCATATTCTTTTTTTAATAACCCATCAGCCGTTAGCACTTCATCTGTGTTGATAGCATCTATTCCTGAAACCATATCAACATTTCCTTGCAAAAATTCTATAAAAGAAGTTTCTTTGTCTTTTATAAATGAAATTGAAATTGCGTCTAAATAAGGTAATCTATTATTCCCTTCAAATTCAAAATAGTTTTCATTTTTCAAGAAAACAAGCTTAGAGCCCTCGTCCCAAACTTTAAATTTAAAAGGTCCGGTACCAACAGGATTGCGTCTGAAATCTTCACCGTACTTTTCAATTATTTCTTGTGGTACAACTGAAAAATATTTCATGGTAAGAATCCGCAAAAATGGTGTAAAAGGCTTAGTTAGGTGGATTACAAAGGTGCTATCATCAATTGCTTCAAATGCTTTTTGGTTTGTATTATCAACATAAGTTAATAGAGTAGTAGCGCTGGAAACGTTTGGGTCTAATAACCTATTAAATGAATAAACAAAATCAGATGCCGTTACTTTTCTGCCTTTACCGTCAGGAAAATAGTTGTGGTCGTGAAAATAAACAGTTGTATTTAAATTGAAAGAATATGTTTTTCCATCTTCGGAAATTGACCAATTTTTTGCAATGCAAGGAATAACTTTTAAAGCATCATTCATTTCAATCAAGCCATTGAAAAGCTGATTTACAGCCCAAATATTTTCAAATGTACTTGCTTTTGCTGGGTCTAAAGAACTAAGCCCCCCCATTTCGTTGTATTTAAAAACAGTTCTGTTGTCGGCATTTTTTTTATCGCCAGAAGAACAAGAAAAAAACAAAACAGCAGCGAAAAATATATATAATAATTTGTTCATAACACCCTATAATTGACAATTCAATGATAGTAAATTACTTGCTTACTAAACAAGTAAAAGCATTTCAATTATTAACATTGTTTTTAACAAAAAAAATCTTTCTTCTGCTTTTTTAATTTAGCAGAAGAAAGGCTTTGTAATCAACTGTTGGGGATGTTATTCTTTTATTATTACTACTTTTTTAGTAACAACTGTTGAGTTGGAAATTATTTGTATGAAATAATCGCCATTATAAAGTGTTTGTGTATTAAAATAAGCCATTGTACTTCCTTGATATATTTTTGTTGAATAGATCAAACGTCCAGTAATATCAAATAAATTAGCAACAATATCTTCAGTAACCAAATTTTCCATTTGAACAGCTATCATATCACTAGCGGGGTTTGGGAAAACAGTAATGCTGTTTTCATCTACTTTTGTTTGAGAAATTCCTGTTGGCGATGGATTATAAACTGAAACGGCTTCTGTTATGGATGTAACTTTTGCTGCTACTTTATTTCCGTAAAATGTTGGACCTACTGCATAAGGATAAGCGGAATTCCAATTAGCATCAACAGTTGCAAAATATGCATAAGTTCCAGCAGGATATTCGGGTGTAACACAAAAACGACCGTTGTGTATATCTAAATAATCATCTTGTCCTGTATGAGTTATAAATTCATAATCTTCACGAAACAAACCTAATGGATAGGTAGAATTTACTGGGGGTCCAGCTGTAACGGAAGCTCCCGTGTAATAGGTGTTTCTTACTGTAATGCTTCTTAATTGAAAACCTGATTTCATTCGAACTATTCCGCCTGTTCCATTTGAATTTGCATATCCATAAGCTCCATAAATTGGATAACCATCATAAGCAAAACCAATTAATGGCGAATGTTGTGTGCTGTCAATTGCGTATAAACCATCAGCATCATATAATGTACAAACATTAGAAATTACATTCAGGTCAAGTTTAAAAGCAGAAGGGTTTTGATGATGATGGTAATTTCCCATCGCAGGATGCCCTTTTGAACAATCAAATCCAGCTTTTTCAGCTGGAACAGCATCTCTGTTCCATACTCCATCACCAGTTCCGCCCAGTGGTCCGCCAGCTAAAGAATTTGTTGAGTTTTTCCAAGAAACACCATCTCGGTAATCAAACAATGCAACACCATTAATAAAAACACCAATATTACCAGCTGTGGTAGGCGTTAATGTTCCTGTGTTTGGTGTAGGTGTTAAAGGAAACCTAAAAATTGCATTTTGGTTTGACGCAAGTGATGGATTGCCATCTAAAAAAGGTCCTGTGATGTATGCTGGAATACCTTTAGTTTTTATATAAGCCCACGAAGCAGAATATAAAACCTTTTGAACGTTTGATGAGTCGTTGTCGTTTATTGGAGTTGAGTTACCAGAAACATAATGCCTCCCTTTTACACCTGTAGTATTTATTAACCATTTGGTAATAACAGGATTTGTTTGCGAAAATGCTATGAGAGCATTTGTTAAAACAATTGGATGTTAGAAATGTAAAATTTTAGGGTGTTGATCTTTACACTATCATTAATGTGTTTTAAAAAAAAAGTTTTTTCTAGCATAAAATTGTTAGAATTAAACTCAATTGAAATTGTTTTACTTTCCTGACTGTAACATGAAAAGTAAATAGTTGAAAGTAGAATTATAGAAAATCGACAAATCATTTTCTTGGTTTATCCATTGGAGGTGGTGGCGGTTTTGAAAATAATCGCGCTATTTCTTTGATTAATTCATTGTAATTATTCAATTGCTCTGGCTTGCAAATTTTTTTGATATCATCAAAATGGTTGTAGTGTATGTGTTCTATTTCAATTTGTATTTTAGCAATCTCATTTATGATGGAATCTTTTTCGGGTTTAATTTTACTGGACCTCAATTCAGAATACAATAAATTTTTTAACTCAATTATTGAATTTTCTTTTTCATCAATAGATTTTCTATGTCCTTTTATTAAACTATCGTACAGTTGTATTTGATTTTCATCAAAGTTTAATTTCATAATAATTTCATCTCTTGGTCCTCCATGCATCGGACGATGAGGCTTATGGTTGGTCATCGAAATTATTAATAGAATATTTGATAACAATAAACCGATGATGATAATGATATATAGTTTTGATTTATCCATTAGTACAATTGGTTTTGTGGCATTAACGACATGCTTTCTGTTATGTTACTTTTGTTTTCCGATTTATAGTTTTTAATCACTATAAAATCAAAAGCAAACATTACCAGTATAACCGAAACAAAAGTCAAGGCAAATTTTGGAGAAACAAAGTTTTGTGTTCTGTTTTCAATTCGCTGTTGAATTTTGGTAAATAAAAAAGGTTGTACTTCTACTTGCTTTATTTCTTTTAATATTTCAAAATCAGTATTCATGTTCGTTGATTTATATTGTTAGACGATTTTAAATTTACTTTCCTTCGTTCTTGTTTATTTTTTTTAATAGATTAACCTTTGCCCGCTGAATAAGCGATTCTACCGCTTTTGTACTCATGTTCATTATTTCAGCCGTTTCTTTTTGTGTTTTATTTTCAATTTTCATTAATATAATTGCTGTTTTTTGATTATTTGGCAAATCATTGATATGCTTAAATAAGATAGATAACGCCTCTTTTTGTTCTAAAGCTATACCCGGATGATTAAAATGTTGAGTATCATGTTTTAAATCGTTTGAATTATTAAAAAAAATAGAAGTCATAAAAGCAAAACGTTTTTTGCGATTTTTAGCTTTAATAAAATCTAAAGATTTGTTGATGGTTATTTTATAAATCCAAGTAGAAATGCTCGACTCCTCCTTAAAATTACTCATATTTTGATAAACAGAAACAAAAACATCTTGTGTTATTTCTTCAGCATCTTCAATGTTTTGAACATATTGCAATGCCAAATTGTAAACAAGGTTTTTATATTGATTATATAATGTTTCTAAACTCAAATTTTTGAATATGTGAATAAAAATAGTGCGAAATGTACTGAAATTTAATATATACAAACTGAATCTATTTACATTTGTTTTATGCAAATACAAAAATTTAACATCCGTGTTTATGGTATTTTAATAAATAATCAAAATCAAGTATTGGTTTGCGATGAATTAATAAAAGGACACAACATTACTAAATTTCCTGGTGGCGGTTTAGAATTTGGCGAAGGAACCCTTGATTGTCTTAAACGTGAATTTATAGAAGAAACGAATACGCCAGTAGAAATAGTAAAACATTTTTATACCACAGATTTTTTTGTTCCATCAGCATACAATCCTTCTCATCAAATAATTAGTATTTATTATCTAGTAAAACCAATTGCTGAACTAAAAATAAAAACAAGCACCCAGAAAAATGATTTTATCGAGGATAATATTATTTCTTTTAGGTGGATAGATATAGACAAAATATCAGAAAATGATTTTACTTTACCAATTGATAGAATTGTGGGTAAAGCATTAAGCAATAGTGAGTCTTTCAATTAATGATATTCAAAAAATAGTGTAGTTTTGTATAAAAATAAAAGATATGGCAGCATCATTTTCACTTATTATACTCGGCATAGTGCTTGGAGGAATAGCACTTTTAGTATCGCTAATATTTGCAATTATTAAACTTGCAGGAGGAAAAAATCAGCAAGCTGGGATTTGGGCTGCTGGTTTTGTTATTTCATTAACAATTGTAATTTTTTCGGTTGTACAATTGGTAAATGTTCTTAAAAATAAAGTACAAGAAACAGCCGAGATGTTTAAAAATTCTCAATACAATAATTACGATGATACCCAAACCGATTATTTGCGTGATGAGCGCCAGTATTGGTTAGACAGCTTAGATGTATACACCAATGATGCATTAAGAACAAAAGTGCCAACAGATTTTTATAAAAATGAAGAAGTAAAAACAGATGAAAATGGGAAAATGACTTTACCATTTTTATACCCTTACACCTTAAGATTTGATTCGTACAATTATATTGCGGATGTTATGCTTGATGATAGCGTGTTTGTTGCCAATGTTTCAGAATTTGCTTTTGACCAAAATTTTATGATTGCACGCATTGACAATAAATCATCAAAAGAATTATTAAAAAAAGGACATGCTGAAATAGAATATCTTTTGTTTGATTTACGAACAGGGAATTATGAAGAAGCTATCAATAAAGAAAAGTTAATGAACTTAGGTGAACGAATTGGTTATACTGGAGCAACAGATTTAAAAGCGGTGTCGGCTGCATACAGCGGTTGGTTGGGCTACGAAGAATATGATTAAAAAGATAGTATCCACTACTTTTACCGAATCACAAAGTCAAATAAAATCAAATACGTTTGATTACAAAACAGTTGTAATTTGCATTACAGTTGCTTGTTCGCTCAGCATCATTAAATATTTTGGTGATGTAAAATTTACATTGGATATATTACAATCTTTTCATTTTAATTCCTTCGCCAATTCCTTTGAAGAACTTACCACATTCAATGCTAATGCTTCATTGTACCGATTGTTATACTGGTCGAGTGTAGTAAGTTTTTTTTATTTAGTGCCAGCAATTGTTTTGATAAAATTTGTTTTCAAACAATCTCTTTCCGATTACGGATTACAATTTAAAGAAGCATTTAAAGATTATAAATTGTACTTATTAATGCTTATGGTAATGATTCCTTTAGTATTGTATTTTTCACAAACAGAAAGTTTTCAGACGCGATATCCATTTTATAATATATCAAAAGGCGAAAATGTTTATCCTAATCTTTTAATTTGGGAATTGTTTTATTTAATACAATTTTTTGCATTGGAATTTTTCTTTCGTGGGTTTATGCTTCACGGCACAAAGCAAACATTTGGCTTTTACTCTGTTTTTGTAATGACTATTCCGTATTGCATGATACATTTCGGAAAACCATTTCCCGAAACCATAGCCGCTATAATAGCAGGGATAGTTTTAGGAGTATTGAGCTTAAAAGGTAAAAGTATTTGGTTGGGAGTAGCAATACACTATAGTGTTGCAATAGCAATGGATATTTGTGCGATGTATCAAAAAGGACTTTTGTAAAATATTTTAACCCTACGATAAAAAAATATGCTTGTTTAAAATCAGAAACAGTAATTTTTTATTAATTGTTAATGTATTAAAAATAAATGGTTTTAAGGAAACAAAAAATAAAAAACGTCTGAATTCATATAGAAAAATATTTTTTTTAATTTTTATTTGTTTTTCAAAAAAAATTTATACATTTGTAATGAGTTTCTCGTAAACTCTTGCTATTTATACCCCTGATAATAAATAGTGAAGCCTGTGTAGCAATACACAGGTTTTTTTGTTTTTAAGAAAAATCGAATTTTATATATTTGTTTGAAATAAAACAAAGCCAAATGAAAAACATTGCTCAAGCATTTTTACTTTCTATTGTAATAGTAGGTTGTACTACCGAAACAAAAAAAGAACTTCTTGTACAAAAAGAAGAAGCTGTAATTGACACAGCTCCAAGAGTTACTGGAATAGGCGGAATATTTTTTAAAACAAAAAATGTAACAGAAACCAAAGAATGGTATGCTAAAAATTTAGGATTAGCAATAGATAAATATGGTGCTCCATTTGAATTCAGAAATGCTAATCGCCCAGATGAAATAAATTATTTAGAGTGGAGTGCTTTTTCTGATAAAACCGAGTATTTTAATCCTTCTACAAAAGAATTTATGATTAATTACCGTGTTCAAAACATCAAAGGATTGGTAAATAATTTAAGAAAAAATGGAGTAACTATTTTAGACACTATCGAATCGTATGATTATGGAAAGTTTGTACACATTATGGATGCAGACGGAAACAAAATTGAATTGTGGGAGCCTGTTGATAGTGTATTAACAAAACTAGGCGGAAAAACAACGAAATAATAGATAGTAAAAATGTTCTCGCATTGCTTTATTTTCATAGTTTTGTTATGTAAAATCACAAACGATTTTATTATTAAAAATGCAAAAACAATACGATGTTATTATTGCAGGTGGTGGTTTAGCTGGGCTAACACTTTCTATTCAATTAAAAAAAGCAAATCCAACTATTTCCATTTTGGTTATGGAGTATCGAGATACGATAGCGCCTGTTGCTGCTCATAAAGTAGGCGAATCTACAGTAGAATTAGCAACCCATTACTTTCGTGAAGTTTTAGATTTAAAAGCATATTTAGAAGAATTTGAATTACCCAAGCATGGGTTACGTTTCTTTTTTAATGATGGAAAAAAAGATGAATTATCAAACCGTGTTGAATTAGGTCCACGATTAAAACTTCCAGTGCCAAGCCATCAGCTAGATAGAGGGACATTTGAAAATTTTTTAGAAAAACATACCAAAGAATTAGGAACAGAATTTTTGCTTTCGGCTCGTGTTAAAGATGTTGAGTTTGATGAAGCAGGACATACTGTAATATTTAATCACCACGATGAAGAAAAACGATTAAAAGCTCGTTGGGTGGTGGATGCAACAAGTAGATACAGCTTATTAAAACGCAAATTAAAATTTGAGAAAAAAGCACCACACGATGTAAATGCAGTTTGGTACAGAGTAAAAGGTGTTGTGGATATTGATGATTGGAGCGAAAACAAAGAATGGAAAAATTTTCTTGCTCCTAAACTTCGTTATTTAAGTACAGTACATTTTATTGATAAAGGTTATTGGCTTTGGGTAATTCCTTTGGGTTCGAAAAACACAAGTATTGGAATTGTTGCCGACCAAGATATCCATCCTTTTGATACAATTAATACATACGAAAAAGCTGTTGAATGGATAAATAAAAACGAGCCTCAAGCAGCAAAATTTGTTTGCCCGCCAAAAGAAGAATTACTTGATTTTAGAATATTGCGCCATTTTGCACACGATAGCGGAAGAATATATTCATCCGACAGGTGGGCAGTAACGGGTGAAGCCGGAGCATTTTTGGACCCTTTTTATTCGCCAGGTAGCGATTTTATTTCTTTAAACAATACTTGGTTGAGCGATTTAATTTTACGCGATATCAGCGGAGAAGATATAACCATTCGTACTCAAATATATGAACAAACTCATTTACGCTGGTTTGAGAGTTGGTTACCAATTTATCAGGACAAATATAAATTAATGGGCAGTTCTCAAATTATGGTGATGAAAATATTTTGGGATTGGGCTATTTATTGGTCGGTACCATGTTTGCTATTTACAAACAAAGGCTTTACTGATTTAAAAGTTTTAAAAGAACTATTTGTTTCTGAAGATGGTGTAGGGCGCAAATTTCAAAATTTAAACAAACGTATGCAAGATTTGTTTTTACAATGGTTACCATACGAAAATAAAATTTTTAATAATCGTTATATCGATCCTTTTGATTTGATGTATATGCGTGAATTTCAGGAAGGAATTGAAGTTCAGCATGGAAGCTCAAAAGCATTATTAGTAAAAATTACTTCTAATGTGAAGATGCTCGAACAAATTGCAGCAGAAATGTTTCGTATTATTAGTAATGAGGTAAAAGGTACGCCTTCGGATATGAAGGTGAATCCTTATACAATAAGTTTAACGGAAGAAATAGATACAACAAGTGAATTTGCTTTGCCGGTGGATGAGTCTATCAAAAAAGATGTAAGTGTGATGTGGTTTTCTCAAAAAAAATAAAATGAATTCACACAATCTAATTTTCGAAAAGATGGAAAAGATCAAAAATCTTTTTCAAGAGACGAAAGATTTTGAATCTAAATCAACTGATTTTTCGGAAGTACATGCCTATTTGCAAAAAGTGGACAATGAATTTAGTTCTGTTGCTTATGAAGCTATTGCTATGGCACTTGCAGAGAAAGATTTATTAGAAAATAATGATTTAAAAAGATGGAACACTTTTGTTAAAGAAAATTCTTCTAAACATTCTTCTCAAATACATGTTGGTTTAGGTTGGGCGCTTGCTAAAGAAAATAAAAACATTCAAGAATTTAAATTATTAATTTCATCTGATATGATTTCTCGTGTATTGGATGGAATTGGTTATTACGATGGCACATTTAAAAATCGGGCTACAGTAAAAAATAAAAAGATAAATGAAACAATTGATGATTCACATTTAAAATATTACGACCAAGGAATAGGAAGAAGTATTTGGTATTGTAGTTCTGGAAGTATTGAAAGAGCAAAACAGATAATAGAATTTTTTTCTATTGAACGACAAATAAATATGTGGAGAGGACTTGGTATAGCAATCTCTTATGTAGGAGGATTTGATGAGGATGTGTTAGAAGAAATTAAAAAAACTTCAGCACAGTTTTTACCAGAAATAAACGTAGGGGTTGCAATTGTTGCAAAATCTAGATTACAAGCAAATACACTAAACAAAGATATTGAACTTATTTGTGATAGTTTTTTAAATTTGTCGGCTGAGAAAGCTGCCAAAAAAGTGGAAGATATGGATTTAGTAATATAAGGGCAGTTCTAACAATTAACATTTCACTCTATTGAGAGGTGCAAGAAAGGTAATTGAAAAACACAATTTTTAGAAACAATAAAAAATGAAGAAAGAAGAATTACCTCAGGATGATAGCGCTTTAAAAGTAATGACTCGAGAATTGTGCTATGTAAAAGATGAAGATGGAAAATATACAACAGGCTTGAGTACAGGATGGGAGGTTAAACGAGAAGCATTAGACAATGCTTGGGAAGATATAAATGAAAGAGTAGAAGATGCTAGAAAAGCTGTTGCTGCTGGAGAGAAAAGTCCGATCCATTATTTTATGGAATTAAAATTAATGGATTTGCCTGTTTTAAAAGGTTATACTGGTTTTTGGGCTTGGTCGATAAAAAGACACATGAAACCTACTGTATTTAAATCATTGAGTGAAAAAAAACTAAGCATTTATGCAAAAGCATTTGAAATTACAGTTGAAGAATTAAAAAATTTTAGAGGTTAGTATGAAATAGCCATGCACTAAACGTGCACAAACAGCAATGAAGATAGTATGTCGTCCGTCTCAGGCGGATGACAACTAAGAAAAATATCACATATGAATAAAGAAAAAGAATTTAAACATATACAAGCAGCACATTGCGAAAATGGAGCAATCACAAGTTTATTACGTTATCACGGATTAGAATTTATGACAGAACCTCTTGCTTTTGGAATGGGTTCCGGCATTTTTTATTTACACATTCCTTTTTTAACCATTAGTAACGGACCGGCAATTACATATAGGAGTATGCCCGGATTTATTTTTAGCAGAACATGTAAGTCGCTTGGAGTAAAAGTTACTCGAAAAAAATTTGGTAACAATGAAAAAGCAGCAAAAGATTTTTTAGATAAAAAGATGGCAGAAGGAGAGCCCGTTGGTTGCCAAGTTGGCGTTTTTAATTTACCTTATTTTCCTCCTGAATATCGTTTTCATTTTAATGCACACAATTTAATTGTCTATGGAAAAGAAAATGGGAACTATTTAATTAGCGACCCTGTAATGGAAACAGTTACTACCTTATCAGAAGAAGACATGATAAAAGTACGTTTTGCAAAAGGACCACTTGCTCCTCACGGTCATGTTTATTATCCAGAAAACGTACATTCTGTAACAGATGATATCATTAGAAAAGGAATTGTAAAAGGAATAAATAGAACTGCAAAAGAAATGCTGCACATACCAGGAAGTATTGGTGGTGTTTCAGGGATTGCATATACATCAAGACAAATAAGAAAATGGAGAGATAAATTAGGACCGAGAAAAGCAGGATTATATTTAGCACAAATAGTACGCATGCAAGAAGAAATTGGAACAGGAGGGGGAGGTTTTCGTTTTTTATATGCAGCATTTTTAGAACAAGCTTATAATTATATACCCAACGAACAATTATTAAAAGTATCTGAAGAGTTCACAAAAGCAGGTGATTTATGGCGCGAAAGTGCTGTGCAAATGGGCAGAATTTATAAAGGGAGAACAAATAACAACCAAGCAGATTTTGAAGTATGTGCCGACTTGCTTTTGAAAATTTCTGATATTGAGAAAAATGCTTTTCAACAATTAAAAAAAATAAAATTGCAATAGAACGGCCTATAATATGAATTTTATGAACTCATATTTTTAGGTATAAAAATCACTGTTTTCAATGGTTTCTGGTTCTTAAAATGAGTATATTCTCTTTTTTGTAGAATAATTACAAGTTCAATTTTAAAATAATGGCAGTAATTTTGTTTTATAATTTCCAATTAACATTAGTATTAACTAAATAAAACCCAAAGCAATGAAAAAAATTATTTTATTAATCATAGTCGGAACAATTTCATTTAATAATCTTTTTGCTCAAAAAGAAGTTAAATATGAAAAGCTTTATTATAAAGATCTTAAAATTGAAACAACAGATTTAATTATCGAAATTGATAACGCAGTATCTACCGCAGGAGAAACAAAATTCAAATTAAAAATTACCAACAGGACAGGCGATTATATCATGTATAAGCCAGAAGAAAGTAAATTCATAATTAATGGGAAAGAAGAAAGAATAAAAGAAAAAGCAAAAATAATTGCTCCGAATGATTATGCAACATGGATAATCAATTTGAAAGGCCCAGGCTATAATAGTATTAAAAATTATACGTATGAAGTTGATGGCTTGTATAAAATCTCATCAAATCCTACTGTTGTAGCAGCAGCCGATTTTAAATTACCAGCATCTCAAAACGATTTTAATGCCGGAGGATATAAAGTTGTTGTAAATAAAGTTTCAAAAGAAACAGATAAAACAGAAGCAAAATTTGATGCAGCTTATAATGGAGATAAAGTAGGAATAATTTTTCCTTCAAAAGCATCCGTTGAAATGCCTGACGGAAAAAGCTATGCAAACGGTAATACAAAAGAAAAACCTATTTTGCTTATGAAAGGCGAAAAAGAAAGTTTTAAATTGCAATGGGATAGAATGGAAGGTGGAAAAAATATGGATATGCAAAAAGTAGATATGATGATAAAATGGAATGGCACTTTTGCAGAAACAACACCTGAAAAAATGAAATCAGAAAAAGTTTCATTTGAATTTGATGAAGTTACAAGCAATGCTAAAAAATAGTATAGCTCAGCTTTTACAAAAAAATTACTATTAAAAAGCATCAACCAAATTGGTTGATGCTTTTTATTTTAGGATAAACTTTTATATTAGCTACCAAAGTTTATCTTTGTAAAAAAATAAAGCAGAATAGAATTTATGAAATTTTTTAAGAAAGAAAAAAAGACAGCTTTTGAAGCAATTGAATATGCACAGTGGATAGCACATGCGCCAATTGTTTTTCAAGCTACTCGTGTTTTGAGAGATTCTGGAATCATGCAAACTATTGCTGATGCTGGTAAAAACGGAATTTTGTTAGAAGAAATTGTAGAAAAAACAAAAATGCCTCACTATGGAGTTCGTGTTTTGTGTGAAGCAGGTTTAGGTATTGGAGTTTTATTATGGGATGATAATAAACGCTTTACACTTACTAAAACAGGTTTTTTTATTTTAAATGATGAGATGACTCGAGTAAACATGGATTTTGTGCAAGATGTATGTTACAAAGGATTATTTAATTTAGAAGATTCCATTAAAAATCAAAAGCCTGAAGGATTAAAAGTTTTTGGAACTTGGAAAACGGTTTATGAAGCACTGGCTCATTTACCCGAAAAAGTTAAAAAATCTTGGTTTGCTTACGACCATTTTTATTCTGATGATGCTTTTCCAATTGTATTACCATTAGTTTTTAAAAATAAACCTAAAAAATTATTAGATATTGGAGGTAATACCGGGAAGTGGGCTTTACAATGTGTGAAATTTGATAAAGATGTAAATATTACTATTGTTGATTTGCCAGGTCAAGTTAATATGGCAAAACAAAATATAGAAAAACAAGGATTTGCAGATAGGGTTTCGTTTCATGAAACGAATGTTTTAGATGAAAATCAGAAATTGCCAAAAGGCTATGATGCAATTTGGATGAGTCAATTTTTAGATTGTTTTTCTGAAAAAGAAATTATTTCGATACTTAATCGATGCCATGAAGCAATTAATGATGATGGCTTTGTTTATATTTTAGAACCTTTGTGGGATTGCCAAAAATATGAAGCAAGTGCATTCTCATTGCAACAATCATCTTTGTATTTTACTACAATTGCTAATGGTAACAGCCAAATGTACCATTCGGATGTATTTTTGAATTGTGTTAAAAATGCAAAATTAGAGGTAGTTGAACAAATTGATAATATAGGCGTTAGCCAAACATTATTAAAATGTAAAAAAGCGTAATACTATTTCTTTTTTGTTCCTTCAGCATTTTTTGATTCTTTAAAGCTTTGATTTAACTTGCTTTTTATGTGTGCTGTATATTTTCCGTGCGAAACAAATACTCCCTTATTTACATCGTAATCAATTAATGCTATTGGAAAATCCAAATAATAATCATCTGTAACGGTTTTTTCTTTGGGCATTTCTACTTCAAATTGAAAAACAAAAATTGGTTTTATTTTTACATCTTTGGGTAGTTTTGTTGAAACTGAAATTATTCGAGTAATATAACCAGGTTTTGAAACTTCAATGGTATAATAAGAATCCTTTTGTAATTTTAATGTAAATGTGTGATCGTGATGCTCAATACTAGTAATTTCTGTAAGCTCCATTTCTTCATTTTCCATAAAAAGCCTAACATTTACTCCATCCAAAGGTAATTTATTTGAAAGGGCTATCCCATTAATTTCAAGACAAATTAAACTATCGTTGTAAATATTTTGAGCCGCTGATGTATAAAAATTTGAAATAAATATAATTATAGCGAATAGCTTGATTATTTTGTTGTGATTCATTTTCCCCCCTTTTATTTTTGCGAACTTAATAACGTTGAAATATTATTTTTTATTGTTATAACACTACTAGGTTGATTCTTTAGCATATTTCTGTTTTGTGAGTATAAAACAATTTGAGAACCTTGTTTTAGCGATAAAATAGCACTTACTCTATATGTTATTTCTGTATTAACGCTATCCGTATCTATGTGTCCAAATAACAATTCGTTATCAGCAGGAGATGGAACTCCTTTTTTTACATCAACAACACTTACATTTTCGCCATTGTTGGTTATTTTTTCTAAAACAAAATAATAATTTGGAGCATTACTTTTAATAGTCCAGTTTATATATATTTTACCTTGAATAGGTTTTGCCCAAAAGCTTTTTAAATAACAAAAAGAAGTATCGTTTGTTTCTTTACTATTTTCAACGGATACTGTATCTTTTTTAGTTGCTAAACAAGAGCATAAGAAAACAATAAAAAGGATAGGTAGATACTTTTTTACTCTAATTGTCATAATCAAAAATTAATAGTTTTGTTCTGTAGTTAATTTGTAAACAGGTAATTTCAACTATTAATAGTTGAGAAGGAAGAAATAAACCATCAATTTTTATAATTGTATTTGTTGGAAACTCTTGTTCCATGATAAGTTTTCCTGAAATGTCGTACATCCTTATTTTCTCTATTGTTTCATTTGTTTTGATATACACATTATTAGTATGATAATATATTTGATACGTGTTAGCGTTTTGGTTGCCCAGAATAGCAGTAGTAATTGCAACGGAAAAATGAATAACAAACCTTTCCTTATTAGCATTATAGATTCCAGTGTCTGAAACAGTAAAAGAATAAGTCGGGTTATTTCTAATGTCCTGAATATAGCCTGTTTCTGTATCTTCTAAAGAAATTAAAATATTGCTTGCAAAAGCACCCAATTCTGTGGCGGTAAATGTATAATTGCCTATGCTACCAACTTTTGTAAAAAGCACGATTGTTCTATCTTGGCAAAGAGGAGGTAGTGCATTAATAGAAAGGCAAGAAATACTATCAATTTTTGTATAAATAGCTGGCACAATCGGATTTGAACTAAAAAATTTCCAAGCATCGCAGCTGGAATCAAAATTTTCGGTGGCTGTACTTAAAAAACGAACAACAGTTTCATCAGAATAAGTGGTATTCTGAATTTTAACTTTTAAGGCATCTGTAATAGAGTAAGAAGTTGTAAAGGCTAAAGAAAAGATTAAAGCAAGGAGCGCCATTCTAATTCTTTGGTTACGAATTATCACCCCGATAGTAAGTGCCAAAAACGAATTAGTGTAATACAGACTGCGCTCCATTGCTTTAAAGATTTAATAAGTTGAATATGTTTACATTCAAATATTCTTTCTAAAAACAATGGGGTGTTCCTACCTGTATTCAGGAAATCGTTTTCAAATGAGTATTGAGTATTAAAATAAATTTATTGTGTTTCGATGTATATACATACTTTAACGATGAAAATAATAAAAGGTTACATGAATGAAATATTTATTGAAAAATAGTTTGATAGAGATTAAGAATGTTATTTCGACTGAAAGGAAAATTCCATGTTCCCGTTTCTAGTAATATATTGTGCCTAGGGCACTCCGTATGTTTTGCGAAAATAATTTTGTAAATATACCATAGCTATCTATTCAAGGGCAGTTCTAAAAAATTAACATTTCAATTGCCATCTATTGAGAAGGGTTGGGGGTGTAATTGAAAAACGCTATTTTTAAAATTGCCCTTATTAATTAATATCAAAAAAAAGAAGCGCAATTTGTGTTGAGTTTTTGCATATATCACCCCTGATACGGAAAAACTCTGGGTACACAAATTATAATGCGCTCCAAATATATATTATACCATATTTATTTTCCTTTTTGCGGTTAATCCTAATTTTAAAAAGAGGAGCGCAAGTTTAATTCTGAACTTTTTGAAATATCACCCCTGATAGTTCGATTGAGTTAAACTTATGCGCGCTCCAGTATGCTTTTACAACTAATCTTCTTTTTCTGTTTTGCTATTTGTTGCATCTTTTAATACTACATTGCCTTCCCATGTTTTTTGAGACTCAAACCGTTCTTTTATAAACTCTTTACCAAAAGTATATAATAAAAGAAAGGCTGAAAAAACAAGTACTGCTATAAATAGCCCCTCCGATGAACCTAGTTGTATATTTATCATTTTGTATAAATTTTAATTTTACAAAGGCATATCTGTATGACCAATTATTTCTCCCGCAGTATTTTCATAAACAGTAGTCCAGTAATGTATTCCACCTTTTACAGTATGTGCCAACCATTGACATTTTGCATAAGGCGCTAAAGTAACAACCTCATAGCCTCTTGAGGTTAAATAGTTATACACTTGTTGATAGGTTGCGGCTTTTGCCTCACTTACGGTATTGACACCGTTTGTATTTACAATTACGGCTCCAGTAGTTAAAAGAACGATAGCAAAAAATGCTTTAACAATAATACGAGATGCTTTTTTCATGTTTAATTTAGATTTAGGGGTTAATACTTAAAATTTTCTTTTGCAAAGAAACATCAAGTAAAAATCTAAACCATGGACAAATAAGCCTCTCGTTCGCATGGGTTTAATGTGTTGAATATCAATATTTTAATATAAAAATAGATTAAAAAACACACTATTCCTTAATATAAATCAAACATGAAAAAATCATATTATATCATTACGATACAAAGTAAAAACAATAAAATCAGATATTCATGGACAAATAAGCCTTCCGTTCGCATGGGTTTATCTATTTAAAAATCAGATTTTTAGTGTTAAAATTCATATAAAAATTAAATGTCTATACATCTATTCTGCATTTTTTTCATTAAAAAATGTTTTTATTTGTGCCCATAAATAAAAATTGCAAGTAAAAAAATAAAATTTAAACAGACTCTTAATGTATGAGCAACTATATTTTTGATTTTATAAGAAGTTTAAATAAAACCGAGATAAAATCAGTTCAAGATTATTTAAAAATAATATCCGAACTTTCTTCTTCCGAAGTAGAAGATGTAAGGCAGGTTAAACTTTTTAATTATTTGATTGATAAAAAAAATGATATTGAAAACGAAGAATTAATTGCAACATTAGTAGGAACAAAAAACATTAGTTCATTAAAAAATGAATTGATTGAAAAAATATCGGAAGCACTTACTTTAAATCGACATATTCATAAAAACGATGATTTTAATGAACAATTTGTAATAAAATATAAATTAAAAAAAAATTTATTGTTTTTAAATATTATAGGTAGACCAAATATTAAAAGTAGAACACTTTATATAACAACTCTTTGCTCTAATATAGTTAATACAGCGAAAAAAAATGAATTTTTTGACGTATTAATTGAAGTTTTAACATTTCAAAAGTTTTACTATGGGATACGATCAAGTAAAGAAGAATTCGATAAAATAAACAAAGAAATGGAATTTTATAATAAATGTTATGATTCTGTATTCAATGCTGCTGATTGTTATCATTCTATTATTTTGAATAACGATCTAATCAAAACATATTCAAATGAAAGCAGGTTGGAGTATGTGAATAAATCAATAAAACAAATTGAAAAAGATTACAAATTAACCAAATCTTATCAGGTATTATATTATTTGCAAATATTAAAATTTGCCTATTTCGAAGAAATTAGAGATTATAAAAAAGCAATTAAAGAATGTGAAAAATTAATAGACATATTAAAAGAAAATAGAATTATTTACACAAAAGAACGTTTGTCATATGCTAATGAAAATTTGGCTAGATATTTTGCTTTTGAAGGGAATTATAAAAAAGCTATAAAAACTGTTGAATTAGCTCAAGATTCATACAATGAAAATAGTTTTATGTATTTAATTTCCAAAGAATCAGAATTTTATTTGTTGTTTTATAACCAAGATTTTGAAAAAGCACTTGTTGCAACAAATTTTATGATCGCTCATGAGCTTTCTGATTCGGGTAAATTTAGAAGAGATAAATTTATTTTTTACAAAGCTTGTGTTTATTTTTCTCAAAATAAAATTAAAGAGTCATCAGAATTAATAAGAAGCAGTTTAGAAATTGAAAAAGATAAATCGGGTTGGAACGTACAATTACGTTTATTAAGTATCATGATTTTTATTGAGCAAGATAAAATAGATGAAATATCATTTGCAATAGATTCATTAAGAAAATATATCGAAAGAGCAGCTTCCGATTCGGAGATAGAAATTAGAGAAAGAGATAAAGTAATATTAATCTTACTTCGTGAATGGGAAAAAGCAGGATTTACAGCTAATATTTCTAAAACAAAAATCCCTTCTATTTTAATCCAATTAGATGAAAAAGAGAAACCACATTCATGGGCACATTTTGGCAATGAGCTTATTCCATTTCATACTTGGTTAAAAAATAAACTAAAATAATCTGTATCTTTTTTCGTTGGCTTGAATTATGAACTAAAGCAAACATGTATTTTGAATAATCATCATAAATCAAGCAATGTTATTTTACAGGAGTTGCAGGAAATAGAACTTGCAAAACATAATCCTGAAAAATTTGCTGTGCTTTATGAAAGGTATTTTAAATCAATATTTTTGTTTGTTTTTAAAAGAACAAATGATGAAGATATAAGTGCAGATATAACCTCACAAGTTTTTCTTAAAGCTTTAATTAATATTTCGAAATACCAGTTTAAAGGAGTGCCTTTTTCTGCATGGCTTTATCGAATAGCTTTTAATGAGATTAATTTGTACTTTAGAAACAACAAATCAAGCAGATTTGTGAATATTGATGAGAATGGTATTTTAAATATACTTGTTGAAGTAAAAGAAAATGATTCAACAGAACTGCAGCATAAAATAATGAATGCTGTTAAAAAATTAAATTTAAAAGAATTACAATTGATAGAACTTAGGTTTTTTGAAAAACATTCATTTGCAGAAGTTGGAATAATTGTTGGCACCACAGAAAATAATGCTAAAGTGAAAGTATATCGTATTTTAGATAAATTAAAAAAAATGATGTAGCGCTTTGCTTAATCATTTGTTTTAATACAATAAAAATAAAAATGACTGAAATAAAATTTAATAAACGTCAAAAAGAGTTGCCGGAAGAGCAGATAAATAAACATAAAGACTTTAAAAAGTTAATGTATAATTATCAAAATGCTACCAAACCATTATATAAAACGCCATTGTACAAAAATAAAAAAGTGTTTTTGGTGATTTTATTAATTCTCCTAGTTTTATTTGTGATTGTTGAAGTTATTGATTCTCAAAAGGAAGAGCCGAATCAAATTCCTACGCAAGAAACTAATAAATAGTTTTTGACTATTTTATAATTACAATTGGTGTAAATTATTTCGCTCCTACGGAGCTTTAAAATACTCGTGCTATTTTATCCTACTAATATATTTGTCCTAAGTAATGTTATAAACTGTCCTGTTTAGGATTAAAATAACTATTACTTTACTCAGTAAATTTATAACCAACACCTCTGATTGAATGAAAGTGTTTTGGGGATTTTTGATTTTCTTCAAAATATTTTCTAAAGGAAAGAATATAATTGTCAATAGTTCTGGATGATGGATAAACATCTGTTCCCCATATTTTATCTAAAATTTCTTCACGCGACACAACTTCGCCCTTTTTTTCAATTAATAATTTTAATAATTCAATTTCACGTTTCGTTAGCTCAATTTTCGAATGATTATACGTTATAATTTCATACGTACTAAAATCAATTGAATTGCTGCCAAATGTATATTGTGTAATTGTTTTAGTTTGTTCGATTAAGTTATTTCTTTTGGTTAAAATGTGCACTCTCAATAAAAACTCTTCTAGATTGAATGGTTTAGTAAGATAATCATCAGCACCTAGTTTGAGTCCTGTTATTTTATCTTCAGATGTATGTTTGGCTGTTAAAAATAAGATGGGCGTTTTTGAATCTTGTTTTCTTATTTCAGCGCAAATTTCAAACCCGCTCATTTCAGGAAGCATTACATCTAAAATAATTAGGGTAAAATTATTTTTTTTATGAAGGCTCAAAGCATCTTTACCATTGTCGGTGGATTCAACTGTAAAGCCTTCCAATTCTAGATTTAATTGAATAGCTTTTCGCAGGTTTATTTCATCTTCAACCAATAATATTTTAGCTGTATTCATTGGTACAAAGATATTAAAATAAGTATCTTTGCACTAAAATTTAACGATATGCAAATGGAAGGAGTATTGGAGGTTATCAATCAATCTAATTTAGATTTAAGTCTTAAAAAAATTGCTGAAAAAGTATTTGCTTCGGAACGAATCACTTTTGATGAAGGGGTATTACTATTTGAAAAAGGAGAACTAGGATTTTTAGGAACACTTGCAAATTTTATTCGTGAAAAAAAGAATGGCAACAATGTTTATTTCAATCGTAATTTTCATATTGAGCCAACAAATATTTGTGTGTTCGATTGTAAATTTTGTTCGTATTCTCGATTACTCAAACAAAAAGATGGCGCTTGGGAATTAAACGAAGAACAGATTTTAGAAATGGTTAAAAGTTACGATGGAAAACCTGTTACAGAAGTTCATATTGTTGGTGGTGTTCATCCAAAAATGGGATTGATGTACTTTGCAAATTTGATAAAAAAAATAAAAGAAATTCGTCCCGAAATACATGTGAAAGCTTTTACAGCAGTTGAGTTAGAATATATGTGTCGAAAAGCCAAAGTAAGTTACGAAGAAGGGTTGAAAATATTGAAAGAGCACGGACAAAATTCATTGCCTGGAGGAGGAGCTGAAATTTTTGATGAAACTATACGAAAACAAATTTGTGAAGACAAGTGTACTTCTGCTGAGTGGTTAGAAATTCATGAAACAGCTCATAAATTAGGAATGCCATCAAATGCCACCATGCTTTACGGGCACGTTGAAAAGTTTGAACACCGAATTGACCACATGAATCGATTAAGGACATTACAAGACAAAACGAATGGCTTTAATACCTTTATTCCTTTGAAATTTAGAAATAAAGAAAATCAAATGAGTCATATTGCAGAAGTAAATACCATTGAGGATTTAAAAAACTATGCTGTATCACGAATTTTTATGGATAATTTTAATCATATAAAAGCTTATTGGCCCATGATTGGCAGAACAACCGCTCAACTATCGCTTGCTTTTGGTGTTGATGATATTGATGGTACAATTGACGATACAACAAAAATATATACCATGGCTGGCTCTGAAGAACAATCACCTGCTTTAACAACGCAACAATTGGTGGAATTAATTAAGCAAGTAAATCGTACACCAATTGAAAGAGATACACTTTACAATGTGATTCAAGATTATACGAACTACGATTTTTCTAAAGAATCAGAATTGGTTTCATAGCTTCAGATGCATTATCATAAACCACTTGTATTAGCTGTTGTTCAAAATCTTCAAAAAATATTTATTGAAAATAAATATGCTGATAAGGTAGTAGAACAAACTTTAAAGAGCAATCCCAAGTGGGGTTCTAGAGATAGAAGATTTATTGCAGAAACTACTTATGGAATGGTTCGTTGGTGGCGATTGATTGATCAGATTGCAATCGAATCGAATAATTCCTCCAATAATTTTTATAATCTTTTTGCTATTTGGAAAATTTTAAAAGGTAATGAATTACCTAATTGGGATGAGTTTACTCAGTTTGATAAAACTAAAATTATAGAAATATCAAACAAATTAAAATCTGAAAGAAAATTCAGAGAATCTTTTCCTGATTGGATAGACGAGCTATTGTCAAAAGAATTAGGCGATGAAGTTTGGGAGAAAGAAGCTTCATCTTTAAATATAGAAGCTAATGTTGTGCTGCGAACAAATACCTTGAAAACAACGATTGAAAAACTTCAAAAAAAATTAACAGAACAACATATTGAAACGTTGAAATTAGAATGGAATGGTTTATCAAATGCATTGGTTCTTAATCAAAGAAAAAATATGTATTCTTTAGCAGAATATAAAAATGGCTTGTTTGAAATACAAGATGCTTCATCACAAATGGTTGCTGAGTTTTTGAATCCTAACAAGGGTTCTTTTGTAATTGACGCTTGTGCTGGAGCAGGAGGTAAGTCTTTACACCTCGCATCTTTAATGCAAAATCAAGGGCAAATAGTTTCAATGGATATTGAAGAAAATAAGTTGACAGAATTAAAAAAAAGAGCGGAACGGGCAGGAGTAACTATCATAACAACACAAATTATTAAGCAAGACACGATAGAAAAACATAAAAATAAAGCAGATTTTCTTTTGTTGGATGTACCTTGCTCAGGCTTGGGAACATTAAAAAGAAATCCTGATGCCAAATGGAAATTGAGCATAGAATTTATCGAAAAAATAAAAAAAATCCAACAAACTATTTTAAACGATTATTCAAAAACGCTGAAAGCTGGAGGAACAATGTTGTATGCAACATGTAGCATTTTACCAAGTGAAAATGAAAAGCAAGTGAAATTGTTTTTGAAAAACAATCTCGAATTCAATTTAATTTCAGATAAAAAAGTACTGCCAAGCTCTGGGTTCGATGGGTTTTATATGGCGAAAATAAAAAAAATGTTATCTACACGCAATTAAGAACGATAAAAAAAATCAGTTGAACCGCCAAAAATATTTTAGCAACAAAATTGTTTTTACCAAAATTAAGTTTATTGAAAATTATTAAAAAAATAAAAGAAATTAAAAACCAAGCAACATAATTTTGAAGGGGAATAATTCCATTCTCCCAAGCCCAAAAATCATATTTTATTGCTACGGGTTCGATTAATAAATCCAAAAAGACAAGTAATAATGCTCCAATAGTACTTTTAGTTATACTATTTTCACTTACTTTTTCTATCATAACGCCAGTACAATAAATTAGCAAAAGCCAGTTAATTCCAATGATTAAAGGAATATCAAATAGCTTAAACCCTAGCGTTTCTCCGTAATTATAATTTCCAAATATAAATCCAGTTTTTACACCAATAAGTTCAATAATAAAACCTAAGTCGAAAACAATACAGCAAAAAAGTATAAAATGCTTGTTTTTTTCTTTTTGGTTTAATAAAACAATAATAAAACTTATTAATAGATTAATTGAAGTAAGTTTTAAAAACAATTCTTTATACTCACTTAATAGCCCAATTACTCCAACTGTATGAAGAATCACTAGTAATGCGATGGATATATTTTGGAATTTATTTTTTTGCACTATTTAGTTGGAACTAATTTTTAATTTGTTTTTTTTCTGCTTCGGTAAGTGCTAGTTTATTTGAATTTAACAAAAACTCAACAATTCGTTTTTTTACTAAACTATTTTTTTCGGTGTGAATATTATTTAAAAGAAACTTCTTGTCCGTTTCAATTTTACTTCCGTAACCCAATGCTTTAGGGCAATTTAATTGAATTGTTAATCTTAAAAAACGCAATTCTAAGTTAGTTGAATCATTTTTGATAGATTGCTCTAACTGTTTTTTACCTTCATTAAATAACTTAAATTTTTCTTGTTTGTTTTTTGAATAACCTGCCATTGCACAAAAAATAGCTCCTTTGTATCCGAAAGCAACATTGTTTTCGAATGTTTCATTTTTCACTTTGGTATATAATTTTGAACAAATACTGCTATCCGAATCAACTTTATAATAATCGTTTCGGAGTGATTCAATATTAATTTTTTGAGCATTACTTTGAAATGCTATTGTTAGAAAAAATAAAAAAAATATTTTTTTCATATTAAGTTTAATCTGTGCTTTAAAAGAGAAGTAATTAATAAATAGTATTTTTTATAATCAGGAACTCTGATTCTTGTATTCATTACATTTTCAGCCGATGTATTTTTTATTTTTTTGAATAAAGCGTAATAATATATATATGCTAAATAAACACCTAATCGGGCTTTTTTTGGTAATTGCTTTATTCCATTATAACCTGCTTCAAAATCTTTATTAATATCAAATTCTATTTCGGCTTTTGTTTTACTGTTAAATTTCGACAGTTCAAAATTTGGAAAGTAGGCTCTTCCAAGTGTATGGTAATCAGCTTTTAAATCTCTTAAAAAATTTATTTTTTGAAATGCCGAACCTAGTTTCATTGCATCGTTTTTTAGTTTTTGATATTCTGATTCGTTGCCTTCTACAAAAATTTTCAAACACATTAATCCAACAACTTCTGCAGAGCCTAAAATATAGGTATCGTAACTTTCTTTTGAATGGTCTGTTTTTGCTAGGTCCATTTCCATACTTTTTAGGAACGTATCAATCAATTCAATATCTATTTTATATTTATTGATTGTAATTTGAAAGCTGTGAAGAATTGGATTAAGACTTATTTTATCTTTTATTGCACTATGCGTGTCCTCTTTAAATTTTTGTAATAATTCTTTTTTATTGCTAGTATGAAAGGTATCCACAATTTCATCAGCAAAACGTACAAATCCATATATAGAGTGAATAGGTAATCTAAAATCTTTGTGTAATAATTGTACTCCCAATGAAAACGAAGTGCTATAATTGGTTGTTACCAACTTGCTGCATTTATAAGAAACATCATTGTACAGTTTTTCCATTGGTTAACTAAATTCTTTTGTTATTTGTTTTGCAACCAATGCTCCACTTATTATGGATGGAGGAACTCCTGGTCCTGGAACGGTTAGTTGCCCTGTATAAAACAAATTTTGTACCTTTTTATTTTTAATTGATGGTTTAAATATAGCAGTTTGTTTTAATGTATTTGCTAATCCATAAGCGTTTCCTCCAAATGAATTGTAATCGTTTTTAAAATCATTAATGGCATAGCTCTTTTTAAAAAGTATATGTTCTCTTATTTTTTGATTGGTTAAATATTCTAGTCTATCCATCATAATGTTAAAATATTTTTCTCGTATTTCTTCCGTGTCTTCAATATTTACTGCAATTGGGATTAATAAAACAAGATTTTCTTTTCCTTCTGGTGTAACTGTTCTATCTGTTAGAGAAGCGCAAGTGGAGTAAAATAGAGGTTTGTTGGGCCATTGTGGTGTATCATAAATTTCTTTCGCATGTTGGTCAAAAGATTCATCAAAAAATAAATTATGATGCTCAAGATTGTTTAATTTTTTATCAATACCTACATAATACATCAAACAAGAAGGAGCCATTTTTCTTGTTTTCCAATACGTTTCTGTATAGTTTTGATATTCTTTTTCTAATAAGTGTTGTTCTGTATGATTGTAATCGGCTGATGAAACAACAATATCAGCATCTTCAAATTTTCCGTTGGAAATGATTCCTTTAACTAATTTGTTTTCAACTACAATTTTTTCAATGGTTTGATTTGTTAGTATTTTTACACCTTGTTGCTCAGCAACTTTTGCCATAGCTTCAATAATTTTAAACATTCCGCCCATTGGATACCAAGTTCCTAAAACCAAATCAGCATAATTCATCATGCTATACAATGCTGGTGTTTCTTCGGGTTTAGCTCCTAAAAATAATACTGGAAATTCTAGTAACTGAATTAATTTGGGATTTGAAAAATGTTTTTTTATGTATTTGCTGATGGACTTAAATAAATCCATTTTTAATGCAGCATTTAAAATTCTAAAGTCGATAAACTCAAAAGCTGAAAGACTAGGTTTATGAACAAAGTCAGACATACTTACATTGTATTTGTATTCAGCTTCTTTTAAAAACTGCTTTAATGCAATACTACTTCCTTTTTCGTGCTTTTCGAAAAGTAAATAAAGCTCATTTAAGTTAGCTGGAATTTTAAAAACTTCATCTTTATTAAAAAAAATAGAGTAGGCTGGGTCAAGCCTTTTTAATTCATAATGCTCTTTTACTGAAGAATTAAAATCATTAAAAAAGTTTTCAAATACTTCTGGCATCCAATACCAACTTGGACCTATGTCAAAAGTGAAACCATCAATTTCTAGTTTTCTTGCTCTTCCTCCAATGGTTTTATTTTTTTCGTAAATACTAACGTCAAAACCATTTTTTGCTAAATAAGCACCCACAGATAAACCAGAAAAACCAGCACCGATAACTATTACTTTTTTTTTGTTCATATTACTTGTGTTGAACAAATAAATATTAAAAATGTTTAGAACTGCCCTTTAATTTATTGTTTTTTTAAGTTAGAAATTGTTTCTGTTGGATTTGAAGAGCCAAAAACAGTATTGCCTGCTACAAGAATATTTGCACCGCATTGCAAAAGTTTTTTGTAATTATTCAAATCTACTCCACCATCTACTTCAATTAGCGCTTTTGATTTTTTTGTTTTTATAATTTCTCTTAAAGCAGCAACTTTATCATAGGTGTTTTCAATAAATTTTTGTCCGCCAAATCCTGGATTTACACTCATTACGCAAACTAAATCAAGTTCCGAAATAATATCAGTTAATAAACTAACTGTTGTGTGGGGATTAATTGCAACACCAGCTTTCATTCCTAATGCTTTGATTGCTTGAACTGTTCTGTGTAAATGAGTACAAGCCTCAAAATGAACTGTTAGATTATCTGCACCGGCATCTTTGAATTGTTGAATATATTGGTCGCAGTCTTTTATCATTAAATGAACATCCAACGGTTTTGTAGCATGTTTTTTTATTGCTTTAATCACAGGAAATCCGAATGAAATATTTGGAACAAACACTCCGTCCATTACATCAACATGAAACCAATCAGCCTCACTTTTGTTTATCAATTCTACATCACGTTGAATATTAGCAAAATCAGCGGATAATACTGATGGGGCAATTAAATGGCTCATTGTTTTTTTATTTTAAGTTCAAAACAAAAGTATAAAAAATAAAGAAGAGTTTTTTGTATTTTTGTGCACATTTTAAAATGCGATGAACGAATTTAGAGAAGCCTTACTAATTGCCATCACCACACCTATTTATATTGTTGTGATAGGCATTGAAATTTTAGCAAGCTACCTTCATAACAAACACTATTATACAGTTAAAGGAACCATTGCAAACATTTATCTTTCTGCGCTTAATTTTAGTTTAGATATTATTTTAAGAGTAATTTGCCTATTCGTACTTAATTATTTTTATCAGTTTAAATTTTTTGAAATCGAAAATGTTTATGTGTATTGGTTTGTGTTATTGATTACACAAGATTTTATGTTTTATTGGCTTCATCGTATCGACCACTATTGCCGTTTATTTTGGGCGGTGCACGTTACACATCATTCATCGGAAGAATTTAATTTAACAGTAGGGTTTCGTTCGTCTGTTTTTCAGCCGCTTTATAGATTTATTTATTTTATTCCGCTTGCGTTGTTTGGTTTTAAAGGAATAGATATTATGTTCATTTATGCCGCTACTCAAATTTATGGTATTCTAATTCATACACAATACATCAATAAGATGGGGGTTTTAGAATATTTTTTAAGTACACCTTCGCACCATCGCGTACATCATGGAAGTAATGTAAGGTATTTAGATAAAAATATGGGGATGGTTTTAATTATTTGGGATAAACTATTTGGAACGTTTCAGGCAGAAGAAGAAAACGATAAAGTTATTTATGGATTAACCGAGAACATAAAAACGTATCATCCATTTACAATGGTTTTTCATGAATGGATAAATATTTTTAATGATTTTAAAAATGCTCCTAATTTTAAATCCAAATTCATGTATGTTTTTGGACCTCCTGGTTGGAGTCATGATGGAAGCAAAAAAACGTCAAGGCAGTTGCGTGAAGAAAGGAATAAATAATGTGAGTTTCTTAAACAGGGAAAAAATATGGATTTAAAACAATTGATAAAAGAATTATCCCCAAGTCTTTTAGATGAATTAGAAAACGAATTAATTATAAGCAAATCCTCTAAGAGCATTATACTTTTAAATGATTTAAAGCTAAATAAACCAGAACTTGAAATTCAAAAAAAACTTAACCTTACTCCTTCAGCTTTTTACACACTAAAATCAAGGTTAAATAATAAAATCCAAAAATTTATAGCAGAAGAAATTATAAAGAATGTAAACGGTAAGCCCAATGAGATTTTTGTTTTGATTAATCATATTGATAAATTGTTGTACTTCTATCCACGAAATATGGCAATATCATTTCTACTAATGATGGAAAAAAAATGCTTACAAGCAGAAAATTTTATGTGCTTAAGGTATATATACAAGGGATTGAAACAAATTCATTTTTATTCTCCTAAATATTATGATTATTTAAAATTATATCAAGATGCTGTTTCTAGTGAAGATATTATCGAACAATCTGAAGACATCGTATTAGCGTTTAATAGTCAATTAGGACGATATTTTTTAGATAATAAAGAATATAGGATTGAACTTTTGAATGCCTACATAAATAGATTAGCCGAAAATTATTCAATAAATAAAAGCAAATATTTGCTTTTATTTAAAAATATTTTAGAGATACAATATTATTTGAATGTTGAAAAAAATAAAAGCATCGATAAAAATAACTCTGTTTTTAAGCTTTTAAATGAAACCTTTGATTTGGTTCAAAATGAGCATGAAAATCCTAAAGTAGAGCATTATGCTTATTGGATTAATGTGCTATTTTTTAAATATTATGTACTGATTCAATCGTACAAAAAAGCGCAAAAAAAATATGAATTATTATTAAAAAATAAGCTGGTATATTTAAACCGATATTTCTTTGTTTCTAATTTCTTGTTCTCAGAAATAGAATATCGATTGAATTTTCAAGAAGAAGGCAATCCTAGTTTTAAGGTAATAGATTTTAATGCCGATTTTACTAAAGAAAATGCAGAAAATTTTATTTCATTCAAAGTGTTTCATGCTTTGAATCTTTTTTACGATGAAAATTATAAGCAAGCATATATGGTAGTTAGAGACCTTTATTTAGAAATAAAATTAAATAATTATAGTGAATTTAAAACGGAGATTGCAATTTTTGAAATTTTGTTGGAAATTATTTTAAAAAAAACAGATATTGCAAAAAATCATTTAAGAGGCGTTATTAGAAAAAGTAATATTAAAGACACAAAGAGTAACATCATTAAATTGTACATCAAACTTTTTAATGCAGCATTGCCAGATTCTAAAAAAAACAAGAACGAATTAATAGAAAATATATATAGCGAAATAGCCATGCAACAATCACGATTTTTTACAAATAAAATAAAAGAAGAATCGGTTTCTTTTGGCTATAAAATTCTTCCCTTGATAAAAATTAGCGATAAAATACTAAGTTTTATCGTTGAACGATAGTTAATTTTCAATTACCTGCCATTTATTTAAAAAATCTTACATAGGTTTAAATCCGAGCTTAATTGTTATTTTTGTTGCGTTTAATCATATATTTTTGGACCCTGAAATGCTACTTTAAGCTTGTTACTCTTTATTTTCAATTGTATTTATGAATTTAGAAGCGGTGGTTTTAGAACTGCCAAATGATTTGTTGCTGGAATTTTCTTGTTTATTAGATGCTGCAAATGCAAAAAAGTACAATCTACTGCTTCATGCCATCAGAAATCAAAAAAGCACCGAATTTCAGCTAAAAGAACTAAGTCCAAATAAAACAGCCTATTACGTGCTAAGATCACGTTTGTACGATAGACTTCAAGATTTTCTTTTTCTCAAATATTACGAAAATAGTAAGTGTCCAGACGTTAGTATATTGGATGATCTTTTTTTAAATAATAATAAAGAAATTGCGGAATGTATTTTTCTAAAGATGGAGAGCATGTTGCTTTTGGCGCAAGATTTTGAAAAATTAATTCCGTTATACAGGTTAATTCTCAAATACGCTGTTTATACCAATAAATACAATGATTATGCGTATAAATACAAAAAGGCACTACACAATTTGTTTTGTATCAATAAAACAGAAGATGCTTTTATTGAATTTAACCAGCTATTAAGCGATTACTTTATCACTAAAAATGAGAAAACTTTAAGGCAACTTTCTGCAATTATTTTAGTAATTAATAAAAATTATAAAAAAACAGGTTTAAAAAGGATAAAAATACTCTTCTATTTGACCGAAATTCAATTATACATATCTTTTTCTATTGAATCACAAAACATTGAAAATGTTTTGTATCACGACTTATTTAATGAGATTGATGATTATCAATTGTCAAACTCTATTTACGATAGATTTTTGCCTTGGAGCTCATGCTTGGACATTATTAAATTTGAGTGGTTTGTTAAAATTGATAGGTTAAATAAATCAAAAGAATATTTAGAAAAACTAATAGAAAAAAATAGTATTGTCATCTCCTTTTCTAGTATTATTTTTCGTTCTAATTTTTATGTTTCAGTTATCAAGTACCAACTTAAAACTAATAATGAAAAGGAGCTCATTCATATTTTTAATAAAATAGGCTGTAGCCGGTATATTAACAATAAAGTTGATTTATATGTTTTTAACCTTTTTCATGCATTATCATTGTTTTATGATAAACGTTTTGATGAAGCGTCTAAGATTCTTATTACATTTCAAAATGATTGTAATTATAAAGAATATTTGGTAATTGATATTGAAATTAAATTGCTATTGGCTCTTTTTGAGATATTAAATAAGAAAGATGATTTAGCGAAGTTTAATATCCGTAATGTAGCAAGGAAAATAATGTTAGATAATAGAGGTGGTGCATTTGAGAATTACAAAACAATTTTAAAAATTTTGAAAACATCCTTGTCAAATAAAGGACCAAGTCATAAACAAAAGTTAATCACAAAATATTTAGACGTCTTAAATCTTAATAAATCGTCCAGTTATTTTTTCGAAATATTATTTTTAGATCACCATATTGTTTCCGAATTAAGTAAAAAATAGTAGTCTCATTTATTTGAAATAATGTATTAGAATGATTGTATTTGTTTGCTTTTTTTAAAAAAATACAAAATGCATTAAAACATTACATACATGATATTTATCATGCTTTATCGTTTGGAATATTAAAAATGTGTTGTAGTTTTACTGTGTAAATTTTTCTGTATAAAATTTATGATTACAGAGGAAGTAACACAGGTAGTATAAACACTTTTTTCTTTCATTAGGCGATTCCTATCGGGGTGATATTAATTAGCTAAATATGAAAAAAGTTTACTTGGTTACTTCCTTTCATATTAAAATTATGATAAACAATTTTTCCTTTCTTTTAAATATTATTCCGATTAGTACAGGTGCTATTCGATAACAGACTAATACTATGAAACGAGAAAATATATTAGATGTTTTATTAGTGTTTTTTTGCTTTTTGTTTTGGTTTATTTGTAAAATCAGTTTTTAAGCCAAATTATTCATTTGAAACTTTCAAATGAATAAACCATTAATAAAATAAATCCTTCCGCTTGCGTGTGTTCCACCAAACTGTTAACTATTAACCGATATAATGTTTGTTAGTCTTTCTTATACCCATAAAATACAATAAAGCCTTACAAACACTTAATCGCAGACAGTTGTTTTTTTTAACTGTTTGTTTAGGGTTAAATTATACTAATTCCAATTAATGCAGATACTTCGGATCATTGTTTGCTTCCTATTGCATAACTTGGGTTGAAAATTGAATCATACTTTCCTCCCTGATTATTGATATTACTAAAGGCTAAAGTTTTTGTACTTTTGTGCTTTAATGTTTGATATTATGAAAAAAATACTTGTAATAGGTGCTGGTCGTTCTGCATCATCTTTGATAAAATATTTATTAGACAATTCATCTACTGAAAATTGGGTAGTTACAGTTGCTGATTTGTCTGAAGAGCTAGCGAAGCAAAAGACAAATAATCATCCTAACGCAAGAGCCATTTCCTTTGATATTAAAAACGAGAATCAACGCCATACTGAAATAAAAAATGCAGACATTGTTATTTCTATGTTACCTGCATTTATGCACATGGATGTTGCAAAAGATTGTGTTAAATTTAAAAAACACTTAGCAACAGCTTCTTATGTTTCTGAAGATATGAAGGCATTGCATGAAGAAGCCGAAAAGGCTGGAATTATTTTGATGAATGAAATTGGTTTAGACCCAGGCATTGATCATGCTTCTGCCATGAAAATTATTGACCATATTCATGAAAGCGGAGGAGCACTTACTTCATTCAAATCATACTGTGGCGGTTTGGTTGCACCAGAAAGTAATGATAACCCATGGGGGTACAAATTTTCTTGGAATCCAAGAAATGTAATATTAGCAGGGCAGGGAACTGCTCAGTTTATTGAGGAAGGGAAGTATAAATTTATTCCTTATAATAGATTGTTTTCTCAAATTGAAACGGTTGAAGTTGATGGGATAGGAACGTTTGATGCCTATGCAAATCGCGATTCATTATCTTATCGAAAGCCTTATGGTATTCAAGATATACCAACGATGCTTCGCGGGACTTTACGAATGCCTGGCTATTGCAAAGCATGGAATATATTTGTAAAAATAGGTTTAACAGATGATACATATAAACTAGAAGAGTCGGAAAGATTAACTTACAATCAATTATTAGAAGCCTACTTACCAAAAGGAAACAAACCGACAAAAGAAAAATTAATCGATTTTATGGGTAAGGAAGCCAGTGCAGAAGATATTGCTAAAATTGAATGGTTAGGCTTTTTTGAAGATAAAAAAATAGAATTAAAATCTGCTACCCCTGCCCAAATTTTACAAAAATTGTTGGAAGAAAAATGGCTGCTAAAAGAAAATGACAAAGATATGATTGTCATGCAGCATCAATTTAAATACAAAAATAAAAATGATGAATTAAAAACAATTACATCTTCATTGATTGTAAAAGGCGATGACCAAACATACACCGCTATGGCGAAAACGGTAGGTTTGCCATTAGCTATTACAACAAAACTTATTCTTCAAAATAAAATAAATGCAAGAGGAGTTGTTATCCCAACAATTAAAGAAATTTATAATCCAGTATTGGAAGAGTTAGAAAGATTGGATATAAAATTTATTGAAAAAGAGGATTAAAAAGCCAAATAATAATCTTTTGTAAGCTCTTTGTATTCATCCGTATAGGAATGTCGTTCATCTTTTTCAATCGTAATAGAACTTTCAGAAAAACTACGCTGGGTAAATTCAAATCGCATCAACCATCTTTTTTCAGGCTTATCTGTGCGAGTAATTACACGCATAACTTTTGTTAGAAAAAGTTTGTTCTCCAATGCTAAATCTCTAAACAATTCACTCTCTTTTGTAGGAAGAATAACATAAAATTTTCCTGTTGGACTTAGTAAATTTAATACCCCATTTAATAAGTCATTGTATGGTAATTGATCGGTATGTCTAGCATTGGTTCTTGATTCTTCAATAGCTTTTGATGAATCCACAAAATAAGGGGGATTGCTTACAATCAAATCATATTTGTATTCTCTTTCTTCATCTGAAAATTTTTGAAGTGCTGTGTTGTGAATTAATATTCGGTCTTTCCACAAGCAATTATTTACGTTTTCTTGTGCTTGTATAAATGCATTTTGGTCGATATCTATTGCGTCAATTTTTGCTCCTGATTTTTGAGCAAGCATTAAAGCGATAATACCTGTTCCGGTGCCAATATCTAAAATGTGTTTTGCGTTTGCTGTGTTTACCCATGCGCCCAAAAGAACAGCATCTGTTCCTACTTTCATAGCACACTTATCTTGGTTTATTTTAAATTGTTTAAAAGCAAAAGATTGGTTTGCCATAAAAGGTTATTGCAGCGTAAACTTTAAATAGGTTTTAAGCAATTAGTACAATAAAGTTAAAATAATTTATTTGAGAAACAATAAAATTTTAATTATTCTTCTTCTTCGGAATTGCCTTTATTGATATTGGAGTATAAATCAATTAAACCTTCAGGTGCATTTGTATGAATAGTTTTTTTTATTCTATCAATACTTAAAACAAATTCATCTTTGATTGGAATAAGAATTTCGATGGCGTCTTTTTTTATTTGCAAAATAGCTTGTTGAGGAAAATCAAGAACAGATTCTACAACTCCAATCTCTCCATGTTGCTTGTCGATTACAGTATATCCAGGTATTTCGTGAAAATAAAATTTATTTCCTTTTAAAGGTGGCAGAAAAGTTAAGGGAAGATATAAGCTTGTACCAACCAGCTCCGAAGCTTTTTGTGGATTATCAATACCATCAATTAAAGCAATTAGTGTATTACTTCTTACTTGACTTTTGGTAATAAAAAATGGAATTAAACCATTGTTGATTTCTACAAAAACAGATTCTAAATTTTGATATTTTTTTGGTTCATCTACATCTAAATTAAAAATGACTTCACCTTTAATTCCAACCGTTTTTGAGATATAGCCTAAAAGAAAACAATCTTTTTTCTCCATTTTTATTTTTTTAATAAAAAAGGCAGTTGAATTTTCAACTGCCTTTGTATATATTTTAATTTTAAATTATGCTTCTGGTTCAGCTTGAGGAGCTTCCGTTTGAGGAACTTCCGCTTCTGCTTCTGGAGCAGCTGTTTCTTCTGCAACTGGCGCAGGCGTGTTTTTAGCAGCAACTTTAGCAGCTTTAGCATCTTTAGCAGCAGCTTCAGCAGCCATACGTTTTTTGTATGAATCTTTTTCTGCAGTTGCTAACTTATCAACTTTACCTGTTATTTTGCTTTCTTTTTCTGCAGTCCATTTAGCAAATTTAGCATCTGCTTGTTCTTGCGTTAAAGCACCTTTTGCAACACCACCTTGTAAGTGATTTTTGTATAATACTCCTTTGTAAGAAAGTATTGCACGGCAAGTATCTGTAGGCTGTGCTCCATTGTTTAACCAAGTTAATGCTTTGTCGGCATCAATGTTAATAGTAGCAGGATTTGTAGTTGGGTTGTACGTACCAATTTTCTCAATGAATTTTCCATCTCGAGGTGCACGACCATCCGCAATTACAATATGGAAGAAAGCTGAAGCTTTTTTACCATGACGTTGTAATCTAATCTTTACTGGCATTTTCTTTTGTTTTTATTGTTTATAAAATTTTAACCCAAATCTTTTTTGGGATTGCGAAAATAATAAAAATTATTTAATTAATACATATAAATTACCAAATTTTAGCATAAATCAATGATTTATAGGGCATTGTGAATTATAGCTGAACGGCTACTGAAATAGATTAATTATAGATGAATTGCCTAAAATGTAGGTCAAATGCTTGATATTAAAACTTTTTTATAACTTTGCAGTCAAAATTTTCAAACTTTTATAAAATATGTCAAACCCAACGAATTGTATTTTAGTACCTATTGATTCAACTGAACAGACTATAATTGCTCTTACTCAGACCTATAATTTAGCTCGATTAACAAATTCCAAAATAGTATTATTAAGCGTAGATGAAGGGGAGCCTCCATTTGTTCAAAAAAAGTTGGATGAGTTAGCAAAAGAAGCTTCTGCTAAATCAGGTCAGCCTGTTGAAACAATGATTCGTAAAGGAAATGTTTATGAAGAAATCAACAAGGTTGCTGATGTATTAAACCCTTTGTTTGTAATGATAGGTTTGTCGTCAAAAATCACATTAGGGAAAATCATTGGACAAAATGCATTTAAAATGGTGCGTGAATCCAAGCATCCAGTAATAACTATTCGTGGTAAAGTTCACCGTGATGGTTGCAAAACAATCCTTGTGCCGCTTGATTTAACAAAAGAAACTCGTGAAAAAGTAAATAAAGCTATTGAATTGGCTAAAATATTTAATGCAGATATTCGTGTCATCTCTATTTTAACTCAAAAAGATGAAGAGGCAGAAAACAAGCTTATTTCTTATTCAAATCAAGTTTGGAAATACATCAAAGAACAAGATGTGCGTTGTACAATCAAAACATTAAGAGGGCACGATATTCCTCAAATGGTTTTAGATTATGGACACGAAGTAGAAGCCGATTTAATTTTAATTATGAGTAAAGCAGAACTAAGTATGAAAGAATTTTTTATTGGAACAGTTGCTCAGCGTATTATCAATGAAAGTGATATCCCTGTTGTGAGTTACAGACCAATGGAACGTAAAGATACTTCGGTATTTACTCCATACTAGTTAAAAATAGATTCATTAATAAAAAAAATCCCCTCAAAATTTTTTGAGGGGATTTTTTTATTCTTCTATTGGACTTGTTGTAATTGTGCTATCTGCTTCATTTGTTGTTGGAACAGCTTTAGGAAGTGGTTTAGGCTTCTTTTTGTTTTTTTGAGTTCCACTAAAAGTATAAGTATGTTCTATTTTCCCTTTTTTTCGAATAGTTGCTGTACCTTCAATTTTGTCATCATTTACGGTACCTTCCCACGAAAAACGTTCTTGTGTTTCGTTGTTTTTTAATTCAACAGTAAACTTTACAATTACAGAACCAGAAGTAGAATCAATAGTATATTCATAATCAGGTTGACCAATAAAACCTGCTTGAGTCATAAACATTGATTTGTACTTACCTGTCATAAAACTAACATCGTCTTTAATCGGCTCTGATTTTTTCTTGTCCTGTTCGGTGAGCGTAATGGCAAATATTTTGCCATCAACAGGGCTTTTAACTTTTTTTCCTTGAGCAAAAATAGTACTCGATACAAAAAGCAAAATAGGAAGTATTGATAGTTTTTTCATTTATAAATTTATTTATCTATTTATGTGTTTACAAATAACCACCCATTTCGGTTTTTATTCTATGTCGTTTCCCTTGGCAATCTTTCTGTCCAGCACATGAGCTAAAAAGCAAGGCAGAAACAAGCAGACAGGTTGTAATAATTAAAAAATGTTTTTTCATGACAGTAGTTTTTTTGTTGTTTATGCTTTTACATGAAAGTCGCTAATGGCAGATATTTTTTCTGCTTGATATTCTCCTGCTTTTAATTTACCTACAATTTTTGAGAACGATTCTATTGTATAATTTACATCTTCTAGCGTATGAACCGCTGTTGGAATTAATCTTAAAATAATCATTCCTTTTGGTACTACAGGGTAAACGACCATAGAGCAGAAAATATTGTAGTTCTCTCGTAAATCTATGATTAAATTTGTTGCTTCAGGTATTGAACCATTTAAATATACAGGAGTTACGCATGAATTGGTATCGCCAATATTAAATCCTGCTTTTGTTAATCCTGATTGTAATGCGTCTGTAATTTCCCACAATTTGTTTTTTAATTGAGGTTGAGTGCGAATTAACTCCATACGTTTTAATGCTCCAATTACAAGAGGTAATGGTAAAGCTTTTGCAAATATTTGAGAACGCATATTGTAACGCATGTATTCAATCACATCGGCATCGCTCGAAATATATCCTCCAATTAAAGCAAATGATTTTGCAAATGTTCCAAAATAAATATCTATTCCATCTTGGCAACCTTGTTCTTCGCCTGTTCCTGCACCTGTTTTACCAAGTGTTCCAACACCATGAGCATCATCAACAAATAAACGGAATTTGAATTTCTTTTTTAAAGCAACAATTTCTTTTAGTTTTCCTTGGTCGCCACGCATACCAAATACACCTTCGGTAATTACTAGGATAGAACCATTTTGTTCTTCAGCCAATTTTGTAGCACGTTCTAATTGTTTTTCGCAATCAGCAATGTCGTTGTGTTTAAAAACATAGCGTTTCCCCATGTGTAAACGCACGCCATCAAGAATACAAGCATGGCTTTCTGCATCATATACAACAACATCTCGTCTATCTAAAATACAATCAATAGCCGAAACCATTGCTTGATAACCGAAATTACAAAGAATCGTATCTTCTTTTTGTCCGAATGCGGATAGTTCTTTTTCTAATTGTTCGTGATAAGTAGAATTTCCGCTCATCATACGGGCACCCATTGGTTTTGCTAAACCGTGAGCAGCAGTGGCATCAGCATCAGCTTTTCTAACTTCAGGATGGTTTGCTAATCCTAGATAGTTGTTTAAACTCCAGTTTAATCTTTCTTTACCTCTGAACATCATTCTGGGCCCAATATCACCTTCTAATCTGGGGAATGTAAAATAGCCGTGAGCTTCTTTAGCGTGTTCACCTAAAGGTCCACGATTTTCTTTTAATTTTTCAAATAAATCTTTCATGTAAGTATAGTGTTTGTTCTTTTGTTTCTGTTCTTTTAAAAGCACCACAAAATTAAGCTATTGTAAGGTATTTACAAAAAGCTTTCATTAAAAAGTTTTTAGGAGATATAAACAGAAAATCTCGCTGTTTAATGCGAGATTTTGTCTGATTTTTTTGGGTGGCTAATGGGACTCGAACCCACGACCCTCGGTACCACAAACCGATATTCTAACCAACTGAACTATAGCCACCATATAATTTTGAGATTGCAAAGATATATTTTTTTAGTATTTAAGAAATATTAAAATAAAAAAAAGGTAAATATTTTGAAGTACTTACCTTTTTTAAATTAATTTATATATACTACTTTCCTTGCATTTGTTGTTTTTGATTATCTTTTTGTTCTTGTTTGCAGCCTTCAGCAAGGGGTTTTGCTTCCTCAAAGCCAAAAGATGCAGCCATCATAAAATCTTTACATGCGCTATTATCACTTGCATCTTGGTTGGCTAAACCTCTTTTGTAATAGGCAGCACCATCCGTTGGTTTTATTCTTATAGCTTGATTGTAGTCATATATAGCTGATTTATATTTTTGCATTCCTTCACAAGAATAAGCACGTTGAATATAAGCTTCATAGTTATTTGGGTCTAGCCTAACAACTGTTGTAAAATCGTTAAATGCTAATCCGTAATTATCGGCAGCATTGTATGCTAAGCCACGCAAAAAGAATACTTGTAAGGTATCTGGTTTTATTTTTAATGCTTTATCATAATCGGTAATTGCTTTGGCATATTTTTTTAATTGTACATTGCATTGTGCTCTTTTAATATATGCATCAAACGATTCGCCATTAAGCAGAATAGCAGCATTATAATCTTCGTATGCAGCTTTGTAATCCTTTTCTGCAAATTTTTTGTCGCCAGAAAAAACATAAGCAGATGAAATATCAGAACAAGTATTTTTATCGAAAAGTGATTTTGCTTTTTCATTTCCTTGTTTTTTTGCTTTTTGCAAATCCATGCAACCTTTGTCTTTTTGCCCTTTTGCTATGTACATAATACCTCTTTGGCAAATTGCTTCTGTGTATTTTGGATCAATTGAAACGGCTTTTTCGTAATCAGCAAGTGCTTCTTCGTTTTTGCTTTGGTTTTCCAATGCCATTCCTCTTCCATAATAAGGCAATGCTAAATCGTGATTATAAATGAATCCATCAGGCATATCAGATGTTGATTTTTGGTAATCATTCATCTTGCTGTATTTTTCCATCTTATCAAGGTAGGATGTTACTACAGCATCATTTAATTTAATTGCTTTTGAAAAATCTTCTTCTGCACCTTTAAAATTAGAAGATGCTAGTTTAGCATTTCCATTTTTAAGTAATTCGGGTAAGCTCTGAGCATTTATGTATAATATAGTTATTACTAATGTTAGCGTTAATAAACTTTTTTTCATGTTTTGTTTTTCGTTTTTTTTTAATCAATTTGCATTTATCGTACCATTAATTTTTGAGTGAACCTGCCATATTCTGTATCAACAGTGATAAGGTAGGCTCCTGCATTTATTTCAATTGAATTTAAAAAATAATTTTTATCTCCAGCAGGCATTTCGCCATCATAAATTGAAAGTACAATATTACCTAACATATCATAAAGTTTGATGCTTCCTTTTGTTGATTTGTTAAAATTCAAAGGTATGCAAGTGATTCCATGAGATGGATTAGGATAGGCAGGTTTGAATTCAAAATTAAATGATTCGTTAATACTTGTTACACCAAGTACATCAAACTCAAAATTACCAATAGGAGCAGGCATCGGGCGAACTTGTTCTTTTCCTGAATTTGCATGTGCTTTTATGTAATAATAAACATGGGTGCCAACTGGTTGGGCAGGAATAAATCCAGTCCAAGTATTGTTAGTAATGTTTGTTAATGTCATAGGTACAGAAGAATAGGGAATAGAAGCAGTATCCGTTGTATAATACAAAGTTGCATACTGTACTCCCGTTCTGTGTTGAATACGTGCATCTACTTGATATGGAGTTACTGTATTTGTTGTGTTTGGTAGATTTTGGTGAACAATTAACAATGGGTCTGTAACACCTACTGTGTGTGTAATGCAATGTAAAGAACCGCTTGCGCTGATTGTTTGGTTAGAGTTTATTCCAACAATATTGTAGCCTGGCATTGCATCTCTCCAAATACGTAAAGCTGTTGTGTCATATTGCATGTAATATTGAGGAACAATAACAGTTTTGTTTATGATGCATGAATTTGCATACGTTAAATAATTGCCGGTAGTATTTGGGTATGTAAATCCATTTAATTGGTCTGGTGGTTGTGGTATGCGAATAACTTTATATGGTGTACCAAATGCAGAATTAAAGTTGTTAAGTACATATTGCAAATTGGCTTCAATTTGCGGTCCATCAGCTATTCCAGCAGGATATTGACCTACAAGAAGAGTTTCTTCATTCAATAATTTCATGTGCATATCAATATGATGGATTCCATCATAAGGCAATGTTTCCATTTTTATATAGCGATTGATACCCATAAAATCATCCATTACCTGATTGATTTGTGTTTCAGTCATGGTAGAGTTTTCATTTAAAATAAGTTTGGAAGAAAAAGCTGTTCCTAAACCATCACTCATGTAATTTCCTCCTGTGTGAACCACTCTGTTTGGGCTTACGGTAGTTTCGTACAATGGAATATTCAGTTTTCTGGCAATTGCACGAGGAATAGTATCATCATCAACACGAGTTGGACGGTTGTATTTCCAATCTACTAAGATTAACGAATCTACATCATTTACATAACAAGAGTTTGCCATATAATCACGAATCCAAACAGCATCACAACGCGTTTGAATAAAATGAACATTTGATAATGGAATGCTGTTGCTAGTCAGATAGTTTTTTATTGAAGTAGAGTCAGGATAGCCCGTTTGAGGGCATTGCGGACCACAAATGATATATACTTGAGTTTCTAATCGTGCAGCACGAACAATTTCTTTTAATACAGAAGGATAGCTAATCCAAGTAATGGTAAGTGCTTGAATTTCTTCCCATTGCCCCATGTTACGAACAGGAACGCCTGGTGGAGTAGTAAATCCACGAGTATCAATTGTAGGGTCTTCCCAACCTGGACTTTGCATTAATAATAACTCATCTGCAGAAAAACCAACAGGTAAATCTGATTGTGCAAAAGAACTAGAATAGCCAGCAATTAAGGTTGAAATTGCCAATGTAAATTTTAGTAAATTTTTTTTCATTATTTTAGAGAGGTATAATTTTTAGTGAAAGTATATTAAATTTGTAAAAAAAGCAATTTTTAAGTCCAATAAAATCATTCCCAATTATGAAAAAAAATAAGGTGTTGCTTGTGTTTGTTGTATTAGCGTTTGTTTTCAATAGCTTTATATCATCAAATTGTGCTGTGAGTTATAATGGTATTTACGCTTTTAAGATTGACAATGAACATTCGGCTGTTTTACGTTTTTATGAAGATGGAACTGTTTTGGCTTCTACATCTGTAAACGATTATTTTGATGTGATGACTTGGTTTAATAAGGATAATAAAGATAGAGTATTAAAAGGAAAATATAAAATCAAGAAATGTACTGTTTCGTTTGATGTAGAAGGAGATACAGGAAAACAGAGCTATGAAGGAATTATAGTTGGTAATGCAATTGATTTTACATTAAAAGATAAAACAAGTAAAAAATCAACAAATAGAACGTATTCGTTTTTTGT
This sequence comes from Arcticibacter sp., assembly GCA_021155045.1. Lineage (GTDB taxonomy): Bacteria > Bacteroidota > Bacteroidia > 2-12-FULL-35-15 > 2-12-FULL-35-15 > 2-12-FULL-35-15. The sequence continues at coordinate 136,303 of JAJNQB010000009.1, forward strand.
TTTGTAAAAAATTACGCCAACTCCAATTGCATTCTGCTTAAACTTCGGTATAAGCCATTTTCAAGTAAGATAAGTTCTTCGTGGTTTCCAAATTCAACTACTTCACCTTTTTCTATAACCGCAATTTTATCTGCTTTGCGTATGGTTGATAAACGGTGTGCAATAATAATGGATGTTCGTCCAACCATTAGTTTATCCAATGCTTCTTGCACCAACCGTTCTGATTCAGAATCCAGTGAGCTTGTTGCTTCATCTAAAATTAAAATACTTGGATTTTTTAAAACAGCACGTGCAATAGCTATTCGTTGGCGTTGTCCACCAGAAAGTTGTATTCCTCTTTCACCAACAAGAGTTTCGAATTGCTGAGGAAAACTTTCTATAAAATTTAAAGCATTTGCTTTGCGAGCTGCTTCCACAATTTCTTCGATTGTTGCATTCGGTTTTCCGTAGGCAATATTTTCTTTTATACTTCCACCAAACAATAATACATCTTGTGGTACTATTGCCATGTTGTTTCTTAATTCTGTTAGGCTATACTCTTTTGTACTTTTTCCATCAACAATTATTTCGCCACTTTGAGGTTCATAAAAACGCAGTACCAATGAAGCAATGGTAGATTTTCCTGCACCACTCGGTCCAACAAGAGCTATGGTTTCACCTTGATTAGCGGTAAAAGTAATGTTTTTTAATACTTGGAAATCTGGCCGTGTTTCGTAGAAAAAAGAAACATTTTTAAATTCGATTTTTCCATTTATTCGTTCTTGATGTTTTTGTTTTTCGAAATTAATGTCGATTGTTTCTGGTTTTCCATCAATAATATCTAAAACTCGTTCGGTAGCACCAATGGCACGCTGTATAGCAGCAAGTTGTTCGGCAATACCACCAATGGATGCAGCCACAAAAACGGTGTACATTAAAAATGAAACCATATCCGTTGCCGAAATAACATCATTAATAGTTAATTGAATTCCGTACCAAACAATAAAAATGATGGCTCCAAACAAACAAAAAATAATGAATGAGAAAAATGAACCTCTAGCAATACCACCTTTTATTGCAAGTTTCATGATGTCCACAATTTTTTGATTGTAACGTTTAATCTCATAACCTTCATTGGTAAACGATTTTACATTGGTAATACCTTGTAAACTTTCACCCACAATAACATTTGAATCAGCAATATTATCTTGTACTTCTTTAGAAAGTTTACGAATGTAACGTGCAAAAAACAACGTAATAACTGCAATTACAGGAATGATAGCAAGCATTACAATTGACATTCGCCAACTCATGATACTAATGATAATGATTCCACCAATAATTAAAATTAGTTGGCGTAAAAATTCAGCAATGTTGGTAGTAAATGTTTCCGAAATTTGAGTAATGTCGGTTGATATTCTTGAATTTAATTCAGCAACTTGGCGTTGCGAAAAAAATGTCATTGGCATTTGAATAAGTTTTTCATAAGCAGCTTTTCTTAGCGAAGCCAACATATTTTCTGTGAAATTTGTAAATGTCACAACTCTAAAAAATGAAAAAACAGCTTGTATAGCAAATAATATTAAAAGATTTATCCCTGTATTGTTAGCAATATCAAGTAATTCTTGTTTATTCACGGTGCTTTTGGCAGAAACACCACTTCCAATTACACCAATTAAATTCCCCATTAATCGAGGGAAAATTAAGCCAATAGCAGCTGTTCCAGCCAAAAATACCATTCCTAAAGCAAAAATCCATTTATGTTTTCCAACATAATTGAATAGCCTAAAGGTTTTTTTTAAGCTTTTGGAATTTATTTTAGCTTTTGGTAAATCCTCAGTATCTTTTAATTTTCGAGCCATTTTTTTGATTTGCTTTATCGATTGGCAAAGGTACTAAAATATGTAAGTACATATAAAATAAAATAGTATCTTTGCCGTTCGAAAAATATGAAAATAGCATTGAAACATATTTCCTTTTTTCTGTTTGTTGTTTTAACAACACTTTATTCTTGCAATACTAATAAAGTGTACGATTCAACTGCAAAAGCGAATAAAAATAATAAGAAATTTAATTTTGCCATTGGTAAATTTAATAAGCTTGTTAAAAGTAGCGATATGGAAGCCAAATATGCTGCTGCAATTAAATATTTTGAGAAAGAAAATTATGATAAAGCATTGATTCTACTTGAAGAGTTAATGACTGTTTACAGAGGAACGTCAAAAGCAGAAGAAATTCAGTATTACTATGCTTATTGCCATTATAATATAGGCGATTATATAGTTGCAGGTTACCAATTTAGAACCTATGTAAGAATTTTTCCTCAAAGCAAACACGCTGAGGAATGTGCTTATTTGAATGCATATTGTTTCTACTTAAATTCACCAGAATATTCACTGGATCAAATTGATACCAGATTGGCAATCAGAGAGTTTCAGAAGTTTGTTAATCAATACCCTAAAAGCGAAAGGATTCCAGAATGCAATAAAATTTTGGATGTTATGCGCGCTAAATTAGAACGTAAATCGTATGAAAACGCTATGCTTTATTACAATATGAACGATTACAGAGCTGCAATTGTTGCTTTAAGCAATCATATCAAGGATTTTGCAGATACAAAACGTATGGAAGAGATTAATTATACCATCATTAAATCTCATTATTTATTGGCTTTGAATAGTATAGATTCAAAAAAAGCGGAAAGATTTAGTGCTGCTATCAATTCTTATGCTAAATTTGCAGAAAGTTTTCCTAAGAGTACTTATTTGAAACTTGCTGAAAGCATTTCGATTAGCGCTCAAAAACAATTAGAAAAATTAAATAAAACAACAATATAAAAATGGATTACAAAAAAACAAACGCAGACTTAACCACAACAACTCGTGATTTAAGAGATTTGGATAGCAAAACTGGTAATTTATACGAAAGTGTTGCAATTGTTGCAAAACGTGCAAACCAAATTAGTGCAGAAATGAAAGAAGAGTTAACAAACAAGTTGGCTGAATTTGCTTCTCATTCCGATAATTTAGAAGAGATTTTTGAAAATCGTGAACAAATTGAGATTTCTAAATATTACGAGCGTTTACCAAAACCAAGCTTAATTGCTATCAATGAGTTTATGGAAGATAAAATTTATCACCGTAATCCTCAAGTTGAAGGTCAAAAATAAAAAAAACGAATAATCATATAAAAAGTTGGCAGTTAGGCAATTTTACAGTTAGCGATTTTGCTACTGCAAATTGAAAGCTGCCAATTTTTATTTTTATAAAATGCTTAAAGGCAAAAAAATATTATTAGGAATTACGGGAAGTATTGCTGCTTATAAGTCTGCTATGCTTATTCGTTTGCTAATAAAGCAAGGTGCAGAAGTTAAAGTTATAATGACTAAGTCGGCAACCGATTTTATTACTCCTTTAACATTAGCTACACTTTCTAAAAATCCAGTTTTAATAGATTTTCAAAAAAATGAAAATGGAGAATGGAACAACCATGTTGAGCTAGGATTATGGGCTGATGCATTTATTATTGCACCGGCTTCTGCTAATACCATTGCTAAAATGGCAAATGGGAATTGCGATAACTTATTGTTAGCCTGTTATTTATCTGCTCGTTGTAAAGTATATTTTGCTCCTGCAATGGATTTGGATATGTATAAGCATCCATCAACACTTGATAATTTAAAACGATTAAAATCTTTCGCTAGTATCATTATAAACCCTGGTAATGGTGAATTAGCAAGCGGTTTGTTTGGTGAAGGAAGAATGGCTGAGCCAGAAGAAATAGTTAATTGTATTGAAAAAGACTTTTCTAAAAACTTACCACTGTCAAAAAAAAAAGTTTTAATAACGGCAGGTCCAACGTATGAAGCAATTGACCCTGTTCGTTTTATAGGAAATCATTCCAGCGGAAAAATGGGTTTTGCTTTGGCAGAAGAATTTGCTAAACAAGGAGCAGAAGTAATTTTAATTTGCGGACCAAACAACCTTATTACTCAATCTTCGTCAATAAGAAGAATTGATATTGTTTCGGCAGAAGAGCTTTATAAACAATCAATATCAGTATTTAAAAACGTAGATATTGCAGTACTTTCGGCTGCCGTTGCAGATTTTAAACCAGCTACCGTTGCAAAAAACAAAATAAAAAAATCAAACGAATCTAAAAATATTGATTTAATACCTACAATTGATACATTGGCAAGCTTAGGAAAATTGAAAAAGAAAAATCAATTGCTAATAGGCTTTGCTTTGGAAACAAACAATGAATTAGAAAATGCAAAATCAAAAATCAAAAATAAAAATTTAGATATGATTGTTCTTAATTCTATGAATGATAAAGGAGCAGGATTTAAAGGAGATACAAACAAAATATCAATTATTGACAAGAACAATAAAATAAATAGATTTGAGTTGAAAAGCAAGCTGGAAGTGGCAAAAGATATTGTATCAAAAATTATTGAAAAACTATAATGTTAAAAAGAATTTCATTTTTTATTTTTATTTTATTTGGTTCAAAAACGGTTGTTTTTGCACAAGAGTTAAATTGTAAGGTTCAGGTTTTGTCTCAACAAATTCAAGGGACAGATAAACGAGTTTTTGAAACACTTCAAACTGCTTTATTCGAATTTATGAATAATAGAAAATGGACGCCAGACAATTTTAAAAATGAAGAACGAATTGATTGCAGTGTTTTGATAAATATTACAGAACGACCATCAACAGAGGAATTTAAAGCTACAATTCAGGTGCAATCCAGAAGACCAATATTCAAAACATCATACAATTCAACCGTTTTAAATTTTAATGATCAAGATTTTCAATTCAAATATTTAGAAAATCAACCTTTAGATTTTCAAGACAATTTATTTGTTTCAAATTTAACATCCGTAATGGCTTTCTATGCTTATACAATTGTTGGAATGGATTACGATACATATTCTTTAAATGGCGGAACGCCTTATTTGCAAAAAGCCTTGCAGATTGTAAACAATGCACAAAGTACTCCAGAGCCAGGTTGGAGAGCTTTTGAAAGCAATAGAAATCGTTATTGGTTAATTAATAACATGTTGGATGCGCCATTTATAAACATAAGAACATGTCTATATAACTATCATTTAAAAGGCTTAGATATAATGTCAGATAACAAAGATGGAGGACGTGCTATTATCTTAGAATCACTTTTAACATTAAAAAGCGTACACCAAACTCGCCCTTTGTCATTCAGTATGCAGCTTTTTTTCAATGCAAAAGCGGATGAAATCATCAATATTTTTAAAGGTGCTTACCCTGATGAAAAATCCAAGCTCATTACTCTATTAAACGATATTGACCCTACCAATAGTAATAAGTATCAGAAAATAATGGCTACCAACTAGTTGTTCTGCTTTTAAGTTGTTAATTTCTTTTCGATTTTTTTCTAAAAAACAGCATTTTAAAATTTTAATTTAGCATCATTATGTTAAAGCACTTATCTGTACAAAATTATGCTCTAATTGATAAGCTAGAAGTAGATTTTACCGAAGGTTTAACTATTATTACAGGAGAAACAGGTGCAGGAAAATCTATATTGCTAGGAGCACTTGGATTAATTGCTGGTACACGTGCCGATTCTCAAGCATTGCAAGATAAATCTAAAAAATGCATAATTGAAGCTATATTTAAAATCAAGGATTATTCACTAAAAGATTTTTTTAATGAGAATGAATTGGATTATGAAGAGTTGACTTCAATACGAAGAGAAATAAACCCAGAAGGGAAATCACGTGCTTTCATCAATGATACTCCCGTTACTTTAAATCAATTAAAGGAATTGGGAGAACGCTTAATCGATATTCATTCACAACACCAAACTCTTTCTTTAAACGGAACAGATTTTCAGTTGTCTGTGGTTGATGCTTTTGCAAAGCATGATGATTTATTGAACGAATATCAAATTGAATTTAAACAATATAAACAGTTAGAAAAACAACTGAATGGTTTGCTTGAAAGAGAAGCACAAGCCAAGAAAGATTTAGATTATTATCAATTTCAATTTAATGAATTAGAAGATGCTCATTTAAAACCGAATGAACAAGTTGAGATGGAGCAGGAGCTAGAGACGTTAAACAACGCAGAAGAAATAAAAGTAAATCTTTCAAAAGCTGTATTTAGTTTGTCGGGAGGAGAACAAAATTTACTTTCATCATTGAATGAGATTAAACTATTGCTCGCATCTATGAGCAAATTTAAAAATGAAATTGCTGAATTTAGCGATAGATTAAATAGTTCGTTCATTGAGTTAAAAGATATTTCAAATGAACTAGAAGCTCTTGAACAAGATATTGTTTATGATGCCAAACGGATTGAATTGTTAAATGGAAAGCTAGATGAAATCTATCGTTTACAGCAAAAACATCAAGTAAAAACAATAGAAGAATTAATTGCAATTAAAGATGAATTAAGTAACAAACTACTTGATTTTGGTTCATTAGAAGTTGAAATAGAAAAAGTAAAAAAAGAGCTTGATAAAATTAATAAGTTGCTTGTTTCAAAATCTAAATCGATTTCAGAAAACAGAAAAAAAGTAATTCCTAAAATTGAAAAAGAAATTGCGAATTTATTAGCAAGTTTGTCTATGCCAAACGCACAATTAAAAATAAATCAAACAACTACTTCAGAATTTACAAGTACAGGTATTGACAAAATTAATTTTATGTTTTCGGCTAATAAAGGCAGTGATTTTAAAGAGTTAAATAAAGTAGCATCTGGTGGCGAATTGTCACGTTTGATGTTGAGCATAAAATCATTGATAGCGCAATTAACAGCTTTGCCTACCATAATATTTGATGAAATTGATACAGGAGTTTCAGGTGATGTTGCTGATAAAGTAGGAACAATTATGAGTGGTATGTCATCTAAAATGCAAGTGATTACTATTACTCATTTGCCACAAATTGCAAGCAAAGGAAAATCACATTTGTTTGTTTATAAAGAAGACAAATCCAATAAAACGTATAGTAATATCAAAAAATTAAATGCAGACGAAAGGATTCAGGAAATAGCAAAAATGCTGAGTACAGGCAATCCAACGGCTGCTGCAATCAGTAATGCTAAGGAGTTGCTCAAAAATTAAACTTATTGTTATATTTGTCGAAAGATAAATTGATAATTTTAAATATAATCTCAAAAATATGTCATACAATTTATTAAAAGGTAAAAGAGGAATTATTACAGGAGCATTAGATGAAAATTCTATTGCATGGAAAGTAGCTGAAAAAGCACATGAACAAGGAGCTACATTTGTTTTAACAAATGCTCCAATTGCAATGCGAATGGGAGAAATAAAAAAATTGGCAGAAAAAACCAACTCTCAAATTATTCCTGCTGATGCTACCAATGTTGATGAATTAACAACATTATTTACTCAATCCCAAGAAGTGTTGGGCGGTAAAATAGATTTTGTGTTACATTCTATTGGAATGAGTGTGAATATTCGTAAAAATATTCCCTACACAGAGTCCAACTATGAATATTTTATGAAAGGAATTGATGTTTCTGCAATGTCGTTTCATAAAATGTTGGCGGTAGCAAAAAAATTAGATGCAATAAATGAATGGGGAAGTGTGGTAGCATTAACGTATATGGCAGCACAACGTACATATCCTTTTTATACGGATATGGCAGACATAAAAGCAATGTTAGAATCAATTGCCCGTAGCTTTGGTTATCATTACGGTTTAGAGAAAAAAGTGCGTATAAATACTGTTTCTCAATCACCAACTAAAACCACTGCAGGGACAGGGATTAAAGGGTTTGGTGATTTTTACGATTATGCTAATTCAATTGCTCCATTAGGAAATGCAACAGCAGAAGATTGTGCTAATTATTGTATTACTTTGTTTTCTGATTTAACACGTATGGTTACTATGCAAAATCTTTTCCACGATGGAGGATATTCTACTACAGGCGTGAGTATGGATGTAATGACTAAATTAGGAATACAATAATTTTTTAAAGAATATAATTTAAACTAAAAAAGGAATCTGAAAAGGTTCCTTTTTTAGTTTGACACAAATATATCATACGCATATCGTATAATCATAATAGATACGATAACCAAAAATATTATTCTAACAAAACCATTTCCTTTTTTTAATGCTAATCTGCTGCCTATAACATTTCCAAAAATATTGCAAACGGACATTAGTATTGCAATTTCCAACAAATAATTTCCTTGTTTTATAAATACAATTAAAGCTGAAATATTTGTCATGCAATTAATAATTTTTGAATACGCTGATGCTGCTATGAATTCAAACCCTAAAATTACTACAAACCCTAGTACAAAAAAACTTCCTGTTCCTGGTCCCATAAAACCATCGTAAAAGCCAACAATAAAGCCAATTAAAGAACCAAATAACATTTGTTTTTTGGGAGTTAATGTTTTTGTTTGAACAGATCCTAAATCTTTTTTTATAAAAGTGTAAATAGCGATAAGTGCCAGAATGACTAATATGATAGGTTTTAATGTATTTACATTTATAATACTTACAGCTTTTGCACCAAGGTAAGAAGCAACAAAAGCAAAAAAGGAAACAATAAATAAAAGTTTGAAATCAAATTTTATTCTTTTTGAATAATTGTATGCCGCAACAGTTGTTCCTGAAAGTGCTGCAATTTTATTGGTGCCAAATAATGTTGGCAAGCTGGTGTTAGGTAAATTTATAAGTAATGCTGGTAATTGTATTAAGCCACCGCCACCAACTACAGCATCAATAAAACCAGCAATAAATGATAAAACAATAAATGCAAGTATAGTTAAGATGGAATATTCTGAAAAGATGGCAAGATGATTCATTGCTTTCAAAAATAGACTTTTTTATCGTAGTTAAAAGATATTAATTGAAATATGAATATGTTTTTTGTTTTGAACTAGCAATAAAATCAATAGTCTTAAAATATTTTAAAATAATTTTGCTTTTTAATTTTATTAGTGCATATATTTGCATCACAAAATAATGAAATGAAAAACAGTTTATTAAATAATTTTTGGTGGTGGTCGTCTTTAAAGAGAACGGCATAACTATTATTATTTAATACTTAAACACATATATAACGCCCGTTCTAAAACGAACGGGCGTTTTTTTATACCCAAAATTTTAAAAAATGAAATTCAAAATAAAAATAAATCATAAAAAAATGTTAGCAGACACATTAACCCCTGTTAATATTTATTTGAAGGTGCGGGATAAATTTCCCAATTCTATTCTGCTAGAAAGTAATGATTATAAAGGGAATGATAATAGTTACTCTTTTATTTGCTTAAAACCGATAGCGGAGTTTAAGTTAATGAATGAAGTTCTCTCTACCGAATTCCCAAATGGTAAAAAACAAATAAAAGCAATAGGTTCTAAAAATGTGTTAAACGAATTTAAAAAATTTGTTGGTAGTTTCTCTGTAGATAAATCAATGAAAGTTTCAAGTAACATCGATAATGGGCTGTTTGGCTATATAGCATATGATTCCGTGAGATATTTCGATGATTTCAAAATAAAATTTAAAACAGAAGAAGAGAAACAAATTCCTGATATTTTATATCATTTATATCAAATTGTAATCGTAATCAATCATTATAAAAATGAATTATATATTGTAGAATACAATTACAATAAAAACGTTTCTCTTATTCCAGAAATAGAAGAAATACTAAACAATAAAAACTACGCTTCATTCAAATTTAATTTGACTGGCAAAGAAAAATCAAATTATACCGATGCTACTTTTATTGAAACAGTAAAAAAAATAAAGTCGCATTGCAAAAGAGGAGACGTATTTCAGTTGGTGTTATCACGAGAATACACCCAGTCGTTTGCAGGTGATGATTTTAATGTTTACAGAGCCTTACGCTCCATAAATCCATCTCCTTACTTGTTCTATTTTGATTATGGAAATTTTAAATTGTTTGGTTCTTCGCCCGAAGCACAGCTGACAATTAAAAATAAAATAGCAAGTATCTATCCAATCGCAGGAACATATAAGCGTACAGGAACAGATGAAATAGATAATAAATTAGCCGCAAAGTTGTTGAATGATAAAAAAGAAAATGCAGAACATACCATGCTTGTTGATTTAGCAAGAAATGATCTAAGTAAACATTGTAATGTTGTTTCGGTAGATAACTACAAGGAAATCCAATTCTATTCACACGTTATCCATTTAGTTTCTAAAGTGAGCGGAAAAATAGATTCAAAAAAATCATTTCAAATAATTGGAGATACTTTTCCTGCTGGTACATTGAGTGGTGCTCCAAAGTATAGAGCTATTCAATTAATTAATCAATATGAAAAATCGAACAGAGGATTTTATGGTGGTTGCATAGGTTTTATTGGGTTCAATGGTGATTTTAATCATGCAATTATGATACGGACCTTTTTTTCTAAAAATAATAAATTGTATTACAGGGCAGGAGCAGGAATAGTGGAATCGTCTGATGAATTGAGTGAAACCGATGAAGTGAAAAATAAATTAGCAGCATTGAAAAAAGCATTAACAATAGCTAAAACAATATAATGATGAGCATTTTAGTATTAGATAATTACGACAGTTTTACATACAATCTTGTTCACTATGTTAAACAAGTGAGCAATGAGAATATAGAAGTTCATCGAAACGATAAAATATCATTAGCAGAAGTAAATCGTTTTGATAAAATTTTATTATCGCCTGGTCCTGGTATTCCTTCAGAAGCTGGTATTTTGATTGATTTGATTAAAACCTATTCTGAAACTAAAAATATATTTGGAGTTTGTCTTGGCTTACAAGCTATTGTGGAAGCATTTGATGGTAAATTAAAAAATTTAACTAAAGTGTATCATGGTGTGGCAACGCCTATTTCAATTACAAAAAAAGATTTATTATTTAAATCACTTCCTCTAAAATTTAATGTTGGTCGTTATCATTCATGGGCGGCTGATGTCAAATACTTTCCTGATTCATTAGAAATCACTGCAATTGACGAGAAAAAAGAAGTGATGGCAATAAAGCATAAAAAGTACAATATAAGAGCAGTTCAGTTTCATCCTGAAAGTATTTTAACTGAACATGGATTAAAAATTATTGAAAACTGGGTAAAATCATGAAAAAAATATTAAATCAATTATACGAATACAAAACACTAACAGCTTCGCAAGCTAAGCAAGTTTTAATAGATATAGCAGAGTTGAAATATAGCACTTCTGAGGTAGCCTCTTTTTTATCTATTTATTTAATGCGTTCTATCACAGTTGATGAATTAGCTGGTTTTAGAGGTGCAATGATGGATTTGTGTTTAAAAATAGAATTTGAAAAAAACGATTGTATGGATATTGTAGGAACGGGTGGTGATAATAAAAATACATTTAATATTTCTACTCTTTCTTGTTTTGTGGTTGCTGCTTCAGGAATACATGTTACTAAACATGGTAACTATGGTGTTTCAAGCGTGAGTGGTTCCTCAAATGTGCTGGAAGCTTTAGGATATAAATTTACTTCTGATTCATCGGAGTTGAATAAACAATTAGATAAAACTAATTTATGTTTTTTACATGCTCCATTATTTCATCCTGCAATGAAAAGTGTTGCTTCTATTAGAAAAGAATTAGGAGTTAGAACATTTTTTAATCTGCTCGGACCATTAGTAAATCCTAGTAATCCCTCATTTCAAACTATTGGAGTATATAATTCTGAAATTTTAAGACTATACAACTATTTATTGCAAACAGGCCCTACAACTTATACACTTTTACATTCATTTGATGGTTATGATGAAATTTCATTAACAGGTAAATTTAAATGTGTTTCTAATAAAAAAGAAGAAATACATCAGCCTCATAATTTTAATTTACAGGAGTTAAAAGAAAAAGATTTGTTTGGTGGAGTGTCTATTAACGATTCAAAAAAAATATTTCTTGATATTTTAAATGGTAATGGAACGCAAGCCCAAAATACAGTTGTAATTATAAATGCTGCATTTGCTATTCAGACGGTAAAGCAAAATTTATCCATTAGTGAATGTTATCTGATGGCGGAAGAATCATTAAAATCTAAAAAAGCATTATCAACATTTAAAAAATTAATAAACTAAAAAATATGACTATACTAGACCAAATTATTGAAAACAAACGTAAAGAAGTAGAAGAGCGAAAAGAATTTTACCCAATTAAATTATTGGAGCGCTCTATTTATTTTAAATCTCCATCTGTTTCTTTTAAAAAATATCTTTTGAGAGATGATAAATCTGGAGTAATTGCTGAATTTAAGAGAAAATCTCCATCTAAAGGGTTTATTAATAAATACGCCTCTGTTGAAAAAATATCAATTGGTTACATGCAAGCCGGAGCAAGTGCATTGAGTGTGCTTACGGATACCGTTTTTTTTGGCGGAACAAATGCAGACTTAACTGAAGCACGAAAGTTTAATTATTGTCCAATTTTAAGAAAAGATTTTATAATTGATGAGTATCAAATTATTGAAAGCAAATCAATTGGTGCTGATGCGATTTTGTTGCTAGCAAATGTTTTAAGCAAAGAAAAAATTAAACAATTTACTACTCTTGCTCAATCTATTGGATTAGAAGTACTTTTAGAGATAAGAGATAAAAATGAAATAGATACTATAAATGACAAAATAACAGCAGTTGGAATTAACAACCGGGATTTAAAAACTTTTGAAACAAACATTGAACATTCATTTGAAATGGCAGATTTAATTCCAAACAATTTTATTAAAGTATCTGAAAGTGGCATAGAAACAGTTGAAACCATTCATAGACTCAGAGAAAAAGGATTCAGAGGTTTTTTGATTGGAGATCTATTTATGAGAAACAGCCGACCAGAAAAAGCTTGTTTGAAATTTATTTCTGAATTAAATCAATTTAAAGCGGAACTAGTATGAAATTAAAAGTTTGTGGCTTGAAAAATTTTAAAAATATAATTGACGTTTTAGAGTTAAACCCTGATTTTGTTGGTTTTATTTATTATAAATATTCCAAACGATATGTTGGTGAGTGCTTTGAAACGAGCGGATTAAATAATTATAAACGCAATACAAAGTTTGTGGGCGTTTTTGTTGATGAGCCAATTGAAAAAATAAAAGAAATTGGACAAAAAAATAAATTAGATTTTATTCAGCTACACGGCAATGAATCGGTTGAATATTGTAAAGAGTTATCAAAATATTTTTCTCTTATTAAAACATTTTCAATTGCAGATGATTTTAATTTTGAAGCAACAAAAGATTATGAAACATATTGTAAATATTTTTTGTTCGACACGTTTAGTAAAGAATATGGAGGTAGCGGAAAAGCTTTTGATTGGCAGCTTCTGAAAAAGTATTCGGGGGCTGTTCCATTTTTTTTAAGCGGAGGAATTGATATAAATAACATTCCAAATATAAAAAAACATTTTCCGGAAGTATTCGCCATTGATGTGAATAGCAAATTTGAAATTGAACCAGCACAAAAAAATATTAATCTTTTAAAACAAATAAAATGTATCAAGTAAATCAAAAAGGGTTTTACGGAAATTACGGAGGAGCCTACATTCCTGAGATGCTTTATCCTAATGTGGAAGAATTAAGAATCAATTATTTAAGAATTATTAATGAAGATAACTTTAAAGCTGAGTTTAATGATTTACTTAAAAATTATGTAGGAAGACCATCGCCACTTTATCATGCTAAAAACTTATCAGAATTATATAAAACAACTATTTTTTTGAAGAGAGAAGATTTGAATCATACAGGAGCTCATAAAATTAACAACACATTAGGTCAAATTATTTTAGCAAAACGATTGGGCAAAAAAAGAATTATTGCCGAAACAGGAGCAGGGCAACATGGTGTTGCAACTGCCACGGTGTGTGCTTTAATGGGCTTGGAGTGTATTGTTTATATGGGAGAGATAGATATAAAACGCCAAGCTCCGAATGTTTCTAAAATGAAATTATTGGGAGCAAAAGTTATTCCTGCTACCAGTGGAAGTAAAACCTTAAAAGATGCAACCAATGAAGCAATAAGAGATTGGATAAACAAACCAATAGATACATATTATATTATTGGTTCTGTGGTGGGTCCACATCCTTATCCTGATATGGTTGCTCGTTTTCAAAGTGTTATTTCGGGAGAAATAAAAAAACAATTACTTGAAAAAACGGGTAACGAAAACCCAAATTATGTTTTGGCTTGTGTTGGAGGAGGAAGTAATGCTGCAGGAGCATTCTATCATTTTTTAGATAATAAAGATGTAAAACTTATAGCTGTTGAAGCAGCAGGAAAAGGTATTGATTCTGGGTATTCGGCAGCTACGAGTGTGCTCGGGAAACTTGGAATTATTCATGGAAGCAAAACCTTATTGATGCAAACGGATGATGGGCAAATTATTGAACCTTATAGTATTTCTGCTGGATTGGATTATCCTGGCGTTGGACCAATTCATGCACATTTGTTTGAAACGGGTCGTGCCACATTTGAATCGGCAACTGATGACGAAGCATTGGAAGCGGCTTTGCTTTTATCAAAAAAAGAAGGAATAATCCCTGCATTGGAAAGTTCTCATGCACTTGCTCATCTTAAAAAAATGAAAACTAAACCAAACGAAATAGTTGTTGTGTGCTTATCTGGAAGAGGAGATAAAGATATGGAAGCTTATACTAATGCATTTAATTTATAAATTATGAACAAGATAAATTTACTTTTCGAAAAGAAACAAAATAATATTTTGTCGATTTATTATACTGCTGGCTTTCCGAATTTGAATGATACAGGAGACATTTTAAACGAATTAATCAACAATGGTGTTGATATGATTGAGGTTGGTATTCCTTTTTCTGATCCATTAGCTGATGGCCCAACAATACAGCATAGTGGAGAAGTAGCATTGAATAACGGGATGAATCTAAAACTTTTGTTTCAGCAGCTATCCAATTGTAAACTCAATGAAATAAATCAACCAATTATTTTGATGGGCTACTTAAACCCAATTTTACAATTTGGATTTGAACAATTTTGCATAGCAGCAAGCGAAATAGGAGTAAGCGGTGTTATTATTCCTGATTTGCCAATGGAAGAATATTTAGAAAAATACAAATTGATTTTTAATAAATGTAATATTAAAAACATTTTTTTGATTACCCCACAAACATCAAAAGAGAGAATAAAAATTATTGATGATAATTCTAATTCATTTATTTATATGGTTTCTTCTGCAGCTACAACAGGCAATACAGCTGAAATAAATCAGAGTCAAGAAAATTATTTTAAAAGCATTAAAAGTATGCAATTAAAAAATCCAACTTTAATTGGATTTGGTATTTCAAATGCTATTTCATTTAAAAAAGCCTGTGAATATTCGCAAGGCGCAATTGTAGGGAGTGCATTTATAAAGCAAATTTCATCAAACAACGATTTTAAAACAAGTATTAAACAATTTGTCCATACACTAAAAAACTATAAACTATGATAATTCAACTAAAGCCTTCTATATCGGCAAATGAAAAAGAAAAAATTAGAGAAACCGTTTATTCTTTAGGATATAAAACAACAGAAGTAACCACCCAAAACTCTTGTTATGTGGTTTGTATTGGTAAAAACGAATTTGATATTCGTTTAATTGGTAACTTGTCTGGAGTTGCTGATGTACACAGAGTTTCAGATACTTATAAATTAGTATCAAGAAAATGGAAAACAACTGCTACTCAAATTGATTTGGGCGACAATGTTTTTATTGGAGAAAATAAATTTTCGATAATGGCAGGACCGTGTAGCATAGAAAGTGAAGAGCAAATAGAAAAAATTACAGATCATTTGATTGAAAACAATATTAAAATAATGCGGGGTGGAGTATTTAAACCACGCAGTTCTCCTTATGCTTTCAGAGGAATGGGTTTAGATGGCTTAAAAATGTTTTACAGAATTTGTAGAAAAAAAGGAATAAAAATTATTTCGGAAGTGATGCAAGTTTCTCAAATAGATGAAATGTTAGAATATGTTGATGTTTTGCAAGTGGGTGCACGCAATTCCCAAAATTTTAATTTGTTGGACGAATTAGGAAAAATTGATAAGCCTGTTATGATTAAGAGAGGTATCAGCGGAACTATTGATGAATTGATGCAATCGGCAGAATATATTTTTTCAAGTGGCAATGAAAAATTAATTTTGTGTGAAAGAGGAATTCGCACCTATGAAAATGCTTACCGAAATACCTTTGATATTAATGCGATTCCTATACTAAAGGAAAAAACACATTTGCCTGTTATTGCCGATCCTTCTCATGGAATTGGGATAAGAGAATTTGTTCCTGTAATTGCTATGGCAGCTATGATTGCAGGTGCTGATGGTGTTATTTATGAAGTGCATGAATCACCCGAAGAAGCTGCAAGTGATGGTCAGCAAACACTTAATTTTAGTGAATCGAGCGCTTTGGTTAGCCGACTGATTGCTAAAAATTAAACACTAAAATATTTTTAATAACAATATATTTTGCCGATTTTTATAGAATGAATACTTTAATTATGAAATATAAAATTGGATTTTTATTATTTGCAATAACAAATACTTTGTTTGCACAAGATTGGACTAAAAAAATGAATGAGCCCAATGCTAATTTTTACGACATACAAAAATCGTTTAATAAATATTGGAAAAAAGAAGAGCGCAAAGAAAAATTGAAAAGCTTTTTTATGCTTCAAAAACCAACGGAAGAAGGAAACGAGAGTTATATACTTTATAAACGTTGGGAAAATTTTATTGAACCAAGAGTATATCCATCAGGCGATTTGAATCTATTGAATGAAGGAAATAAAGAATATGAAAAATTACTTACAAATCCTGCTCAACGTAGCATGATGCAAAGTGGTGGTAGCTGGCAATCCTTGGGTGCATCTGTTGTTCCAAGTGGTGGCGGTGGCGCTGGGCGATTAAATACTGTTCGTTTTCATCCAAGCAATCAAAATATAATTTTTGTTGGTTCTCCAGCTGGTGGTTTGTGGAAAACTACAACAGGCGGTAATGCTTGGACTACAACAACTGATAATCTTCCTTCATTAGGAGTAAATGATATTGCTATTGACCCAACAAATCCAAACATCATGTACATTGCTACTGGTGATGATAATGGAGGAGATACATATAGCGTAGGAGTTTTAAAAACGGTTGATGGCGGTATTACTTGGCAAATGACTGGCTTAAATTATACCGTAAATCAAACACGAAAAATGAGTCGTATATTGATTAACCCAAACAATCCTAATATGCTTTTTGCTGGAACAAGTACTGGTGTTTACCGTTCATTAAATGGTGGTGTTACTTGGCTAAGAGTTTTAAATAATAATCCTATAAAAGATATTGAGTTTAAACCAGGCGACCCTTCAACTGTTTACGCTTGTACATCAAAAAACTTTTTTCGTTCTACCAATACGGGTGCATCTTTTTCGATGATTGGAACAACTGCAGGAACACCCAATGCTGCTTTTATTGGTAGAATTGCAATTGCTGTAACGGCAGCAAATCCAAATTATGTTTATTTTGTTTGTTCAAACGTTAGCGATAATTCTTTCTATGGTATTTATCAATCAACAAATTCTGGTTTAACATTTTCTCAGAAAGCAAATTCGCCAAATTTAATGGGTTGGGACCCCGATGGAATGGATGGTGGAGGACAAGCTTGGTACACCCTTGCAATTGCTGCATCACCTATTAATGCTGATGAAGTAGTAATAGGAGGAGTAAATATTTGGAAATCGCAAGATGGTGGCTCATCATGGAATATTAATGCTCATTGGTATGGAGGTGGTGGCGTACCTTATGTTCATGCCGATATACACGATTTGATTTATCGCCCTGATGGAACAGAATTATATGCAGGTTGCGATGGTGGAATTTTTAAAACAGGTAATGGAGGTTCTTCTTGGATTGATGTTAGCTCTGGATTACAAATTGGACAAATGTATCGTTTGGGTTGCTCTGTAACCAACGCAAATATTACATTACAAGGTTGGCAAGATAATGGAACAAGCTTACAAAATTTAACAAGTTGGGATAGAGTAATAGGTGGCGATGGAATGGAATGTTTTATTGATTGGAGCAATGCTAATTACATGTATGGCGAATACCAATATGGAGAAATACAACGTTCAAGCAATGGCGGAGGTTCGTTTACGGATATTAAAAATAATATTACCGAAGATGGTGCTTGGATTACTCCTTGGATGCAAGACCCGCTTGCTTCCCAAACATTATATGCTGGTTATAAAAATGTTTGGAAATCAACTAACAGAGGAAATACCTGGACAGCGATTTCTTCCTTCAACTCAAATGGTTTAACATCATTGGCTGTAGCGCCTTCTAATCCACAATATATTTATGCTGCAACAGGAAGTATTATTTATAAAACTACAAATGGTGGTTCAACATGGACAAACATTACTTCTCCCGGTGTTGGAACTTCTTTAACATATATTGCAGTTAGTGCTACAAATCCTAATATTATTTGGATTACACATTCTGGTTATTCATTAGGAAATAAAGTTTTTAAATCTATTGATGGAGGAAATACGTTCACAAATATTTCTTACGACCTACCAAATATCCCTGCAAATTGTGTTGTTTCACAAACAGGAACAAACGAAGGTGTTTATGTAGGAACAGATTTAGGTGTTTATTATATTGATAATACATTAACACAATGGATGCCTTATAACAATGGTTTACCAAACGTAATTATAGATGAATTAGAAATACATTATGGAAGTAATAAATTGCGTGCAGCTACTTATGGAAGAGGATTATGGGAAACAGTAATTTACAATCCTTCATCATCTGTACCATTTGCAAATTTTACTGCTGATACCACAAAAGGTTGTCCAGGTGTAGCTGTAACATTTACTGATAATTCAACGAATACTCCAATAGCTTGGAATTGGTCGTTTCCAGGAGGAACTCCTTCATCATCTAATTTACCTTCACCAACAATAGTTTATAACAATGCTGGAACATACAATGATGTAAAACTTATTGTAACCAATGCCTTTGGTGTTGATTCAGTTGAAAAACATAGTTATATCAGTGTAAGCCCGCAGATACAACCCGAAATTGCTTTATCTGGAAATGATAGTATTTGTGCAGGAAAAAATGTACAATTGATTTCTAGTTTTGGATATACGTATAAATGGCATCCGAATAACCAAACAAATCCTCAAATAAATGTTACCACTACTGGAACTTATTCTGTAACCGTTACCGATGTTTTTGGATGTGCTGTAACTTCTGATTCTGTAAATATTTTGGTGTTGCCAGTACCCGCAACACCAACAATTACATTAAGTAACGATACTTTATTTTCTAGTTCTGCTAACAATAACCAATGGAATTTAAACGGAACTCCTATTGTGGGAGCAAACGGAAATTATCATGTAATTACTGTTGCTGGCGCAACTTATTCTGTAACAGTAATGGATAGTATTGGTTTTTGTTCTTCTACATCGTCTAATTTTGTTGGCTTTGATGAGTTAACCAATTTTGGATTTAATTATTCTGTTTATCCAAACCCAAGTAATGATGTAATGTATTTGAATTTACAAACTACAACCAACGATGAAATAAGTTTTGAAATTACAGATGTATTAGGAAAACTAGTATACAGCAAAACCATTACCAATAGCCTTGGACAAGAAAAAATAACAATTGATTTAAGTAATTACAAAAAAGGGATTTACTTGCTTACTTTAAAAAATAATAAAGGAAGTTCTACTAAAAAGGTGGTGAGGAATTAACGTTTTGGCGCTTGGCGAAGGTGGCGACTTTCACCATCCGCCAGCTGGCGGATTGATGCGGAGAACCAAACTTTGATTAACCACAAAACTGTCTGCGGAGCAATGAACCGCCACTTTTGCCAAACGCCTGTTATGCCCAGTTTTTATTCAGTCGGTATTACAATTTCAAATGTATTTTCTTGGTAGTCAATTCCGTTATACTTCATTGTCTTGTCGCGATTTACTTTTAATGAAATTACCCCATTGTTCATTTCTATGAATGTTTTAACTATGTGCATCCCTGTACCACTGCCATTTAGTTCTAATTCTTTAGACAAATCCCCTGAATAACCCTGAGCAAATATTTTTGCTTCCTCGTGTTCGTATATTTTCAAGCTTAACATATTGAAAGTTATTTTGAGTTGGGTTCTACTAACGTCAGTAAAGGAAATTTTGAGAGTATTGTGTGGACAAACATATTTAGTACAATTGTCTATAATATGAACCAACGCCACAGTAAATGTTTCATAGTCAACAAAAATTTCTTTTCGGCATTCGGATAACTCTATTTTTACATTATTCTCCATAAACGAATCCCAAAATGCTGAAAGGGTAGAGCGAATTAGTTTATGAATGGAATGATGACTTTTATCAATGTTATTATTTAGCTCTTTTTTGCTCAACCTGTCATATACACTTAATTCAGCTTGAATTAATTTATTGTTTTTAATTATTTTAAGAAACGATTGGCAAGTTTTATCGAATGAATTATTTATATTTTTTCTTATTGAATCAATTTGCCCTTTAGTTCCAGAAGTATTTGCGAAAGGGTCAAGAATGTTTTCTGATGCCTGAATGCAATGCGCACTATATTTTTTGAGATTGTGTGTTAACCTATCCAACACGATTTTACTCTCGTGCGAAATATTGTCTTTGATTTGCAGAATATGAGGAGCAAACTCCATAATAGTTTCTGCTTTATTATGAAACGTCTTTGATGAGTCTATTGCTTCGTTTGTGCAGAGGTAAAGTTCATAGTCTTTTTTAGTCACGATGCCCCGTCTTCGCTCTTCATTAAATTTAGAGCAAAATACTTTTTCGGTTTTACCAATAGGACAGCCTTCTTGAGAACAAACTCCAGAATCGAAGTTTTTATAAACTACTTTGCCGCCTTTTTTTATGGTAAAAGCAATCATAATTAAATGGGCGAATAAAAAGTAGAAATTGCACTTGCGATTATTTTTCCTGCTTTGGTTGTTACACCGAATGCTTTTACAACTTTATCAATATCTACTTCATCTTTAGTTCTCACCTTTAAAAACTGAGATTGTATTGTAGGGATATCAACATTATTTCCAGTTTCCTCCTTCAAATATTTTTGAATTCTCACAAGACATTCGTCTAATGAAAATGCTTGTTTTGCAAATTTTTCAACAAGTTTTAAAAACTCATAAGTGTCGGCATTTTTTCTGATTCTTGCATCAACAATGGATAATGTAGCGTCAAATATATCTCGTTGTCCTTCCGAGCTATATAAAACCACTGCTTTTGTCGGGTATCTTTCTTTTAAAGCTCTTGCTAACCCAAGTCCTTCGTCCGCGAATCCAAGCTTTTTGCCAACGCCTTGAATGTCCACGAAAAATATGTGGGTACTCTCAATGTCCGGATGGTCGATTAATTCAACGTCCTTTACTCTCGAACATTGAACCCAACCGTTGTTGATTATTTTCTCAATAGCTTCAAATTTTATGTCGTCAATAAATAGAATTTTGGTAATTCTTTTTATTTCTTCTAAACTTCTCTGTGGAAGATTTTTCTTTTTGTAGAACCAGCTAAATATTTTCATGTTGTCGTCTTTTTAAAATTGGGCATAACTTGCATGTTAGCGCTACTCATTTTTTTAACTTTTTGTAAATTAATTGTTTACAAAAACGTTTTTAATCGTTTGTTATTATTTGTAAAAAATATGTAATCAGGTAGGATGTAAGCCATATTTGTTTTTATCCCCCAATAATTTAAGCTAAAGTAAAACAAAAAAGGAATTTGCCAAAAATATTTTAAAACTTTAAGAAAATTTTAATTTTAAGATGATTTTGGTAGTTGGGTAAAATATTTCAATAAAGCCCTTCACACGTTCTCGATACGTTTACCTGGTGGTGAACACTCTCCATAGGAGTAAACGAACAGACAGCGCACATTTGTTTTGCTATTGAAAATAAAATATCATTTCGAAGTAGCGGGAAGGAATGACAGCAAACGATGGCGAATAGTTGATTGTGGGCGGTTGTCAGTCTGAGCTCAGCCGAAGACTTGCTTTCTTTTTTATCAAGAAAAAAGAAAATACAAAGGTTTTTAAATAATTCCTTCACACGTTCTCGATACGTTCACCTAACCGGTGAACACTCGAACTGACAGCACACAGATTACATAGAAAAAAGAAAATACAAAGTTTTTTAAATAATTCCTTCACACGTTCTCGATACGTTCACCTAACCGGTGAACACTCGAACTGACAGCGCACATTTGTTTTGCTATTATAAATAAAATATCATTTCGAAGTAGCGGGAAGGAATGACAGCAAACGATG
>JAJNQB010000013.1 GCA_021155045.1 Arcticibacter sp.
TTATAACTGTAGGAGCAACAAATGTTTCAGGTGCAGATAGTAAATCAACAACTGTTATTTATTCTCAGCCAGCACCAACGGTTTTGCCACCAACTATAGCAATAACAAACCCTACAACTAACCCATATACAACAAATTCAAACAGTACAAATGTATCGGCAACGGTAATGAATATTGCATCATCAAGTGAACTATCTGTTTTGTTTAATGGTGTAGCAACAAATTCGTTTAGTTTTAATGCAGGAACCCATCAATTAACATTTGGCGCTAATTTAGTTTTGGGTGCTAATACTGTTGTTATTAATGCAACAAACTCATCAGGCACAGCATCAAAATCAGTAACAATAATGTATTCAATGCCAGCACCTGTTGTGTTGCCACCAGTAGTTGCAATTACAAACCCATCTGCAAATCCATTTAATACAATTGCACCAACGCAAGCTATTTCTGCTTCTGTAACAAATGTTTCTTCATCAAGCCAAATAAATGTTGCGATAAATGGAGTATCCACTTCAACATTTACTTACAATTCATCTACTTCTCAATTAAGCCTAACAGCAACATTGGTGATGGGAACGAATACTGTTTCTATAACAGCAAACAATAGCGCTGGTACGGATACAAAATCCACTACAATTATAAGAACGATGCCTGCACCTGTGGTATTACCGCCAACAGTTTCTTTTTTAACTCCAGCATCAAGTCCACTTACTGTTAATTCAGCAACATATGTTGTAACAGCAAAAACAACCAATGTGGCTTCTGCTAGTCAAATATCAGTTAAGGTGAATGGAGTTTCAACTACAGCGTTTACATTTGTTGCTCTTACTAAAAAAATTACTTTAACAACTACTTTGAATGTAGGAACAAATACTGTAGTTATATCAGTAACTAATTCTGCAGGAACTGATTCTAAAACCACAACTATTGTTTATGAGCAAATTATTACAACCACTCCAGATACCTTGCATGATATGCCAAATGTTGATAACCCTGATGGTACAGGAGTTACACCTATAAGCACGAGTCCAATAATTTCTGTTTTAAGTCCAACTTCAAATCCTTTTTCGACAACGGATGCTACAATTATTGTTTCTGCTAGAATTACCAATATAGATGGCGCATCTAATATTCTAATAAAACAAAATGGGAATACACTTTCTGGTATAAATTATTTACCAAAAACAAAAACTATGAGCATTCCAATTAGCCTTGTTTCTGGTGCAAATGTTATTACCATTAAAGCAACAAATGGTTCGGGAACAAAAACAGAAACTATAACAATTAATAGGTAGAGCTTGAAATTATTAAATAAAAACACCCATTTGGCAAACCAAATGGGTGTTTTTATTTAATTACTAAAAATAATTAATATTCGTAACTTTGTCATTAAGATGTCAGAGAAATCAACACATATAAGCTTAGATGTTAAAGGAATGGATTGTGCCAATTGTGCATTAGGCATCACTAAAACATTACAAAAAAAAGGGTTTAAAGATGTTAATGTAAATTTTGCAACCGGTGAAGCACGTTTTGAATTAGGAAGTAATTTAAAACTAAAGAATGCAATTGATAGTATCGAATCTCTTGGCTACACGGTTGCTGATGCCAAGTCGGATATTAGCGGAGAGCATTTTTCTAAAGTAGAAAAACTTTTTTACTTCAGTTTAATTTTTACAATTCCACTTTTTTTTAGTCACATGCTTTTTGGTCATGATTTTTTTCTTAATCAACCGATAGTTCAATTGTTACTTTGTACTCCAGTTTTTTTAATTGGATTTTTTCAATTTGGCAAAAGTGCATTAGGTTCAGTAAGAGCAGGAGTGCCTAATATGGATGTTTTAATTTTTATAGGTTCTGCATCAGCTTATATTTATAGTATAATAGGCTTAATTTCTTATGCTACACACGAAGCACATAATTATATGTTTTTTGAAACAGCTGCTACCATAATATCATTGGTACTGCTTGGAAATGTGATTGAGCATAAATCGGTAAGACAAACTACAACAGCACTTAAAGATTTAACAAATATCCAAGTTGCCAAAGCAAAAATTTTAAGTTTGCATTTAGGAAAAGAGATATTCTCAGAAATTGATATAAAAGATGTACAAAAAGGTTCTATTCTTTTAGTAAATACAGGAGATAAAATACCATTGGATGGTGAAATAATTTTAGGAGAAGCGTCCATTGATGAAAGCATGATTACAGGAGAAAGTATTCCTGTTGATAAAGGAATAGGAGAGAAAGTAATTGGAGGAACGATTTTGGTTGCTGGCAATATTAGGTTACGAGTTGAAAATGTAGGAGAAGAATCTACACTTTCAAAAATAATTGAAATGGTAAAAAAAGCGCAGAACACAAAACCATCTATTCAAAAATTAGGCGATAAAATAAGTGCGATATTCGTACCTATAGTTTTATTAATTTCAATCCTTACATTTTTAGTAGGTTATTTTGCTTTTCAGCTAGAAATTAAAACTGCTATTATGAGCAGTATAGCAGTGCTTGTAATATCTTGCCCTTGCGCAATGGGATTAGCAACTCCCACCGCTGTAATGGTTGGCATAGGCAGAGCTGCAAAAAGAGGAATATTAATTAAAGGAGGTTCTACTTTAGAAGAATTTGCAAAAATAAAAAGCATTGTTTTTGATAAAACAGGAACACTTACCACAGGTAATTTTAAAATCAAAAACATAAATTTAACAAGTGATATTGGTGAGGATGAAATAAAAAATATTTTGTATAATTTAGAACTGCACTCTTCTCATCCAATTGCAAAATCAATTGTTTTAGAGCTAACATCAAAATATGCAAGTTCCGATTTTGTGAATGTAGAGGAGTTAAAAGCAATTGGAATTATTGCTAATGACAAAAATAAAAATGAATATAAAGTAGGTTCATTTAAAATATGTAAAGAGATAAACGTTGATGAAAACCACTCTGTTTACGTACTAAAAAATAATGTTTTAATAGCTACAATCGATTTAGAGGATGAAATAAAAAATGGTGCTAAAGAAATGATTCATTATTTTAAGAGTAAAGGTATTCAACCCGTTTTATTGAGCGGAGACAGAAAATCAAATTGCGAAAAAGTAGCAAACCAGATAGGAATAGAAACTATTTACAGCCAAAAAACACCTTCAGAAAAATTAGAAATAATTGAAAATATCCACAACAAAAATAAACTTGCAATGGTAGGAGATGGAATAAATGACGCTCCATCATTAGCAAAAGCAAATGTGGGTATATCACTTGGCGATGCTACTCAGGTTGCTATTCAATCTGCAGAAATTGTTTTGTTGAATAAAAATGATTTAGTACAATTGGCAGAAGCACATAAAATAAGTGAACATACATTAATTACAATAAAACAAAATTTATTTTGGGCGTTTTTTTATAATGTGCTTGCAATTCCAGTTGCTGCAGTAGGTTTACTTAGTCCAATGATAGGAGCTTTGTCTATGGCATTTTCTGATATTATAGTTATTGGAAACTCAATAAGACTAAAAACGAAAAAAATGCGTTAGTTTGTTATAATTTATTTTTTATGAAAAAAATGATTCGAAAAATATTTGGTTTAAGAAACGATTTAGGTATAAATTTTTATGTTGTAGATTTCTTTTTTCGTAAACTTTTTCGGCAAAACTCTTCAGTAACATGGGCAATCCATCATACAAGCGTTGTTATTCATCCAGAAAAAATCAAAAGAGGGATAAACGTATATCCAGGAGACTCTCCAGGTAATTATATTCAAGCAAAGAATGGGATTGAAATTGGTGATTATACGAATTTTGGACCAAACGTAGGTCTTATTTCAGCTAATCATGACCTAAAAAACAATTCATCACACAAAAAATCTAATCCTATTGTCATTGGAAAAAAATGTTGGATTGGAATGAATGTAGTAATACTTCCTGAGGTTGAGCTAGGCGATAATACAATTGTTGGAGCAAACTCAGTTGTTACAAAAAGTTTTAAAGAAGGGTATTGTGTTTTAGCTGGAAACCCAGCAAAAATTATTAAAAAAATTGATAATTCAACAAATTAGATTAAATAAAAAAGATGATATCAAATACTTTTTATTTAATTGTGAGTAAATTAATTCCAGCTCTGCTTCTTACTTTCATTAATATTATTTTTTCTAGAAAATTATCGCTTGAGGATTACGGTATTTATCAGACTATTTGGAGTATTACCAATGTGTCTGTAATAATTGTAACCTTTGGAATTCCAAGGTATATCATGTCGTTTGGTAATTATAAACAATATGGAGAGCGTGTTTTCATCAAAATCATAGCAATTGCTTTTATTGTTACTTTAATTCCCATAACTATCTATTTATTTATGGAAGCGGATTATATAAATTCTATAGATATTTTATTACTTATAATTATTATTTCCTTACAAGGACTTTATCTAGTCCAAGAGTCTAATATTATTAGTTCTCTTAAAAACAAAGCGTTACTGATAGCAAATGTTATTTATGCTTTATTCTTATTTATATCGCATATATTTATAATTTATAGTTTTAATTATAGTATTACTAGTTGTCTTATTGCAATTGTTTTTGTTTCTGCTCTTAGAAACATAATCTTGCTTTTTTTGCAGAATAGAACGATTATTGAAAATGCCGTTAAAAAAAATATTGATAAGATTGAATTGCTTTGGTTTGGATTAAATGATACCCTTCAGATTTTAACTAAATGGTTTGACAAATTGGTATTAATTGTAATTCTAAGTTCCACAGATTATGCTATTTATTTTAATGGAACATACGAAATTCCTTTAATTGGAATGGCTCTTTCTGCATTTCAGTCTGTTGTAACTTCGTATGGTGCAAAAGCAAATGACGAAGAGAGCCAAATTAAATTGTTCAAGCAATCTACTAGCGTAATGGCTTGTATCTTGTTTCCATTATTTGCATTGTGCTTTTGCTTTTCAAGAGAAATAATTACAACACTTTTTACTGAAACGTATGAACGATCAATTAGCTTGTTTATGATTAGTGTTTTGTTATTGCCGCTGAGGATAGCCAGTTATACTGTACTACTTCAGCTTAAAAAGAAAGGAAAGATAATATTATTAGGTTCACTACTTGATTTTTGTGTCGCAATTTCTTTGATGATTTTTTTATATCCACACTTTGGCTTAGAGGGACTTATTTTTTCAATGGTTATCGCCACATATTTTCAGGCAGCTTTTTATGTGTATTATATTTGCAAGTCTTATGGTGTCAAAATTGTAGATTTTTTTGATTTTAAACAATTATTTTTTATGTTATTACTTTCTTTAGGAGCCTTTTTAACTTTGAAATATTTTATCTTAGATTTAGAAATATATTTAAAATTTATTTTTGTGCTTATCTTGTTTGCCATATTAATTTTATTTTTTTTAAATAAAAAAATAAAATTAAAAGAGCTCTTAAATGGGAAATATTAAGTTTTTAGAGTACTTGCTTAAGATTAAAATAATTTTTTTGGAAAGAATACAATAATAAACTATATTTGTTTGATATAAAATAAATATCTAACCTTAAATAAATAAATGCTATGAAAAAACAATTACTGATGAGTATGGCAGTTGTGGTTGGGGGTATTACATACGCTCAAAATTCAACTGTTGTTACTAAACCTACAATCAATCCAAATGCAGCTAAAGCTTCTTTGCCTTATGAAAAAGCAAAAGCAGGAGCTTCTGATGCTGATTTAGTAGCTGCTTATGCTAACAAAATGAACCAAAAACATTATCCTCAAAATGTTCAAAACAGAGCTTTTGTGAATACAATTATTGGTACAACGGGTTACCAGTTGCAAACAAATGCTTCTGTTTGCAGAAGAATGATAGTTAAAGCAGATGGAACGATGTCTGCCACTTGGACTATGTCAATGGTAAATGATGCTGCATGGGCAGACAGAGGTACTGGCTACAATTATTTTAATGGAACATCATGGGGTGCTGCTCCAACAGCTCGCCAAGAAAATATACGTGTGGGTTGGCCAAATGTTGGTTTAACAACTGGAGGAAAAGAAGTTATTGTTACACATGAAGCATCTAATGTTCATCACATCACTCGCGGAACTTTTGGTTCTGGAGCTTGGACAGATGCTGCTTTAGGGCATCCAGATGTTTGGCCTCGTTTGGCAGTTGGTGGTGCAAACGGAATGACATTGCATGTGATTTCTCAAACAACAGGAGTTGGAAATCCTCCATTCATGGGACAAGATGGTGCTGTTTCTTATTCTCGTTCATTAGATGGCGGTACTACTTGGGATAAATTAAGAACAGTTATTCCACAAATTGATGCAAGTTCATATTTAGGATTTGGTGGAGATTCGTATTCAATTGATGCAAAAGGCGATACAATTGCTATTGTATTAGGAGGATTTGATGTGGATGTTGTGTTGATTAAATCAATTAATAATGGTGATACTTGGACTAAAACAATAGTTAAAGCCTTCCCAATTTCGATGTTTGATGGAACTACAACACCTTCGGATGTTGATGGTGATAGCGTTGCTGATACAGTTGAAACAAATGATGCTTCTTTACATGTTTTATTAGATAACCAAGGAATGGCTCATGTATGGTATGGTGGAATGAGAGTATTTAGCGATGGAACTGGATTATCATACTTCCCTTTTACTGATGGTTTATACTATTGGAACGAATCTATGGGAGCTACTGCACCTTATTTAATCGCAACAGCTTTAGATTTGAATGCAAATAGTACCCTTGATGTAACAGCTCAAGGACGTTACCAAACTTCTATGTCGTCAATGCCAAGCGCAGGAATTGATGCATCTGGCGCAATTTACGTTGCTTATTCAAGTTTATTTGAAGGTGATGCCGAAAATGGTACTCCTGGCGATGGAAATAGCTACAGACATATTTATTTATTAAAAACATCTGATAACGGACAAACATGGTGTGGACCACTTGATGTTACTGACCCTAACGGTTCAGTGGGTTATATGGAAGGAGTTTTCCCTTCAGTAGCAAAACGTGTTAATGCAGATGTACATTTGGTTCAACAAATTGATGCTGTTCCAGGACATGGTATTGGAACATCAAATCCTGATGTTAATAACAATGGACAAATTGCTGACATGGTTTACACAAAAACTCCTGTTGCTGATTTTACTTCTGCACCTTGCTATTCTGTAGTTGGAATAAATGAATTAGGGCAAAACAATGCTACTATTTCAGTTTATCCTAATCCTGCATTTGATGTAGTAAACATTTCAATTGCTTCTAAAGTAAATGCAAAAGCAGTTGTAAGTGTTTATAATTCAGTTGGACAAAAAGTAAGTCAAATTACTAGCAATTTAACTGTGGGAGCTAACACACTTAATGTAAATACTTCAAACTATGATGCAGGAATTTATTTTATCTCTGCTAATATCGAAGGTAAATTATACACACAAAAAGTTATTGTGAAATAATAAATAATAATTTTAAAAAACGCTTCGTAATTGAGTTTACGAAGCGTTTTTTATTTTAGTATATTCGCAAAAAATATTTTTATGGAAGGACATGTAAAATCGGTTATCGAAAAAGGAGTAAGCACTATTACTTTTTTTCATCCTCAAAGCAATTCAATGCCTGGCTATTTATTACGAAAATTAGCAGAAGAAATTACCAATGCAGGAACTAATGCAGATGTAAAAGTAATTGTATTAAAAAGTGAAGGAGAAAAAGCATTTTGTGCAGGAGCTTCGTTTGATGAGTTGATTTCAATTAAAGATCTTGAAACAGGAAAAATATTTTTTTCTGGTTTTGCAATGGTTATAAATGCAATTCGTAAAGCACCTAAGTTTGTAATTGCAAGAGTTCAAGGGAAAGCTGTTGGTGGAGGAGTAGGTATTGCAAGCGCTGCTGATTATACTTATGCTGTAGAATCAGCTTCCGTTAAGTTAAGTGAATTAGCTGTTGGTATTGGTCCTTTCGTAGTAGGTCCTGCGGTGGAAAGAAAAGTTGGAACATCAGCTTTCACATCAT
This sequence comes from Arcticibacter sp., assembly GCA_021155045.1. Taxonomy (GTDB): domain Bacteria; phylum Bacteroidota; class Bacteroidia; order 2-12-FULL-35-15; family 2-12-FULL-35-15; genus 2-12-FULL-35-15. The sequence goes on from JAJNQB010000013.1 coordinate 8,002, forward strand.
TATCAATTAATGCAACCGAATGGCAGACTGCACATTGGGCAAAAGAAAAAGGTTTATATGTAGATATTTTTAAAACTATAGAAGAAATGGACGAAGCCATAAATAACCTTGTTAGCAAACTTTCAAAATCTAATCCAGAAGCTATGAGTATGTTAAAAAAAGTGTTTTGGAGAGGTACAGAAGATTGGGATACTCTGCTAATCGAACGGGCTGAGATGAGTGGCAAACTTGTTCTTTCTGAGTTTACTATAAATGCAATCAATCAATTCAAATCAAAGGCATAATAAATGTCTTCCACAAAAAATAAATCTTGTGCTGTAATTGGTGCAGGAATTTCTGGTATTGCTGCATCTATTAGGATGCGAAACAAAGGTTATGAAGTAACTGTTTTCGAAGCAAATAGTTTTGCAGGCGGAAAACTTTCTACAGAATCAAACAAAGGTTATCGCTTTGATATGGGTCCCTCTGTATTTACAATGCCCGAATATGTTGATGAATTGTTTTTACTTTCAAAAAAAAATCCAAGAGATTATTTTAATTATAAACAACTAAACCCTGTTTATAGATATTTTTTCGAAAATGGAAATGTTGTTGATTCCTTTCATGGTAAAAGGGAGTATGCTGCTGAAATGTCAAAAAAGACAGGCGTTTTAGAAAGCACAATTACTAAATATTTAGATAAAACAGAAAAAATATACAATTTAACGGCTGAAGTTTTTTTACACAATTCCTTGCACAAGTTCAAAAATTATTTTACAAAAGCAATCGCAAAAGGCTTATTAAATTTTGGAAAAATTGACGCATTTAATACCATGAACGAATCGAATAAAAAAGGATTGCTTCATCCAGAGTTAGTTCAAATATTTAATAGATATGCCACATATAACGGTTCAAGCCCATTCCTAGCACCAGCCACATTAAATGTTATTCCATATATTGAAATTGTTAAAGGAGCTTATTATCCAGAAGGCGGAATGTATAGCATTACAGAGTCATTAGTTCGATTGGCAAAAGATATAGGAGTAAAATTTGAATTCAATACCCCTGTTGAAGAAATAGTAATAGAACAAAAAAAAGTAAAAGGAGTTAAATTAAAAAATAGCGAGCTAAATTTTGATATAGTAATTAGTAATATGGATATGTATAATAGCTACAAAAAGCTATTGCCTAAGGCTAAACAGCCAATAAAAACATTAAATCAACCTAAGTCGAGTTCTGGAATAATATTTTATTGGGGAATAAAAAAACAATTCGAAAATTTAAAACTTCATAATATTTTATTTAGTGAAAATTATAAAGAAGAGTTTGATTCTATTTTTTCAAAAAAAACAATTCATGACGACCCTACTATTTATATCAATATAACTTCAAAATACACTCCTTCTGACGCTCCAGATGGTTGTGAAAATTGGTTTACATTTATTAATGTCCCTAATAATTCAGGACAAAATTGGGGTGAATTAATAAAAATAGCAAAGCAAAATGTTATTAAAAAAATAAATAGAATTTTAAAAGTTGATATTGAACCATACATTGAATGTGAAATAATTTTCGACCCTAGGGTTATTGAAAATAGGACATCAAGTGCTTTTGGTGCTATATATGGAAACAGTTCAAACAATAAGTTTGCAGCATTTTTACGTCATCCAAATTTTTCAAAAGAAATTAATAACTTATATTTTTGTGGAGGAAGCGTTCATCCTGGTTCTAGTATTCCTCTCTGTTTGTTATCTGCTAAAATTACTACTGAACTAATACAATAACATTATAAGCTTTTGTATAAATCAATCAGCCCATTTACAAACGAATCCCATTGGAAGCGCTTTTTTTCTTTTTGTACATTTTCTATAAATGAACGCTCTTTTTTTTCTTCGTAAAAATTTACGATAGCATTCGCAATTGATTTTGAATCGGTATTGGTTACATAACCAACTTTATTATTGGGTACAATTTCAGGCAATCCTCCAACATTGGTTACAATCATTGGTTTGTCAAAATGATAGGCAATTTGTGTTACACCACTTTGTGTTGCTGTTCTGTATGGCTGAACAATTATATCAGATGCACAAAAATAATACTTTACATCTTCTGATTTTATATATTCAGTTTTTAAAATAACCTTGTTTTGTAAATTATTGTTCTCCATTATTTTAAGATATGGGTCTGCAGTTTCATAATATTCACCAGCAACAATTAATTTTATGTTTAACGCTTTTATTCTTTCATCTGCCATTGCTTCTAACAATAAATCTAGCCCTTTATATTTTCTGATAAATCCAAAAAATAAGAGGTAATTATCGTCATGGCTCAATTTTAAATAGTTCTGAGCCTCTTGTTTTTCAATTTTTTCTCCAAAAATATTGTAGATAGGATGAGGGAGAAATAATTTTTTATTATTGCTTGTGAATTGCGACAAATCATTTAAAACAGATTCTGACATTGCAATAAATCCATCGCATTTATTCACAAAATATTTTGTAAATAAAGAATCTCCCATTCTTTTTTCATGAGGAATCACATTATCGGTAATCGCAATAATTTTTATGTTTTTTCCAATCAGTTTTGCAATTGTACCAAGGCATGGACCCATAAAAGGCAGCCAATAGCGAATTATAACTAAATCTGGTTTTTCTTTTTTTATTTTTTTTGCAACAGCAATCCAATTGAATGGATTAATAGAATTGATACACGTTTCTATTTTAATATCAGAAGGAGGTTTACCATTATCAAATTGTGTTTTGCCTGGGAATAAAAAATTTGGATATTGCAGTGAGAAAGAAAAAATAGATGTTTCAATTTTAGCTTCATTCATTGCCCTGCAAAGCGCTTCATTAAAGTTGGCTATTCCTCCTCTTAGAGGAAACGCAGGGCCAACAATTATTGTTTTTAACTTTTTTTCTTCCATAAATGAAAGCAAATATAGCTAAAATGGTTTTTATACTTTGTTTTAGTTTCTATTCAAAATTTCCAATATAATTTTAAAATATTAGTCTTACAAAGCCATTAAATTGATTAATTCTTTTATTTTTGTTCCTTAACTAAACTAAACAACAATGTTACTTGTTGTTTGTTATTTTTTTGATAGCAACACAAGTATTAATATTTATGGAAAGAAACGTTTACATTAATAGAATTGCAAAATTTTTGCCAGGTGAGCCTGTGAGTAATGATGAAATGGAAAGCTATTTAGGTTTTGTTGGAGGAAAAAAATCGAGATCAAAATCAATTGTTTTACGTAATAACAAAATAACTAACCGTTATTATGCAAGAGATAAAGAAGGAAATAGCACACATACAAATGCTGAATTAACAGCCGAAGCTATTCGTGCATTGTGTACCAATGGTTTTAAACTCGAAGATATAGAGCTTTTAACAAGCGGAACTACTTCGCCAGACCAAATATTACCTGCTCACGGAGTTATGGTGCATGGGCTTTTAAAGTCAAAACCCATTGAAACAATTACTTTTTCTGGTTCATGTTGTTCTGGTATGAATGCATTGAAATATGCTTACATGTCTATCTTAACAGGCAATTCAAATAATGCTGTTACTACTGGCTCAGAAAAATTATCAACTTGGATGAGTGCTCAAACCTTTGAGGAAGAAGCAAACAAACTGAGTGAATTGGAAGATAATCCAATATTAGCTTTCGAAAAAGATTTTTTACGTTGGATGTTATCAGATGGAGCAGCAGCTACATTACTTTCAAACAAGCCTAATGAAAATGGGCTATCATTAAAAATAGAATGGATTGAAATATGCTCTTTTGCTAATCAAGTTGAAGCATGTATGTATGTGGGTTCTGATAAAGATGAAAATGGAAATTTGCACGGTTGGAGTGAGTACAAGCCAAAAGAATGGCTTGAGAAATCAATCTTTGCAATGAAACAAGATACACGCCTTTTAGATTTAAATATTGCACAGTTAGGAACTAAAAAATATGTGGAAATGTTTCAAAAACATAATGTAGATCCAAAAAGTATTGATTGGTTTTTACCTCATATTTCGTCAGAATATTTTCGTTCAAAGGTTGATGAGGAAATGAAAAAATATGGAGCCGAATTGCCACAAGAAAAATGGTTTGTTAATTTAACTAAAGTAGGAAACATTGGTGCAGCGTCTATTTTTCTTGCTGTTGAAGAGTTAATAAATTCTGGCAAATTACAAAAAGGACAAAAGATTGCATTAACAGTGCCTGAGAGCTCTCGTTTTTCTTATGCAAATGCACTTTTAACTGTAGTATAATGGAAACAATAAAACCTATTATTGAAGGAGAAGCCGTTTCTGCTTTGATTCCACAAAAGCCTCCAATAGAAATGGTGGACAAACTTTGGTTTAATGACGACTCAAAAACAATTTCAGGATTTACAATAAAAGAAGGTAATATTTTTTGTGAAAATGGTTTGTTTTGCGAACCAGGTATAATTGAAAATATAGCACAAACAGCAGCACTAAGAGTTGGTTATATTGTATCGTTAATGGAACAAAATGGAGAAAAAGTAAATCCTCCAGTTGGTTATATTGGGGCTATAAAAAGATTAACGATTCATAAATTGCCAAAAGTAGGTTCAGAACTGATAACAGAAGTAGTTATTCAACAAATTATTTTTGATGTAACACTTATTACTGGAAAAACAACAATAAATGGTGAACCCGTTGCTGATTGCGAGATGAAAATATTTTTGAAGAAAGATTAAAATAAAACAAAATAGAACAAAACAAAAAGCCATCAGAAAATTTCTGATGGCTTTTTTGTGATCCCGCTGGGATTCGAACCCAGGACCCCTACATTAAAAGTGTAATGCTCTACCAGCTGAGCTACGGAATCTAATCTACACCAATATTGTAGTTCCCCTTATTAATTTGGGAGCGCAAATATAGAATCAATTTTTAATTTAACAAAGCCTTTCGGATTTTTTTCTTAATTATTTTGTATTGCCTTCTTTATCAGGTATTTTATCGAAGTTATTTTTAGTTTTATATACTTGAAATAAATAGTATATCGTAAATTAGTAGTATAATTGTTTATAAATAAAATGAATATTACTTTAGACATAAAACCTTGTGTTGGATTATCTAATTTATTGTTTGGTGCATCAGTAGCCGAAACAGAAGCCTCTTTTGGTAAACCAGAAGATATAGAAATTATGGATGATATAGATAGCGCCAAATCTACTGTATGGCATTATTGGGAAAATGGATTCTCTATTTTTTTTGACGATGGAAATAAAAAAGATTTTTGTTGTGTAGAAGTGGATAACAAAAAAAGTACAATGTGGGGAATAGAAATATTTAAACTCACAGAAAAAGAAATTATATCTTTATTGAAAGAAAAATCATTTAAGCAACTTGATTCAGAAGTGCATGAATGGGGCGAAAAACGAATAAGCTTTGATGATGCCAATATTGACTTTTATTTCAAAAAAAATCTATTACAATCTATAAATTATGGAAAACCTCCAATTAGTTCAAAAATTTTAATTCTTCCAAACTGATGGCAAAACTATTTTTAATTGGTTTTATGGGTTGTGGAAAATCCACTATTGGCAAGCAACTTGCAAGTAAATTAAATTATAATTTTATTGATTTAGATAATTTTATTGAACAAGAGAACAACCTCTCCATTAATGAAATTTTTGAAAATAAAGGAGAAAATGAGTTTAGAAAAATAGAAACAAATGCGTTAAAAAAAATTGTTTCTATTCCTAATAGTATTGTTTCTTGTGGTGGTGGAACTCCTTGTTATTACGGAAATGTAGATTTAATGCTCAATAATGGAACAGTAATTTATGTAAAAATGAGTGCTAAAATGCTTGTTAATAGATTAATTAATGCTAAAAATCAAAGACCATTGATACAGAATAAAAATAAAGAAGAATTACTTGAATACGTTTCTGCAAAATTGACTGAAAGAGAAATTTTTTATCAAAAAGCAAATTATACTGTTAAAGGAAAAAATTTTGATGTAAATGAATTTGCTACATTTTTAGCTGATAATATATAATAGTTATATCTTTTTTGTCCCCGATTTTTTATCAGATAGTTTTCCACCATACCAGGAAAAAGGTATAAATACAATCAGGGCACAGATAATCACCCAAGTTGGATGAGGCATAGAAAATAAATTATAAGTTCCCAAGCCCAAAAGAATTCCACCAACAGTTACCGCATTGTCAATTTTCTTTTCTTTAGATATGATGCCAGTTATTAATCCGCCAATGAAAGAACCAATAGCATAAGCAAGTATTAAAATAATAAATACAATAATAGGAGCGCTTTTTGTGTATTCTTTTAATGCTTCCACGTCTTTAAAATCAAAGTCAGTAGGAGGAGGATAAAGTAAATGACCAATAAGTTCAATTAAAAACAAAGTAATAACTCCAGAAATAATTCCAACAAAAATGGATATATATTTTCTAATCATATTGTTTTGTTTAAGTTTTACCCAAAAGTAAATAAAAAAAGCATCCGCCAAAATGACGAATGCTTTTATCAACTAATGATTTAACCCTTAAATAAATATTATCACATTAGTTTTCTCTGTAAGCAGGTAATTTACCTTCTAATATGAGTTTTTTGCTTTTGGTTTTGTGTTCCTCATAATTTCCAAAGCAAAGCGCATCTAAAATTTCGTTTTTTGATAATTCTGGTGCGTTTAATTGTTCTTTAATTTCTTTTTCACAACGATTCACAAATTTTTCAAATCGTTCTGGAGCCCAAATATATTGAGTTTTAAACCAATCAGCTTTAGTCCTGTCAACCTTAAATTCTTTAGGCATATCATCATTCAGCTTGATATTTGTTTTTATGTCTAAGCCTTCGAAACGCTTAGGAAGAAGACGATTGTCAAAAATAAGCGGGCGGCTTATTTTAATAACATGTTTCTTTTTTTTAGGGTCAACCATAGCTAAACCTTCGATGGTTAAGCCTTTTTTCTTTAAATGACCGTACTTTGATTCAAAGCTTTTTAGTATTTCAAACATGGCTATATTTATTTAAGGACTACAAATGTAACTATTAAAGTTATTAACAAGCGAATATTTAGACCATTGAAACTCAATTACCTACGATTGTTAAAAAAGCATAGATGAATTTTAATCTGATAAATTATTTCTTTTTTATGATTTTATAAAATAAAAAACATAAGACCTTGATTTTTAATATTTTGCGTGATGTGTATTAAGCAAAAAAATTGGCTAAGAACTTTTGAACTACAACTTGTTTTTGTTCGACCAACGTAAAGATACAAATTTTGAAATCAATTAGCAAACACATAATAATTGTTGTGTTAATTATTAATTGCATGATTTTGTTAAATTTTCACGATATTTGTTAGCTTTATCAGCGTATTGAAACACATTAAAAGCTATTTTATTGAATTATGATTTTTTTGAGAGTTCGGAGCCTGTCCACTTTTTTTATTTCCTGTTTGTTTCTGATTTTTTTCACGTTTGCAAACACATTAGAGCTTAGTGCCCAATTTTCATACAGCATTGAAGGAACAATTACCAATGGAAAGCGTAAACTCGATGGAGCTATCGTTACCCTTCAAAAAGGGACTACAACTGTTAATCAAGCTACAACACAAGCAAACGGCAAATTTAGTTTTAAGCTAGAAGTTAATGCCAATTATACAATGAGTGTTACAAAGGGCGGATATGTTACTAAAAAATTTGTTTTTAGTACGTATGGCGTTCCTGAGGAAATTGCTAAAACCTATGATGGTGGATCAAAACCAGAGATTTCTATATTTGAAATGCCCAAAGACCCAGCGATAGTTTCACAGGTAAATTCTATTTTAAGCCAACCCATGGCCAAATTTTATTATGATGATAAAAAAAAGGATATAATTTATGATGAAGCCTATTCTCAGTCGATGCGAGAAGCACTCGCAAAATTATCCCAAATAGAAAAAGAAGCAGCACAAAAAGAAGAAGAAGAAGCAAAAAAACAAAAGCAATTAGAAGCTGCTGCTGCCAGTCAGTATGAAGCTGCCATAATAAAAGGTGATGCTGCTTTTAATAAAAAAGATTATGTTACCGCTCGTGCTGCCTACGAAGATGCTCTAACGGTAAAAAAAGGAGAGACATATCCTTTAGGAAAAATTAAAGAAATTGAGAAACTACAAGCCGATGCTGCTAAAAATGCAGCATTAGAAAACGATTATAAAGCAGTAATAGCAAAAGCAGACGCTGCTTTTACTGCTAAAAACTATGATTTTGCCAAAATAAATTATAATGATGCATTAAAATTAAAACCAGCCGAAGTCTATCCTAAAGGAAAATTGGCAGAAATAGATGCTTTAATTGCAAAAGAGAAAACAGAAAAAGAACTAAACGATAAATATAATGCTGCAATAGCTAAAGCAGATGCCGCTTTTACGGCTAAAAACTATGCTGGAGCCAAAACAGCATATACGGAAGCCAGTTCATTAAAATCGGCAGAGAAATATCCAAAAGATAAAATAGTTGAAATAGATAAATTGCTTGCAGATATTGCAAATAAAGAAAAAGCAGAAAAAGAATTAAATGAAAAGTATGCAGCAACAATCGCAAGAGCTGATAAAGCATTTGCTGCCAAAGAATATGCTGGAGCAAAAACAGCCTACAATGAGGCAATTGCATTAAAATCGGCAGAGAAATATCCAAAAGATAAAATAATTGAAATAGATAAGTTAATTGCTGATGCGGCAGCAAAAGATGCTGCGGAGAAAGAAAAGTTAGCGAAAGAAAAAGAATTAAACGATAAATATAATGCTGCAATAGCAAAAGGAGATAAAGCTTTAGTATCTAAAGATTATGCAAATGCAAAAACAGGATATAATGAAGCAATTGCTTTAAAAGCTACAGAGCAATATCCAAAGGATAAAATTAAAGAAATAGATGCTGCACTTGCAGAGTTGGCAGCAAAAGATAAAGCTGAAAAAGACAAACAAGCCGCTGAAAAAGCATTGAACGAAAAATATGCTGCTGCAATTTCAAAAGCAGATGCAGCTTTTACAACTAAAAATTATGCAGGTGCTAAAACTTTATATACGGAAGCTTCTGGAATAAAACCTACAGAGCAATATCCCAAAGATAAAATAAAAGAAATAGATAAATTACTTGCAGATATAGCAACTAAAGATGCTGCTGAAAAAGATAGGCTTGCAAAAGAAAAGGAATTAAATGAAAAATATTTAGCAGCATTAGCAAAAGGCGATAAAGCCTTGACAGCAAAAACTTATGAAGTTGCAAAATCTGCTTATAATGAGGCATTATCGTTGAAACCAAACGAACAATTGCCAAAAGACAAAATAGCTGCGATTGATAAGTTGTTAGCTGAATTAGCTTCGAAAGATGCTGCCGAAAAAGAACGACAAGCGAAAGAAAAAGAATTAACTGAAAAATACAATGCAGCAATTTCTAAAGCAGATAAAGCATTGCTTGCAAAAAGTTACACAGAAGCAAAATCTGCTTACAATGAAGCATTAGAAATAAAACCAACGGAAGCTTATCCCAAAACAAAACTTGCCGAAATTGATAAAATTCTTGCAGATGCAGCATCAAAAGATGCAGCCGAAAAAGCACGATTGGCAAAAGAAAAAGAGTTAGCTGAAAAATATGAAGCTGCAGTTAAAAAAGGGGATACTGAATTTAGTTCGAAAAATTATGAAGGAGCAAAATCTTTTTACAATGAAGCATTAACATATAAGTCAGCAGAAAAATATCCAAAAGATAAAATCGCAGAAATAAATGCTATTCAAACAAAAGATGCTGGTGCAAAAGAATTAGAAAAAAAATACAATGATGCCATTGCAAAAGCAGATGCAGCCTTTAATTCAAAAGATTACACAACAGCCAAAACAAACTATAATGCTGCACTTGCATTAAAATCAGGCGAACAATATCCCAAAGATAAAATAGCGGAGATAGAAAAACGTTTAACGGATGAAGCCGCTGAAAAGGCTCGATTAGCAAAAGAAAAAGAATTGAATGATAAATACAATGCGGCTATTACAAAAGCAGATGTGGCTTTTAAAGCAAAAACATATGATGTTGCAAAAGTATCATACAATGAGGCTTTAAGTTTAAAATCAAACGAACAATATCCAAAAGATAAAATAGAAGAGATAAATAAAATACTGGCTGAAATTGCAGCAAAAAATGCTTCGGCAAAAGAGCTAGATGAAAAATACAAAGCAGCAATTTCTAAAGCAGATAAAGCATTGCTTGCAAAAAATTACACAGAAGCAAAATCTGGTTATAATGAAGCATTAGAAGTAAAACCAACGGAAGCTTATCCCAAAACAAAACTTGCCGAAATTGATAAAATTCTTGCAGATGCAGCATCAAAAGATGCAGCCGAAAAAGCACGATTGGCAAAAGAAAAAGAGTTAGCTGAAAAATATGAAGCAGCAATTAAAAAAGGAGATGCTGAATTTGCTTCAAAAAAATATGAAGAAGCAAAATCTTTTTACAATGAAGCATTAACATATAAGTCAGCAGAAAAATATCCAAAAGATAAAATCACAGAAATAAATGCTATTCAAACAAAAGATGCCGGTGCAAAAGAATTAGAAAAAAAATACAATGATGCTATTGCAAAAGCAGATGCAGCCTTTAATTCAAAAGATTACACAATAGCCAAAACAAACTATAATGCTGCACTTGCAATAAAATCAGGCGAACAATATCCAAAAGATAAGATTGCTGAGATTAACAAATTAATGGGTGATGCGAATGCAGAAAAAGAAAGACTGGCAAAAGAAAAAGAATTAAATGCAAAATATGCTGCGATAATTGTAAAAGCAGACAATGCTTTTAAGCTTAAAACGTATGAAGCTGCTAAATCGGCTTATGCAGAAGCATTAACTGTAAAATCAGAAGAACAATATCCCAAAGATAAAATTGAAGAAATAAGTAAAATATTAGCAGATATTGCAGCAAAAAATGCTTCAGGAGCACAAGAAAAAGAAGAAAAGTATAAGGCTGCCATTAAGGCTGCTGACGATGCATTTGCAGAGAGAAACTATACTGCAGCTAAAACAGCTTATACTGATGCCTCTTCAATTAAGCCAACAGAACAATATCCCAAAGATCAATTAACAAAAGTAAATTCAATACTGGCTGATTTAGCTAAAAACAAGACAGTTCAGGATAAATACGATGCAGCAATAAAAAAAGCAGACGATGCTTTTGCTACGCAAAATTATGTATTGGCAACAACGGAGTATAAAGAAGCGCAAACAATAAAACCTAATGAGCCTTATCCTGGTAATAAATTAAAGGAAATAGACAAGCTTTTACAAGCACAGGCAAAAGCAAAAGCAAGAGAACAAGAATATATTGATTTAATTGCAAAAGGCGACAAACTAATGGCTTCCAAAGATTATAAATTAGCAAAAGGCGCTTTCCAAGATGCGCTGTTAATAAAAGCAACAGAAGTATATCCAAAATCAAAAATTGTGGAAATTGATAATTTGATGAAAAAAGGAAACAATACCACAACAGTTACAAATGATACCCCAAAAAATGAATTTAAAAATGCATTGGCGGAAAAATATCCTGAAGGAATTACAGAAGAAACAGCAAGAGAAAACAATGCAAAAGTAACAAGGCGTATTGTTGTTAAAAATAAAGAGGGTCATTTATATATTAGAAAAGAAACAAACTTTGGACCTGTCTATTATTTTAAAGATGATGTGCCAATTACTGAGCAAGAATTTATCAGAGATACAGAAGTTCAATAAACAATTAAAATAAAAACCATGAAAAAAATAATTTTATCCGTTTTATCCGTGTTTGTGGCATTCATTGCTATTTCTCAAACAGATGTTGAATTAAAAGTTACTTTGCGTGATGGAAATGTAATGAGCGGAACATCTAAAATTGCTAATGTATCTTTGGTAACTGATTATGGTAAATTAGAGATTCCAATTAAAAATGTGTCGTCTTTTGATATCGGTATTTCAAGTGATAAACTTACATCAGATAAAGTTGTCAATCTTGTAAAACAACTTGCTAATTCAAGTGAACAAATGCGTAAAAATGCTTATGAAGAATTAGGTAAAATGGATATCAGGGCAATACCAGCGATTTCTGATTTTATTTACACATCAAAATATGAACCATCTACTTATACTGATTATACGGCTGATGGAGCACTTGCCGAATTACAAGCAAAATACAATGTAACAGATGGCTACTCATCAAAAGATATTGTATCTATTGATTATGAGTATTCAATGGGAGGGAAATATGATTTTGTTAAAATTGATTTAAAAACGGAATATGGTACTTTATCAATTCCCAAAGAAAAAATTAAACATATTGATGTAATGTACACAGGTGATGCAGGTGCAGGTGAAATGACATTTAAGTTGTTAGCAACAAAACATATTAGTTCAAACACAAATGGAGGTTGGTTAAAAACGGGATTGATGGTAAAAGCTGGGCAGAAATTTTCTATTGTTGCTACAGGAGAAGTTACTTTAGCAAGTTTATCAGGGAGTAAATATAAGCCTGATGGAACCATTGCCGGAGCAGCAGCTACAGAAGCTGTGGAGAGTGATTATCAATACGGAGGAAATAATTATCCTTCTTATGGAAATGTTGTGTTTAAAGTTGGAGAAACATCTACACAAGCGTTAAAAGCAGGAGCTAAATTTTCTGGGAATTCACCGTCAAATGGGATGCTTTACATTTCTATTTACGAAACAGTTTATAATGCGGCAAATACAGGAAGTTATACTGTTAAAATAAGCTTAAAATAATTTATGACTAATTTTTTTTTGAAAAGCAAAGCACTAATTTTCTTGTTGGTGCTTTGCTTTTTTACAAATAGTGTTCGTTCTCAAATTGTATATTCCAATAAAGAAACAGCATCCTTTGCTTTTACATTAGGAATGACGAGTTCTAATCTTTATAACGATTCAATTAAATTTAACTCAGGAATATTATTTAACGCAGGATTTGTATATGCATTAGCACTTGCCGAAAAAAGCAAGATTGGAGCAGAAATTTTACTTACTGGTAAAGCATTTAAAAAGGAAAATCCGATTGTGAAATATCGTACTGGCTTTGTAGATGTTCCATTGTATTATCAATATAACTTTTCGGACGACTTTAAATTTAACATTGGAGTTCAGTATAGCAAAAAAATTTTTGCACATCAAGTTGTTTTTGATGGAAGTAAAAAAAGTGGAACGAATAAATTACCTTTTAACTCTAATATTGATAGTGATTTTGGAGTTTTGGCAGGGCTTGAATTTAATTTATTAGAAAATTTTAATTTAGGAGCTAGATATACCGTTTCAACAAACGTATTTTCAAGTGGTAAATCTTATTTTGGAGTTTTTCAATTTTCAATAAAATATTATACTTGGCGTTCGCACAAGCAATATTTTAATAAATCGAATGTAAGTAACTAGAAAATGAAAATTTTAATTGCATCCTTTTTCTTTTTTTGTAGTTCATTTTTGGTTCAAACACTAGTTTCGAATAAGTATTGTTGGAAGAGTAATTATATTTATCAAAATTCTATAGAATCAAGAATATCCGTTCCTTCAGGATTTAAAAGAGTTGAAGTAAATAAAAATAGTTTTGCCGATTGGCTTAGGCATTTACCTTTAAAAGAAGGAAAACCAAATGTATTGTTGTATAATGGTAAACCAAAACCAAATCAATCGGTACATTACGCTGTTGTAGATATTGACGTAGGAGCAACTGATGTACAACAATGTGCTGATGCAGTTATTCGTATGAGAGCCGAATATTTATACTCCGTTAAAGATTTTGAAAATTTACATTTTAATTTTACAAGTGGCGATAATATTGCTTTTAATAAATGGAAGCAAGGCTATCGCACACAAATTAATAACAACAAAGTAAGCTGGGTAAAAACGGCTTCATCTGATGATAGCTACAAAACATTTAGAAGCTATTGCTATACAATTTTTAATTATGCAGGCACTTCATCACTAAGTAAAGAATTAAAAAAAGTAAATAACATAAAAGAAATGCAGATTGGCGATGTGTTTATTTTAGGAGGTTTTCCTGGTCATGCAGTATTGGTAATAGATGTGTGTGAAAATAAAACAACAGGAGAAAAATTATTTATGATACAGCAAAGCTATATGCCTGCACAAGAAATTCATATTCTTAAAAACTATACTAATGCATCCATTAGCCCTTGGTATAGCTTAAATTTTGAAGGAGAATTAAAAACGCCAGAGTGGACATTTCAAAAAAATCAATTAATGCGTTGGTAAGTTTTTACCTTTGTTGCGTTTCAAAATAAAATTAATGTACAAAATAGTAGCCGCAATAAAAAAAGAAATACTCATTCTTATTCGTGATAGAGTGGGGCTTGCTGTTTTATTTGTGATGCCAATGATTTTAATTTTTGTTATGACTTTAATTCAGGATTCTGCCTTTAAATCTTTGAATGAAAAAGGAATACCTATTGTTGTTGTAGATGAAGATAAAGATACACTTGGCTTATCTATTAAAAAAGGCTTACATGCATCCGAATTATGTGTTGTATTCGATTCTATTGATAGAGTTCCTGCAACTATTGAGGCTGCTAAAAAAGCTGTTGCAGACGGAACGTTTTTGGTAGCTATAATTATTCCAGAAGGAGCAACAACTGCTATTCGAAAAAATGTTTCTGAAATAGTTCGAAATGCTATGAGTATGGATGATGTAAAAGCTATTAACTCCAATACAGATTCAGTAAATATTCAAATAATCATTGATCCAGTAACAAAAAAATCATTTATTGCTTCTATATCTAGTTCGCTTCGGGAATATATTTCTTCTATTAAAACTCAGATAATGTTCAAAACGTTTACAGATGAGATTGCTGAATTGTTGCCCGAAAAAAAAGAAATAACCGCTACTGCATACAGGCAAACAAATATTATTAAATATACTGAATCGTATGCTTCTAAAAATATTGGATCGGTTGTTCCTAATGCTGTACAACACAATGTTCCTGCTTGGACAATTTTTGCAATGTTTTTTATTGTACTTCCTCTTGCCGGAAGTATGGTAAAAGAAAAAAAAGAAGGAAGCATAATTAGATTATTAACTATGCCTAGTACATTTTTGTTATTCATCAATGGTAAAATAATTACGTATGTGATTATTTGTATGATTCAATTAGTGTTAATGCTTTCGGTTGGTTTTGTTTTTTTACCAATGATGGGAATGCCAGTTTTGGATATGGGAAATAGTGTATTTGGATTATTAATAATTTCGTTATCAACAGCTTTTGCTGCTACAGGTTTTGGAGTAATGATGGGAACAATATCTAAAACAGAACAGCAGGGAGCTATTATGGGAGCATTGTCTATTTTGCTTTTATCTGCAATTGGAGGAATATGGGTTCCTACTTATGTTATGCCAGAGGGAATGAGAAATTTAAGTGTAATTTCTCCTCTTAATTGGTCTTTAGATGGTTTTTATGAACTAATGTTGCGTGGTGGTAATTATTTATCTGTATTGCTAAATTCTTTAAAATTGATGATTTTCTTTTTGTTAACCATGTCAATATCTTCTTTGGTTAACAGAATAAAAAAAAATATTTAAAAAATTTGTTTGTAATTAAAAAAAAACGTGTAATATTGTATCACGTTTCCAATAGTTATATTTCATAACTAAAACAATCCAAAACTTATTGATAACAAAATTCTAAAACTAATAATCTATTCCTGCTACGTTTCTCAATAACGATAGCTAATTTAAACCTAACTCATACTGCATGTACGACATCATCGATTTAAACAACAAGCTTGTTGGAGAATTAAAAGAAATTGCAAAAAATTTGAATGTACCTAAATACGAAGCATTAAAAAAGCAAGAACTGATATATAAAATATTAGACCAACAAGCCATTAATCCATCGCAAACAACAGAAACAAGTAAATCTTCTGAAGAAACAAAAATTATGCGCCCAAGAAAAGTACGTACAGAAAACATAGATGCTGAGCCTAAAATTAAAGAAACAGAAGCACCTGTGATGTTTAATGAAGATGACTTTAGTTCTGAATCAAAAACTCAAGAAACAAAAGTAGAAAAAACAGAGGAGCTTTCTGAAAATGTTGTTCCACCTGTAGAAAGCCAAATAGAAAGCCAAAACCCTCAGTCGGAAGGAGAACAAAAAAATCAATACAACCAACATAACCAGCAGCATCGCCACGAAAAAAAATCAGCAGAATCATTATATAATTTTGATGGAATAGTGGTAAGTGAAGGGGTTTTAGAAATTATGCCCGATGGCTACGGATTTTTAAGATCTTCAGATTACAACTATTTAAATTCGCCAGATGATATTTATGTATCTCAATCTCAAATAAAATTATTTGGATTAAAAACAGGGGATACTGTTCGAGGAAGTATCCGCCCACCAAAAGAAGGGGAAAAATATTTCCCATTAATTAAAGTTGAAAAAATAAATGGTCGTGATCCAAGTTTTGTGCGCGACCGTGTACCATTTGAATATTTAACCCCACTTTTTCCTTACGAAAAATTTAAACTTACAGGACATTCTCAATCAAATATGAGTGCTCGTATTTTTGATTTGGTAACTCCAATTGGAAAAGGACAACGTGCACTCATTGTTGCTCAACCTAAAACAGGTAAAACTGTTTTGTTAAAAGATATAGCAAATGCAATTGCAGCTAATCATCCTGAAACATATTTAATTATTTTATTGATTGATGAACGCCCAGAAGAGGTTACTGATATGGCTCGTAGTGTAAAAGCTGAAGTTATCGCATCAACATTTGATGAACCAGCCGATAGACACGTTAAAATTGCAAATATTGTTTTAGAAAAAGCTAAACGTATGGTTGAATGCGGACACGATGTTTGTGTATTGTTGGATTCCATTACTCGTTTAGCCCGAGCATACAATACTGTACAGCCTGCATCAGGTAAAGTATTGAGCGGTGGTGTAGATGCAAATGCATTACACAAACCAAAACGCTTTTTCGGAGCAGCTCGTAAAATCGAAAATGGAGGTTCATTAACAATTATTGCCACAGCACTTACAGAAACCGGCTCTAAAATGGATGAGGTAATTTTTGAAGAATTCAAAGGAACTGGTAACTCAGAGATTCAATTGGATAGAAAAATTGCAAACAAACGTATTTATCCAGCTATCGATATTGTTGCATCAAGTACAAGAAGAGATGATTTATTGGTTGATAAAGAAACACAGCAACGAGTTTGGATATTGCGTAAACATTTATCGGATATGAATCCTGTAGAAGCAATGGAATTCTTGAGAGATAGAATGAAAAACACCCAAACAAACGAAGAGTTTTTAATTTCAATGAACGGATAAAAATAAAAAATGAAAAACATTGGATTGAATGTAAAATTAGGCATTACATCAGGCTTACTTATTTGTTTGGTTTGGTTTTTTGCAGCAAAATTTCTGGGATATTATTCTCTTCAAATTTATTCGTATAAATTTTATTCAACACTATTATTTTTGCTTTTAGGGATTTTTGTTTCGGCTTTTTATGAAAGAAAAATAAATGGCGGAGTAATTGATTTTAAACGTGCTGTAAAAACATCTTTGTTGTATTGCATTGTTTTAGCAGTAGTTATAACTATCTTTAATTTTTTATACCATAAATTTATTGCAGTAGATGCAGTAGATTATTTTGTTAGTCAAGAAAAACAAGCCTGGATAGCAAATAACCGAACCGAAACGGAAGTTAAGAAATATCTTGAGCAATATTATGTTCCATCATTTGGATCTTTTCATACCTTTATGACTACACTTATTTGGGGAGTTTTACTTTCACTATTAGCAGGAGCAGTTGTAAGAAAAAAATAATATTTAACACTCAATAATCATGGAGAATACAGATGATTTAAAAAAATATTTTGACGAAAAGCAATACATTACTGCTATCGTAGGAATAGATGGCATTTCTGATGTCCCAACGGTTAAAAGTGATAAAGTATCTAATTTAATATCACTCATTACAGATCCAGAAAATAAGGAATTAAAAGAAGAAGCTTTACTTACCTTAAAAAAAGAGAAAGGTGGTTATTTATTGCTTGCAGCTATTGAAAAAACCAAGGACGATGCTAAAAAGCAACAATTAATAGCTGCTTGTTGGGAGTCCGAAATAGATTTTACTGAACATTTACCTTTCTTTATCTCATTAGTAATGTCTGATAACTATTTTGTTTTTTTAGAAGCTCTAACAGTTATTGAAAATATGGAAGGTTCATTTGTTAAAAAAGACTTAGTAGAAAGCATTTCAAAGCTTAAAAATCATAAAAAAAATATTTCTTCGGAGCAATTAGTTTTAATTAATGACTTGGAATATAATCTAAACGAAAAATTGTCGGCTCTTTAATTCTTATTAAACTCTTTACTGACATAAAGTCTCTTTTCAATTAATAGTATTATTTTTGTTCAGAAGAAATTACTATGTCGGATATCATTCATCTTTTACCTGATTCTGTTGCGAATCAAATAGCTGCTGGAGAAGTAGTTCAACGTCCTGCTTCTGCTGTTAAGGAGCTGCTTGAAAATGCTTTGGATGCTGGTGCAACAAGCATAAAGCTAATTATAAAAGATGCAGGCAAAACGCTAATTCAAGTTATCGACAATGGTTGTGGAATGAGTCAAACAGATGCTCGTATGAGCTTTGAACGCCATGCAACATCAAAAATTAAAAAAGCAGATGATTTGTACGCTATCAAAACAATGGGATTTAGGGGAGAAGCACTAGCTTCAATTGCTGCCATTGCTCAAGTTGAATTAAAAACAAAAAGAATAGGAGATGAAATTGGTGTTTCTATAGAAATTGAAGGAAGCGAATTAAAATCACAAGAGGCTTCAAATACCGCAGAAGGAACCAGTATTGCTGTTAAAAATTTATTTTTTAATGTACCTGCTCGAAGAAATTTTTTAAAAACAGATTCTGTTGAATTGCGTCATATTATTGATGAATTTCAACGTGTAGCAATTCCGAATCCTGAAATCGCTTTTACATTGCACCATAACGGAACAGAAATATTTAATTTACCAAAAGGTAATTTAAAGCAGCGCTTGATGAATGTATTTGGTTCAAGTTATAATACCAGATTGGTGCCTGTTGATGAAAAAACAGATATTGTAAATATTGGTGGATTTGTTATAAAACCAGAGTTTGCAAAAAAAACAAGAGGTGAACAATACTTCTTTTTAAACAAACGATTTATAAAAAGTGCTTATTTACACCATGCGGTGCAATCTGCATTTGAACAATTGATTCCAAATGATAGTTATGCCTCTTACTTTTTGATGTTGGACGTTAATCCTAAAACGATTGATATAAATATTCATCCAACAAAAACAGAAGTTAAGTTTGAAGATGAAAAAGCTGTTTATGCTTTTTTACGTTCATCCATTAAAAAATCATTAGGCCAATTTAATATTGCTCCTAGTTTGGACTTTGACCAAGAAGAACATTTGTTTAATATTCCTTTAAAACCAATTGATGGTATTATAAAACAACCAACAATTAAAGTAAATCCCGAGTTTAATCCATTTAAAACAGATGGTATTAAAACTGAAAAACAAATTTCGAATCAAAAAAATTGGGAACGGATGTATAGCCGTCATGCGGATAATCAATTAGAATTTGAAATTAAAAAAGAAGACGAACAGCAAGTTATAAATTCTGAATGGGATAAGGATTTAAGTAAAAAATCATTGTATCAATTGCACAACAAATATATTTTGTCTCATATTAAAACTGGATTTATTATTATTGACCAACAAGGAGCTCATGAACGTGTTTTATATGAACGTATTATGGATTCAATGGAAGGACAAAAATCTTTGACACAGCAAGAACTTTTTCCTAAGACAATTGAATTAAGTGCTGCAGATTTTGCTTTAGTATTAGAAATAAAAAATGAAATTAAAACGATAGGTTTTGATATTAGTGAATTTGGGAAAAATACATTTGTAATACACGGTATTCCTGCCGATTCACATGATATTGATTCCGTTCATTTGTTGGAAGGATTGCTCGAAAATTACAAGCAAAATTTGCAAGAGTTAAAAAACAATAAACAAGAAAATATTGCCCGTGCTATGGCACAAAATTTGGCAATAAAATCTGGCAAAATTTTATTGCCAGAAGAAATGAATAATTTAATTGATGAGTTATTTGCATGCAAAATGCCTTATAGCACACCAAGTGGAAAGCCAACAATTAGCACTTTTTCATTAGAAGATTTAGATAAACGATTTAAAAAATAAAATATGTCTGGTCAATATAGTCCTCAACGATTTCAGGTATTACCTCCAGTAGTAAAAAATTTACTTATCATTAATATTCTATTATATTTTATTACCGTAGTTTTTGGGGATAAGCTTGGTATTAATTTAGTTGATTTGTTGGGGTTGCATTATTTTTCTTCCGATTTATTTAAACCTCACCAATTGGTAACTTACATGTTTATGCATGGAGGTTTTGATCATGTGTTTTTCAACATGTTTGCTTTGTGGATGTTTGGTAATATGCTAGAAAATATTTGGGGTTCAAAACGTTTTTTAGTTTATTATTTAATTACAGGAGTGGGAGCTGGGCTTATACAACTGGGAATAAATTACTTTACTTTACAATCACTTTATGAGCAAGTTTTGCCCGCAGTTTTGGAAAGAATACAAATGGATGGTGCTGAGTTATTAAGCACTTCTAGAAATTACTCTGATGCTGTTTTAGCACAAATTAATATAATTACTAATACAGCTACAATTGGAGCATCTGGCTCTGTATTTGGAGTGTTGTTGGCATTTGGAATGTTATTCCCTAACACTCAAATTTTAATTTATTTTTTATTTCCAATTAAAGCAAAATACTTTGTTATACTTTATGGGGCTTTAGAGTTGATTTTAGGTATAGCAAATAATCCAGGCGATAACGTTGCTCATTTTGCACATTTAGGAGGTATGTTGTTCGGATTCATTTTAATTAAGATGTGGAATAAGAATAAGAAGAACTTTTATTAATCTATGGCGAATATTATTGTTGAAGATATTAAACAAAAAATAAAAAGTGGCAACCCTGTTACTCGTTTAATATTAATTAATGTGGTTGTTTTTTTGTTTTTTTCGCTATTGCAAATTTTTCTGTTTCTTACAAACGATAGCGCCTTCATACTTTCTGTTGCAGATTTTTTTATAAAAATATTTTCTTTTCCAATCAGTTTAGATGGTATCATTTATTCTCCATGGACAATAATATCCTATTCGTTTACCCATTTTGAATTAATGCATTTGCTTTTTAATATGCTTACACTTTATTGGTTTGGAGAAATTTTATTGCGCTATACATCTGAAAATAAAATAATTCCACTTTATTTATTAGGCGCGATTGCAGGAGCATTGTTTTCGGTTATTGTATTTGAATTATTGCCAGGCTTTCTATTATATAGAGGAGCGCCAATGGTTGGAGCATCTGCAGGTGTTACAGCAATAATTGTAGCAGTAGCTACTTTAATTCCAAATTTTAGAATTAACTTGTTTTTGATTGGTGAAGTTAAATTGATTTATGTAGCAATATTTACTGTTTTTATTAGCATTTTAAATGTAACATTTTATGCAAATGTTGGGGGCAATTTGGCTCATTTAGGGGGAGCGATTATAGGATTTATTTTTATTCATCAGTATAAAAAAGGAAAAGATTTATCGAAGGGGATAAATGTTTTTTTTACTTGGATTAAAAAGCTGTTTAATAAATCATCCTCAAAAACAATGAAAACTGTTTATAAACGTTCTGTATCGGATGAAGAGTATAATTATAACAAAAAAATGCAAGAACAAAAGGTAGATGAGATTTTAGATAAAATTTCAAAATCAGGCTATGGTAGTTTAAGTAAATCGGAACGCGATTTTTTATCCAGTATAAATAAAAGATAATTTGGGTTTGAATAGTCAGCAGGCACAGCAAGAGAAAAAGAAAGAGCGTAAAAAAATACGACATTCGATTAATCGATTTGCAATGCTCTTAAATCATTTTGCTGCAATAGGTTTACTTATTTCTTATTTGTCTCCACACATTAGTCCTCAAATTTTTTGGTTGTTAGCGTTCTTTGGATTAGCCTATCCCATTCTTTTGATTATAAATGTTCTTTTTATTTTGTACTGGCTTGTACAGTTTAAAAAAAGGTTTATTTATTCGTTATTAATAATTTTCTGTGGCTTTAATTACTTGAGTAGAACTTTTCAGTTTAAATTATCCGACTCAAAAGAAAACGATAAAGCTTTGATTAAAATTATGAGTTATAATGTTAAAGCCTTTGATTTATATAACTGGACAAAAAATACTGAAACCAAGACCAAAATGTATCAACTTATTGCTGATGAAAATCCCGAAATAGTTTGTTTTCAAGAGTTTTATTCTCGCGACAGTAGTGCGTTTGATAATTATGATTCTATCTCTACGACAACTAAATTAAAAAATATACACGTAGAATATACTAGTCATGCTCGTTTAAAACAACATTTTGGAATTGCCACTTACAGCAAATTCCCCATTGTAAATAGAGGTAAAATTGATTTTGGTTATAAGAGTAATAATGTTTGTATTTATACTGATTTAATTGTAGGAAAAGACACCATAAGAGTTTATAACATGCATCTGCAATCAATTGCATTTAGTAAAGATGATTATAAATTTGCCGAAGAGCTGCATAGTGAAATAGAAACAAAAGAAGAAGTGGAGCGTTCAAAAAATATTTTAAGACGATTAAAACGAGCATTTGTAAAACGCTCAAAACAAGCGGATATTATTGGAGCTCATATTGCTTCGTCAAAATATAAAGTAATTGTTTGTGGTGATTTTAATGATACACCCACTTCATATACATACAATACTATTTCCGACAATTTAAAAGATTCTTTTCTGGAGTCGGGGAGAGGGCTTGGCAAAACATACTCTGGAGTGTTTCCTTCCTTTAGAATTGATTATATATTACACGATAAAAAATTTAATTCCTACAATTATAAAACTATTAAGGAAGAGTATTCTGACCATTTTCCAATAGTTACATATATATCGAAAGATTAATTTTAGAACTCAATCCTGTAGCCAAAGTAATAGAACAAACCTAATTGATATTCTTTTTGAATAGTTTCAGTTTCGGCATTATAAGATTCACGTAAAATATTTTGAGTGCTAAATATATTTTCAACCACAAAAAATACACTTTGTGATGTTTTTTTGCGATTTGTTTTGTAAGATATTTTTGCATCAAATCGTGAATAATCTCTTTGCTTTTTGCTAAATGCTTCATTGTCGTTATAGATAGCTTTTTTGGCAAGTTTTGATTTTTCAATATCTATTGGTGTGTATCTGTTTCCGCCTGCTTGTGTATATTTTATATCAAAAGCCATTGCTTTGTTCTTGTTTTTATCTAATTGAAATTCATAACCGGCAAGCCCATTGGCTACAAAATTTCCGTTGTAACTAGTATTTCTTATAACCCCATTTCTATCTTTGTAAACAGAATTATAAATAGAAATCGTTGTTAAAAAATAAAAATGATTGCTAAAAAATTTTTCAATAGTTATTTCTGTTCCGTAGTTTTCTCCCGAACTAATATTTATAAGTGTATCAACTAATGGAATCCCTTCTAATGCATTTCCAACATTTATCATGCTGAAAGAGGAGTTCCAGTTTTTTTGTGCAGGAAAATTGTAAAGGTATTGATAGTAAGCTTCAATTTTTAGTCTATAATTTTTTAAAAAATTATAGTCATAACTGGCAACTAGATGTTGACTACGGCTTAAGTCTAAATTTTTATTGCTTCTATAATAACTGTTTGTTGTTGGAATATATGTATCATAAAAATAATAAATGGTAGGCTGCATTTGGCTGTGCATTCCGTAAGCTAAACTTAAATTTTGTTTTTTATTTATTTGAAAGCGTGCTCCTAATCTTGGTTCCAACGCCCAGGAGTTATTGAGTAAAAAATTTTGATAATGAACTCCTGAGTTTATTGTGATTTTATCTGTTGGACGAAATTGCCAATGGAAGAACCCTTGAAACAAATTTGCACTGGAGGATTTTACATTTAAGCTGTAGATGTATTGTTGGTATTGAGTAGAATAAGTGAATGAACTTGCATTAAAATAAATAGTTTGAAATGTTATTCCTGATTTAAAAAGGTGTTTTGCATTTATTTTTTTTGTTAATGTGTAGTTAGCAACAAAATTTCCTTCTGTCGATTTGTTTTTTCTATCTAAAAATTTAGAATTATCTAATCTTGAAATAGTATCAATATAGGCATCAAGAAAAGATCCTGATGCTGATATGTTTAATTTCCCAGATGTTTTTTCAGTAAAAAAATAAGTGTGAGAAATTCCGATAGCTCCCATACTTGTTTTAAAAACTAAATCCTCTCCCTTAGTTATATAGCTCCAGTCCGAAGATTTTAATTCGCTATCAAGCAGAGATAACTTGCTTTTTCCTCCTAATCCCCATAGGGTGAAAATTCCTTTTTTGGGAGTTGGTATATTTATTTTAAAACTAACATCTTGATATTCTGGACTTGCAGAAACACCAAAACGTATTCCTAGTTTATTAAATACTTCAAGTGTTGAGTAGCGATAATTTACTAAATAAGAACTTCCTTGCTTTTTTGAAATAGGACCTTCTGCACCTAATTCAATTCCATTAATACCTAATTGACCAGTAAATTCTGTTTTTTCATTATTACCGTTTCTTAATTTCAAATCGAATACAGCAGCTGTTTTATTTCCATACTCTGCTGGGAATGCTCCCGTTAAAAAATCTGAATTACCAAGTACGTTATTATTTAGCATACTTATCGGCCCTCCAGTTGCGCCTTGTGCTGAAAAATGATTTGGGTTTGGAATATCAACGCCTTCTAATCTCCATAAAACTCCTAAGGGAGAATTTCCACGCACAATAATGTCATTACGCGCATCATTTCCGCTTGAAACACCTGCGTAGTTAGCAACCATTTTACTTGGGTCGCCACGGCTACCGGCATATCGGTTTGTTTCTTCTGCCAAAAAATTTCTAGAGCTAACAGTAACTAAATCATTATTCGCTTTTGTTTTATCTGTTTCTGCAATAATTTCAACAGTTTCGGTTTGGTAAACTTTTTCACGCAATTCAATTGTTAGTACAATTTCCTTTGCAGATGTAACAATTATATTAGAAATAAAATTATCCTCATATCCTACTGAACTTATTTTTATGGACTGGCGGCCCACAGGAATATTTTCCAATCGAAATTTCCCATCAACGTCAGTAGTACAGCCAATTAAAGTATCGCTGTTTAGCAAAATAATATTTGCACCAAAAACTTGAGATTTTGAATCTGCATCAATTACTTTTCCTCTGATTGTTTGCTTATAGGTTTGAGCATTTGAGAAAAGTAGAAGGTGCAGAAAAATAAAAATGAAAAACACTTTTTTCATTCCGCAAAAATACTAGGTTTATTTAAACTTTCTACGCTTTATTTTATTCGATTTATTTTTCAAAACAGCTATTTATAAGAAGTATAATTAATAACTTTACGACAAATGAAAAAAATCACATTTTGGAAGCAATTAGGCATTGGTATAAAAAACTATATCGAAGCGCTTGTTTTTGTTTTTAATAAAGGATTGTGGGTGTATTTCATTTATCCAATTATCCTATCATTATTGATGTTTTATGTTAGTTTTTCTTTGGCAACTTTTATTGCTGGAGAAATTGAAACATGGATAAAAAATGCAATAGGATTTGGAAGTACTGAAGGCTGGTTGAGTTATCTTTCTGGATTCTTGCATTTCTTTATAATTATAGCATTAAAAATAATTTTCTTTTTTGTTTATTCTGCATTGAGTAAATATATAATATTGATTCTGATGTCGCCATTATTGGCATTGTTATCGGAAAGAACAGAAGAAATCCTCACCGGGAAAAAGAATCCGTTTAGCCTTGCACAGTTTTTGAAAGATGTTTTAAGAGGAATTGGAATAGCATTTAGAAACTTAATTATTCAGTTTTCATTTATCCTTATTTGTTTTTTTGTATCCTGGATTCCAGTATTAGGCTGGATAGCTCCATTTATGCTTTTAATTGTGTCGTATTATTTTTATGGTTTTGCATTTATTGATTATTGTAGTGAGCGAAAAAAATTACCAATAGGAGAAAGTGTAAAATATATCAGAAAACATAAGGGTTTAGCCATTGGAAATGGTTTTATTTTTTCTTTTTTATTTGCAATTCCTTTTGTTGGTGTAGTACTTGCTCCCGTATTAGCATCAGTTGCAGCAAGTATATCTGTCGTAGAAATTGATAAATCAGAGTATGTCAAAAATTAAAATCTCAGTAGTTTCTTATTTGAATTCAAAGCCATTTATTTATGGGTTGCAAAATTCGTCTGTAAATGATGAAATTGAGTTGGAATTAGATATTCCTTCAGATTGTGCAAAAAAATTAATTGAAAACAAAGTAGATATCGGATTAATTCCTGTAGCGGTATTGCCTGAATTTAAAAACGCATATGTTCTAAGCGATTTTTGTATAGGTGCCGAAAGTAAAGTTGCTTCGGTGTGTTTGTACAGCCAAGTGCCTTTAATTGAGATAAAAGAAATTTTACTTGATTATCAATCTAAAACTTCGGTTAAATTGGTTCAGATTTTATCAAAAGAATTATGGAAAATATCGCCAAAATGGGTGAAAGCCCAAAAAAAATTTGAAAATAAGATTGAAAATACTACTGCTGCTGTAATCATTGGTGATCGCACGTTTAATTTAGAGGGCAAATATCAATTCAAATATGACTTAGCGGAGGAGTGGATAAAATTAACTGGTTTGCCATTTGTATTTGCTTGTTGGGTTGCAAATAAAGAGTTGCCAGATGCATTCATAGCAAATTTTAATAATGCGCTAAAGGGTGGCATTTCAGCTATTGATATTGTTAGCGAATCCATTAAAAAAGAAAAAAAATACCCAATAGATGTTAAAAATTATCTTACAAAAAATATTAGCTATAATTTTTCCGAACAAAAAAAACAAGGAATGGCTTTGTTTTTAGAGTATCTGAAAAAACTTTAGTTATCAGCATTTTTGTAATTGAGTAGAAATGAATATATTTGTTTTAAAGTAAAAAATAAGAAATTTTATATGAAGAAGATAATTTATGTTTTGTCAATGTTGATGTTTTTGGTTGCGAATATTTCTAATGCGCAAAAGAAAAACGTAATCGAAAAAAGCGAAGACCAAATTAAAATGTTTAATGCACAGCAAAGCTTTTATGCGGGCGATTATCAAAAAGCATTAAATATTTATAAAGATGTTTTAGTAGGAAAGCCCAATGATGCTAATGTAATGGGGCGTATTTCGGAATGTCATTATATGCTTAAACAATATAAAGATGCACAAGAAATGGGGGAGAAGGCTAAATCTGTTGATGGAAAAGCTTATGAAAATACTACACTTATTTTAGGGAAAATATATCATAAAGATGAAAAATTAGACGAAGCTCTTTTAGAATATAATTTTTTTAAATCAATTGTAGGCTCTGGAGCTAAAGCTAAAGAGTCGGATATTGATATGTTGATTGTACAAATCGCTACTGCAAAATCATTGATTGCAAATCCTGCTGATGCTAAAGTTGAAAATATGGGAGATAATATCAATAGTGAGTTTGATGATAAAGCACCAATGATTACCGCTGATGGAAAAACATTGATATTTACATCTCGCAGACCAGGTAAATCAAGTGCATTAGACAAAGAAGGAGATAACGGCTATTTCGAAGATATTTATATTTCTCGTTGGGATACATTAAAAAAAATGTGGTCGGATGCTGAATTAATCCCTGGTTCTATTAACACAGAAACACATGATGCATGCACCAGCATCTCTCCGGATGGCAAACAAATTTATTTATATAAAAACGAGCTAGAAGGAGAATCAAGGGGTGGAGATATTTATGTTTCTAAAGTTAGTACTTCCGGAAAATGGGGCTCTCCAAAAGCTATGGGTAAACCTGTAAATACAACATTTTGGGAAGGAGGCGGTTGTCTTTCTCCTGATGGAAAATCATTTTATTTTGTAAGTGAGCGTACGGGTGGCTTGGGTCATGGTGATATTTATGTATTGAAAAAGAAAACCAGATCGGAATGGGAAAAAGCACCTGTAAACATTGGACCTGAAGTAAACACCAGCGAAGATGAAGGAGGATTGTTCCTTGCTCCTGACGGAAAAACATTGTTTTTCACTTCAAAAGGACATAATTCAATGGGAGGCTACGATATTTTTAAAACTGTTTTAGAAAACGGAAAATGGACAAAACCTGTTAATTTGGGTTATCCAATTAATACAGTGAATAATGATTTATGTTTTTCTATTTCGGTAGATGCCCAAACAGGTTATTTTACAAGTGATAGAAAAGGAGGCTTTGGAGATAGAGATATATATAAAGTTGATTTATCTAATTATACTGTTTTAGAAAAAGACATGGCTGCAAAAAAAGACCCTAATGCACCAGTAATGGCAATTTTAAAAGGGGATGTTTTTGATGCTACAAAAGGTTCTGGAATGGAAGCCGAAATTGTTATTTATGATGAAGCAGGAACAAAAGTAGGCAGTACAACATCAAGCGATGGAAGTGGAGAGTATTTTATCACATTATTAGCCAATCATTCTTACCAAATAAAAATAGAGGTAAAAGGTTATAAACCAATTGAAGAAAAAGTAGAAATAAAAGCTGCTGAAAAAGGAGCAACTACCGTAGTAAAACATTACTTGCTATATAAAAAGTAAATGATAGCATAAACTTTACTAAAATTAGTTGTGAAATTTTAAGATGGATGCTTTTGTAAAACTTTCTTTTTTTCTGTTTTTAATTGGACGAATTTTGGGGTAGCTTACACTTTGAAAAAAGTTGAAAAACAATTTTAACCCTAAATAGGCAGTTCATTATTTGAACTGCCTATTTAGGGTTAAATATTTAGAAAATCAGCTACTCAAAGTTCGTAGTCACAGACGATTGTTTTTTCAATGTCTGTTTAGGGCTAATTTATTGTTTTATCAATTTTTGAACAGATGTTTTACCATCCACTATTAAATTTACGAAATACATTCCTGGGCTAAAATCAGTAGTTTCAACTGATAATAGTTGTTTTCCTGAAAGTTTGCCGTAATCTTTTTTACTTACCAATGCTCCATCAATTCCGTAAACAGCAATCTCTACTACCGATTCTGCTTTTAAATCGAAAGAAAGATTCGAATTGTTTGTTGCTGGATTTGGTTGAATAAAAAAGGCTTGGTTATTAGCTGTTATTTCAGAAATTCCAACTGCTGGAGTATATGTGTATGAAACATCGTCAACCCAAAAAGAAGCAGTATCATCAGCAGGGAAGTAGTCAATCGCAAATGCGCTATTAATTGTTGGAGCCCATGTTCCAAGTGAAACAGAATTTAAAAATAATTCCCAATTAGTAGTAGTTAAATTAGCATTGATGTTGATTTGAAACCAAGTGTCAAAAGGGTATGTTCCAGAAACTACTGCATTTGAGCCTTCAAAAATATCAATATAACCACCTCTCATAAAACATTCAAAAACATATTGGTTGCCCATTGTAGCATTTCCTTGAAAATTAAAATAAGCAGTTTTTCCGCTAGGTACTTTAAACCAAGAAGAAAAAGCTAATTGTCCTGATGTAATTGGTGTTGCGTTAAAAGGCAATACCACATCTTGCGGACCACCTGTTGCGCTTGTTGACGAAAAGTAAATTGATTTTGAACCTGCTGTAGTATGATTATCTGTCGTTACTACATATACATCTTCAGCACCACCACCCGTTGTGCTGCTCCATGTTCTCCATGGTCCAGATTGTATTCCTAAATAAGTAGTAGTGTTGTACGATTCAAAATCGTCAGTAAAAGTTTGTGCATCTGAGTAAGAAGATAAAAACAAACATGCAATCGTTAATGTAGCTATTTTTTTCATTGTGCATTTATTTTGGTTAGACTGTGCTAAAATATAAAAAAACTATTACTGTATTAGAATTACTTTTATTGATATTTAGTATTCGGTCTTTTACTGTTGCTGGATCTATTTTAAAATAAAGAGTTTGAGGTTCTTGTATGCCATTATTTTTTTTTCTCTGCAGGCTTTTCTTTAAAGCAAGAAATAGGATGCTTTAAATTTTTATAACTTATTAAATTTACTTTTATCGTTCCGACTAAGATTGGTGTTTCCACATAAACAGGAATTCTATTTTTGTCGTTTGTTACCCATACTATCATTCCTTCGCCACCTTTGAAAAGAGAACCTTGAATTAGTTTTGGTCTGAATTTTATACATTCAACATAGCCTAATGTTTTATTATATATAATTTCTTTACCAACATACCTTGCATAAGAATTAAAAACTTCGCCATCTAACACAAATGAAATTGGGATTGTATCATTTGGTTTGTATTTTTCAAAATCAACACAACGGGTATAAAATATAGCAGTTATAACATCAAAGGTGCAGTCATTAATTTTTAAGGAATCTGTTTTTAAAGGTTTTTTATTTCGTTTTTCAAATGTATAAACCACTTTTTTATTCTGATTAAAAACATAATCATCATAAATATAATTTCCTCCCTCTGCAACATCTCGTTTGAATCGAAGAGGTCTTAATGTCAGTGTATCGGCATAGGATTCATACTTATCTTTTACTTTATAAAACCAATCATATTTTGGATAAGTACTTCCTGTACCCACAAAATGGAATGCTTTTTTTCCATTCATATCTTCTTGAGAAACAGAAAAACTAGCTTCTCCAGCATTCATCCATATTGCTCCCCAGTTATATTGTATCTGAAAAAAAAGCTGTTCCCCATTTTTAAAGCATAAATTTTTTACATCACACTTGCTTTGAGCAATTGAAAAAAAAGAGGATATAGAAAAAATAAAAAGTAAAATGTTTCTCATTTATTCAAACCTACATATTTTTTTTGATTCATAGAATATTGTACTCGTCTGCCAATTCTTTTATTTAAAAACACAATTCGAAATTCACAAATTGTTATATATTTGTTTTACAAATACAAATTTAACCAACAAATAATATTTTTTGACATGAAAAAAATTTACCTTTTATTTTTAACGATTGCTTTTGCTGCAAATATTGCACAAGCTCAAACGTCCGGAGGACCTGATACGTATGGCTATATATGGCGAGATAGTAATGACCCATCAGGACCAACATACAATTGGATTGATGTATTAGCATTACCTGGAGTTTCTGAAGTAAGATTTTTGGCTGATGATAACGTGCAAGGTTCTTTTCCAATCGGATTTCCTTTTCATTACTATTGGTATGATGTTACTCAATTTTGGGTAGGATCAAATGGTTATATTGGTTTTACAAACGGACAAATTTCTCATCCTTTTCCAATGATTCCGAATGTAGCTGCGCCACAAAATTATTTGGCTATAATGGAAAGTGATTTAATTTTTAACCCTGGTAACAATGCTAAATGCTGGAGATGGACAAATTCTACAAATGATACATTGGTTGTTTCATTTATTGATGTTCCTTTTTGGGATCCTAATTCACCAGGTTGGGTAGGAAATAATACGTTTCAAGTTATCTTGAGCGCTGTTGATAGTTCAATTACCTATCAATATAAAGTACAAACGGGTGCGCCTGGTAACTTAACAAGCTATGCAAGTATTGGAATAGAAAATAATTCTGGAAACATTGGTTTGCAACATTCTTATAATGCTTTGCCGCCAATTAATTATGCAATTAAATTTTATTACCCAAGCAATACTACTTATGCTGTTTCTGATGCATCTACAAGTTATAATGATAACGATGAAACAGGTGGAATTTTCTTGTCAAGAAACGGTCAGCAGTTTACAATGAACTCAGAAGTTAAAAATACTGGAAATCAAAATTTAACTTCTTTCAATGTATTTCAAAGAGTTGTAAATTCGGCAGGAACAATTCAAGCACAAAACAATACTATGTCTAATGCTTTAACTCCTTCACAAACTCAAACAATTACAGGAACAAATAAATTTAATCCAACAGTAGCCGGAACATTCCGTTTTATCACCAACACACAATTGTCTGGTGATGCAACACCAAGTAACGACCAAAAAATTCAAGAGGTTAGAGTGGTGGACACAACAGCGAC
The DNA here is from genome assembly GCA_021155045.1 of Arcticibacter sp. Classification (GTDB taxonomy): domain Bacteria; phylum Bacteroidota; class Bacteroidia; order 2-12-FULL-35-15; family 2-12-FULL-35-15; genus 2-12-FULL-35-15. The sequence continues at coordinate 40,174 of JAJNQB010000013.1, forward strand.
ATCCATCATTCTTTCATTTGATAATGGTGTAGATGCTGGCGCTGGCGGATTATCTTGGCAAGGCGGAAATGGTGGAGCAGGTATTTATTTTATTCCTCCATTTTATCCTTGCAAAATTACAGATGTACGTGCTTATATTGCTGCAAACCCTAATTTTTATGGTTGTTCATTTAATATTTATGACGACAATGGAACAGCTGGAAGCGCAGGAACTTTATTAGATTCTGTTTATTATCCAGCGGGAAGTGTTGTTGTTAGCTCATTTAACACCGCTACATTGCCAACACCACTTCAAATTAATAGTGGAGGAGTTTATGTTGCATGGTTAATGGAAGGAGACGGTATTTCATTAGGACAAAATCAAGTAGCACCAATCTCTAATCGTACTTTCGAAATTTTAGGAACATCTTGGGCACAATACCGCTACCGCGAAACAGAAGACTTAATGATTAACATTAGTATCGAGAAAGTATCAACTATTGGAGTAGAAGAGATAGCTGCAAATGGCAATTTTGGTAACTTTTATCCGAATCCTTCTGCAAATGTTGCTGCTTTAGATTATAATTTTAATACAACTGTAAATAAACTGTCGTATGAGATTTATGATGTTCAAGGTAAGTTAGTAAACAGAAAAGACTTAAATGAGTCGTTCACAAGCGGAAAATTGATTGTTAGCACAGAAACCTTAACAAATGGAATGTATTCATGCAGAATATTAGTTAATGGAACAAGTGTGATGCGCAAATTTGTAGTAGCTAAATAATAGCTCTTAATCTGATAATGCTTAAAAAAAAGCCTGTTTTGTGGAAACAAAACAGGCTTTTTTTATTTAAAATGTTTGTGAAATAAAAAAAGTTTCTATATTTGCACTCCGATTTCGGGACACAACGAACATTAATAGCTGGTAATCAGCAGAAAACATAGAAAAAATGAAACGTACATTTCAACCATCGCAACGTAAAAGAAAAAACAAGCACGGTTTCCGTGAGAGAATGGCATCTGCTAATGGTCGCAGAGTATTAGCTTCTCGTAGAGCTAAAGGAAGAAAAAAATTAACTGTATCTGACGAAAAAACTCATAAATAATCAATTTGAAAATGATTCAATTTGAAAATTAGATAATTAAATGCTTCTCAAACGAGAAGCATTTTTTTTGCACAAAAATGTTGAAAACCTATTATAAAATATCAGAACAAAACTACCCCAAAAACAATAATTTTGTAATCATTTACAAATTGAATCATTTACAAATTTCCAAATTAAAATTATGCCTCAAGACAAATCCATAAAATCAGTTTTAATCATAGGAAGTGGTCCAATAGTGATTGGGCAAGCGTGTGAGTTTGATTACTCTGGTTCTCAGGCTGCTCGTTCTTTAAAAGAAGAAGGAATAAAAGTTACTTTGATAAATTCAAATCCAGCTACCATTATGACGGATAAGGTAACTGCCGAGAATGTTTATTTGTTGCCCTTAGAAGCAAAATCAATAATAAAAATATTAGAAGAAAACAAAGATATTGATGCTGTATTGCCATCTGTTGGTGGACAAACAGCCTTAAACCTTGCAATGAAATGCGATGAGATGGGTATTTGGAAAAAATACGGTGTTCGCATGATTGGTGTTGATATAGCTGCTATAGAAGTAACAGAAGACAGAGATAAATTTCGTGAAAGGATGGAGTCTATCGGAGTAGGGATGGCACCATCAAAAATTTGTCGTTCATTTTTAGAAGGTAAAGAAATTGCACAAGAATTTGGATTTCCGTTGGTGATTCGTCCTTCATTCACCCTTGGAGGAAGCGGAGGAGCTGTTGTTTATCTTAAAGAAGAATTTGATGCCGCATTAAACCGTGGTTTGCATACATCACCCATACATGAGGTATTGATTGATAAAGCTGTGTTGGGCTGGAAAGAATATGAGTTAGAATTATTAAGAGATTCAAATGATAATGTTGTTATTATTTGTTCTATCGAAAATTTTGACCCAATGGGTGTTCATACTGGGGATAGTATTACTGTTGCTCCTGCTATGACATTATCGGACAGTACCTATCAAAAAATGCGTACCATGGCAATTAAAATGATGCGTAGTATTGGAAATTTTGCCGGTGGTTGTAATGTTCAATTTGCAGTTAATCCAGATGATTCAGAAGATATTATTGCAATTGAAATCAATCCGCGTGTTTCACGTTCATCTGCATTAGCAAGTAAAGCAACTGGTTATCCAATTGCTAAAATTGCTGCTAAATTGGCAATTGGTTTTAATTTAGATGAATTACAAAATCAAATTACAAAATCTACTTCTGCATTTTTTGAACCTACATTGGATTATGTTATTGTAAAAATTCCTCGTTGGAACTTTGATAAATTTAAAGGTGCAAAACGTGAATTAGGTTTTCAGATGAAATCTGTTGGCGAAGTAATGGGCATTGGTCGTTGTTTTCAAGAAGCATTACAAAAAGCATGTCAATCATTAGAAATAAAACGTAATGGTTTAGGTGCCGATGGCAAAGAAGTTAAAAACCAAGATGAATTATTAAAAAGTTTAGAACGCCCTAGCTGGAATAGATTATTCCATATTTATGATGCAATTAAATTGGGTATTTCTATTAAAACTATTCAAAAATTAACACGCATTGATGCTTGGTTTTTGAATCAAATTGAAGAATTGATTTTATTAGAAAATGAAATTTCGAAATACACCTTAAAAGAATTACCCCGCGATTTATTATACGAAGCAAAACAAAAAGGATATGCCGACAGACAAATTGCACATCTTCTGAAATGCCTGGAAAGTGAAGTGTTTAATCGAAGAATAGAATTAAAAATAAATCGTGTTTATAAATTAGTAGATACTTGTGCAGCCGAATTTGAAGCAAAAACACCTTACTATTATTCTACATTTGAAGATGAGAATGAATCCATTGCATCCGACAAAAAGAAAATTGTTGTATTAGGAAGCGGTCCAAATCGTATAGGGCAGGGGATTGAATTCGATTACAGTTGTGTTCATGGTGTGTTAGCGGCAAAAGAATGTGGCTATGAAACAATAATGATAAATTGCAATCCAGAAACTGTTTCAACTGATTTTAATGTATCCGATAAACTTTATTTTGAACCTGTTTTTTGGGAACACATTTACGATATTATTTTAAATGAAAAACCTGAAGGTGTTATTGTTCAGCTTGGCGGACAAACAGCTTTAAAGCTTGCCGAAAAACTAGAACGCTACGGAATAAAAATTATTGGTACCGATTATAAATCACTTGATTTAGCTGAAGACAGAGGTAGTTTTTCTAATCTTTTGAAAGACAACAATATTCCATATCCAAAATTTGGTGTGATTGAAGATGCTGAGCAAGCTGTAGAATTATCCAAAGAATTAGGTTTTCCATTATTAGTTCGTCCTTCTTATGTATTGGGTGGGCAATCCATGAAAATCGTAATTAATGAGCAAGAGCTGGAACAACATGTGGTTAATCTATTAAAAGATCATCCAGGAAATCAAGTATTATTAGACCACTTCTTAGAAGGAGCAATAGAAGCAGAGTCTGATTCTATTTGCGATGGAAAAGATGTTTACATAATTGGAATAATGGAACATATTGAACCTGCTGGTATTCACTCTGGCGATTCCTATGCTGTTTTGCCACCATTTGATTTAAGTGAAAATGTGATGAAACAAATAGAACAACATACAAAAACCATTGCATTAGCATTAAACACTGTTGGTTTGTTAAACATACAATTTGCAATTAAAGATGAAATAGTGTATATCATTGAAGCCAACCCACGTGCTTCTCGTACTGTTCCATTTATTGCAAAAGCTTATGATGAGCCTTATGTAAATTATGCAACAAAAGTAATGTTGGGCGAGAAAAAAGTAAAAGACTTCAAATTCAACCCTCGCAAAAAGGGATATGCAATAAAAATTCCGGTTTTCTCTTATGAAAAATTCCCTGAAGTAACAAAAGAATTGGGTCCAGAAATGAAATCAACTGGAGAAGCAATTTACTTTATTGATGATTTAACAGACGAATATTTTCATACCATTTACTCTGAACGAAATTTGTATTTGAGTAAATAATACCGATGTGAAATAAGTAATAGTCCAATTCCGTTTTACTACATTAAACCACAATTAGACAGTAGAAAGCTTTGGAAAAGCTGCACTATCTGTCTAATTGCGGATTATACCAATTATAAAAAAGGTTTATATTACTTTCGTAGGCAGATCAAATAATGAACTGCCTATTTAGGGTTAAATCAAACTCGGGTTTCTACTGTCTAATTGTGGTTAAAACTTAATTCCCATAACAAGTACATCATCCACTTGTTGTTCATCTTGTTTCCAGTTATTTAAAGCATATTGCAAAAAAGATTCTTGTTCATTCATTTCCATACCTTGAGCGGTAAGCAAAAGCTCTTTAAACCTTTTTCTGTTGAATTTTTTCTTTTGTTCACCACCAAACTGGTCGCAATAACCATCTGTAAATAAATAAAAAGTATCATCTTTTTTTATGTTCAAATGTTGAGTGTTAAACTCTTTTTTCGCATCACCGTAAAAACCGATAGGATAGCGGTTTGCTTCAAATTCAATTAATTCATTACTTCTAACCATCAGCATTGGTCTGAATGCTCCAGAAAAATCCATCGTACTTTTTTCTAAATCAAAAACACAAATTGCCACATCCATACCATCGTTTGTGATTTCACTATCATTGTTTTTATTTAAAGCAACCAATAATTCATCATCCAATGCATATAATATTTTAGCAGGGTCTTCAATTTCTTTTTTTACAATTACCTCTTTTAAAATTCCATTTGCGATGATACTCATCAATGCTCCAGGGACACCATGTCCAGTACAATCTACCACAGCAACAAAAATTTTATTTTGTTTTTGGTAAATGAAATAATAATCACCACTAACAACATCTTTTGGTAAATACAAAACAAAAGCATCTTGAAAGACATTTTTAAACTTTTGTACATCAGGCAAAATTGCTTCTTGTATTCTGCTTGCATATTGTATGCTGTCCAGCATATCTTTATTGTGCTGTTCCAATTCTTTATGCTTTTGAAACAAAGCTTGCTCTGCATTTTTTCTGTCGGTAATATCATGTCCTATACCTATTAAGGTATTATTTTCACCTTTTGATGTATTCCACAAAATCCATTTGTCGTTACCGTTTATTGTCTTTAATAAACGTTCGTAAGGAATGGTTTGTATTAACGTATCTTGTTTCAATTGTTTTAGTGCTATTGCTTTTACATTAGCACGCTCAGCTTCATCAGAGCGTGTTAAATTCCACCAACCCTCACCAATTAAGCTTTCTGGTTCAAATCCTAAAATACGTTTAACGGATGGACTCACGTATTGAACTTTTCCATTGCTGTTTACTACAACTATTAAACTATTTAATTGTTCAAGTATATTTTCTGTAACTAATTGCATGTGCATTAAAATTAAAAATTACAAGATGTGTTTTGTAATTGTAAAAAATAAAATAAAATAATTTTTTAGATTTGCCCTTGGCAAGATTTGTTATTTGCGAATGCTATTCCAATAACTAAATCGATTACGAATGGGCATAATTCGGCACATTACGTTTTGATGAAACGTGTAACCAATATGGTCAATTGTAGTATGTGTTTTTTGTGCCATTGTATATTTAATGCGCACAAATGTATTATTAATTATTCATCAAACAAAAATATAGAAACAATATTTAAATTAACTTTGGTACTTAATAAAAGTATTTCGAATCAACTAAATGGATGTAATTGTAATAGGAGGAGGTGCTGCGGGTTTTTTTTCGGCTATCAATATTGCTGAATTAAATCCTTCGGCTAATGTTACGATATTAGAGAAAAGCAATAAGTTATTATCTAAAGTTCGTGTTTCGGGTGGAGGGCGTTGTAATGTTACCCATGCTTGTTTTGTAAATTCATTGCTGATTAAGAATTACCCTAGGGGCGAAAAAGAATTAAGAAATATTTTTACTAGATTTTCTCCCATTGAAACAATTGATTGGTTTAAGAAAAGAGGAGTGGAACTAAAAACAGAAGATGATGGAAGAATGTTTCCTATTTCTAATAGTTCTGAAACTATAATTAATTGTTTGCTTACAGAAGCAAAAAAACACAATGTAAAAATAAAATTAGGTGTTGATATTATTGAAATTGTAAAAAAAAATAATAATTCATTTTTATTAAAAGCCAATGGAGGCGGTGAGTTCGCTTGTGATAAATTAATAATAGCAACAGGAGGAAATGCAAAAGAAGCAGCTTACGATTGGTTAAAAAAGTTAGGACATACCATTGTAAAGCCCGTTCCATCACTTTTTACTTTTAATATTCCTAATAATGAAATAACCAGGCTAATGGGTGTTTCTGTCGAAAGAGCGAAAGTGCGCATTCAAAAAACAAAAATAGAAACGGAAGGACCTTTACTAATAACGCATTGGGGCTTGAGTGGACCAGTAGTTTTAAAAGCATCTGCTTGGGGAGCAAGACAATTAAATGATTTAGACTATAATTTTATCGCTGTTATAAATTGGTTGCCAACTTATAAAGACGAAAAAGTAAAAATAGAATTACAAAATCACAGAAATGATAGTGCACCTAAAATGATTTGGAATAACTGTCCGTTTGAATTACCAAAGCGATTGTGGGAATACTTGATTCAAAAAGCAATGATAGATATTAATACGCGTTGGGCAGATATTTCTAAAAAGCAAATGAATGTTTTAGCAAATATTCTTTTAAATGACGAGTACCAAGTTAAAGGAAAAACAACATTTAAAGAAGAATTTGTTACCTGCGGTGGAATTAGTTTAAACGAAATTGATTTTATAGGTATGCGAAGTAAAATTGTTTCAAACTTACATTTTGCAGGCGAAGTGATTGATGTTGATGGTGTAACAGGTGGTTTTAACTTCCAAAATGCTTGGAGTACTGCGTATGCAGTTGCTAAAAATATTGTTTGATTTTTTAATTTTAGAATTATTTTTATAAGCCTTTTTTTTGCTCATTGTTATATTGGCATTATTTCTATCAAAGATAAGAAAAATGAGAACAGATTAATAATACGCTATTATATATATCACTTCAAAAAAATCAAAAAAACAAAACAATCCGGAAACCCTAAATAGGCAGTTCATTATTTGAACTAACTTTGATTTCTGGATTGTTTTGTTTTTTTATTATAGGTATTTTTTTATTGAATATTTGTCATAATATTCATTGTTTCATTTAGGTAAATATCTTTTTTTATAGTTTTATACCATTCTTTTGTTTTAGTTACTTTCACTGTATCAGTTTCATTTATTGTGCCATCAGCCGATAAAGCATTTATTTCAAAGCTATTTAATTCTTTATCTAAATCATCTAATTTTTTATTGTCGGTTTTTATCTTTTTTTGTTCAGCAACATATTTATCGTAGTTTAAAGAAACAATGCTTTCATCTTTTTGTTTTTTTAATCTTTTTGCGGCTTCGTTTAGGATTCCAAATCCTTCATTTGTTTTTATACGTTCAGCACTTGCTGTGCGTATTTTTTCAATGTTGTAATTTACTTTCCATGTTTGGTATTTTGCTGCTGGTATTTCGTCCCAAGCCAAAGGATAATCTTGTTCTTTTTCGCCTCTGTCTAACAAATAATAAGGGTCGGGTAACACAATATCTGGTATTACACCTTTTAATTGTGTAGTTCCCCCGTTTATTCTATAAAATTTTTGAGTAGTAATTTTTACAGAACCCAAAGGTTTTAAATTGCTATAAGCAGGAGGTAAATAATCATCTAATTCATAGAAACGTTGCACTGTTCCTTTTCCAAATGTTGCAGGAGATGTTCCTACAATAATTCCGCGTTTATAATCTTGTATGGCAGCAGCCATAATTTCAGAAGCAGAAGCAGAATTTGAATTTACCATTACTACCAAAGGTCCATCGTAAATTACAGAAGCATCTCTGTCTTCCATCACTTGAGGAAATCCTGTTTTTTGTTTTACTTGTACTATCGGTCCTTTTTCGATAAACAAACCTGCCATGTCCACAACATCGCCCAAAGATCCGCCACCATTGTAGCGCAAGTCAAGAATAATTCCATCTACCTTTTCTTCTTTTAATTTCTGTAATTCTTTTTTTACATCTTTTGCACAGCTGCGTCCTCCGCTTTGTCCGCCAAAATCAGCATAAAAAGATGGCAATTTTATATAACCGATATTTTTCTTTCCTTTTAAAATAACGGACTGTGCATATGTTTCTTCCAGTACTACTATGTCTCTAATCAATGGGATTATGATAGTAGTTCCATCCGGTTTTTTTACGGTTAATCGTACTTCAGTCCCTTTTTTTCCTCTTATAAGCATTACGGCATCATCCATTCTCATATCCACAATATCAACTGCTTCGTTATTTCCTTGAGCTACCTTTAAAATAACATCTCCTGTTTTTAACTGCCCTTGTTTCCAAGATGCACTACCGGGTACAATATTGGTAACTTTTATATAACCATCTTTTTCTTGTAATTGTGCTCCAATACCTTCTAATTGTCCGCTCATAGAAATATCAAAGTTGGCTTTGTCTTTTGGAGCATAATACTCGGTATGCGGGTCGTAAATTCCAGTGATAGAATTGAAGTAAACAGACAATCTATCGTTGCGGTTAAATTCTTTTAGTCTTTTAAACCAATCATCATTACTTTTTAAAATCTTTTTACGTGCTTCTATTTCTAATTCTTGATTCGTTTTAATAACAACAGTATCGCTTTTTTCTTTTGCTTTTTCTTGGCTTTCAATTAAATCGTACATTTTTGCTAAGGTTTGATATTTTAAGGTTTTTCGCCAAGCGTCTTTTAAATCTTCTTTTGATTTGCAAAAATTTATTTTTTCAGGGTCTAGTTGCAATGTTTCTTCCTTTGAAAAATCAAATGGTTGTGTTAAAATGTCTTTGTAGAATGCTTGTGCTTCGTCCACACGTTGATTAATAATATCATACGATTTGTTAAAAAAATTAAATCGAGCATTGTTTATGTCATCATCAATAGAACGGTCATATTTTTTGAGTTCATCCACATCTGATTGAAGCAGGAATTTTTTATTATAATCAAGCCTTTTTATGTAAAGCTTGAAAACCTTTTCAGAAAATTTATCATTTACTTCTAGCGGTGAATAATGGATGTTATTTAGACTTTGCATGATAATTTGGTCTAATGCTTCTTCTTTTTCGGAAAGAGTAACATACGTGTATGAAAACAGTGCTATGGAAAGTACTGGTATTAAATACAAAAGCTTTTTATTTTTTAACATAATTGATTGAATATTGAATTGTTCACGAATATACGAATTACAGCTATTTTATAGCCAATAATCCTATGGCAAATTGCATTCCAAATTTTTTATTTAACAAATTATAACAGAACACCTTTTTGTTATACATTTACTACAATTATTAATTTCTTACCGATTTCATAAACCAAAATCTAAAAAAATGTCGAAAAGAGTTTTATTACTTATCGTTGCTGCTGTAATACTTGTATTTGCTGGCTTATCTGTATTATTAAAAAAATCAGATTCAAATTACGAGCAGGTAAATCCTGCGTTTAGTGCATATATTAGCGCATACACATCAGGAGTAATATCTAGTGAAAGTACCATACGAATTTTGCTTGCAAATGAAACTCAAACTCCAATCGAAATTGGTAAGCCTATAGATAAAGAATTATTCGATTTTTCGCCATCTATTAAAGGTATTGCTGTATGGTTAGACAATCGCACCATAGAGTTTCGTCCTGAAAAGCCTTTGCCGAATGGTAAAGAATACAAAGTTGAATTTTATTTGTCAGACATCATGGAAGTTCCTCGTGAATTTAAAACATTCGATTTTGCTTTTCAAGTGATGAAACAATCATTTGAGGTTTATATTGATGGAATGACTACTACTGATAAAAAAACATTGCGAACTCAACGCTTAGATGCAACGCTTTCTACTGCAGATGTTGCTGATTTTACTCAGGTAGAAAAAATAATTACTGTTACACAGAATGGGAAATCGCTGCCTGTTGTATGGGTACACGAAGGAAATAAAACAACACATCGTTTTTCTGTTGAAGGCATTCAACGTACGGAAAAAGCAGGACAAATAGAAATTACTTGGGATGGTAAACCAATTGATGTGGATATCAGCAATACAATTACTATGGAAATTCCTGCATTGGGAGATTTTAAAGTTGTAAGTGTTTCTGTAGAACAAGCAAATGAGCAGTGCGTAGTAATGCAGTTTTCCGATCCACTGATGGAAAATCAAACATTAAATGGTTTGATAACATTAACAGGAGGTAGCGCACTAAAATATATTATTCAGGATAATGAAGTAAGAGTTTATCCTCAAGTTCGACAAGTTGGAGCAAGAACTATTACTGCAGAAGTAGGAGTAAAAAATATTTTAGGAATGCCTTTAAAAGCTCGCTACCTAATGGAATTGATGTTTGAAGAAATAAAACCTCAAATACAATTGGTAGGTAAAGGAATTATTCTCCCAAACTCAAACGGGCTTACATTCCCTTTCCGAGCGGTGAGCTTAAGAGCTGTGGATGTTAAAATATTAAAGATTTATGAAAAAAACATTCCTCAGTTTTTACAAGTAAATAGTTTAGATGGACAAAGAGAATTAAGGCGAGTAGGGAAAATTGTTTTAAAGAAAACAGTTCAGCTTACTCAAAAATCTGCAATGGATTTAGGTAAATGGAATACCTATTCTTTGGATTTAGATAAATTGATTAAAACTGAGCCTGGCGCTATTTATAAAATCATTATTAGTTTCAAAAAAGAATATTCAACATTTACTTGTACCGAAACAGATAACAGCTCGGATAATGATAATATGCAACGGTTGAATGACGAATATGCTGATGACGATGATGAAAGAGATTGGGATTATTATGGAAATTATTATTACGATGATTATGAATATTATGATGATTATGATTACGGTTATAATTATCAAGACAGAGATAATCCTTGTAAAAAATCATATTACCGAAACAGAGAAGTAAACCGTAATTTTTTAGCTTCTGATTTAGGTTTAATAGCAAAACGAGGTGTTGATGGTTCAATGAATTTTGTAGTAACAAATTTAGTTACAGCCCAACCTATTTCGAATGCTACAGTTGAAATCTATGATTACCAGTTGCAAGTTTTAAAATCACTTAAAACAAATGGCGAAGGAATGTGCGAAGGTTCATTTAAAAAGAAACCTTTTTTAATGATTGCCAAAAGTGGAACTCAAAGAGGTTATTTAAAATTAGATGATGGTTCTTCGCTTTCTGTTAGCGCTTTTGATGTAAGTGGAGAAGCTGTACAAAAAGGTGTAAAAGGATTTATCTATGGTGAGCGAGGTGTGTGGCGCCCTGGTGATACTTTATTTTTGTCATTTATTTTAGAAGACAAACAAAATACATTGCCTAAAAATCATCCTGTTCAATTTGAATTACTAAACCCACAAGGACAGATTTTTAGAAAAATGGTGAAAACAGTTGGTTTAGATGGTTTCTACAATTTTACTACCACCACCGATAAAAGTTCACCAACAGGAAATTGGACAGCACGAGTAAAAGTAGGTGGAGCATGGTTTACAAAAAACATAAAAATTGAGACCATTATGCCAAACCGATTAAAAATAAAATTGGATTTTGGTGTCGAAAAACTTTCTGTTTCTAAAAAAGATGTGAACGGGAATTTAGAAGTTAAATGGTTGCATGGTGCTATTGCTCGTAATTTGAATGCAAAAATTGATGTAACACTTTCGCAAATAAAAACTGTTTTCAAAAAATATGAAGACTTTCATTTTGATGATGCAGCAAGAAGTTTTTCATCTGAAGCACAAACAATTTTTGATGCTGATATTAATAATGAAGGGAAAGCAATTGTAAAACCTAATCTTAATGTTAATGATGCAGCACCAGGGATGTTGCGTGCAACATTTAAAGCGCGTGTGTTTGAGCAAGGAGGAGCATTTAGTGTAGACCAATTTTCATTGCCATATTCTCCTTATTCAAGTTATGTAGGTATAAAATTACCTGAAGGAAATAGATATACAGGAATGATTCAAACAGATACCAACCATATTGTGAAAGTGGTTACTGTAGATAGTGATGGAAAGCCTGTTTCTAAAAAGAATTTGAAAGTACAAGTATATAAAATCAATTGGCGTTGGTGGTGGGATAGCTATGATGGGGATTTAGCAAATTATGTTGGTAGCGAATATCGTCAACCAATTTTATCACAAAACATTTCAACCGTTGATGGTAAAGGTCAGTTTGTATTGCGTGTGAATCGCCCTGATTGGGGACGCTTTTATGTATGTGTAACAGATGAAGAAAGTGGTCATAGAACAGGACAAACTGTTTATATTGATTGGCCAGCTTGGGCTGGAGCATCACCAAAAGGAAATGATGGGGCTACGTTGTTGTCTTTTTCGAGTGATAAAACACAATACAATGTTGGAGAAGATGTGAAGCTTACTATTCCGTCAAGTGGAGTAGGTAGAGCATTAATCAGTATTGAATCTGGAACAAAAGTGCTAAAAGCATTTTGGACGGAAACACAAAAAGGTGAAACTAATTATGCGTTTAAAGTTACACCTGATATGACACCTAATGTTTATATAAATGTAACATTTGTACAACCTCATTCGCAAACAGTAAATGATTTGCCGATACGGATGTATGGTGTTGTTCCTATTTCTGTGGAAGATCCAAACACGCATTTAAATCCTGTTGTAAAAACACCAGAAAAATGGAGTCCTGAAACAAAATCAAGTTTAACAGTAACAGAAAAAGATGGAAAAGAAATGACTTATACTATTGCCATTGTTGATGAAGGATTGTTGGACTTAACTCGTTTTAAAACTCCTGACCCTTGGGCAGCATTTTATGCTCGTGAAGCATTAGGTGTAAAAACATGGGATATGTTTGATTTGGTAATGGGTGCTTATGGTGCAGAATTGACAAGGCTTTTAGCAATAGGTGGGGATGGTGATGTAAACAACAAAGCTGGTAATAAAGCTAATCGTTTTAAACCCATGGTTAAGTTTATGGGACCATTTCATTTGGGCAAAGGAAAATCTGCTACACATGAATTTATGATGCCACAATATGTTGGAAGTGTTCGCACAATGGTAATTGCAGGATATAAAAATGCCTACGGTTCGACAGATGCCACAACACCTGTTCGCAAACCACTAATGATTTTAGGAACATTACCACGAGTGGTGGGTCCAAACGAAGAAGTAGATTTACCTGTAACGGTTTTTGCAATGGAAAAACAAGTGAAAAATGTGAAGGTAGAAATAAAAGCAAACAACATGTTTACAACGCTTGATGGAACATCAAAATCACTTACGTTTAATGAAGTTGGTGATGATGTAGTTAATTTTAAATTAAAAGTTAATTCGGCATTAGGTGTTGGAAAAGTAAAAATTATTGCAACAAGTGGAAGTGAAAAAGCAGAGTTTGATATTGAATTGGATGTTAGAAATCCTAATCCGAAAGTTGTAAATGTTATTGAAACAATAATTGAAGCTGGAAAAACATGGGAAACACCATATACTCCTGCTGGTATGACAGGAACAAACAAAGGAACGATTGAACTTTCTTCTATACCTCCAATTAATTTAGGAGAACGATTAAAATATTTAATTGAATATCCTCATGGTTGTATTGAACAAACTACCTCATCTGTTTTTCCGCAACTGTTTTTAACAGATATTTTAGATTTGAATAGTGATTACAAAATGACCATTGATAAAAACATAAAAGCTGGTATAGAACGCTTAAAATTATTCCAAACAGCAAGTGGAGGCATGAGTTATTGGCCCGGAAATTATGAAGCTGATGACTGGGGAACAAGTTATGCTGGACATTTTATGATTGAAGCAGAAATGAAAGGGTATGCTTTACCACCAAGCTTTTTAGAAAACTGGAAGCGTTATCAGCGCAACAGAGCTAATTCTTGGACTACGCCAACAAAATCAAATGGCTATTATTATAATAGTGATTTAATTCAGGCATATCGTTTATATACACTGGCTTTAGCAAAATCACCAGAGTTGGGAGCAATGAATAGATTGAAAGAATATCCAAACCTTTCTGTTTCTGCAAAATGGCGATTGGCTGCTGCTTATGTAAAAGCAGGGCAACCAGAAACGGCTAAAAAATTAATTGAAAATTTATCCTACAAAATAGATGCGTATGCGGAGATGTCTTATTCGTATGGTTCTGCAGACCGTGATAAAGCAATGATTTTAGAAACACTTACTATGTTGGATAACAAAACAAAAGCAGCACTGTTGGTAAAAGACATATCGGCAGCATTGAGTGCAAACAGATGGATGAGTACACAAACAACCGCATATTGTTTAATTGCCGTTTCTAAATTTGCAAAAGGTTCTGGCAGCACAAGCAATAGTATGGGTTATAAAGTGAAAATTAATAATGCTGCACCAATAATTTTAAACACACAACTGCCTGTTAAGCAAATTGATATGCAATTGAAAGGAGCATCTGCAGGTACGGTTAGTGTTACTAATACTGGATCAGGAGTTATGTTTGCTCGAATTATTTTGGAAGGTATTCCAGAAACAGGTGACCAAACAGAAGCACAAAACGATTTAGTGTTGGATGTTAATTATACTACTATGGAAGGCGGTTTGATAGATGTTACTAAGCTAGAACAAGGAACCGATTTTATTGCTGAAGTACAAATTAAAAACCCTGGAACAAGAGGAGAATACTTGCAAATGGCACTATCGCAAATATTTCCGAGTGGTTGGGAAATTCATAACACAAGAATGGATGAGGCGGAAAGTACTGTAAAAAGTGATTATCCAACGTATCAAGATATTAGAGACGATAGAGTATATAGCTATTTTAATATTTCACCTGCTACCACTAAAACATTCCGTATTGTTTTAAATGCGGCATATTTAGGTAAATATTATTTGCCAACGGTGTATTGCGAAGCGATGTATGATAATACCATTAATGCTCGTAAGGCAGGCAAATGGGTAGAAGTAGTGAAGCCGGGTAGTTAAAAAAGCACTTAATTGTAAAATAAAAGCCGTAAAGTAAAACTTTGCGGCTTTTTGCTATATTTGAATATACCTAACACTAGATATGAAAACATATTTGTTAAAAACCATTCTTTTTTTATTTTTTATTTCGTTCAACTCTCTTTTTGCCTTAAATACAGATAGTTTAGCAAATATTGTGAAAGGCTCTAGTGCCGATACGCTAAAATTAAAAGCATTAGAAAAATTAGTTTCATTTTATAAAAGAAAAGATCCTGCCAAAGCATCAGATTATTTTAATCAATATGAATCAATTTATAAGTCAATGAAAGATACTAGCAGTTATGTTGGAAAATTTCATGCTTTAAAGGGGTATAGGTTAATGCACAACGGAGAACAACAGAATGCACTTGCAGAATTTATAATAGCTGAAAAATATTTTTTAGAAACAAAAAGTTACGATGAATTATGGAATGTGTACAATAATTTTGGTTCTGCTTATGAAAATATGGGTAATCTCCCTAAAGCTTTGGCGTATTATTTAAAATCGATGGATATTGGCGAAAAACATCTAGGCGTTGGAGCAACAGCTGGTACGGCTATGAATATTGGCGTTATCTATGGAGAACAAAAAATGTACAAAGAAGCTTTAAAATATTTTAGGTTGTCGGCAAGTGTTTATAGTAAAGTTGAAAATAGCTGGGGATATGGAAATGATTTAAATAATATTGGACAAGTTTATGGTTTCCTCGAACAATACGATTCTGCAAAATATTATTATGCTGCTGCTATCAGAGTTTGGGATAAGATGGGCGATAAACAAGGGTTAGCAATGACTTACCATAATCTTGGAAATTTGTATGGATTTACAAAAAAGTTTGGTGATGCCGAAAAATACTTACAAAAAAGTTTAGATCTAAGTTATGAAATGAATGACCAGTTTGGTATTACCATCAATCTAGCAACTCTTAGCCGATTAGCATTAGACTTAGGATTTAAAGAAAAAGGGCTCAAGTATATGAATGAAGCGATTGTTTATGCTGAAAAAAATCAATTGTTAAATGTTCAAAAAGAAAATTATGAATTGCTATATAAATTTTACAAAAAAGAAAATAACTATAAATCCGCTTTTGATTATTTAGAAAAGTATTTTGTTGTGTACGATTCTATCAATAATCAAGATAATAATAAGGTTTTAAAAGAGATGCAGGAAAAATACGAGTCGGAGAAAAAACAAGTAGAGATTGATAAGCAAAAATATGATATAGCAGAAAAAGATTTAAAACTGTTGGAACAAAACAAAAAAGCAATAATTTATATTTCTATTATTGCTTTGGCACTTGTTATTATTTTATTTGTTTTATATCAATATAAACAGAAGCAGAAGTCAAACACTATTATTTTAGCACAAAAAAAAGAAGTTGAAAAACAAAAAGAGCTAATTGAAATACAAAAAGAAATGGTGGAGGAGAAGAACAAAGAAATTACCGATAGTATCAATTACGCTAAACGTTTACAAGAGGCAATATTACCTCCCGAAAAATATTTTAAAACGCATTTACCTGATAGTTTTATTTTTTATAGACCAAAAGATATAGTAGCTGGAGATTTTTATTGGATGGAAGTATCTGAATCGAGCAACGAAATATTTTTTGCATCTGCTGATTCTACAGGTCATGGAGTTCCTGGTGCTTTGGTTTCTGTAGTTTGTTCTAATGCACTGAATCGTTCTGTAAAAGAATTCAAAATAACTAGCCCAGCAAAAATTTTGGATAAAGTGAGAGAATTAGTAATCGAAACTTTTGAAAAAAGTGAAAACACCGTTGAGGATGGAATGGACATTTCTTTATGTTATTTAGATAAAAAAAGTTTGGTGGCAAGATGGGCAGGAGCAAATAATCCATTGTGGATAATACGAAATAAAGAATTAATTGAGTTTAAAGGAGATAAGCAACCTATTGGCAAATATGAGCTATCAGAACCATTTACGGAACAAAAAATTCAACTTCAAAAAGGGGATATCATTTACATGTTTACCGATGGTATAGCAGACCAATTTGGTGGACCAAAAGGAAAAAAATTCAAGTACAAGCAATTGGCTGAAATAATATTAGCTAATGCTCATTTGCCATTGATTGAGCAAAAGCAAAAATTAGAAATAGAAATAAAAAATTGGCAAGGAAATATTGAACAAGTAGATGATATGAGTTTAATTGCTGTTCAGATATGAAATATTCTATTCCTCAATTACAAAAAGAATTAGCAACGCGCTCACCCAATGAAGTTTTGGAAATAGCAGCTAAACTGGCTAAATTCAGGAAAGAAAATAAAGATTATTTAACTTATTTATTGTTTGGTTCTGCTGATGAGCAGGAATATGTGAAAGAATCAAAAGAAAAAATAAATGAATCATTTGCTACTATTAGTAGAAAATCAGCTTACACAACAAAAAAAGGATTGCAAAAAGTAATTAGGGTCTTGTATAAACTGATTAAAAATTCAAAATCAAAACAAACAGAAATTGAATTAAGAATATTTTTTTGTAATAAAGTAAAATCTGCAAGAATCAATTTAGACTCGAGTAAAGTGATTAATAATATATACTATAGAGAAATCGAAAAGATAGAAGCAGTGTATGTTAAACTGCATGAGGACTTACGGTATGATTATAAACCTGATATGGAAAGGTTAGGAATTGAATCAATATAAATTCAATCAACATTATTAGGAATGAAATTTGCTTACATTTATTAAAATTAAAATATGAAATTTAAAAATTTACTGCTATTATTATCTATTCTTATTTTAGGCTCTTGTTCTAAGTACGGTTTTGTGAAATTAAAATATCCTCAGTCGCCAAATGCTGTTTTACCTGAAAACATTAAAAATATCGCAATTGTAAATCGCTCTATAGCTTCCAAAGATGTAAACCATTCTATTCTAAAAGATATTATTTTATCTGGAGAAGTCGCAGGCTCTGATAAAGTTGCTTCTGATGAATGTTTAAAAGCAGTGTATGATAGATTTAATGGTTATCAAGATTATAAAATTTTATTTCCAAACAAAACAAAATTAGAAGGAACAGGAACAAGAGTAACTCCTGAAATTTTAGAATGGAAAATTGTAAAACAAATTTGTGATTCAACGGGAGCAGATGCCTTATTGGTGTTGGAAATGTTTGATTCTAATTCAGATATTCTTTTAAGTACTGTAACAAATCAGGTTAATAATGTTATTTCAGGAAACATAGGCACTCCGGCACCTCCAAATCAAATAAGAATGAATGTAGTTAGCTATTGGAGAATGTATGACCCTTCTAAAAAACTAATTATTGACCAATTTCAATCTACAAATTATTTAACATTTAATACTAATGGCTATGTAAATATTCCTCCTCCTGAAGCATTGCCACAAACAGCTTATGCTGCTGGCGAACAATATGTTTATCGTTTTTTACCAAGTTATTATTATGTAAAACGCGATATGTATAAAAAAGGGAAAGGAGCATTTAAGCAACAATTTAAGATAGCTTTTAGAAAATCGGAAGTTGCCAACTGGCAAGGTGCCTATGATGTTTGGTTTTCAATAGCTCAAAAAGCTTCAGGAAAAAATGCAGGGAAAGCGTGTTTGAATTTAGCGGTCGCCTGTGAGGTTCTTGGTAAGACAGAAGAAGCATTGTCTTGGGCAAAAAAATCCTACGAAGATTATGGTAATAAGCTTGGAAGAGATTATGCTAATAAACTTAAATATAGAATTAGGATTGAATAAATAATAATTTAATTCTGACAAAATTTCTCTTTTTCTGAAAATTTTTCTTTTCAGTTTTTAATTTTTTTATCTCATCTGATTTTTTGTCAGATTTATTTTATCTCATTTGCGATGGAATATTTTTTGCATTTTCCCTAATAAATATTAATTAAATAAATTGTTTAACTAAAATTATAGGAGGAAAAAAAATGACACTAGTAAAATGGAAAAGACCAATAGATAATGGCCACACAGGAAGTGAGTTGTTTTTAAACTCACCGTTTTCAAACTTATTTGAAAGCTTTTTTAACGATGATTATTTTTCAAAAGAAAGAGCATCATTTGTCCCGGCAATTAATGTTTTAGAGGAAAATGATAAATTTTTAATAGAAGTATCTGCTCCTGGTTTTGAAAAAGAAAACATCAAAGTTGAATTAGATAAGAATATCTTATCTATTACAGGAACTCATAAAATTGAAAACGAATCTGAAGACTCTAAATTAAATTACAAGAGAAAAGAATTTTCGTTTGGTTCATTTCAAAGAAGCTTTGCATTGCCTGAAAATATTGATGAAAATAAGATTTCGGCAAAATATGAAAATGGTGTTTTGAAAATTTCAGTTTTGAAAAAAGAAAAAAGCAAAGAAAATTCAGCCAAACAAATTCTAATTTCATAAAAACGATGTCTAACTAAATATTTTAAATTATGAATGTAGCTATTATAGGATTATTTATAATACCTGCCATTGTAACTTTTATGTTGGTTGCACTTATGATAAAAGAAAGGGAATATCTGTTTCCTAAAAGACCAGGTATTAAGAATTTTTCAAAAAAAGAAAAATTAATAAACAAAAAAAGTACTACTAAAGATTCTCAGAAAAAGATAAGTTCACTTTACTTATTTAATGCTGAAAATAGATTAAAAGATTTTTCTGGAGGAAATTTAGGGATATAAAAAAAAGCCGAAACAACAAGTTTCGGCTTTTTTATACCTTTTTCAGAAAACAAGCTTTTAAAACAATATTTTGCCCCTCTATTTTACAATCTACTTCTTCTTCGTTATCCGTAAGTTTTATTCTTTTAACTTTTGTTCCTTGCTTTAAGTTAAGAGTAGAGCCTTTTACATTTAAACTTTTAATGATTACTACCGCATCGCCATCAGTTAAAATGTTTCCGTTTGAATCTTTTACTTCCATTTCGTGTAATTTATTTAGAGTCTGTTTAAATTTTTCTCCTGTCATTTCGATCAAGAGGGAAAAATCTCTTGTTAAGAATAAGATTTCTCTCCGCCAACTGGGCGGATCGAAATGACATTCTTAATAGCTATTAAATTATTTTAAAAAATTTAATAGGTTAGCTATTTAATCAGGTCAAAAGTACAATTATTTGTAAAAACTATTAACAGTAAATTTTGTATCTTCGTTCTCTATTTTTATTTTGATAAAATCAATGAGTACATTAACTAAATTAAATGCTATTTCACCTATTGATGGGCGTTATAGAAATGCTACCGAAAAACTAGCTGATTATTTTTCAGAATCAGCATTAATCAAATACCGTGTCTTGGTTGAGATTGAATATTTTATTGCTTTGTGTGAATTGCCTTTACCTCAATTAAAGGATTTTGATAAAAAACAGTATCCTTCTTTACGTAATATTTATTTGAATTATTCGGAGGCGGATGCACAGCAAATAAAAGACATTGAAAAAACTACCAACCATGATGTAAAAGCGGTTGAGTATTTTATAAAAGAAAAATTAGATGCTTTGAAAATTGCAGAACAAAAAGAATTTATTCATTTTGGTTTAACATCTCAAGATATTAATAACACAGCCATTCCTTATTCCGTAAAAGATTCAATGAATGAATGTTTATTACCAATGTTGGAAGAATTAATTTCAAAATTAACAGCATTAAGCAATGAATGGAAAGATATTCCAATGCTTGCTCGCACGCATGGGCAGCCAGCATCACCAACACGCTTAGGAAAAGAAATAAATGTTTTTGTGGTTCGTTTGCAAAACCAGCTAAAGCAATTAAAAGAAATCCCATATTCAGCAAAATTTGGTGGTGCAACAGGTAATATGAATGCGCATCATGTTGCTTATCCAAAAATTGATTGGTTGACTTTTGCAAATAATTTTGTAAATAACTCATTAAAATTAAATCGTAGTTACCCAACTACACAAATTGAGCATTACGATAATTTTGCTGCTTTTTGTGATGCTCTAAAGCGAATCAACACCATACTTATTGATTTTAATCGTGATGTATGGACATACATTTCAATGGATTATTTCAAACAAAAAATAAAAGAAGGTGAAATAGGTTCTTCTGCAATGCCACACAAAGTAAATCCAATTGATTTTGAAAATTCAGAAGGAAACCTTGGAATAGCAAATGCACTATTTGAGCATTTAGCTGCAAAGCTTCCTATTTCTAGATTACAAAGAGATTTAACAGATTCAACGGTGTTAAGAAATGTTGGAGTTCCTTTAGCACATAGCTTAATTGCCTATAAATCCTTACTAAAAGGCTTGGATAAGTTGATTTTAAATAAAGAATCATTTGAAAAAGATTTAGAAAACAACTGGGCAGTAGTAGCCGAGGCTATACAAACTGTTTTGCGTAGAGAATCCTATCCTAAACCTTACGAAGCATTAAAAGAATTAACACGCACCAATGCTCACATAACAAAAGAAAGCATTGCAACATTTATTGATGGCTTGAATGTTAGTGAAGCAATAAAAAAAGAGCTAAAACAAATATCCCCAAGTAATTATACAGGTATTTAATTAAAATATTTTCAATGAATAAAATAATAAACACAAGCCTTATTTTTTCTGTGCTTACAAGTATATTCTTCTTTTCTGCATGTTCTTCAGGAACGGACGGTTCTGATATTGATAATAAAAAAGATTCGGTACAATCACTAAAAGAAGATTTTAAAAAAGCAGAAGTTATTGATGTTGTTGCCAATAAAATAGATGGAAACCAGAGTTACGCACTTTATTTACCAAGCAATTACAATAAAGAAAATACATTTCCGATTATTTACATTTTTGATGCACACGGCACAGGAAAATTACCAATAGCGCTTTATAAAAATTTAGCAGAGAAGTACGGGTATATTTTAGTTGCTTCAAACGATTCAAAAAATGGAAATACATGGGAAGAAACCATTTCTATTTTTGATAAATTATATACCGATACAAAAAATCGTTTATCTATTGATACCAAGCGAATATATTTAATGGGCTTTTCTGGCGGAGCAAGAGTTGCTAATGCTATAACCATTTTAAATGGAAATATTAATGGTGTAATTTGTATTGGTGCTGTTTATCCAACACGAAATACAGAAACACCCAGAAATAATTATACATTACTAGCCATTGCTGGCAAAGAAGACATGAATTACACAGAGCTTGTAAAGTATGATATGATTGATTTAGCAGGGCATAATCTAAAACATATTTTACTTACTTATGATGGAAAGCACGAATGGAGTCCAGAAAACATTATGGAAGAAGCTTTTGTTTGGTTAGAATGTAATGAGATGAGAAAAGATGTTTCTCAGAAAAATGATGTATTCATAAAAGAAAAAATTGCGCCTAAAATTGAAGAATTAAAACAATTGATGGAAGCTAAAAAAAGTTTAGAAGCATTTAAGCTTTGTAAGCAAACCATTAATATTTTTGATGGGTTAACTGATTTAACACCTTTTTATAATGTCTATAATGAATTAAAGACAAACAAAGACATTGATTTAGGATTACAAAAAGAAGAAGAAGCATTACAAAAAGAAGATAAGCTTAAACAAGATTATACCCAATATTTCCAAACAAAGGATTTTGCTTGGTGGCAAAAAGAAACAAACAATTTAATTGCTAAAACAAAAAACGAAAAAAATAAAACAGAACAACAATTATTTAAACGATTGTTATCTTATTTAAGTTTGATTTGTTATTCGCAAACAAATGGATTATTACAACAAAATAATTTGATAGGAGCAGAGTATTATAGTAAACTATACCTTTTGGTGGACCCAAGCAATACAGAAGCGCATTATTTTTCTGCCATAATACATGCTAAAAAAAATAAATCAAAAGAAACATTCCTTGCTTTAAATAAAGCAATAGCAAATGGATTTACGGATAAAAAACGTTTAGAAAATGATACCGTATTTTTAAAATACAAACTAGAACAAGCATATCAAAAAATTATTTCTTCTATTCTTGTTACAAATTAATTTTTTAAAAATTTTTAAATATTTTTTCTTTACTGGCAATAGTTTTCAACTTTTGCCTATTTGTATGCTGGCGAAACGCCAACTATTATGCGGACGTTTTTTATTTCTGTCGTTCATATTGGCTGTCTTTTCCGATATTTCTTAAAACACCGATACATTCGTCTCTGTCCGAAAATGATTGTCCAACAACCGTTTCTGCTCCTTTCAAAATTAGTAAAACTTTCTTTTGTTTTCTATTTTTAACTGGTCGAAGTTTGGGGTAGCTTACAGTGTCCGATTTATAAGGGGCTAGAACATTTGAGTTTGTAAGCCGCATAAGGAAAATAAAATTTACACATACACTTATAAAAATGATTTATGGATTTTATTTATTAATAATCATTTTCTTTAAAATTGTTTGATTCATGAAGGTGATTCTACATAAATAAATTCCATTAGTTTGTTTGCTCAAATCAATCTCTGGTTTTTCGTTTTTGATTTCAGATTGATAAATATTTTCTCCCTGCATATTATAAATTGTAATTATTCCAGCTGTAATTTTGGAATCAAGAGTGAATATTCCAGCTGACGGATTTGGAAAAAAAGAGGATGATTCACTGAGGGTAGAAGTTTGAATGTCAGTACATAAGTCTACATATATAGTCGCTGTTGCGCTATCGCTGCAATTGTTTCCATCTGAATAAACATAAGTAATAGTATGAGTTCCGCTCCCTGCAATTGAAGGATCAAAATTCCCACTAGTTACTCCAGTGCCTGAATACACTCCAGTAACCGGCAAGCCTCCGGAAAGTGCAAACGCACCAGCGCTCTGACAAACAGTATCAATATTGAGATTAAGCGAAACGGTTGGTAACGGATTTACAATTATAGAAATTGCAGCAGTTGTATTTCCACAGTTGTTAGATACATTTACACTATATGTTCCCGCTGAACTTACAACAATGCTCTGTATAGTTTCGCTTCCAGACCATAAATAAGAAGTGTATCCTGCACCTGCATCCAATGTAACACTATTTCCCATGCAAAAAGTGGTTGCTCCACCAGCTGTTATTACTGGATTGGGAAGTGAATCTACTTCAATATAATTGGCTAAGGTTAATGAATCAGTTCCAGCAATATTCATTACTCTTAATTTTGCAGAATAATATCCTGATGAATAGTAAATGACCTTCGGATTTTTAGAGTTGGAAACAGAAGGGGTGCCACCTGGAAAATTCCAGTACCATGAAGCGGCATCAATGGTATTGTCTGTAAAGTAAACAGTATCTCCTGTACATACATTAACAGGAGTTGCGGAGAAATTAACAATTGGTTTACCTATAGAATTTGTAAACCAGCTTTCGTTTCCATCTAACTGATCGTTAGTTCCATTCATCAGGTTGTCGTAGGCCGTAACAGCAATAGTATCCGTAACAGAAACACCAGATAATGTGTAAGTTGTAACATTACCTGCATTTACAGAATTAGCAAAAGAATACCCCGTAGGTGATCCATAATAAATTTTATAGCCCGCAAGGTCTGTTTCAGTATTAGCTGTCCACGACAACTGAATATTTCCACTTCCAAGATCTGTTTTGATGACATTTTTTACAGGAGTAACAGGTGCGGTAATATCTGGCGAAGAAAGAAAGGGAGTGTAATCAACAACTGCATTTGCGCTATTGTCGAGAAAATCATAAATTTTTGTGTTAATATCCGAAGTTAAAATAGTATTCCACCAACAGTTATTTACATTCAATGCAGGAGAGATGGAGTTATTATCATTCCAGAATTCATACGTAGCTTGGTTTTCAACAAAATTATTATTATTGAAAATCGGAGCAATTCCTGTTGTTACAAAAATATTGGTTGTAGGAGAAGTACCAATTAGTTTATTTCTTGCAAAGGTATTGTAATTATAAACACTTGCTCCGCTATAATATCCTGCGTTTAATGTTATTGAAGATGCCTTATTATCAACGATAGTATTCTTTGTTAGGTTCATTTTCCCATTATTCTCTAATCCCCCGGTCAGATATATTGCTGAATTATTTGCTATGATATTATTATTAAAATTATTGAAAGGCGGGGCTGAATTTCCACCATTGCTTCTGTAAATACCACCGCCATTATTAGCGGTATTGCCATATACAAGATTATAGGCTACCAGTCCAACAGAAAAATTAACAAAAATTCCTCCACCTTCTGTTGGTGTGCTATTATTGACAATAATATTGTTTGTGATGGAACTGTTGATATTATTTACCGAAGCACAAGAAATTCCACCACCACCATTGTATCCTGTATTGTTCTTGATTGTATTGTTACTTATCTGTATAAGTGAAGTGTTTGTAGATACATCAATTCCACCAGCTCCTTCATTTGGGTTGGTGTAAATAGTTGAATTGTTATTGCTAATGGTACAGTTAAAAATTTTCATTACATCACTTGTTGGAAAGCCATTCTGGTCATTGAAAAACCGAATTCCTGTCGAAGAATTATTTCTCACCTCACAATAATTAATGAATGGATAGGAAGCTTTTATTCTAACTGCTGCATTGAATGGAAAGAAAGGATTAAGGATGGAAGCCCCTCCACCATATTCCACAATGCAATATTCCATGATATTACCAGTTAAAAGAGAATAGTTATAATCCTCACTCATGTCGAAAAATAAAATATAGTCCCAATCTCCTGGTGCTGGGGTAGCTTGGTTGCTGGTAAAAGTTATTTTATTAGTACTATTTCCAATTGCACGTAAGGTACCGTTTATTTGCAAAGATTTTGATGTATTGAATTTGACTACTACACCCGGATCTATTGTAAGAACAAAACCACTGTCAAGGATAGTATTCCCTGTAATTATATAAGGGCTTCCTGCCAATGTCCAGGTGGTATTGGTTGAAATAAATCCGCTTACGATCGTTTGAGCATTTGCAACCTGATTCATGCCAAGAATGGCTAGAAACATTATCATGATTAATTTTGTTTTCACATTTTTTAGTTTTGGAGTTTTTACAACTCGCATTTATACTTGACAAAAATATAATGTACATGAAAACGTCTGGCTGATTATAATCATCACAAAGTATGATTTTGATCATGGCGTTAAAAAGCAAACTTGTGCTTATTGTTTAAGTTTAGAAATTATTAATCGAACTCAGGCTACTAAGCTAATTTTTCCTAATCATAATCAGGAATATAATGAAATTGTATTAAAAAAGAGGATGTAGAAAATTTTGCAGGAAGATCGATGAAAGTTTATTTATTGATGATGATGGAATGAAATTTAACTATTGGATAAAACCTTGCTTAGTATTGTAAATGCCGATAGAGAGGCTGTTAGATTCATCCAATTTTTTGGGATTGAAAAAATCCAAAAAAGTTATAGAAAATGGTTGAAGAACATGATATGAATCATGAGTCCGATTGATTTTTATCAATTTATATCAAAAAAAAAATTCTTCCCTTTGATATAAATTAAAAACCATTAAAAATGAAAAAACAAATAAATCCTCCCTTAACGGGATTAAACTACAAGCAATTTTACAAAGAACTTGGTCGTTTGTTATATGCAATATCCAGTTCCGATGGTAAAGTACGTAAGCAAGAAGTAGAGGCATTGCGTGAGTTTGTCCTCAAAGAACTTGCACCATTTGAACCTTCTTCTGATTCTTCTGGAATGAATAAGGCATTTTATACTCAGTTTGAGTTTGATGATGTTTTAAAAAAACAAATATCAGCAACTGAGGCGTTTTTAGATTTTTCAAATTATATAAAAATAAATGCTAAACACATTGATGAACATTTAAAAACTTCTATTATAAATGCTGTTGAAAAAGTGGCATCTGCTTATAAAAAAACAAATAAGAAGGAAAACGAAATGATAAATAAGTTAAAGCAAGAAATTGCTTCACTTAGATAACTTCAAAGGGTTTGTGATGGTTGCTGAGCTCGTTGAATTATAGCAAACTTATTCAGACGGAGCATAATATCAAACAGAAAAAAATGAAATACCTTGTGCCAACTGATTTTTCGGATAATGCCAGAAATGCAGCAGAATATGCTGCTGCTTTGGCAAAAAAAACGCAGGGGGGGATTATCTATTTACACATAGTGATTCCAATTGGTTCCGAACGGCAACCACAAGGAAATGTATATGCAGATAAAGTGAAAGAAAAAAGAAATGAAGCAAAAGAGCAACTACAAAAGATCTCGACTAAGGTGCAGCTTTCTTATCCGGGTATAACTACCAATTTTATAATTAGAACGGGTGAAGTCTCTGATGAAATTATGAACGCTGCTCAAACATATAAGGCAGATATGATTGTTATGGGTACACGTGGAGCAAGCGGTCTTAAAAAGTTTTTTTTTGGAAGCAACACAGCTTCAGTTATTGAAGAATCAAACATTCCTGTGCTTATAATTCCTGAAAATGTTTCATTTATGTTGCCTAAAAAAATTGTTTTTGCTACCGATTATTACGATAGTGATTTCATCGCTCTGAAAAAGCTTTCAAAAGTTGCATCTTCTTTCAACGCTGAAATTGTCATTGTTCATATTGCAACTGAAAAAGAGTTAGAGTTAGAACTTTCTATGATTGATTATTTTTCAGAAAAAGTTTCAAAAACAATAGATTATCCAAAAATTACCTACAAGGTTATAGTAAACGAAAACATTTCAAAAGGCATAGAATCGTTTGTTGAAAACGAAAAAACAGATATTCTTGCGCTATCCACTCGTAAAAGAAATCCTTTTGAAAAATTGTTCAACAAAAGCATAACAAAAGAGTTTTCATATCACAGCAAAATCCCTTTGCTTGCTTTTCGCATAGATGAAAGTATTGGCGAGTCTGATTTTTAAAATAGTTTATCAATTCATTAACTAAAATAAATAAACATGGAAATCATTATCAGTAAAACCAAAACATTAAAGAAATACAAAAAGAATTCATAAAGCGTTTTCCTTTTTTGAAAATCGAATTTAGTGCAACTGATGAGTGGACACGATCCGAGCAAAATCATAAAGCAATGGAAATGAGCATAACTGAAAAGAGTTCGCCTGAACTAGATGATTACCATGAACAAAAATAACCCAACATGAAAGTATTAGTATATAGCATTCACGGTTTTGATCAGCCGTTTTTAGAAAAAGCAGCAGCAGGAAATCATCAATTAGTATTTACAGAACAGACATTAAATGATTCCACTGCAAGCATGGCAAGTGGATATGAAGCAGTAGCGCTATTTACATCTGACAACGCATCTGCACAAGTTATTAAAATCCTGCACTCTTTGGGAGTCAAATATATTGCTTTACGTTCAGTAGGATTTGATCATGTTGACTTAAAACAAGCAGAACAATGCGGAATTAAAGTAGCCAATGTCCCTGAATATTCTCCAAATGCCATAGCAGAACATGCGGTGGCATTGATACTTGCATTGAACCGAAAGATCATTTCAGCAGACAAACAAGTGCATCAATATAATTTTAATCTCAATAACTTAATTGGTTTTGATTTGAACAAAAAGACAGTTGGAATTATTGGAACTGGAAAAATAGGTTCTATTGCTGCAAAAATATTACATGGCTTTGGTTGCAAAATATTAGCCTATGATATTGAGCAAAAGGAATATTTGAAAAAATATTTTGGTGTTGAATATGTTGATTTGGAAGTATTATGTCAGAAATCCGATATTATTACTATTCACTGCCCACTTAATGAACAAACTCGATATTTGATAAATAAGGAAAATATTTCTTTGATGAAAAATGGAGTTATTATTATTAACACAGCAAGGGGAGCAGTAATAAATACAGTAGATGTGATAGAGGGATTAAAAGCTCGAAAAATAGGATCGCTTGGCATAGATGTATATGAAAAAGAAAAAGGACTTTTTTTTGAAGACCTTTCAATGAACATTCCTAACGATGATATATTTAATAGTTTACTCACTTTAAAAAATGTTTTAATAACCGGACATCAGGCGTTCCTAACCAATGAAGCACTTCAAGGAATAGCGGAAACAACTATTTCAAATTTAGATGAATGGAGTAGAAACAAGGCCTCCAAAAATGATCTGTTTTAAACCGTAATTAGACAGTAGAAAGATTTGGAAAAGCTATGCTAACAAATTTTTTTCAAGAATAAAAAAAGTAGAGTCTAACGAACCAGCTTTTGTATAAAAGTAGGGTTGCTCTTTTTTGTCAAAAAATCTGAATTCTAATTACATTTTTATTTAGAATAATTCTAAAATACCTCAAATTGGGTATTGTATAGAATTATTTTCAGTCATTTCTTTGCACTGTAATTAACAAGAACCTCTTTTGCATTATGTCAAACAAAAAAAAAGATTCCGAAAATAAAAAAGAAGCTACAAAATATCTCATTCAAATGCTGGACAAAACAGAAGACAACAAAATGACAAGAGTATATTTTGCAATTAGCAAATCAGAATTACCTAATCTTTTAGAACAAAATAAAATCAATTCTCTATGAATACAAAAATAAATTTAACAGCTTTTACTTTTTTAACCTTCACTCAGGTTTTATTGGCGCAACAGTCTGACACATCAAAAGTAATTACTCTGAAAGAAATTCATATAACAAATATAAATTTTAAAAATGAGATAGATCGATTACCCGAAATTCAGGGAACGATTATTTACTCGGGGAAAAAGAATGAGGTTGTAAAAGTAAACACACTTGATGCCGACCTTTCAACCAACAATCCGCGCCAAATATTCGGTAAAGTTCCAGGAGTAAGCATTTGGGAGAACGATGGTTCTGGAATTCAGATGGGAGTGGCTACAAGAGGATTGAGCCCAAACCGTTCATGGGAATTTAATGTTCGTCAAAATGGTTATGATATTTCTTCCGAAGTATTTGGTTATCCAGAATCTTATTATAGTCCACCAATGGAAGCTGTTAGTAATATTGAAGTGGTAAGAGGAGCAGCATCATTGCAATACGGACCACAATTTGGCGGATTACTGAATTACGTTATAAAAAAAGGAGATGCTACTAAACCAATTGTTTTTGAAACACAACAAACAACAGGTTCTTATGGATTGTTTAACTCTTACAATGCTATTGGAGGCACTTATAAAAAAGTTTCTTATTATGGATATTTTCATCATCGCAATGCCGAGGGTTGGCGTGATAATAGCAGGTATAATATCAACACGGGTTATGCTTCCATAAATTATGCTGCAACTAAAAAGTTAAATATAGGATTACAATACACTCGTATGGATTATCAGAGCCAACAACCAGGTGGTCTTACTGATGATATGTATGCAAAAAATCCTCGTCAATCGCTACGTTCACGCAACTGGTTTAGTACTCCATGGAATGTTGCATCTCTCTCTGCTGACTATGAGTTTAATGAAACTACAAAATTAAGTGTAAAAATATTCGGCACAATAGCCGAGCGAAATAGTGTTGGTTTTACTAAAGGAATAAATGTTGCAGACACAATTAATACTTCGTTAAACTCGTACAACCCGCGCCAAGTTGATAGGGATTATTATAACAATTTAGGAGGTGAAATCCGTTTTTTAAAAACGTATAATTTATTAAAACAAAAACACACACTCGCTGCTGGTATTAGGGTTTACAAAGGATTAACTAGCAGGAGACAAATTGGTACAGGCACAGCTGGAAATGATTTAGACCTTACGATAACTAAATTAACAAATGGAAAGGAGTGGGGAAGAGATTTAAGTTTTGCTACTGATAATTATGCTTTGTTTGCTGAAAATATTTTTAAAATCGGAAAACGATTGAGTGTTACACCTGGTGTACGATATGAAATTATCAATTCAACAGCTAAAGGATACATCAATACAACATCAACAGGAAACATACAAGAAAATAAACAAGAAAGAAATGTTTTATTATTTGGATTGGGAACAGAATATCAAACAACACCAACAACAAATATTTATGCTAATTTTAGTCAATCATACCGCCCAGTAACCTATTCCGAACTTACTCCTTCGGCAACAACAGATGTCATCGACCCAAATTTAAAAGATGCAAGCGGATATAATGTGGATTTTGGTTTCAGAGGAAAAATTAAAAACTTTTTAATTTTTGATGTTGGGGGGTTTTATTTGAATTATGATAATCGTATTGGAACCATCACACAAAATAATCTCCCCTTCCGAACCAACATAGGAACATCTGTAAGTAAAGGAATAGAAAGTTTTGTTGAGATTGATCCGATCCGTATCTTCACGAATAGCTCCCCGATTGGATACATTCGCTTATTTGTTTCTTATGCTTATGTAGATGCAAAATACACCCAATGGAATAATCCAGCAATTGCCAGCGACCCTGTTAAAGCTATCGAAAACAAAAAGGTAGAAAATGCTCCGCAAACTATCGCTAGATACGGTGCAACGTATAGTATCAAAAAAATTGCTGCAACATTTCAGTTGAATCAAGTTTCAGATGTATTTACAGATGCTGCAAATACTGAAAAACCGAATGCTACCGCAACAATAGGAAAAATTTCAGGCTACTCGGTAATGGATATTTCTCTTACATATTTATTTGCAGAAAAATACAACTTAAAAGCAGGAGTAAATAACCTTGCCGATGAAAAGTATGCTACACGTAGGGCAGGAGGGTATCCTGGACCTGGACTTTTGCCTGCAAATGGAAGAACATTGTATATAAGCATTGGGGCAAAGTTTTGATTTTAATTATTTCGCTTATTGTCAAACAATTCAAAATTTTATCGATTATTTATACATTTAATCGCAAATCATTCCTTTTTTAATCCATGTTGTTTAGGGTTAAATGTGTTGTCAATTGAATGAAGATAGCAACTAAACAAAGAGCGATATAAAAGCAGAAAAAAAATATTTAGCAAACGATTTTTATCGCAAAACGATTGTGTCCTATTTTATGGACAATTCTAAAAAGTATTTTTTAAAAACACAAAGATTACAAAGTCAATAAAATAAAGTTTTGTAAACTTTATTTTCATCTTTTTTTTATTTTTAGAACCACACTTATATCTCTCCCATTCATTAAAACATGATATCTATCATTTTATGAAGTGAATTATATCATAATGAAAGAAATGTCATTTTGTATTTTTGTAAGCATAACATTGAGGATTATTTTTGCACGTTCTTAAACAAACAAAACAATGCGCACGATACTTGTTCCCACCGATTTTTCAAAATGTTCACTTCAAGCTGTAAAATACGCTATTCTGTTTGCACAAAAAACACAACGACAAATTCTTTTTTTTAATTCAACATTTTTACTGATTCCGACAAGAAGCTCCTCAACTGCATATTTACAAGCAGTAAAGTCGAACAAAGAAAATAAAATGAAAGCATTAATAAAATTTATCGATGAAGCATATTATTCACTCAAAATAAAAAGAGATGATGACAGGACAAAATTTTTAGTGAAATTCGGCAATTCAGCAGTTGAGAATATTATGGAGACAATTGATGAACAATTCATCGATTTAATCATTATGGGGACGCATGGAGCAACAGGGTTTCGTAAAGTCCTTTTTGGTAGTAATACCGCTAAAATTATTGAACAGGCATATTGTCCTGTTTTAGCAGTTCCAAGCAAATTCAAATTTACATCTATAAATAAAATTGCTTACGCAACATCCGATATGGATAAATTGAAAAAAGAGCTAAAAGCTGTAGTTTCAATAGCACAAAAGCTCGATGCTTCTATTGATATAGTACACATCATTGGAAGGGAAAAGCCAAAATTTAAACCGGAGGATTTTGATGTGAATAAATTTGTTACCATACTATCTAAACAATTAAATTTTTATAACCTTGGATTTTACATTATTGATGGTAAAGGTCGCTCTATTCCAGATGAAATAAATACGTTTGCTACACATCAAAAAACAGATATGTTGGTAATGTTTACTCAAAAAAGAGGATTCTTTGAAAAATTATTTAATCATAGTAAAACAACCGAACTAGCATACAACCTTACCGTTCCTCTGCTTGCAATAAAGTAATTAAATAAAATCTGATATTATGAAAGATGAAAAAAACACAGGTGTTTGGATAGACAGCAAAAAAGCTGTTATTGTACAATTACACAAAGGAAAAGAAACTGTACAAACCATTTCTTCTGGTATAGAAGGAAGAGTACGTATTACAGGCGAAGGCAAACAATTCACAAGAATGGGGAATCAGTATTTCTCTTTTGAAAAAAAGAATGACGAAAAGCATAAGCATGAATTAAGTGGGTATTTTAAAAAGGTAATTGATCAAATTAAAGATGCTGATTCCATAATGATAATAGGTCCGGCAGAAACGAAGTTGGGCTTACATAAAATGATATCGGAATCAAAAAAACTGTTGGGAAAACTTGTAATGGTAGATGCCGAAGATCATTTAACAGATAATCAAGTGGCTGCTAAAGTGAGGGCGTTTTTTGAAGTAAAAAAGTAAAATCATAAAAAATAAATGAAAACCATACTCGTCCCTACCGATTTTTCAAGCAATGCGAATAATGCATTAAGGTATGCTGATTCATTAGCTTTGGCAATGAACGCAAAGTTAATAGTGCTAAATATTTACACACCCTCACTTGGTAGATACAATATGATGGGTGGCATTGTTGCTGAAGAAATAGCCATAGCAAAAACTGAAAGCCTTCAACAACTAACAAAATCTTGTGAGAATTTTGCTAATGCTAGTTGTTCCACAATGTTTGAAATAGGTAGCCCTGTTAATGAAATTATAGGTACGGCTAAAAAAAAGAATCCAGCCTTTATTGTTATGGGGACACACGGAGCAAGTGGACTTAATAAAGTTTTGTTTGGAAGTAATACTTCAAAAGTAATTTCAAAATCAGAAATACCGGTGTTAGCAATTCCGCAACGATATAAATTCAGGAAAATAAAAAAGATAATCTGCACTTCCGATTTTAAAAATTTGACATCTGAACTGAAAAGCATATTGCCTATTGCAAAAGCAATGGATACCGCTATTGAATTATTGTATCTTGATTATGGGTGGGATAAAAGCATGAACATAGAGCAACGATTTAATGACGTGATTAAAAAAGGCAGATACAAAAATATTCAACTTGTTCAAAAAAAAGTTTCTATAGAAGAACCAATTGTTGAACACTTAAAAAAATATGCAAAAAAAAATAATGATTCAATTCTTGTTATGTTCCCTGAAGATAAAAGTTACTTTGATAAACTATTCCTCAGCAGCAAAACAGAGGAGTTAGCATATAATCTGAAATTACCATTGCTGACAATCAGAAAAAGCAGCATTAAAAAGAATAAAAAATAGATGGATGAAATATTAATAACGTTATTAAATTATAAATATTTATGAAAATACTTGTACCAACCGATTTTTCTAAACTTTCAAAAGTGGCCGTGCTATATGCTGCACAAATGGCAAAGAGCCTTGATGCGGAAATAACATTGCTCCATGCAGTTTATATTGAGGCTCCTCCAAGAGCCCAGGCTGCTATGAAAGAAAGGCAAATAGTAGATGCGATGGTTGACAATGCCATGCAGGATTTTGTGCAACTGAGTAATGAAATAAAAAAAGAAGTAGGTTATGTAGTAAAAGTAACTCCACAGATCGTGAAGGGACATCCAGTAGAAGATGTTGTTGTAAATTTTGCACACCATAATGATATTGATTTGATAATTATGGGAACCAAAGGAGCAAGTGGAATTAAAAAAGTGCTAATGGGCAGCAATGCAGCAGCTACTATTAGTCGAAGTACAATCCCTGTTATTACAGTACCCGAGCATTCCAGATTCAAACCAATCAAAAATATTATTTACGCTACCGACATGCAATCTTTGGAACATGAAGTTAATTCAATCATTCCACTTGCAGAACTTTTTAACGCTACAATAAACATCCTTCATGTTTTATCGCCAGATTCAACAACAAAAATTAATAAGGCACAAATCAAAAAGGATATTATCAACAAATACAAGTATCCGCATATCACGGTTCATGTTTCAATAAACGATGACGTTGCTGAAGGGATTGACGAATATATTGTTCAAGCAAAAGCTGATATGTTAGCAATGTTTACTCGGGAATTAACTTTTTTTCAGAAACTTTTTGGCAAAAGCATAACAAGAGAAATGGCATTTCATACTTGGGTTCCGCTATTAGCATTTAAAAAATGAAATTGATGAAAAATTATTTAATTATTATCATAATTACAACGCTTATAGGTATAGCGAACACTATTTACCTAAGTTATTGCTGCATCACAAAAAAGAATGTGAAATGCCTTTTCTTGCCGGATAAAATGTGCTTTAAGGTTCAATATAGCAAGTATAGTTCTACTTTCGGGATTCCTAATCCTTATCTTGGATTAACAATGTTAGTTGCAATTTTTGTATTCACTATTTTGTACATACAATCACTCGTGCCTTTTGAGATAATTTTTGCAATTATTTCTGCTGGATTTATTTTTTCGCTTTACTTCACCTACATTCAGGCATTTGTGATAAAAGCATTTTGCACCTGGTGTGTTTTATCGGCATTGATTTTTACAATTCTTTTTATTGTATCGTTAATAAAAATGATAGGTTCAAGCATGATGCTGGAAATATATTTATAGAATCATTCAAAAACAAAACAAACATGAAAATAAATGTTCTCAATTTAATAGTAGCCCTTATTTTAGTAATAGCTGCTTTTTCTTGTTCAGATGGCAAAATTAACGAAGAAGAAAAACTTGAAACAGACAATAGAAAGATAGAAACAATAGATTCAACCGAAATAAAATATAATGCCATGAAGGATGAATACAAACTGCGTATCAAAGAAAAAATACTTGAAGCCGACAAAAAGATAGAAGAGTTATCCACAAAATTTAACAATGCCAACGGTAAACTGAAGGATAAGTTGAAATTAGAAATAGATGAATGGAAAATCAAAAAACAAAAACTTCAGGAAGCGTGGGAGAAAATTGAAAAGTTAGGAAAGGAAAACTGGAATAATTTTGAAAAAGAACTTAAAAATGCGCTTGATCTGAAGTAGGATAGCATGAAAATCTTCTCCAGAAAAGTAAATCCGATTATGTGAGCGCTATTGACAATACGCTTGATTTATTGAACAAGGATAAAATTGTGGAATTAGATTCTTCAACTCTTCTTAATATTTTTTTGGAAATACACTCATCACATAATTCGCTGCTTGCGGCTATAAAAGATTTAAAAGAACTGAATGCTATTAATTAGATTTAAATTATTATGATAACAAAAATAAATAATCTCACAAATAGCTTGACGCTTAAGAGGCTCGGCATTGATACACTTCAAGAGTTTGTGGTGTATATGCGTGCGGAATGTCATGTTTGTATTTCAGAAGGATTTAAAACCCAAACCCGAATAAATATTTCTGTAAAAAACAAAACAGCCATTGCTACACTCAACGTTATTTATGGGGAGATACTTCATCATGGCGAAGCCAGTTTGTCGGAAAGTGTTTGGAAATATATGAATGCTGAGGAAGGAGATGAAATAATATTTTCACATCTTCAACCTATACATTCACTAAGTGATGTAAGAGCTAAAATGTATGGAGGAATACTTGATTACAAAGCCGCAGAAAGAATCATTAGCGATATAGCAGAAGGAAAATATTCCAACATTCATCTGGCTGCATTTGTAACCGCCTGTGCAGGAGAAAGGCTTAATGTAAATGAAATTACCGCTCTTACCACCTCCATGGTAAATGTTGGAAGCAAATTAAATTGGGACAGTTCTGTTGTTGCCGATAAACATTGTGTTGGCGGATTACCGGGCAACAGAACCACTCCCATTGTTGTGGCTATTGCTGCAGCTGCTGGATTAACTATTCCCAAAACATCATCAAAGGCAATTACTTCTCCGGCTGGTACTGCTGATACAATGGCAGTATTTACTGAAGTTGATTTATCCCTTGCAAAAATAAAAGAAGTAATTGAAAAGGAGCAGGCTTGTATTGCATGGGGAGGCGGAGTTAAATTAAGCCCAGTGGATGATGTTTTGATACGAATCGGTAAGGCATTGGACGTGGACAGTGAAGGACAAATGATAGCATCCGTACTATCAAAAAAGGTAGCGGCAGGATCCACCCATGTGATAATTGATATACCAGTAGGCGCAACAGCTAAAGTCAGAACACTTGAAAAAGCTCTCAAGCTGAAATACTATTTTTATTCGGTAGGTAATTCTTTAGGATTAAAATTGAAAGTGGTTATTACAGATGGCAACCAGCCTGTAGGAAGAGGGGTAGGACCAGCTTTAGAAGCAATGGATGTACTTTCTGTTTTGAGAAACGAACCTCAGGCTCCGAAGGATTTGCTTCAAAGGGCTTGCTTTATTGCCGGAGCTTTACTGGAATTGTGCGGAAATGCCCAAGCAGGGAAAGGAGAACAAATAGCGATGGAGATTGTTAAAACCGGGAAAGCCTGGAATAAATTTTACAGTATTTG
Organism: Arcticibacter sp.; assembly: GCA_021155045.1. Classification (GTDB taxonomy): domain Bacteria; phylum Bacteroidota; class Bacteroidia; order 2-12-FULL-35-15; family 2-12-FULL-35-15; genus 2-12-FULL-35-15. The sequence goes on from JAJNQB010000013.1 coordinate 77,696, forward strand.
TATGGCTCAGGGAGGCTTTCGTGAACCAAAATATGCCCCCTTCTCACATGTTATTTTAGCTGAGTGTGACGGAGTAGTAAGTGAAATTGACAATCGTAAACTGGCAATGGCAGCTAAATTATGTGGAGCACCTGATGATAAATCAGCAGGAATTTTATTCAATGCTCCCTTAGAAAAAACAGTAAATAAAGGAGATACCTTATTTACTATTTACGCTGACTCCAAAGGTGAATTAAACTATGCGATAGAATACATTAAAAACGAAAGTAAAATAATTACAATAAAATGAAAGACATACTATTCTCCTTGCATGGAAATGAACTTTTGGCAAATGAAATCAACAAAATAATAACGGTTGAAACCGGACTTATTAGCATCAGGCAATTTCCTGACAAGGAAACCTATATCCGCATTGATTCGGATGTTAAAGGGAAAAGAGTAATTATTGTTTGCACATTAAACAATCCCGATGAAAAACTTTTGCCACTATTTTTTCTGGCTAAAACAGCTAAAGATATAGGAGCAACATCCGTCTGCCTGATAGCACCTTACCTTTCCTACATGCGTCAAGATACCCGATTTAAAGCCGGTGAAGGAATTACATCCGTTTATTTTGCTTCATGGATAAGTTCTTTTGTGGATGAACTCATAACAATTGACCCGCATTTACATCGCAGAAATTCACTTTCTGAAATTTACTCTGTTCCAACAAAAGTTATTCAGGCTGCTCCATATATTTCAAAATGGATAAAGGAAAATGTTACCAATCCAATAATTATCGGGCCCGATAGCGAAAGTGAACAATGGGTTGCTGAAGTAGCTACAAAAGCCGGTGCACCTCATTTAGTACTGAATAAAGTAAGACATGGCGACAGGCATGTGGAAGTATCTTTACCCGATATTAATAAATTAAAAAATTACACTCCCGTGCTGGTTGATGATATTGTTTCTACAGCGCGAACCATGATTGAAGCAGTAAAACATATTCACGCTCAAGCTGGAATAGCTTCTGTATGTATTTGTACTCATGCTATTTTTGCCGATACTGCCTATAACGAATTACTGAATGCTGGAGTTGATAAAATTGTAAGTTGTAATACTATTTTTCACTCCTCCAATGGAATTAATTTGGCAGAGACAATTGCAAAAGAAATTAAAAACTAATCCAATAAACTACATACCTATGAAATATTCATTACAACTCGGAAAAATATTTGGAATAAGACTTCAGATACACTGGACATTTCTTATCCTATTGGGATGGATTGTTATCAGTAATATGCGTGTTGGGGCGGGAACAGAACAAACGATGTGGTCTATCTTATTTATACTCACTATTTTTGTTTGTGTAACCATGCATGAGTTTGGACATGCGATGGCAGCCCGAAAATTTGGTATAAAAACAAAAGACATTACTCTATTACCCATTGGCGGTTTGGCACGATTGGAATCCATTCCCGAAAAACCAAAAGAGGAATTAATTGTTGCCCTTGCAGGACCTCTTGTAAATGTATTGATAGTAGCAGCACTTTCCCCTTTTGTGAGTTTTACATTGGATATAACCAAAATTCAACAACTCTCTTTTATAACAGCCGAAAATTTTGTTTTCAATTTAATGTTCATCAATCTGTGGCTGGCTGTGTTTAATTTAATTCCTGCTTTTCCTATGGATGGTGGCAGGGTATTAAGAGCGTTGCTTTCATTCAAAATAGAACGACACATTGCCACTGCAATAGCAGCACGCATCGGGCAATTGCTTGCTATCGGCTTTGTTATACTCGGCTTTTTTTCAAATCCATTTTTAATTTTTATTGGCTTGTTTATTTTCCTTGGCGCACAAGCCGAAGCCGAATATACGCAGACAAAATCTATACTAAAAGGCTTTACGGTAAACGATGTATTGATGAAACAATATCAGACAATAGAATCGGGAGAGGCTGTAAAATATGCTGTACAATTACTACTGAACGGACAATGCAAACATTTTCTGATAACAGACAATGGGAACCCTGTTGGAACCTTGAATCGTGATGAAATAATAAAAGCTTTAAGTGAGCAGGGAGAAAACACCTTAATTCATAATGTGATGAATAAGGAATTATTATTTCTGAAATCTGAAATGCCGCTTGAAGAAGCATGGCAACTGATGCAACAGCACAAAACGCTCATGCCTGTGTTTGCGAATAGTAAATTGGTGGGTGCATTGGATGCGGAAAACATAATGGAATTTATAATGGTGAGAGGTGCGCAGAAAAAAGAATAATTTACTATGAACAATCAAACTCTACTAATATCATTTCTGTTTTTACTTGCTGGAATATATATTTTCCGCAGATTATGGCTTGGTGCATTGGGCGCAGTGATCATATTACTTATTTCAAAGATTTTCTTTTTGGCTGATTGTGATTCTGTTTATTTTGAATTAGCCAATGCCTTTGTTATTTGGATAGAACTTATTTTGTTGATATTTGGGGCTTATTTATTTTATTATACACTTTCGTGTAATAATCATTTTATTTCTTTTACAGAAAATATTTCAACTATCTCTTCAAGGATTTCAGTGGTTATTATTCTTTGTTTTTTTATGGGGAGTTTTATGGAAGGCATTGCAGGATTTGGAATTCCTGCTTTGCTTATTGCTCCGCTAATGCTTACTGTAGGATTTAAACCATTCACTTCTGTTTTATTGCCCTTGACAACAAATACAATAGCTGTATTATTTGGAGCATTGGGCACTCCGTTAAAAATAGGATTGGGGATTAATTCCCCTAACGAAGTGGTGATAATCACACTCCTATTAAATGCACTGCCTACATTATTTATGCCCTTTATATTAGCCTATCTTTTATCCAAAACAGAGCAATTGAAAATATTTTGGAAAAAAGAATGGAAACTTTTGTTAGGTGCGGGAGTTTGTTTTTATGTTTCTTTTTCTCTCACCGGAATATTCTCAATAGAATTTCCATCAGTGGTTGCAGGAGTATTAGGGGTATTCTTATTCGGATTATTATTTATACCAACCAAAGAAAAAATATCGGGACAAATTTGGAGGACTACATTTTCACCTTACTTGTTTTTAATCACTCTTTTATTGGCTTGGAAATTTATCTCACAAGATATACAGTTCTCATTTTGGTCAAACATAAAAACAATATCACTTTATCAGCCTGGCTTGATATTTATAAATACCTCTGTTTTTCTTGTATTGTTTTTTAACAGCAGAAAATTTACCTCACAACTATTCTCATTAGTTAAAGCAACATCTTTTAAAATCCGTATTCCAGCTATCACTATATTATTACTCATTTGTTTTACACAACTAATTGCTGATTCACTTTCAGAAAATATTGGCGCAATTACCGCAACTCTTAATAAATCGTGGCAACTTGTTTTATATCCATTAATAGGCATTGCTGGTAGTTTTTTCACAGGTAGGGCTACCATGAGTAACCTGCTTTTTGCAGAAAGTTTAAGCGCAATGCCATTGGCTCAAAAAACATTATTTACAGCATTATTACACTCTGGAAGTGCATTTGGAAATGCCATTTCTTTACAAAATATAGTGATGGTAAAATCTGTAACTTCTGAAAAGATACCGGAAACAAAATTTATAAAATATAATTTGTCTGTAATTATATTCTACACAATATTAATTACATTATCGGCATTGGTTTATCGGCAATGTATGGTAGATTGAAGTTAGTATTTATAGTCAAAAAAAATTAATACTAAAAAACATATAGAATGGCACACAAATTTATAAAAAAATTCTTAGAACTATCTAATAACAAAGTAGCATTGGTAGGCGGCAAAAACGCATCCCTCGGTGAAATGTTTAATCAACTTTCGCCAATTGGAATTAAAATACCGGATGGCTTTGCCACAACAGCAGAAGTATATTGGTTGTTTTTAGATGAAAATAATATTCGAGAAAAATTATTGCAACTGATGAATAAAATTGATTTAAAAGAATTTTCAAACCTTCGTGAAATTGGTGCAGAAGCCCGTGCGTTAATTCTTAATGCTGTTATCCCTGAACAAATAGCGTGCGAAATAAAATCGGCTTACAAGAATTTATATGCAGGACATAATTCCGAAATCGAAGTTGCTGTTAGAAGTAGTGCCACAGCCGAAGATTTACCAACCGCAAGTTTTGCAGGTCAGCACGATTCTTTTCTGAACATAAAAGGCGAAGAAGTATTGATACATACTTGCCAAAAATGTTTTGCATCGCTCTTTAACGACCGTGCAATAAAATACAGAATCAACAATGGATTCGATCACATGCACGTTGCCTTATCTGTTGGCGTGCAGCGTATGGTTCGTTCCGATTTAGCCTCAGCCGGAGTTGGCTTTACCATTGAACCTGAAACAGGTTTTGAAAACATGATTTACCTTACAGGCAGTTGGGGTTTAGGCGAAAATGTGGTGCAGGGGGCTGTGAATCCTGATGAATTTTACCTTTTCAAACCATCGTTGCGCAATAATAAAAAATCGCTGGTTACAAAAAAATTGGGTAGTAAATCCAAAACAATGGTTTACGCTCAGGGGCAAAATGCTATAAATAAAAGCATTGAAAATATTGACACTCCAATTGAAAAACAATTGTTGTTTGTGCTTTCCGATACTGAAATAGAAACGCTGGCACAATGGTGTTTGAAAATCGAAGAACACTATAAAATGCCAATGGATATTGAATGGGCAAAAGACGGAATTACGAATGAACTGTTTATTGTACAAGCGCGACCGGAAACAATTCACAGCAAACTCAAAAATGTTTCTTTTAAAGAATATAGCTTAACCGAAAAAGGGATTTTAATTGCAACAGGAAAAGCCGTTGGAAGTAAAATAGTATCCGGCATTGCAAGAGTTTTAGAATCTCCTGCCGAAGCACACAAGTTGCAAGCAGGTGAAATTCTTGTTACTGATATTACTAACCCTGATTGGAATATTGTGTTAAAAAAAGCATCGGTAATTATTACCAATAAAGGCGGAAGAACGAGCCATGCAGCAATTGTTGCCCGCGAACTTGGTGTGGCGGCTGTGGTAGGAACAACCAACGCAACAGATAAAATAAAAGATGGACAGTTAATTACCGTTTCCTGTGCCGAAGGAGATGAAGGAAAAGTGTTTGATGGAAAATTATCTTGGGAAGAAAAAGAAATCAATCTCATAAATACTAAAATCCCAAAAACACAGCCCATGTTTATTCTCGCTGACCCCGACAAAGCATTGCAGCTTTCATTTTATCCAAACGAAGGAGTTGGGTTGATGCGTATGGAGTTTGTCATCAATAATTCTATTCAAATTCACCCAATGGCATTGGTAAAATTTGATGAACTAAAAGATGAAAATGCAAAACTGCAAATAGAACAACTCACAAAAAATCATCCCAACAAAAAAGAATATTTCATTGATAAACTTTCGCAAGCCATTGCATTTGTAGCAGCCGCTTTTTATCCGAAAGAGGTAATTGTGCGAATGAGTGATTTTAAAACCAATGAATATGCAAACCTAATTGGCGGAAAACAATTTGAACCAGATGAAGAAAATCCCATGCTTGGTTTCAGAGGAGCTTCAAGATATTATAGCGATTTATATCGTGAAGGATTTCGATTGGAATGTGAAGCAATAAAATTGGTTCGCAATGAAATGGGATTGACTAATGTAAAAACCATGATTCCTTTTTGCAGAACTGTTGAAGAAGGGGAAAAAGTTGTGAAACTGATGGAAGAATTTGGATTAAAGCAAGGAGATAATGGCTTAGAAATTTATGTGATGATAGAAATACCAAGCAATGTTATCCTTGCAGAAAAATTTGTAAAAGTGTTTGATGGCTTTTCAATCGGTTCAAATGATTTAACACAACTCACTCTTGGTATTGACAGAGATTCTGCCATAATCAGCAATTTGTTTGACGAAAACAATGAAGCAGTAAAATGGATGTTGCAAAGCGTTATTCGAACAGCTAAAAAATGTGGTGTAAAAATCGGTTTATGCGGACAGGCACCAAGCGACTATCCTGAGTTTGCACAATTTCTTGTTGAACAAGGAATAGACAGTATTTCTTTTAATCCTGATGCGCTGATAAAAGGTATTGAAAATATTATAGAAGCAGAGAAAATAAATCGAGTATTAAACAAATAAAACTATACTTATGAGAAATTACTTACATATCCTAACACTAATTCTTTTTAGCTTTTCTTTTTTCGGTTTTCATGTTAAATACAGTAAAATTGATTATAAATATGAAAGTACTGTTGTCTTAAATATTAAAAAGCATAGCTCCGAAGACATACTGGCTGCGCAAAGCTTACTTTTAAAAACCAATTCAATAAGTATAGACTATCAATGCCTTGTTTCAGGGATTATAGTTTTAAAAGTAAGCCACAATTATACGCATCAGGCTGATGTAAAGCATTTTATTTACAAAGCGTTAAATAGTAAAATACCTACAAGCAAAATAAATATTTTATTTATTGACATACACTCGAAATTTAGTCAGGGCTAAAGTATTCAAGAAATGAGAATATTAATGAAGTGCTTACACAGTATTTTATTTAATCCTGATGCGATGGTAAAGGGTATTGAAAATATAATAACAGCAGAAAATAATCAAATGAACAATTAAATTACGATGTCTATTTACAGTTTTTTAGATTGGTTCTTCATTGCATTCCATTCAACTATAATTTTATTTAACCTTTTCGGATGGTTCTGGAAGAGAACAAGAAAAGCAAACCTCGTCCTTTTATTACTTACTGGTGGCTCATGGTTTATTCTCGGAATATGGAAAGGAATTGGATATTGCCCGCTTACCGATTGGCATTTTGATGTACTGAAAAAACTTGGCGTTGAAAATCTCCCTTATTCATACATAAAATATTTTATTGACAGAATCTTCGGGTGGGATATGACTGAAAAAGCAGCCGAAACATTTACAGCAATTTTCTACTTTCTGGCGTTGTTTTGTTCCTCTGTTGTAAACATCCGTAGCAGGAGTAAAAAGAATATCAAATAAATAATTATGCAAAAGCAAAAAAAAGATATTTTTTATAAATACAAAAAAGAAATTCATCCTGCTGATGATATTCGATTGGTTCATAGTGGTTTGGATTATTTTAATACTTTAGAAAAAACAATAAACAACACTCAACACACATTACATTTTCAGACTTATATTTTTGACGGAGATGAAACAGGATTGAAAATAGCACTCGCATTACAATCGGCAGCAAAAAGAGGAGTAAATGTATTTGTGGTTTTGGATGGTTTCGGGTCAAAAAAACTTTCAAAAAAAATTATTAATGATATGATTGATGCAGGAGTTAAATTTCGTTTCTTTTCTCCTTTCTTTTCTTTTCAAAATATCTATATCGGCAGGCGACTTCATCATAAAGTAATTGTTTCGGATGCAAAAATTGCACTTATTGGGGGGATAAATATTGCTAATAAATACAAAGGAGATTTATTAAAAGAACCTTGGTTAGATTATGCTATTCTGATAAAAGGAAATGTTTGTGAAAATGCACAAAGAGTATGTGAGCAAATTTGCCGAAAACAATTTAGAGTAAAATTTAAATATGCAAATAAGGAAAAGGAACAGCCGGCTAAGAACAATAAGCTCATTAGCTTTAGTCAAAATGATAAGCTAAGAAAAAAAAATCAAATTTGTTCAAACTACGTTTACAACATTCGAAACTCAAAAAAAACGGTGATAATTGTTGCGAGTTATTTTTTACCAGGTAGAAAGCTGAGAAAATCATTGGAAATAGCTGCGAAAAATGGTGTTAAAATTAAAATAATACTATCTGGAATTTCCGATATTAGAATGTTTCGTAAAGCAACCGTTTATCTGTACACTTATTTGCATAAAAATAACATAGAAATTTATGAATGGAAAAAATCTATACTTCACGGAAAACTAGCAGTGATAGATCAATATTGGACAACTGTGGGGTCATTTAATTTAAACCATTTAAGTTCACACGCTAGTATTGAATTAAATGTGGAAGTATTTAATAGGGACTTTGCAAAAAAAATAGAAGAACATTTGTTTGAAATAATACAAAATGGTTGCAATAAAATAGAACACAATACAGGCTTCAATTTGAAAGAAAAAATACTTGGAGCAGTTTCTTACTTCGTAGTTAGAACCGCTGTAAAAATTTTAGCTCTTTTTCCCAATATAAAATATCTTTATACACGAATAAATGATTAAAAACTTATAGAAAAAAAATTATGGTAGCAATAATTATTTTTATTTTAGGACTGATTGGGTTGTGGCTTGGTACAAATTGGGTTGTTAAAAGTGCTATTGGTATTGCTGAGCGATTTAATCTATCTCATGCTTTTGTTGGATTGGCTATCTTATCAGTTGGAACTGACTTACCTGAAGTGTTTGTTTCTATTAATGCCTCGGTACTTCAGTTAAAAGGAGTTGAGTCGTCTGGAATTATAACAGGGAATGCGATCGGGAGTAGTATTAGTCAAATTAGCATTATACTTGGCATAGCTGCTCTTTTTTTAAATTTCACCTTGTCAAAAAAAGAATTAATCCGTGATGGGATAGCTTTACTCTCTTCAATTATACTATTGCTTGCTGTTGGGTTTGATGGAATAGTTACTCGATTAGAGGGTGCTATATTGCTGTGTGCTTATATTGTTTATTACATCATACTTTTAAAGAGTAATTCAAATGTAATTAGTGAAAAGAATAATTCATCAAAACAGTTAAGCATTTTAAAACTGACAAGTTATTTAATTATTGGTTTTGCGGTTCTTATTTTTTCCTCACACCTCGTTGTTGGTAAAGCAATGTATTTTGCTAAGCAATGGGGCGTAGCTCAGTCCTTTGTAGGTATTGTACTTATTGGGCTTGGCTCTAGTTTGCCAGAACTCGCTGTATCTATCACTGCGGCAATAAAAAAATCTGGAGGCATGTCTGTTGGTAATATTATCGGTAGTAATATTTTCGACATTCTTATTCCTATCGGTATAGGAGGGACAATAAGTAAAACATCTATGGAAGGTGGTCTTTTAAAATTTGACTTGCCTGTTTTGTTTGCAGCAACTTTGCTGGTTGTTATTTTTCTTGGAACAAAAAAAGGAGTATCACGCAGAGAGGCAATAGCTTTGATTATTATTTATCTATTGTATATTCTTGCGAAAATATTCATTTTTAAAGGGCAATGACCACTACAAAATTAGAACAAATGAACTTCCACATACTCGACATAGATAGGGTAATTAGCCTGCTTGATTCTTCTGCAGATGGTTTAAGTAATTCGGAAGCCGAAGAACGGTTGCTTGAACACGGAAAAAACGAAATTGTAGAACAAAAAAAGAAACCTGCATGGAAAATGTTTCTACATCAGTTTACCGATTTTATGATTATTGTGCTAATGATTGCGGCTATAGTTGCTGGTATCATTGGCGATATTACCGATAGCTATGTTATTTTATTAATCGTTATTCTTAATGCTGTTATTGGATTTGTACAGGAATACAGAGCTGAAAAAGCAATGGAAGCATTAAAAAAAATGGCTGCTTCCAATGCGCTTGTGATGCGTGGCAAACAAACAGTTTCTATTCCTTCTACAAATCTTGTTCCGGGTGATGTAGTAATTATTGAAGTGGGAAATGTTATTCCTGCCGATTTACGAATAATAGATTCCGCTCAATTAAAAGTGGAGGAGGCATCACTTACCGGAGAATCGAACGCTGTGGAGAAATCTACACTTACTTTATCTGAGAAAAATATTCCGCTTGGCGACCGAAAAAATATGGCGTATAAAAGCACCTTTGTTACCTATGGAAGAGGGAAGGGAATTGTAGTAGCAACAGGTATGAATACAGAATTAGGGAAAATTGCTCAAATGCTTGGTGGAGACGAAGTAAAAACTCCATTACAAAAACGATTAGCAACATTTGGAAAAAAACTCTCCTATATAATATTAGTTATATGTGTTGTGTTTCTTTTAATAGGAATATTACGAGGAGACAACCCATTAACCATGCTATTAACCTCTATTTCACTAGCTGTTGCTGCAATACCAGAAGCATTGCCTGCTTTAATTGTTATTACCTTAGCACTTGGCGCTAAACGATTGGTAAAACAAAACGCCCTCATCAGAAAACTGCCTGCTGTAGAAACACTTGGTTCCGTTACTTATATCTGTTCAGATAAAACAGGAACACTCACTTTAAATAAAATGACTGTCGAAGAAATTTTTGTGGGAGATGAAATTATAGCTAAAAACAATATTAAAGATTTAAAAAAGAATGGAAAATTGGAATGGTTGCTTTCGGCAATGGCTTTAAATAATGATGTTAGTGTAGGCGAAAACGGAATTTACATAGGCGACCCAACCGAAGTTGCTAGTTACGAATTGGCAAAAAATAATTCATTTATTAGAAAAGAACTGGAAACTAATTCCCCTCGTGTAGCTGAAATTCCTTTTGATTCTGAAAGAAAGTGCATGACAACTATCCATAAATGGGGTAACGAATATATTGCTTTCACAAAAGGAGCAGTTGAAGTTTTAATTTCTAAAGATAACTCTTCCTCCTCTGAGCAAAAATCAAAAATCATTTTATCATCAGAAAAAATGGCAACCGATGGGCTACGAATTCTTGGCTTTGCAATGAGAAAATTTACTGCACTTCCTTCATTGATTTCTCCTGAAACAATTGAAACTGATTTAAGTATTATTGGCTTTTGCGGAATGATGGATCCACCAAGAGAAGAAGCAAAAGAAGCTATTCGGATTTGTAAAACAGCAGGAATAAAATCTGTAATGATTACTGGCGACCACCCCATAACTGCAAAAACTATTGCCAAACGGCTTGGAATAATTGATTCAGATAATGATTTGGCTATAACTGGATCGGAACTGGCTTTAATGAATGAACATGAATTTAAAGAAAAAGTTGAACATATAAGGGTTTATGCAAGAGTTTCGCCCGAACAAAAACTAAACATTGTAAAAGCACTTCAAGAAAAAGGTCAATTTGTTGCTATGACAGGAGATGGGGTGAATGATGCACCATCCTTGAAACGTGCTGATATTGGTATAGCAATGGGCATCACCGGTACTGATGTTTCAAAAGAGGCAGCCCACATGATTTTGCTTGATGATAATTTTACTACAATTGTAAATGCCGTTAAACAAGGGCGTAGAATTTTTGATAATATCAGAAAGTTTATCAAATATATTTTAACAGGAAATTCAGCTGAAATTTGGACAATATTCCTTGCCCCATTTATTGGACTGCCAATTCCACTACTACCAATTCATATATTGTGGATAAACTTAATTACTGACGGCTTACCAGGATTGGCTTTAGCAGCAGAGCCTCCTGAAAAGGGAGTAATGAACCGACCACCTCGTAATCCGAAAGAAAATATTTTTTCAGGAGGATTAGGCATGCATATTCTTTGGGTTGGTCTTTTAATGGGAATAGTATCAATAGGTATGCAGGCTTATGCAATCAACACAAATAATTCACATTGGCAAACAATGGTATTTACTGTTTTGTGTTTTAGTCAAATGGGGCATGTATTAGCTATTCGATCTGATTCACAATCCTTATTTTCATTGAGCATATTTTCTAACAAACCTTTAATTGGAGCAGTAGCACTAACCTTCATCTTGCAATTAGCAACTATATACATCCCAGCTTTAAACCCAATTTTCAAAACCGAACCGCTATCATTAAATGAACTTTTAATTGCATTGGCGGTGTCATCAATTGTGTTTTTTGCTGTGGAGTTAGAGAAGGTGGTTAAAAAATGTCGTGAGAAGAAAGTAAATAGGTTTAGAATACATTTATAGTTTTTAAAATAACGCTAAATCAAGTAAAAAATAATTTTCTAATCAGATGCAACAGCCTATTATTATTATTACAAAAGATGGCTCCCATTCATTGTATAACAGTGAATTAAACGAACATTATCATTCTGTTCATGGTGCTATTCAAGAAAGTTTGCACGTATTTATTGAAGCGGGTTTGAAGTATTTGACTAAACAGAAGGAAATAAAAATTCTAGAAGTAGGCTTTGGTACAGGTTTGAATGTATTATTAAGCTTGATAGAAAGCAGTAAACAAAACACAAAGATTAATTATACTACTATTGAAGCATTTCCATTGGATAGCAATATTGTTGCTAATTTAAACTACATAAAACAACATGATGCTTATCTTTTCGAAGAAAAATTTAATCTAATACATTCTTGTAAATGGAATAATGAAATTAAAATTTCAAATAATTTTGTTTTTACAAAACTGAATAGTAAAATGCAAAATGTTGTTTTAAATGAACATTATGATTTAATTTATTTTGATGCTTTTGCTCCATCCAGCCAGCCAGAAATGTGGACAAAAGATATTTTTAAAAAGATTTTCAATGCCACAAATACAAATGGAATATTGGTTACTTATTGTGCGAAAGGAGAAGTAAAACGAACATTAAAAAATGTTGGATATACCGTTGAATCCATAAAAGGACCACCTGGTAAAAGAGAAATGATTAGAGCAGTAAAATATTAATATCGTCCTACTTGTTTCAAATGTACTACATGTGAACGCACAGCAGAGAGAACTGTAGGAAACTCTAAATAATTAATTCCAAATTGCTCACAAGTTTCCATAACCAGTTGATTTATTTTTGGATAGTGAATATGACTTATACGAGGAAATAAATGGTGCTCCACTTGAAAGTTTAAGCCTCCAGTAAACCAAGAAACAATTTTACTTTTTGTAGCAAAGTTTGCTGTAGTTTGCACTTGATGAACTGCCCATTCGTTATCAATTTTATATACTGGAGCATCGGGTGTTTCAAAAGATGCATCTTCAACTATATGTGCCAATTGAAAAACAACAGCAATTACAAATCCACATACTAAAGAAACAACAGAATACCCAATAATCATATTCACAAAGCCAACTGTAAATATTGGCAATACCAAGAATGCAGCTACGTACAACAATTTACTCGCCCAAAAAATTACATGCTCTTTAGCATCCATTTTTTTAAATTTTAAATCTCCAATTTTACCTGTGAAATATTTTTTGAAATCTTGAACAAATATCCAAAGTAAATACGTAACGCCATAAAGTACTACCCAATAAATATGTTGAAAGCGGTGGTACCAAAATTTCTTTTGGTCGCTATGAACTCTAATAAATGGTTTAATATCAATATCATCATCCATTCCTTCAATGTTTGTAAAAGAATGATGATTTACATTATGTTTATGTTTCCACAAATAAACATTACCTCCCATAAAGTTAAGTGAGTATCCCATTAATTCATTAACCCATGTTTTACGAGAAAAGCTTCCGTGGGCTCCATCATGCATAACGTTAAACCCGATTCCCGCCAAGTTTAATCCCAACAAACTACAAAGGACTATCGAAAGCCAAACAGAAGGGGTAAAGAAAACAAGAATTAAATATAGAGCGATTGCGGAAATAGATAAAAAAACAGTTTTTAAATACAGCTTATAATTACCTGTTTCCCTTATATTATTTGATTTAAAATAAGAATCTACTTTTGATTTTAGTGCATTAAAAAAAACACTGTCTTTATTATTAAAGCTAACTTTTTGCATTAGTTGTTATTTTGTTTACACGAAGATAAGTATTAATAGGCTTAAATTTTTGTTAATTTATACAAATTAGGTGTTGAAAACTATCAATATCCAAAAAACTAAGACGGAATATTCTTTTGTTTTTTAATTCGTTGCCACACGGCAAGTAATGTCCCTATTGCCATTATGATACAACCTATCCACAATATGTTTATGTATGGAAAAATAATTGCTTGCATAACAATGAAATCTTTTAGGTTAGATTTCTTTTCTTGCATTGAAATTTCAACAGCTCCTGTTTCTGTGTTTATCTTCCAAAACATAAATTTTAATCCGAGCTCATCAACTTTTGATTCAATAGATTGTATTGAATTATTTTTAATATGATAAATTGGAGTTGCAGTATATTTTTTATCAATAGCGTTAACAGATAAATGAGCCATTACAGCAATTTCGTCTTTATTGATATTGTCTTTTGTTTTATCAAAGTTGGTAGAAAGAGAATCGAAAATAATGATTGCATTAGATGAAAAAATGGAATCTCCTTTTTTTAATTCGCTCTTTTTTACATTGGTGTATTCGTCTGTGGTTGATATTTGCTTGTCTTTCAGGCTTTCTAAATCAGCGTAAGTAACATGGGTATAAACATCAAATGATAAAAAATGTCTTGTGTCGGGTTCTGCAACATTTCCCATTCTCGGGTTTGTTTGAACTAAAGGAGACAAAGAAAACTCTTTAGTGTATTTGTTTTTATCATCCTTTGTAAAATAATCTACATCAAAATAAATATTTATCCCTTCATAACGCTTTCCAATATAGGTTGCATAATACTTACCCATTGGCAACGTATCGCCTTGTGTTAAAACAATATTTTCGTTGTTAGAAAATTTTTCGCCTAAAGACTCTACACTTTTTCCCGAACTGTTCTGAGAAATAATATCTTTTTTTGATGTAGAAATCAGTGCGCCCAAAAGAATCAATCCAAAACCAATATGTGCAATAGAAGCACCAGCTTTTGCAATTTTACCATTTAAAACACGCAATGCATAATCGAAATTTGCAGCTACTGCAAACACGGAAGAGAACAACAATAATCCATAAAACCAATTACGATAATTTAATAGGTAAATAAATAACACAGAAACAGCTATTGCTATAATGAAAGAAATAGCGATTTTTTTTACAAAAAACTTTAAGTCAGTATTTTTATATTTAAAAAATTGCCCAACAGCAATAAGCATTGTTACTATAAAAGCAAAAGGCAATTGCCAATTATTATAAAAAGTAACCACATCTTTTGCTGCTGCCCATTTTTGATTGAATAATTTATTCCAAACAGGCAAGGAGGTATAAATGGTTATTTGAAAAGCGGAAACCAATAAAACAATAGCGCCTACAAACATCCAAAACTCTCGGCTCCATAAACCCTCTTCTTCTTTTTGTTTTGGAGATATTATATTTGCCCCCTTTGATAAATAATATATTGTAATAAAAAGCCAAACAATGCTAACTAAAACTCTATACTTTAATACAAAAGCAATATGAATTTTTTCGTCTGAACCAAATGATGGTAAATCGAAACTGATGCGACTACCACCATCTCCAACTAAATACCAAACAATACTAATAATGGCAGTATATATGAAATAGTATATAATTAGCTTTCTATTGCTTATTAACAAGCTTATGCCAATGAACAGAAAGAACAACAAATAAATCAACAACTGTCCACTCATTCCTAAGTCGGTAAAAGCATGAACAGATGATTCTCCTAGTATTCCGCTTCGTGTTAAAAAAGTAGAGTAAAGGATGAGAGAAAAAGTAAGAATGTTAAATAAAAATGCTAAGAAAACAGATTGTCCATTTTTTTTAGCAATGAGCATCAAATGTGCTGCACCAACCATAACAATCCAAGGAACTAAAGATGCATTTTCAACAGGGTCCCAAGCCCAAAAGCCTCCAAAACTTAAAGCTTCATAAGCCCAAGCGCCACCCATTAATATTCCAATACCTAAAATAGAAACACCAAAAAATACCCAAGGCAGAGATGGTTTAATCCATTCGGTATATTGTTTTTTCCACAACCCAGCTATTGCATAAGCAAAAGGAACAACAGTTAATGCAAATCCTAAAAATAGAGTAGGGGGGTGTATGGTCATCCAATAGTTTTGAAGCAATGGATTTAAACCTCTTCCATCTAATTTATCCAAATAATTTGCAATTTTAAAAACTGGAAGATTAACAAAATCAGGGTGTTCTCTCAGTAATACAGTAAAAGGATTGCTTCCAATTTTATATTCGAAAATATAAACTCCTAAAAGCATTGATGCTAAAAAAACTTGCACCATTGAAATGATTGTCATTACAGGTGCTTCAAAAGTTTTTGCCGAACGTTGTAAAATAAATCCAAGTATTACATGCCAGAAAGTCCAAAGCAAAAAACTTCCTTCTTGTCCTTCCCAAAAGCAAGAAAGAATATATTTCATTGGCATTTCTTTGTTGCTATGATGCCAAACATATTCATACTCAAAATAGTGATTCGTGAGCATGATAAATAGCGTAGCTACAATACCAAAAACAGAAAAACCGTGTAATCTAAATGATAAACGAGCAATGAGTTTCCAGGATGAGGTATCTTGATTTTCTTTTGAAGCAACGTAATAGCTTAATGCAGATAATAAGGCAAAAACAAAAGATAGAATTACAAATAAATTTCCAATTTTGCCAATCCAAAGATGCTCACCAACGTATTCCATTCAACTCAATTATTAATTTGCTTGTGGTTTTCCATCATTATATTTTGATGGACATTTCATTAAAATATCGGTAGCGTGAAACTCTTCGCCTTTCATTTTTCCAATTAATACAATTTGTTCTGAACGTTCAAAGTCTTGAGGCTTTGATTTATATAACATCACCTTTTTTTCTACATTCTGATTATCTACCATATAGAATGTGAACAAATTAGCATCTTTTTGAGGATCATAAATTGCTTCTTTGTCTTTTACAAATTTTCCAACAATATGAAATTCTTCGTTCGCATCTTTAGACGCTTCAGTAAAATTAGCGTAAGTACTTGTATTATTAAGTGTTGTAAGTATAGCACCAATTGCAACAGCAATTAATACAATTAATATGATATGCGTTTTTTTCATTTATAATACTAGTCTTTTTTTTCTTTTTCTAATTTATTTAATTTTCTGTCAATTATTACTAAATAGGAAACAATGCCAATAAATATAATTGCCAAAACACCAACCACAACATATATTTTGCCTGATTGATACAGTTGGTCAGCCATTTCAACTTGATTGTTTTCTTGAGCAAACAAACTAATTGAGCTTAACACAAAAAACAAAAACGAAATAATTTTTAGTTTATTCATTGAATATTATTTTTCTTTTAATTTTTTCAGTTCTAATTTTTAATGTCATTATCCAGATTGAAATCAAAATCCAACCAAAAACAGCAGGATAAAAAACAGTACGCATAGTGCTATCTAAATCATATTTATTGAATCCTGGGTTTCCTCCATTTCCTGGATGAAGCGAATCATTTAGCCTTGGTAATACCATTATAAAAACCAAATACATCACAAACGCAAAAATATTATAAACGGCTGCAATTCGGGCTTTCTTTTGTTCTTCATCTACTGATCCTCTTAAAATAAAATATGCTACGTATATTAACATAGAAACTGCAACACCATTTAATTTTACATCATCTACCCACCAAGCTCCCCAGGTATATCTCGCCCAAAGCGAACCGGTAGTTAAACCCAATATACCTAATAACATTCCTGTGTTTGCTGCTTGAGAAGCAACAATATCGTTTGAAAATTTCGAGTTTCTTAAATATAAAATACTGTAAGCCGCAGAAATGCCAAGAATCACAATCATTGAAAACCACATAGGCACATGAAAGTATAAATTTCTAATTGTTTCGTGTAAAATTGGTTGAGCGGGTACAGGAAATAAAAAGCCAGAAATTATAGAATAAAAAACTAAAATCGCTCCTAATATTTTCCACCAATGTTTTTTCATTTACTTTAAAATAATCTGGAGTAAGAAACACTCCAATTCGTCAATTTAATTAGCTTTTTAATCGCGCCAAAGGTAACGAAATAATAAATAAGAAAGAGCAATAATTATTACATTTATAAACAACAAAACAAGCAAATAGTTTATATCCCAATTTTCTAATCCATCAATAGCATTTCTCGAAAGTTTTATAAGAACTATCAATAATGGCATCAAAATCGGAAAACTTAAAATTGCCATTAAGGTAAAATTATTATTGCTTTTTGATGCTATTGCTGAAACCATTGTTAGTAAAGATGCAAAACCTAAACTTCCGGATATTAAAACGAGAATAAACAAACTTAAATCCTGAATAATATTACCAACAAATAAAGTGTAAACAAACAAGCAAAGCCCAGACAGAACCAATAGAAGTATTGAATTGTAAATGATTTTAGATAAAATAATGGCTTGTGGGCTAGCCAAAGTATATAGGTATAATAAACGTCCTTTTGTTTCATTGATGAAACTTTTGGCAACGCCATTAATGGAAGCGAACAGTAATATAATCCAAAATAAAGCGTTCCAAGTTGCTGGATTTATTATTTTTTTAAAAGACAAATAACTAACAAAAACAGTAGAAACTACATACAACAATATTCCTCCTAAAGCATATTTGTTGCGAATTTCGAGCTTAAGTTCTTTTATTACTAAATATTTAATCTGGTTTATCAAACGTACTTATATTAAATTTCAAATGCACTCCCTTGTGCTGGAATTTCTATTTTTTTAAAGCCAACTTCTTCTAATTTTTCTTTATAAGCTATTTGAGTTTCATATTCTCCATGTACCAAAAATAACTTTTTTACTTCTTTTGCATTTTGGCAAGATAAATATTGAATCATTTCTTTGTAATCGCCATGTGCGCTATATGAATCCATAATCCTAATGTCTGCTTTTACTTCATAATCTTCACCAAAAATCCGAACATGTTTATCGCCATTTCTTAATTTCCCACCAAGTGAATTTGGTTCGGCATATCCAACAATAAGTATAGTATTGTTTGGATTTGCAATGTTATTTGCAACATGATGTTTTATTCTTCCTGCTTCCACCATTCCTGATGCTGAAATTATAATGCAAGGCTCATCTAATTCATTTAGCATTTTTGAATCTTGAACATCTTGGATATAAATCAAATTACCAAAACCAAAAGGATTTGAATCTTTTTTCATGTAATTTAAAATATCTTCGTTAAAACATTCTGGGTGCGCTTTCATAATGTTTGTAGCGTTTACAGAAAGAGGACTGTCTACATACACTTTAATTTTTGGCAGCATTTTTTTATTTTCCATTGCATCCAAAGCAAAAACAATTTCTTGAGTTCTACCAACGCTAAATGCAGGAATTATAAGTTTTCCTTTTTTTGTAATACAGGTATGGTAAACAACATCAAAAAGTTGTTTTTCACTCAATGCTTTATCCGAATGTAATCTGTCGCCATAAGTAGATTCTGAGATTATATAATCTGCTTGCGTAAAAGGCTGAGGGTCTTTTAAAATAGAGCCATTATATCGCCCAATATCACCGGTAAAACAAAGTTTTTTTATTTTATCATTTTCTACAAATTCAATGTTTACAGCAGCACTACCCAAGATATGTCCAGAATCGGTAAATGTTACATTAAAACCATCAAAAACTTGATACGTTTGATTGTACTCCACACTTTCAAATAAATCCAAGGCTTTTTGTACATCACTAACAGAATACAACGGTTTTAAGGCTTCTTCACCTCGTTTAATTCTTCTTTTATTGATGTATTTTATATCGTTTTCTTGAATATGGGCGCTATCTAATAGCATTATTTTACAAAGGTCGTTGGTGGCAGGAGTACAAATTATTTTACCGCTAAAACCTTCTTTTACCAATCGTGGAATATTGCCAGAATGGTCGATATGTGCATGAGACAAAATTAAATAATCGATACTTGTTGGTTCAAAACCGAAGTTACGATTCAAATCGTCTGTTTCAGAACCTTTTCCTTGAAACAAACCGCAATCCAATAATATTTTTTTTCCATCAACTGTTGTAAGCAGATGCTTACTTCCTGTAACTGTTCTTGCGGCACCAAAAAATTGAATTTGCATAATAAAGTATAAAAATCATTGTAAAGGTAAGGTTTATTGAATAATATCAAATTATAGTAATTTTGAATGTTATATAATATGTATCCTTACCATAATAAAATAAAGCAACGCATTGCCAATAAAGAATTGGAGAAATACGAATATGTAGAAAAATATAAAAATATTTCGCCTTGCTTGCTTTTATATTTTAATACTGAGCCTAAAATAAGACCCATTAGAGAACATCGGTTTGAAGAGTATGAGTTGATTTTTAAAAATCTGTAGAGCAAAAATTTTAGTCGAACGGAAAAATATACCATACTTCGGCAAAAATATCGCATTAGTTTTCGCTTTGATATGCTGAATTTTGTATAAACTAAAAAATTGAAATCATGAAAACAGAAATAAATTTACTTATAACATTGTTATCATTAACAATTTATAGCAGCACGCTCCAAGCGCAATGGATTGATGTAACGCCAGCAGATACATCATTTGGGTTTGGAAAAATGAGTTTTATCAACGACCAAATTGGTTTTGTAGCAGGTAATTCTAACAATTCTATTTCTAAAACTATTGATGGTGGAAGTTCGTGGACTACCATCCAAGTTGATAGCACTTTAGTTTCTGATTTACACTTTGTAAGTCCATTAGTTGGATATGTTGCAGGCAATGTAGTATTTCCTACCAGCTTGCGTAATTTATCAAAAACTATTGATGGTGGAATTACTTGGCAAGCCGTTGCTCCAGAAATAAATTCCTATTCAAATGTATATTTTAAAGATGCGAATGTTGGTTTTGTAACTGCTCAATGGGGAGCAACATTTAAAACTGTAAATGCTGGAATTTCTTGGATAAAAGTAGATAGCTCATCGGGAAACGATATGCTTGATAAATCATTTTATAGTGCATCATCAGATACGGCTTATTTTGCTGGTTGGGATGGTACATTTGCATATCAAGGTGTTATTTCAAAAACTACTGATAATGGAAACACTTGGACGAATACGATGCCAATAGGCTGGAATTCCTCTATTTCTAGTATTCATATGATAAATGGGACGTCTGGTTTTTTTACACTTGGTTTGTGGGGCTCGCCTAACGGGCAGTATATTTATAAAACCCAAAATGGTTTTGCTTCTCTTGATTCTATATTAAAGCCGGTTCAAAATGTATATGATATATTTTTTACATCTATGAATGAAGGTTATTTACTTGCTGATAGTGGAATTTATTCAACTAATAACGGAGGAATTAGTTTTGTTCAAGAACAAGCCTTTACAAATGGAATCTATATTGGGAAATTTGAAAGGGCTGAAAATACGCTATATGCTACAAATGGTTCAAAAGTGTTCAAAAAACAATTAATTACAGGCGTGCATGAATTGGCGTCAAAAGAAAGTTTTGTGATTTTTCCGAATCCAAGTAATTCAATTGTATTCATAGAAGGCACTTTCGAAGGAGTTGTTCATCTGCTTGATATTACAGGAAATGTTGTAAAACAAATAGTAAAAAATAATTTTAAAACAGAATTTATCGTCTCCGATTTATCAAAAGGTATTTATTTTATTAAATCAGGAATTAATACACAGAAACTGATAGTAAATTAATTTTGTTTTCTAAAATCATTGGGAGTGAGTCCAACACTGTTTTTAAAGAACTTGCCAAAATGAGAAGGGTCATCAAAACTTAAGAAAAATGCAATTTCTTTAATATTATGATTGGTATATTTTAGTAGGCGTTTTGCTTCCAAAATTATCCGTTCATGTATCAATTCAAGAGCAGTTTTTCCAACTGCTCTTTTTGTTATTATACTTAATTGTTTTTCAGTTATACCAAGCTTTTCTGCATAATGTATAACCAAATGATTTTTATCAAATTCGGCTTCCAATAATTTTCTAAATTTTTGAAAATTGTCATTGTATATTTCTTTATTACCAATGTTTTTATCAAACATTCGTTTACAATTCAAAAGCAAAAGATTTAAATAAGATAGAATAGCTTCTTGTTGATATTGCTTTGTATTCAAATATTCGAATGCTATGTTTTCAAAAATTTCTTTTAGCTGAATAAATTCTATGTTGTTTGTACTTAATATAAATTCTGAAGTATTGTTGTTTAAAAACGGAATATCAAACAAGATAGATTTGTTCACAGAATTGGAATAAAAAAAATCTCTGCTAAAAAGTATAATATAACCAGAAGATCCTGTTTTTCGATTAACTCGATGAACCTGACCTGGAGAAATAAAATGAATGCTTTTATCCTTTATTTCAAATTCTTTAAAATCTATAGAATGTAACCCTCCGCCTTTTTCAAATAGAAAAATTTCATAATAGTTGTGGCGATGAGGGATGGAAGTATCGTACTCTGCTTTTCCTCCAAGTTTAATTATTTTAAAAGTGATACTCGAAATATCATCTTTAGAGAAATTATGAATGGGTATAGTTTTTTGCTCTTCCATATAATGCCCCATGCTACAATTGTTTAGGTTGATGAAATTAGAAATTACAAATGCGCTATCGGTACAATTTATTTTTTCAGGGTTGTGTACTATTATAACTATTAGTAGTAGCTTTTTATTCTTTCACTATTTTGAATGTCGCAATTTGATTTTCGGTCTTTATTGTTATAATATAAATTCCAGTCGTTAGTTTACTAAGATTTTCAATTTTATTGCTAATTGATTTTCCTTTTATTAGTTCTTGTCCAAACATGTTAGTAATTGAATAATCATATAGTTTATTCGTTCCTTCAATATTAATAAAATCACTAACGAATGCTACTACAAGTAGTTGGTGTTTGGAGCACTCAACTGTCTGTAACCACAAATTTTTACTTAAAGATACAAATTTTTGTTAGCAAAACCAAAGAAAAATAAAGGTCTGCGTTGCAGGCAATAGATTGACTTTGCGATGACCTCGTTCGTGCCAATTACTTGTAATTGTAGCGGTTCGATCTTCTTTATTCATATTGGTAAGGTTCTTTGTCAATTATTATTTGCCTAATGTTTTCTATTACCCTTTTCATATAGACTTTCCAAAAGGTCTTGGTGAAAAGCCAATTTATAGGATAAAACAATGGAATGTTTGCATGTAAAGTGTAGGTATATTCAATTAAAATTTTGTCCTTTTCAAGTTCAGTTGTTTGCCACTCTCCAACAAACTTATAAAAACCTAACATCCAAGATTGAAAATCGCTAATTTCAATTTTCCAATATTTGTTTTCTATTCTCTCAATAACCTTGTCAATAGAAGCAAATCCACCTTTTTGAGTCATTGATTTGTCTACGAAAATTTTTTTACTTGAGCCAGGCTGCCCCCAACCTATGTCCTCTGTACAATATTTAACTTTTGGTGTAAATCCATATCCAGTATGGACTTTAGTTACATCACAAAGTATTGGCGACTTAAATGCTCTCTCTAGTGAGCAATTAAAAATTGTAGTTACCTTTACTTTAGTTTCCATAAACGTTTTTGTTCTGTTTTTTTTCATGCTTACACGTTTTTAGTGTAAACCTAATTCTAGGACGAGACGCTTTAATTTTTAATCAATTTTTTATATCCAACTTTATCGTTGTATCTGAGCTCAATTAGATACATTCCTTTATTTAAAGCACTAATATTAATTGTTTGTAAATCTTTTATTGTTTCTGTAATTATTACTTCACCCAATGTATTATAAATTCTTATTTGGTAATTATTTTTTAATTCTGTTTTTAAATAAAACTCATTGCTTGTGGGGTTGGGAAATAATTGAAAGATTGTATTGCTTGCAAGTTCATTTATATTGCTTGTAAAGCCTACTAATGGTAAAGTGATGTATGATTGATTTATATTGTTTGTATAAACGCTATTTGATGCTATTAATGGATTTACCAAAGTGTCTAATTTTCCACCAGGATACATGGTTCCACCAGTATTCATGTTTCTATTAAATCGAGGATAGTTAGAAGAACTTACATCAACACGGATTTTATGTCCAGCTAAAAATGTAATAGCAGTATTTGGTAAATTAATCACACAATCATAAATTTGGTTGGGCACCATTGATGCGGTATCGCCTATGTTTGTTCCATTTCTAAAACGCATACGCATCACCCCATCATTTATTAGCATTGAACGTCCATCAGGATAAACATCTGTTAGTCGAATACAAAAATCAGTATCTAATCTGTCTGAAGCAACTTTCATGTGTACACTTGCTTTTCCTTTCATTACTACATTTTGGGTAAAGGCATTGCTTGTAAAACTTAATATGTCATTTCTGCTTTCTACTGTTGGTGTTTGGTCGTAAGGACCTTGGTCTAAATCTGCTCTTAATGTTGGTCCTCCAATAGTTGGTGAGGGATTAGTGGGGTCGTAATTAAAATTTAAAACATCTGTTGTGTTTGTTGGGATTGTTTCTGTTAATGAATTATTTTGATGAAAATAAAAATTAACATTGGAGGCTACTGTTACGGGCCAAGTGGAGGAAGTATTCCAAGTGTTTTCTCCTAATTGGTAGTACTGAATGTATTGTGTGCTGTTCCAACCATTACTGAGTGTTCTCAAATGATAATCAAAATACATTAAAGCTAGTGAGTCGCTCCAATATTGAGCGTTTGGATAGTTTAATTGTCCTTGAACAGAGCTTCCAACGTATGCTGCACCATGTCCTCCATGTACCCAAGGTCCCATTAATAATCGGTGTTGGTTTCTTACAGCAATTGGTGAAACAGTACGAATACCATTAAACATTTCTAACATCACTTCAATGTTATGGTCGTACCAGCCACCAATCATAAAGCAAGGAACATTTATACTTGTAGGGTAATAATTTTGATTTTCTACAAATGTCCAAGTAGCATTATGTACTGGTTGTGTTATCAAAAATGGAGAAATTCCAAAACCTAAACCATCTAACTGTTGAACATATTCTGTTCTTAAACAACCGTTAGGATAATATTCACCATAATCAAATTGAGGACCTGCGACCAATGGGCAAATACAGGTTAAATGTGGCGGATTTTCTTTTGCTGTTTGAAACTGAACTTTACCTAGTGCAGATGGTCCCCAAGTACCAATTTTACCATTACACCAAGTTTGTTGATAAATCCACTCTACAGCGCTTGCGCCATCTTGTCCGCGTGTAGGCGGAGTAGGTGAAGTGTACATAGCGGCAGCAGAACCATAAAACCCTCGCCAATCAGCTATTACAAAAATATAATTACTACTACTTAAATTAGTTCCAATTCTAAGAGGCAAACCAAATCGATACAAAATTCTGTTGTAAGGTGTTTGAATTAAAATTACTGGTCCGCTTGTCATCCCGCTTGGTATATAAATATCCGCAGCCAATTTTCTTCCATCACTCATCAAAATAGAATCAACAACAGGTGTGAGTTGTGCAAAAGAAAGTGTGTTTGTAATTATAAAAATTAATGGTAAAATTTTTTTGTACAGTACATTCATAGTAGTAGTTTTTTACAAGAAGTATAAAAATAGCAAAAAAATAAAAGAAATGATAGCTGAGTTTTAAAAAATAATATCTAAAATTTTTGTTCTCTAAAGGCGGTTTAACCAAAATTATACATTTGGAAATTTCAAATAAACAAATGAAATGTTTGCCTGCTCTATAAGCAGCTCCCTGTAAATGTTGATTTTTTGGTCAATCACCAAAAAATTCTTACTTTTCCGCCCTCAAATTTTGAACACAACAAACAAATAAACCTAATATAGTTTAATTATGAAGGTAGGCATTCCATTGGAAATTTCTCCAAACGAATTAAGGGTTGCGGCAACTCCGAAAACCGTTAAACGATTACAAAAACAAGGGTTTGAAGTTTATATTCAGCAAAATGCAGGATTAAAATCAAATTTTTCTGATAAAGATTTTGAAGAAGCAGGAGCAAAAATTGTAAACACAGCTGCTGATATTTATGGTAAATCAGATATTGTATTAAAGGTAAAAGAACCTACAATAGAAGAAGTAGATATGATGAAAGAAGGTTTGGTAACGCTTAGTTACTTATGGCCTGCTCAAAACCAGAATTTGCTTCAAAAATTAGCAGATAAAAAAGTAAATGCTATTGCAATGGACGCAATTCCTCGTATTTCCAGAGCACAAAAAATGGATGTATTGTCTTCTATGGCAAACATTGCTGGTTATCGTTCAGTTATTGAAGGTTCTTATTATTTTGGAAGATTTTTAAACGGACAAATTACTGCTGCCGGCAAAGTTGAACCAGCTAAAGTATTAGTAATTGGTGCTGGTGTAGCTGGTTTGGCTGCAATTGGTGCCGCTAATTCTTTAGGTGCTATAGTTCGTGCGTTCGATACTCGGAAAGAGGTTGCAGAACAAATTGAATCGATGGGTGCAACATTCTTAACAGTAGAAATTGAAGAAGATGGTGCAACATCCTCTGGTTACTCAAAAGAAATGAGTAAAGAGTTTATTGAAGCGGAAATGAAACTCTTTTTAGAACAAGCCAAAGAAGTTGATATTATTATTACTACCGCTCAAATACCTGGACGCCCAGCTCCCAAATTAATCATGGATTACCATGTGGATGCAATGAAAACGGGCTCTGTAATTGTTGATTTAGCAGCTTCTTCAGGAGGAAATTGCGCTTATACTAAAAACGGAGAAATTTTTACAACACCAAATGGTGTTACCATTTTAGGTAAATTAAATCAGTTGCCAAATCAGGCTTCACAACTTTATGGAAATAACTTATGTCATTTATTAGATGATATGGGTAAAGCAGAAAAATGGAAAATTGATATGGAGGATGCTGTTGTTTCAAGAGCAATGGTTACTTATGAAGGCAAAATCAATTGGCCCCCAGCACCACTTCCTGTAAGTCCTACAGCAGGCGGAAAACCAAAAGTAATTCCTCCTACAGCTGAAGAAGTAAAAGCATCTGATGATGCAAAAGCAAAAAAAGCAACAAATACTATGTTTATTACACTAGCAGTTGTTGGAGCTTTATTGTTTTTGGTAGGTAAGTTTGCTCCAGCTGAATTTATCCAACACTTTACGGTGTTTATATTAGCAGTGTTTGTAGGTTGGCAACTAATTACCAACGTTGCTCACTCATTACATACGCCTTTAATGGCTGTAACAAATGCAATCAGCGGAATTATTGTGGTGGGTGGTTTGTTACAAACTACTGACGATATATCAAGCCCAATGACAATTATTGCAGGTATTGCCATTTTAATTGCCAGCATCAATATTGTTGGTGGTTTCTTAGTTACTCATCGTATGTTGAAAATGTTTAAAAAATAAAAAGAAATTATGTTTATAGCAAAAGAAATACAAACAGCAGCATATCTATTCGCAAGTATTCTGTTTATTTTGAGTTTAGGAGGTTTGTCCTCACAAGAATCCGCAAAGCGCGGAGTGCTTTATGGTATTGTAGGAATGGCAATTGCTATTGTTGCTACGGTGCTTGGAGAAGGTGTTGCAGGACATGTGTATATTATTGGCGCCATTGCTATTGCTTCGGTAATTGGTTTAATGCTTGCTCGTAAAGTAGAAATGACATCCATGCCACAGCTAGTTGCTATTTTGCACAGTTTTGTTGGATTAGCAGCTGTATTAGTTGGCTTTGGTTCGTACTTGGATCCAAAAACGCAATCGCTTCATGGAGCAGCACATACTATTCACCTAGTAGAAGTATTTGTTGGAATTTTTATTGGTGCTATCACCTTTACAGGTTCTATTGTTGCTTGGGGAAAATTAGATGGAAAAATACCTTCTAAACCTTGGGCATTTAAAGGGCTTCAATTAATGAATTTAATTTTGCTACTAATAAGTACTGTTTTAGGAGTGTTTTTTTGCAAAGCAGAGGGTACAAGCGGAATGCTTCCTTTATTAATCATGACAGGAATTGCATCTTTTGTTGGTATTGTTCTAGTAATGGCAATTGGTGGTGGCGATATGCCAGTAGTAGTTTCTATGCTAAACTCTTATTCAGGTTGGGCAGCAGCAGCAGCAGGATTTATGTTAGGCAACGATTTATTGATTGTTACTGGAGCATTGGTTGGTAGTTCGGGTGCGATTCTTTCTATGCACATGTGCCATGCTATGAATCGCTCTTTCTTTTCTGTAATTTTTGCCAATGCAACAGCATCCTCATCACAAGGTGGAGAGAAAAAAGCAATTGAAGGAGAAGTAACTGCATTAAACCATGAAGAAGTAGCAATATTATTAAAAGAAGCAAAATCAGTAGTGATTGTTCCTGGTTATGGAATGGCAGTTGCAAAAGCACAATATCCAATTTATGAAATGGTTCAAGTGTTGCGCAAATCAGGGAAAACGGTACGTTTTGCAATACATCCAGTTGCAGGTCGATTACCAGGACACATGAATGTATTGTTAGCAGAAGCAAATGTACCTTATGATATTGTTTTAGAGATGGATGAAATTAATGAAGATATGCCTGAAACAGATGTGGTAATGGTAATTGGTGCAAATGATGTTGTAAACCCTAGCGCACAAGATGATCCAGCAAGTTCTATTTACGGAATGCCTGTAATAGAAGTATGGAAAGCAGAAAAGGTAATTATTATGAAACGTTCTATGTCGGCAGGTTATTCAGGTGAAGACAATCCATTGTTCTACAAACAAAATTCAGAAATGCTATATGGTGATGCAAAAGTGAGTGTGGAAAAACTTTTAGGTTTTTTGAAAGCGTAAACAATCAATAGTTTGTAAAAAAATTTAACGCTCTGTATTTTCAGAGCGTTTTTTTATACTTTTAAAAAATATGCTGATTAAAGAATTAATAAACAATATGCAAATCGATTTGGGACAAATTTCTGTTACCGAGCAGGAAATTATTGATTTTGCTGAATTTTTCGACCCATTAGATTTTCATACGAATAAAGAAATAGCTGAAAAAAGTATTTTTAAAGGATTAGTAACAAGCGGTCCTCATATATTTAATTTGTTTTATAAAACTCGCTGGGTGCCATTGTTTAAAAACAGTGTAATGGCTGGCTTGGAATTAAATAATTGGAAATTTTTAAAACCTATCTATTCAAAAATGAATGTGTATTGTATTGCTACTGTTGCTGATATGAAATTCAATAGCGATAAAAACAGTGTTGCTATCAAATGGCATTTTGATTTTACAAATAATAAAAAAGAATTGATGCAAACGCTTGATATGATTGTTTTGCATAATGTAAACAAATAACTGTTTACTTTATTCGAAAAGAAATATTTCCGTTTTTCTTTTTAAAATAATTATCAAATCGTTCTGGGGTAATTTCAATTTCTCTCCCATTAAAATTAATTTTTAATTTAACTAAGTTAAATACTCTTCCGTTAATATAATATTGATTGTACCTTGTGTAATTGTCGTTTGATAAATGTCCAAAAACCATAATATAGTTTTTCGGTAAAACCACTTGAACGATATTAGTTGCTGTGTCTTTATCCATAATATACAACTGTTTATTCCAATCAATATCCCCAGAAGAAGCTGTTTGATAAAACGTTGGTTTTTTTTCAAAAATAGGGAAGGAGCTGTGAGTGTTATCTAAAATATATTCAATTTTTATATCTGATTCTGAATTATTTGAAATCGTAAATAATTCTTGCCAAGAACAACTGTTAAATAATAGCATTAAAAATGTAAAAAAGAAAATCTTTTTCATTTTAATGTGCAAGTTTTGATTTTAATACATTGATTTTATTTTCAAATTCTTGATTCAACTCTTCGTTTGTAATGCCAATAGATTCATCAAAATTTTTACCGAAAGAAGGAAGAGAAAATGTTTCAATTACTTCAGCAGCAAAACTGGGGAATATTCCTTTTGCAGCATTCATTACATTTCCTCCACCAAATCCACCAGGAGAAGTACTCATTAACAACATTGGTTTGTTCTGAAAAAACTTCGAATCAATTCTAGAACACCAATCAAAAATGTTTTTGAAAGCAACAGTATATGTTCTGTTATGCTCTGCCAAAGAAACAATAATACAATCACAATTTTTTATTTGTTCAATAAATTTATAAGCCAACTCAGGAAATTCTTTTCTCAATTCTCTGTCTATAGAGTAGGTTGGCATTTCGTAATTATTTAAATCCAAAAGATTTACTTCAGCATCTTTAAAATAGCACAAAGTGTGTTTTACCAATTTCAAATTTATTGATGTAGAACTGTTGCTTCCTGCAAATGCTAGTATTTTCATAAATTTTATATATTATTTTAAAAATTTCAATATTTTTATTTTGAAAAGAAACAACGTTACCAACTATTTTGTCTTTCAAAGCTATTCCAATAGGGGAGGAAAGGGAAACCACAAAATAAATTTCTTTTTCAAGCGTTAGTCTTCCAATTCCAATAGCAATAAAATAATTTCCTTGATTGGTAATTACTAAACTTCCAAATTCAATTTTGCTAAATGATTTATTATAATTGATTTTTAAAAGTTCTTTTTTTAATGCAATGGTATTGTTTAGCTGATTTTCTTCCTTCTCTAACTCAATTTGTATCATTGCTCTGCCTGTTTCATGCTTATCGCCAGCAGTGCTTTTGGTATCATTGTTTCTGGCTTCAATCGTAGATTGTATAGAGCTTTTTGCATCTTCAATTTTTTTATCGAGTTGAGAATGAAGTTGATGGCAAATTAGCTCTTTAACTGTTAACATAAACTGTTTTATGTTTTTTGCTTTTTCTTTTTTGCAGCAGGAAAAAGTATATTATTTAAAATTAATCTATACCCTGGAGAATTAGGATGTAAACTTAAATCAGTAGGAGGGTCTTCAACTCTGTGTTTGTAATCTTCTGGGTCGTGTCCGCCATAAAAAGTAAATGTTCCTTTTCCATATTCACCATGTATGTAACGTGCTTCGTTTGCAGCTTTATTTTCACCCATGATTAATACATTTGGTTTTATAAACGATTTATCAAATGCAACAGTTTGTCCCCAAAAACCTTTTATTATTTGTTCGTGATTTTGACAAAGCATTGTTGGTACCACATCCCATTTAGCAGAAAAATCAAATAGAGTAAATAAATCATTTGATTGTTGTGTTATGCCGTATTTTTTTTCGCGAGTGCCGTAAGTATCAATATTTGATTTAGCATATTCATTGGGATTGGTAATCAAGCTAAAATCTTTAAAAGCAAAGGTTTTAGAATAATCCAATTTTTGATTGTAGTTGGGTGTTGTTCCATCACCATCAAACATACTTTCACAAACATCCAAACCTTCGGCAGCAAGAGCAATGTCATAGCTATCTGGAGCAGAGCACATAGCAAATAAAAATCCTCCGCCAGATGTAAAATCTCTTATTTTTTTTGCAACTGCCAATTTCATTTCTGATACTTTATTAAAGCCTAAAGCTTTTGCGCTTGCTTCTAATGTTCGTTCTTGTTCTTTGTACCAAGGAGCATTTCTATAGCCAAACCAAAATCGTCCGTATTGCCCTGTAAAATCTTCGTGATGGAGATGCAACCAGTCGTATAATAATAATTTATCGTGAATAATATCATCATCGTAAATTACTTCATAAGGTATTTCTGCATAAGTCAAAACCAATGTTACTGCGTCATCCCAAGGCTGTTTTGTTTTTGGCGAATACACAGCAACTTTTGGAGCTTTTTCCAATTTTACATCTTCCATGTTTACTTCTGGATTTGAAATTTCAGTTAAAATAGCAGTAGATTTTGCATCGGCAATTACTTCATAGGAAACACCTCTGATGGTACATTCTGTTTCAATTTGTTTTGCATATTTTGTCATGAAACTCCCGCCTCGGTAATTAAGCAACCAATGTACTTCAACATCTTTTTGCAAACACCAATAAGCAATGCCGTATGATTTTAAATGATTTTTTTGTTCTAAATCCATTGGAATTAGAATATATGCTGCTTGCGAAATGCAACTCAGAAGAACTAAAAAAGTAATTGAAATTGATTTTTTCATTCACTCAAAGTTACAATAAAATTGGCTGTGCTAAAGATTTACGAATGAAAAATTTATGTTAATTCACCTTAAAATGGTTCTTCATCAATATCCCATTTAGTAGATGGTTTGATAATTGTATTTTGGGTGAAATCTTCATTTGGCATCATTGCGCTGCTGCTGCTACCATAATCCATGTTTATATCCAATGAATCCATATCAAGAAACTTTGTGTGGTTAGCAATGTATTTTACACGAGCACTATCAATAGGTCCATTTCTGTGTTTGGCAATAATAATTTCAGCAGCATTTGTTGCAGGCGTACCATCAGAAAATTCTGTTAATCCGTAATATTCTGGTCGGTGTAAAAAGATTACCATATCGGCATCTTGTTCAATGGCGCCAGATTCACGCAAATCGCTTAATTGTGGGCGTTTATCTCCTCCGCGAGTTTCAACTGCCCGACTCAATTGTGATAATGCAATAACAGGCACATTTAATTCTTTTGCCAAACCTTTCAATGAACGAGAAATACTTGAAATTTCTTGCTCACGATTTCCTCTTCCTTCGTTTCCTGCTGTCATTAATTGCAAGTAGTCAATGATTATCATTTGAATATTATGTTGCTCTTTTAATCTACGAGCTTTTGCACGTAATTCAAAAATGGAAAGACCTGGTGTATCATCAATAAACAATGGAGCTTCAGCAAGTTTACTCGTTTTGGCATTCAACTGTTGAAACTCATGTTCTTCTAATTGTCCTTTTTTAATTTTATCACCAGAAAGTTCGGATTCGCTTGAAATTAAACGAGTAACTAATTGTAATGACGACATCTCTAACGAAAATACAGCAACAGGGTGTTTGAACTCAACAGCAGCATTACGAGCAACTGTAAGCACAAAAGCTGTTTTACCCATTGCTGGACGAGCAGCAATAATAACCAAATCGGAATTTTGCCAGCCCGAAGTAATTCTATCCAAGGATGTTAAACCAGAAGGAATTCCAGATAAACCATCTTGTTTTTCTCTTGCTTTCTCTATTTGTTCGATAGCCTGCTTGATAAGCGTGCTCATTTTATCGTAATTCTTACGAATATTGCCTTGAACAATTCCAAAAAGATTTTGTTCCGCTCTGTCGAGCAAATCAAAAATATCGGAACCTTCTTCATATGCATCATTGATGGTGTCTGTAGAGATTCTAATTAATTCACGTTGAATATATTTTTGAGCAATAATACGAGCATGAAATTCAGCATTAGCAGCTGATGCAACACGGTTTGTTAGTTGTGTAATATAATAGGCTCCGCCAACTAAATCTAATTCTCCTGATTTTTTTAGTTCTTGTGTAACAGTTAAAATATCAACTGGTTCTGAACGTGAAAACAAGCGTTGAATAGCGCCATAAATACGATTGTGAGAATCTTTGTAAAAACTTTCTGCTTTTAAAATATCAATTACATTTGTAAGTGCATCTTTTTCGAGCATAATGGCTCCTAATAATGCTTCCTCTAAATCTACTGCTTGTGGAGGCATTTTTCCTAACTCCGAAAGTTGCTGAAGCGAACCTGATTTACTTACTCTTTTTCGTGAATTTATATTGTTTTTGGGGTCTTGCGTATTCATGCATCAAAAGTATTAAAATTTAAAAACTTCTATCGTTTTTTATATTTATGCACATTACTTTAACACTTTATTAACAGCTAAAAAATTGCTATAGTGTTTATTTAAAGGGATTTTAGTAAATTTATACTATGTTTTTTGTGAAAAAATACCTTTTTGTTTTGTACGCATTATTAATAATGATTGTTTTTTCCTGCAAAAAAGATAAAGATGAGTCTAGTCCTTCAATAATTTTTCATAGCCCAGCCGAAAATCAATCTTACAATGTATTTGATATTGCTACCGTAAATGCAACCGTTATTGATGACAATAAAATTGTAAGTATAAATGTTAATTTGTTGGATAATCAACACAATAATGCTCATGCTGCAGTTTCCGTAAATGTTAGCTCCTCTCCCAGTTTTACATTTAATATCGCTTATTATTTGGATAATATTCATTTGGAAACAGGAATTTATTTTTTACAAATAACAGCATTTGATGGAGAGAATACCTCACGTAAAATTCAACAGATATTTATTACAGAAGCTCCTAAAGTTTTAAAATCAGTTTATGTTACAAGTATGCTAAATTCATCAGCAACCAGCATCAGTATAATAGATACAACTACTAATATGCTTAATGTTTATAGAACTTTTAGTGGTGATTATTTAGCTGCTGCATCCAACAGTTATTTTCAATATTATTACAAATGTGGAAATATTAATGGAGCATTTAATGGTGTGGACTTAACGTATGATTTGCTTAAATTTACGATTAATCCTACCGTTACAAGTATGCCATTTTTTACAGGGTTTTATTCTACTCAAAAAACAAATTATGTTGCTTTAAGAAGTGGTTATATAAGAGGATATGATTATTTAGGAAATATTGTTTATGGAGCAAATGCAATAAGTGGTAATTATGCCGAACAATTAATTACCAACTCAAATTATTTAATTGCAGAAGAAAAAGATTTAACAACAGGAATAGGAACACTTGCTACATATTATCCAAGTGGCTCATTGCAACAGCAAATGAGTTTAAATCAGGATGTATTGGCTTTTTGTGAAAAAGATTATGCTAATGTTTTTGTATTTGGAAATAGTGCAGGGCAGGGGGTAATCCAGCTGTTTGACAGAACAAATAATTTTCTGTGGAACCCATATCCATCACCTTTAGCTACTGGTAGTATTTTGAGTGTTGTACAAATATCTTCTACCGATTATTTGATTGCTCATTCTAATGGTACAATTTATAAATATCAGTATCAAATAACAAGCTTGCTTCCTTATTTGAGTGGATACACGGCAGTTCAATTAAAATATGATGACGTGAATAATCATTTATACATTGTTGAAGATGGCAAAATCACAGTAGTAAATTACAACACACTCGCAGTAGAGAAAACTTTATTATCTTCTGAACATATAAAAAGCGTTGATTTGCTTTATAATAAATAAAAAATCACAATTTCTTTTTCAGTAATTTTCTTAAATCAAATCGGTGCCCGTAGTAAAAGCGAAATGTACCGTACTTAAAATTAACAGAAGAGTTGGGGTCATCGCTAATTGCAAAATTGTTTCCTACCCATGATATGCCAATAAAATATCTAGGTTTGTTAAACCCCAAGGAGAATCTAGACTGAAAAGAAACGCTTGCATTATTTCTGCCGTATGTTTTTTTGTCGAAAGTATTAACTGCATAAAATTGTTGTAAAGAAATACCTGGCAAAATATATAAATTAAAAAACCAATTTTTGAAAAATACAAATGTGTAAGTATATCCAACCGAAACACCATAAGTAAGAGAGGTTGCATTTGCAAATTGAACATCGGGTTTAAAATTTTTATACAATGTATCAGGATAAATAAGAGAATCTGCTGTTATGCCATAATAAAAGGCATAAGTACCAAGCAAAAAAGAGCCAGCCATTTTATTTTGTTTCTGAGTTAAATTGTATGGAGCGGCAATCGAAAATTTTTTATTATTAAAAATATAATTGACACTCAGTCCCGCACTATAGTTTTGAATATCACTCCTTCTGTAATAATCATAGGTTGTGTCGTTGGGAACTTTATAAAATCCTGTTGTGTGGAAACCTTGATTGTACCTATAGTATGCATCATAAATAAATTTTCTTCCATTTGCACTTGATGATATTCCAAATTGTTTTGATTTGCCAAATTTATCATCATCCGTATTGATTGCTAATCCGGGAGGGTTGTATAATATTTCAAATCCTATAGATTTAAAACTAAATCCAACACCCATGTTCAAATTTGTATTGATGCCGTATTCTAGTTTTTGTTGAGTTAGTTTATTTGTAATGCTGAAAGTGTTTGATCTAACAACAGCTACAAGCCTGGCATTTAATTGATCTTTATAACTTTTAATGTAATTAGTATCAATTCTATTAAAAAGATAAATAGAGTCTCTTTTCGCTTTGTATTTTTGAGCAAATGAAAAGAATACGGTTAAACAAAATAATATGACGAAGCAAATTTTTTGCACAATTTTACTTTTTATGTTAGTGAGCTTTTATAGGAAAAGAATACATAGTATTCATTTTCACTGGCACGCTATTTTGCACAGCAGGAGTGAATCTTAGTTGAGCAATTATTTTTTTTATTTCTTCATCAATTCCACAGCCTAAGCCTTTAATAATAATAATATTAGTAGTTGTGCTATCTGTTTTTACATCAAAACTAACCGTTACTTCACCTTCAATGTATTTAGTTTTTGCTTCGTTACTAAATTTTAAATTATAATACATATACTTATATAATTCATCATCGCCATGAATGTATGAAGGCTCGGTATTGGTAAGTACTTTCGAATTTTGTTGTCCAAAGCTAACGATATTAAACAACAAGAAAATTAGGATAATAAGTTTTTTCATTTGATTATTATTTGCAGTTAAAAATTCGTTTGCTAATAGCAGCGCCATTCCCTAGTTTTTCAGCTTTAACAAAATCAGCGCAGGCTTTTTCTTTTTCATTCAAAGCTAAAAATAATTCGCCTCTTCCAATTAAAGATTGCGTATCATTTTCGTTGATAGTTAACAGTTGGTTGTAATCGTTTAATGCTCCATCAAAATCACTTACATATTTTCGTAAGGTTGCTCTGCGCTTGTAAAATTCAATATTCTGAGGTTCTAAAATAATGCCTTTACTAAGATCAGACAGCGCTCCTGTATAATCTTTCGCATTGACTTTTGCTATTGAACGTTGTAAGTAAGCATCAGAAAAATTCGGATTGACTTCAATAGCTTTATTATAATCTTTTAAGGAGTTTTCATAATTGTATTTTATATCATATAAGTTTCCTCTCAATACATAAGCTTCAGCAAAATTTGGATTGTATTTAATTGCCATCGAACAATCATTAATAGCGTTATCAAATTCTAATAAATCGTATCTAGCTCTCGCTCTAATTAAAAAAGCGGTAGCATTTTGAGGTTCTATTTCTAATGCTTTGTTGCAATCTAAAACGGCTTGCTTATCATAATTTAATTTATCATTTATGTTTGCTCTGTTTATGTATGGAATCACTTCTTTTTCATTAATAACAATTCCTTTGTTATAATCGTCTAATGCTTTTCTATCTTCGCCTTGAGCCTCATAATATAATGCTCTGTTAAAATATGCTTCGGCACAATCAGGCATAATTGTAATGATTTCTGATAAAATATCAATTGCTTTCTGTTTGTCTCCTAGCTCATTCACACACATTGATTTATTAATGTATGCTTTTGGATATTTTTTATTAATAGTTATTGCTTTATCAAAATCAAGGATAGCTAAGTCGTATTTTTTTTGCAGATAAAATAAATATCCTCTATTGTTGTATGACTCGGCTGATTTTGGATTTATCTCTAATGATTTATTGTAATCGTTTAATGCTTCTGGATATTTTTGAAGGTTACAAAATGCTATTCCCCTGTTTACGTAGGCTTCAAATGAATTTGGTTCAGAGCTTATAATTTTCGAATAATAAAAAATAGCAGAATCTAATTGTCCGATATTTTGAAATGATAAAGCTTTTGACATATAATCAACCGAAACTTTTTTAGGCTGAGAAAAACACCATGCTTCATTGATTATAAAAAAAAATAGTATCAAAAATAATCTCATACGTGTAAAGATAAAAAAAACGCCCCACAATTAGTGAGGCGTTTTTACAATAAAAAATTGTTTATTTAGATTTTACAACTTTACGAGTTTCAATGATATTTCCATCGCTGTAAGTGCGATAAAAATAAATGCCAGCAGGTAATGCTTCAAAATCAACTTCAACTTTAAAGTCTGGAGCATTTACATCAATTGCTTTTACTTTTTCTCCTACAACATTAAATACCTCTATTGATTGGATTCCTTTACCATATTTTATAGTAAGTTTATCTCTAAATGGATTTGGGTATGCATTTGTTAACAAATCAACTGTTGGTTCAAGAATAGTAGTTGCTGTTACATTAAAACCACCAGACATACCAGAGCCATGTATTGAACAAAAATAAGCATACGTTCCTGCATGAGTAATGGTATACGAAAAAGTTTGTCCAATTGTAAACATTGTCCCAGAAGCAAATGAAGCAGCTCCAGCAGGAACGGTTGCGCTAGTTACATCGTGAACGCCCGAACTTAGTGTCCACATTACAACATCTCCAATGTTGGCGCTGAATGTAGGAGGAGTAAATTGATTACTTGTTATTGATACATTAATAGTAATGGCATGTGCACTAATAATAAATAAAGAAGATAGGATTAAGGTGTAGAGTTTTTTCATATTATTTTGGGTTTTATTGGTTTATCTAACAAATTTAGCTTTTTTTTTGAATTGACAAAAATCTAGTCTAAATCTTTGTACTATAGTGATATTTCTATTTGCAGTCGAAATAAACATTCTTAATACATGTTAAATTATTTTAAGAAATTTAATCTTTTGATTTTAAATGTTTGTGTATGTATTTTTCCGTTGGCATGAGTGATTGTTGTATTCGTTTGGCATATTTGATGCTGTCAATTATTTCCAAATTTTTTGCTTCCACCAAATCTCTTTGATAGGCAATAGTTTTATTCGCATTTTGCTTGTCTTTATATCCTTTAAATATATAAATAGCAAGAATAAGCATAATAACAAATCCTAAAATAGCAGCGTAGGTAAATTTTCGTTGTGTATCCGTTTTTTCTTTTTCATGGTCAAGTTCTTCTTGTTGCATTTTAGTAATTAAGCTTTGGTTTAACGAATCGGCATAATGTTTTTTGTTGTATTCATAAATTAATTCAGATTTAAACTGCTCTTTTCTGCTCTCTTCATTAAAAATACTGTCTTTACAAGCAATGTATTGTTGGTAATGAAAATAAGCTAAGGCTACATTATTCACTTTCTCATAAACATTTTTTAGAGCCAAATGAGATTGTTGTTTGTGCGGATAACTTTCTATTTTATTTGCTAAGTCGAGTGCTTTTAGGGCATTTTTTAGCGAGAGGCTGTAATTTTTTAGTGCTAAATAAGAAGTTGCCATATTGTAATACATATCGCAAAGGTTTGGTTGTAGCTTTAATTCATCAAATATTTTTTCTGCTTTTATAAAATAAGAAAGTGCGCTGTTATTGTCATTCATTTTTTGGTAATAACTTCCAATATTGCCATAACTTATGGCTTCACCAGCTATGTCTTCAACAGCTTTACAAAGTTCCAGTGATTTATCAAAAAACAATTTTGCACTATCCAATTTATTCATTTCAAAATAAACGCTTCCTAAATTTCCATTTAAAAGACTTTGACCATAAATGTGTTTTATTTTTTCGGCATACGTTAAAGCAACTTTATAATGTTTAAGAGCTTTGTTGTATTCTTTGATATTAAAAAATGTGTTTGCCAAGTTATTGTTAGCCAAAGCCATGTTCATTGTGTCGCCAGTTTTTTCAATTTCATGCAGCGACTTAAATCCGTATTCAATGCCAGCAGTATAATTTCCTTGTTCGGTATAAGCTAAATTTAGAGATGCATAAACTCTTTCTAAATACCATTTATCTATTTTTTTTTCTTCAATTATTTTTAATGCATCATGCAAATAATTCAATGCTGTATTATATTCTCCTCTTTCACGGTAAATTATTCCAAGCGAGCAATAAGCATCGATGACGTATTCGTACTTTTTTATTTTTTGAGCCAATCTTAATGATTGATTGGCATAATAAATTCCAGAATCAGGGTTTATTCCTGAATATTCCTTAGCAAGAATATCGCTCCAGTAGGAGAGAGCACTATCTGTTTTGCTGACATTAATTTTTTGCCTTAAAGAATCAATTACATCTATATTTTTTGCAAACGAGTAGGAAGCAAAAAATATTAAAATAGCTGTTATTAATTTTTTAATCATTTTTTTAATTGTTTTTTAAATGCTTGCCTATATATTTTTCAGTAGGCATAAGGGATTGCTGAATTCGTTTGGCATATTTAATACTATCAATAATTTCCTTATTTTTTAGTTCAATAATATCTCTTTGTTTCTCCACTTCAAATTTTTGAGCTTCAATTATTCTATTTTGTTTTTGCGAAACTCTGAATCGTTTAAATAAAATTAAACCAAAAATACTCATCAGCAAAACAATAATAGTTGCGCCTGCTAAAACAATGAACTTATTTTTTCGTTCCACACGACTTACTTCTTCCTGCTTTTCATTTTCTTTTTTAAGTAGAACAATATCTTTTTCTTTTTTTTCTGATTCGTATTGTTGCTGTAATTCGCTTATTGCTTTAATGTTGTCAGCACTTGTAATGCTATCTTTCAGTTGCATGTATTCATCGGCATAAACTTTATAGTTTGATAAGTTGTTGCTATTCGAATACAAAACACAAAGCTGTTTTAATGTTTCAAGAACTTGAGAATAATCTTTTTCAGATTTTGTCCTATTTAATGAAGTTTTTAGATAATCCTCTGCTAGCGAATATTTGTTCATGTGCAAATAACAAACACCTAAATTATAATTGATAATGGTTATTGCATATTCGTCTCCTAGTTCTGTGCGTATAGGCAATGCTTTATTGTAATACTCTACAGCTTTGTTGTATCTTTTCATTAATTCATAAGAGCCTGCAATGTTGTTGTAGCAAACACCAATTCCACGTTTCATTTTTATGTTTTCAAAATATTTCAGAGCTAATGAATTATAATATAGGCCTGAATCAGGAATTGTTGTTTCGTTAAAAACGCCACCAATCCTTGCATACATATTGGCAATACTAAATGTATCTTTTGATAAAAAAGCGTAATTCAATCCCTTTTTAAAATATGTTAATGCATTAGAATAAAGTTGTTTGTTAGAGTATATAAACCCTAAATCGTGATTTATTTTTGCAAGCAATCTGTAGTTTTTAATGTTTTCAGCAATTTTTTGTGCTTCAATTGCTTTTGTAGTAGCGCTCTTAAAGTCCCCCAAATCGCTATAAATTAGTGATATCTTAAGAAGTATAGAAACCGCTAAGTTTTTGTCTTTTAATTGCAGGGTAAATTTTTCTAATTCAGGAATTATTTTTTTTGCTGAATCGGGTTGTCCTTTTAGTATATAATATTGAGATAATAATAAATATAATCTCGCTGTTCCTTTTTCGAAATTTATTTTTTTGCTTTCTTCAATATTTAATAAAATCAAAGGTTTGCAAGAATCAACTTTTGTTTCAAACAACTGATTAATTTTGGAAATATTATCAAGAATTTTTGTTGAATCTGTTTTACTATTTGCTTTGATTGCAACAATCAAAAAAAATGAAATAAAAAAGAAAGTAAAAGCATTTAATTTGTTTCTCATCTTATTTTTTGTAATTGCTTTTCAATGTATTTATTTGTCGGAAGTAACGACTCTTGTATTCTTTTAGCGTATTGTATTGAATCAATAATTTCTTTTTGTTTTACTTCTAAAATATTTTTTTGTAGTTGAACAAGTGAGTTTTGTTCTTCCAATTTTTGATTTTGAACAGCTATTTTATTTTTAAAAGAAATCATTCTGATAAATAAGTAGAACGTAAAGATTAGAATAATGCCAATGATAATTAAAACATAGATAAGTTTTTGAGTCTGTGCTTTTGCATTTTCAGTTTTTAATCGCTCTGTTTCAATTTCTTTTTGTTTTTCAGTAATAGCTAGTTTTTTTTCGAGGAATGAAATACGGTTAAATTTTTCAAGATTCAACAACTTATCTTTTAAATGATTTTGAGCGCTTAACAAGTGGAATGCCTCTTTGTAATCATTAAGTTCATTGTACAATAAAATCAATTCTCCATAAGCATCAATCAATTCATTTTCGAGATTATTTTCTAAAGCAAGAGATTCGCTTTTTCGAAGTAGCTCTTTTGATTTAATATAATTTTTATTTAGCCTATAAGCTTTCCCTAACTCTTTTAAAATTGTGATTTTAGAATCAATCATTTTGTTTTTTTCAGCAATTGTTAATGACTCTTCAAATTCTGATATCGCTTTTTTAATTTTATTTTGTTTTAGAAAAAACAATCCCTTGTTTTGATGTAAAAAATAGTTGTCAATTTCGGTTAGAAAATTTTTGTGCGATTCTATCTGACGAATTGCTTCTTCTGCCTTTTTAAAATTATTTGTTTCAATATAATCTAATATTAAGTTTAGTAAAATATTGATTTCTCCTTCAAAGTAATTTGCTTTTTTGTAATGTTCTAAGGCTTTATTATTCATAACAATAGATTCAGCAACGTTGCCAAATCTTTTTTGAACAATTGCTTTTAATTTCAAAATGTAAGCCATGCCACTATAATCATTTAAATCTTTGTACAGAGCAAACGATTCATTAAGTTTTATATTCGATTCCTCTAATTCTGATTTTAGTAGCAAGTGTCTTCCTTGTAATGATTTTGCTTTTGCCAAACTTAATAAGTCAGAATTTTCTTTGGCACAATTTTCTGCACTATTAGCAAGTGTATATGCAGAATCAGGATTTGAAAAATATATGGAATCTGCCGTATTTAAAATAGAAGAACAAGCTCTTTCGTTTTGTGCTAAAACAAAAAGAGAACAGACTATTAAGCTTAAAGAAATAACAACACGAATCATAATTAGTGTTTTAAATGTTTTTCAAAAAAAGACGAATATTTTAAAAAAGCTAAACTATGTGCCAATAAGAGCATTACCTAGCCTCTTTTCCTATTAGTTGTTTCTCTAAAATATTAATCTTGATTTTGTTTTTTAACCATTGTTAAAATAGTTGCAATGGCTACAGTTTCTCCTGTTTCATCGTAAACATCTACTAACCATTTTACAATTCCTTTTGCTATATCATTTTCATCCTTTTTTTCCTGATCGATTTTTTCTTTGCAAGTAAAACGAACGCCAATTTCTGCTCCAGGATAAACAGGTTTTGTAAACCTACATTCATCAATACCGTAGTTTAACAAAACAGGTCCTTTTGGAGCATCCACAAATAAACCGGCAGCACGGGATAAAATATAATAACCGTGTGCAACACGTCCTGAAAAAATTGTTCCTTCTAAAGAGTTTTCATCCATGTGAGCATAAAATTTATCTCCACTTAATTCAGCAAAAGCTTCAATATTTTCTAATGTAACTTTATGTTTTGCAGTAATTAATGTTTCTCCAATTTCTAATTCTTCGAAATAGCGTTTGAATGGATGTATTCCTTTATCAATATATTTTCCACCGTATTGATATTGTCCCATAATTTTTGAAAGTGTAGTAGGGGAGCCTTGAATAGCTGTACGTTGTAAGTAATGAAAAACGCCTCGTTTTCCACCCATTTCTTCACCACCTCCAGCGCGTCCAGGTCCGCCATGTGTAAGCAATGGCATTGGTGAACCATGTCCGGTACTTTCTTTTGCACAGTCTGCGTTTAAAACTAAAATTCGCCCATGCATACAAGCAGCTCCAATCACAAATTCTCTGGCAATACCATCATCAGCAGTTATGATGGAACAAACCAAAGAGCCTTTTCCTAATTTTGCTAATTCTATTGCTTCTGAAATTGTTTTGTAAGGCATAATGGTACTTACTGGTCCAAATGCTTCAATGTTATGACAGTCTTGATTTTTAAAAGGATCAGTATTTAAAAATAAAATAGGCGAGATAAATGCTCCTTTGTTTTTATCAGCACCTAACACTTCAAAATTTTCTAAGTCACCAAATACAATTTTTTGCGATTTGGCTAATTGCATTACTTTTTCAGCTACTTCTTTTAGTTGAGATTTTCCAGCCAATGCACCCATTCTAACTCCTTCTACATTTGGGTCACCAATCACGGTTGTTGCTAATCTTTTTCCTAATGCAATTTGTACATCTTCAACTAAATTTTCAGGAACAATGATTCTACGAATAGCAGTACACTTTTGTCCTGCTTTGGTTGTCATTTCTCGTTGAACCTCTTTAATAAAAATATCAAATTCAGGAGTACCAGGTATTGCGTCTTCTCCTAAAACACAGCAGTTTAGGGAATCTGCTTCCATATTAAACGGAACAGCTTCTTGAATTAAGCGAGGATGAGCTTTCAACATCATACCTGTGCTTGCAGAGCCTGTAAATGTTACTACATCCTGCGATTCCACAAAATCCAAAATACCATTTGCGCTTCCACAAATTAATTGCAATGACCCTTCGGGCAATATTTTTGAAGCTACAATTTCTTTAACAACAGCTTCTGTTAAAAAAGATGTAACTGTTGCAGGTTTAACAATAGCAGGCACTCCAGCTAATAAATTTACAGCAATTTTTTCGAGCATTCCCCACACAGGAAAGTTAAAAGCATTAATATGAATAGCAACACCTTCTTTCGGAACACAAATATGATTACCAATAAACGTTCCGCCTTTACTTAACTTTGCGGCATCTCCATCATAACAAAATGTTTCGTTAGGAAATTGTCTTCTTAAGCTTGCATACGTAAATAAATTACCAATACCTCCTTCAATATCCACCCAACTATCACTTTTAGTTGCGCCTGTTGCCCAACTTACTTTATAAAATAATTCTTTTTTAGTTTGAAGATGCAATGCCAATGCTTTTAGCATTCTTCCTCTTTCTTGAAAAGTCATTTTCCTTAAAGATGAACCAC
The DNA here is from genome assembly GCA_021155045.1 of Arcticibacter sp. Taxonomy (GTDB): domain Bacteria; phylum Bacteroidota; class Bacteroidia; order 2-12-FULL-35-15; family 2-12-FULL-35-15; genus 2-12-FULL-35-15. The sequence goes on from JAJNQB010000013.1 coordinate 122,034, forward strand.
CAACTTTTCTGGCATAATTCATCATTTCAGCAAAATCTAAACCTTTGCTGCTTGCTGTGGCAATAGCATCACCATTTATTGCATTAAATAATGTTTGCCCTTCATCTAAACCTGATGTCCATTTACCTTGTGCGTAGTTTTGTAATTTCATAATTTATATAATAACTGTATTTTTTTGAGAATCTCAAATGTAGTGAAAAATTAAAAAAGGTTTTTGAATAAAAGCCTTTAAAATTCATTTATGATTATTCAAAAAAAAAATGTATAATTGTAAATGTATAAACTACTACTAATCTTAAAATGGGAAAAAAATTATTGAAATCCACCATAGTCTTCTATTTTTTGATTTATGGCTGTTCTAATTCGTCTTCTGAAAAAGAGAAAATAGTATTAACGTTTCAACCTAAAGTAGGTTCAAAAATTCAAATAGATTATTCTTTTACTGTTAATTCCGTTTCTTCAAAAGCTGTTACAACCTTTAATATTCTTGCTAGAGGAAATACTAATACAAACGAAAAAAAGGATATTATACTTGACTTAAAAAACAACGATATACTGTTGGATGCAATTATTGATGGTAAAAAGTTTTTAGGTTCGTCAAATAAAATAGACTCTTTAAATGAAGAAGTAAAGGCTATTGCATTACCTGTTTTTGGTGTTGCTAATAAGTTTTATAGAACAACTTACGATTCCCAATTCCATAAAAAATCTGAAATAGAAACGGATGCAGCAGGAAATTTGATAGACACAACAGAAAATAGAATTCAATTTTTAATAAATTATCCTGATAATGAAATTGCAGTAGGAGATAAATGGGAAAAAGAACTTCTTATTAAAGCTGGGAATAAAATGAATTGCTCTGCCACCTACACATTAGATAGCATTTTTGATAATTCAGCCAAAATAACAATTCAAGGAAAACTTTATGGGAAAGGCGAAAGTTTCGGTTATAAATTTGATATAGCAGGAGAGCTTAAAGGCTATTTTATAGTAAACAAAGAAACAGGAATGCCCATCTTAGCAAACATTACAGAAGATTTTACAATAGATATGAACGAACAAAAGCATCCTATTTCTTATGTAATTATTTACTCAATAAAATAAATCATTGTTGATATTTTTGTGTTTAAATACTTAGTGGGGCTTTTTTGCGAGAATAAAATTATATTTGTAAACTCTTTTGAGTAATCAATTTTATGAAAAAATATTTTTGGGTAGTTATATTCATTTTACAAGCTGTTTTTCTTTTTTCACAAAGTAAAACAGATTACCGCGAAAATTTCAATCAAGGTAATTTGCTTGCATTAGAAGAGAATTATGCCTTAGCGCTAAAATATTTTATGTCGGCTTACCAAATTGATTCTACTAATGCGAATATTAATTATAAAGTAGGGTATTGCTATTTACAATCAGCAACTGAAAAAGATAAAGCATTGTTTTTTTTAGAAAAGGCAGCAAAAAATATTGGAAGAAATTATGTAGATATGGAGCCGAGAGAAAAAAAGGCTCCTGAAATGACGTATTATTATCTTGGAATAGCGTATCGATTGGCATACAAATTTAACGAATCAAGTGTTTATTTAAGTAAATTTAAAGATATTGTAGGTGCTAAAAATAAAGAGCTGGCTACTGATATCGAACGACAAATTGAAACAAATTTTAATGCTATTGAATTAGCTAAAGATACAGCCATTGTAACCATTATTAATTTAGGTGATAGCATCAATACCCAGTATGCTGATTATAGTCCGGTTATTACAGCTGATGAATCTATTTTAATTTTTACTTCTAGAAGAACAGGAAGTACTGGCGGAGAAAAAGATATTACAGACCAGTATTATGAAGATATTTACTATAGTTTAAAAAAGAAGGACGGCACTTGGAGCCAGCCAAAATCTATAGGCGAAACTGTAAATACTAATGGAAACGAAGCAAACATAGGGCTTTCTGCAGATGGGCAACAACTATTTATATATAAAGATAACAATGGTGGTGATATTTATTATAGCAACTTAGAAGGAGATAGATGGAATTATCCGATAGCACTCAATTCAAATATTAACAGTAAAAATTGGGAAACACATGCTACCATGACTACCGATGGCAATACCCTTTATTTTGTGAGTGATAAAAAAGAAGGAAGCTATGGAGGGCGAGATATTTGGCGTTGCGTTAAATTACCAAACGGTCAATGGAGTTTGCCTTTAAACTTAGGACCAACAATAAATACTCCTTATGATGAAGAGTCTCCATTCATTCATCCTGACGGTGTAACTATGTTTTTTAGCTCTAAAGGACATAAAAACATGGGAGGATTTGATATTTTTAAAACAGTAAAAGATGATGAAGGAAAGTGGGGGACACCTGAAAATTTGAAAGCACCAATCAATACTCCTGACGATGATATTTTTTATGTTCAATCTGCTGATGGAAAAAGAGGTTATTTTTCTTCCGTAAGAAAAGGTGGTTTTGGAGAAAAAGATATTTACATGATTAATTTTGAAACATCTCAAGCCGAACCTTTAACTTTATTAAAAGGGTATTTAACTTTTGATGGAAGCAAAGATAAAATACCTGCCGATGTACATATTTCGGCTACTGATATTGAATCTGGTTTAGTTGTTCAAGATGTAAAGCCAAACAGCATAACAGGAAAATATATTTTAATATTAACACCTGGCAATGAAGGAAGAACCTATGCCATAAGTTATGAAGCAGAAGGCTATCAGCCTATAACTGAAACAATTGTTATTCCTGCTAACTCATCGTATCAAGAGATTGAATTAGAGTTATTACTAAAAGCGATAAATTTTGAAAGTAAAACATTGGGTACCATCTCTCTTGCAGGAACAGTAAAAAATGAAAAAGGAGATCATATTCCAGGAGCACAAATAATTATTAAAGACAACGTTACTGGAAAATTATTAGAAACCTATTTTACCTCATCAGACTCAGGCTCTTACTATTTTGTTTTAAATAGAGGACAAAACTATAATTTATCTTTTGAAGCCAAAGGATATTTGTTTCAATCAGAAAATGTAAATGTTCCTAAACAACCAACATATTCAGCTCTTGAAAAAAACATTGTATTAGAAAGAGTGAAAGTTGGTTCCAAAATTACATTGAACAATATTTTCTTTGATTCAAACAAGGCAACCTTACGTAAAGAATCAACTATTGAAATAGAAAAACTTGCCACATTAATGAAAGATTATCCGGAATTAAAAATTGAAGTAGGAGGGCATACAGATAGTCAAGGGAATGACGCTGCCAATTTAAAATTATCACAATTGCGTTCTCAATCGGTTGTAAATGCATTAATAAAAGTAGGTGTGGATACTAAGAGATTAGTTGCTAAGGGCTATGGGGAAACTGCTCCTGTTGCACCAAATACATTACCAAATGGAAAGCCTGATTTAGTTGGAATGCAAAAAAACAGAAGGGTGGAATTAAAAATATTAGAATAATCTATTATCGCTTGCTGGCGCGAGTTTTCAACTCGTGCCCTTTATTTTTTGGGAGAGCACGTATTTAAAATTAAAACGAATGATATGAATATAGTTTTTTTCATTTTATTTTCTTTTATCAAAAAACATAGCCACTCCCAAACAAGCTATAAAAAACAACAGCAATTTAATTGCATAAGGTAATACCGTTAAAATACTTCCTTGATTTAAGAATAGTTTGTGAAAAGCATTTAAGCTCCAATACAAAGGAGAAAATTCAGATAATGTTCTAATGGCTTCGGGCATTACATATACTGGAACCCAAATACCTCCTAATGCTGCAAGTATAATAACACTTACTGCACCAAATGTAGATGATTGTTGATGTGTTTTAAAAATGCTACCAACCATTACACCATAACCTGTTGCAGCTAAACCTGTACAAATAATGATGATTGCTATTGCTAATAGGTTTGTTCCAATAACTAATTTTGGCAAGCCTAAATGTGGTAACAAATAAATTCCAACCATTAGCATTAGTATAGATTGAATAATGGTGATAAATAAATAAGCTGTGATTTTACCTGATAGCACCGTAAAAAAAGAACCAGGCATTGTGCGTATTCTTAAAAAACTTCCTTCGTCTCTTTCTTTTATAATACTTCCCGCCATTGAAATAACAATAAAAAATATTCCAAAAATAGTCCATGCTGGTACATTATGCTGAACAGAGTTTAACAATAATGCTTCTTTGGGAGTTTCAATGGTGGCTATTTCATTGAAGCTAACAAACTCATCCAGTTTTTCAGTTGTATCAATTTGTTTTTCATTTCCTTGGTTTAATTCCTTGCTAAAAATAGAAAGTAATGTTTGTGTTTCAATTTTTGATGTGGATTGCTTTAGAGAATTTAGAATACTTATTTTAAATGATTGTTTTGTATCGGGCGCAAATAAAATGCTTAAGTTTAATGGAGCAGTATTCGTGTTCTTATTATCCGATAAGCCAATATCAGTAAGCTTTTTGCTTACAAAACTATTTACATTGTTATTAAGTGTTTCGGTTGCATCGTTTGGAATAATAATTCCTACTTCAAACTCTCCCGCTTTTATTTTTTGTTTTACGTCATCATCATTAATTTTTTGATTGTTAATTTCAAAAATTTTAGAATCAATCAGTCCTTGTTCAATTGATTTGCCAAGCGTTCCTGTATCTTTATTAACAAGCAATAAAGGGATTTTTAATTCTTGATAATCTTTGAAAGGAGCATCTTGTATCAATGCCATTATAGTAATCATAGCCATTGGCATTAAAAACATAATAGCTAATCCACCTCTGTCGCGAAGAAGAATAAGAAGTTCTTTTTTTATGGTGGCAAATAAACGAAGCATATTTAATCTCTTACTCGTTTACCTGTTAATTTCAAAAATAATTGCTCCAGATTTTCAGTAGCATGCTGTTTCACCAGCTCTTTGGGTTTTCCTTCTGCAATAATTTTTCCTGCATCAATGATGGCAATATCAGAGCATAGATTTTCTGCTTCTTCCATTAAGTGAGATGTATAAATAATGGTCATTCCTTCTTTATTTAATTTATGTAAATGCTCTGTAATCACGTTTCTTGATTGAACATCCACACCAACAGTAGGTTCATCTAAAAATAAAATTTTAGGTTGATGCATAATTCCTGCAATAAGATTGATTCTTCGTTTCATCCCTCCCGAAAATGTTTCTATTCTTTTTTTTGCAACAGCTTCTAATCCAAATATATTAAGGTTGTATTCTATTTTTTGTTTTAAATCAGCACTTTTTAAACCATACATATTTCCAATGTAGTGCAGGTTTTCATAAGCAGTAAGAGTGGGGTAGAGTGCAATTTCTTGAGGTACAACACCAATAATTTTTTTTATCTCTTGTAGGTTTGAATCAATATTAAAACCGCTAATAGTAATCCTTCCACTGCTAGGTTTTATTAATCCACAAAGCACGCTGATGGTTGTAGTTTTTCCTGCTCCATTAGGTCCTAGTAATCCAAAAATAGAACCTTTGTTTATTGTAAATGAAATGTCATTTACTGCTGGAGCTGTAGCATTTTTATATATTTTGATTAGATTTTTAATCTCAACGATTGCGGACATTTATTGTTTTTTTTTGTTTAAAGCACTAAAGTACGAAAATGACAAAAATCAAGGCGTAGTATTGTTGTTATTTATTAGTTTAAATAATTGCTTATTTTCTTCCTCTGTTAAATAGCGCCATTCACCTGTTTTTAAAGTTCCTAAAGAAATATGCATTATTCGTATGCGTATTAATTTTATTACTTGATAATGGAACACATTGCACATTTTTCTAATTTGCCTGTTTAATCCCTGTTTTAAAATAATTCTAAAAACACGTTTAGTGCCTTTTACCGCTTTTATTGTACAAGGTTTTGTAATTTCTGTTCCAATGTTTACGCCAGTAGCCATATCTTTTAAAAACTGATTTCTAAGCGGGAGATTTAATGTTACCTCATATTCTTTTTCGTGTTCAAAATCAGGGTGAATGATTTTATTAATTATTACACCATCATTCGTCAATAGAATCAGTCCTTCCGAATCTTTATCCAACCTGCCAATTGGTAGTATTTTTTCAGGAAAATTAATTGCATCAATAATATTGTCTTCAATTTTTTCGGTAGTACAAACCACTCCTACAGGTTTATTATATGCAATGATAATTTTATTCATATTGTAAAAGTAAAATTAATATATTTGCCTCGCTTTAGGTTTCCATTTTTCGGAATTAAAAGGGAATCAGGTGTAAATCCTGAACATTTCCCGATGCTGTAAGTTCTAAATAGGTTTTAACTATCGTTGCCACTGTCTTTATATATGATGGGAAGGCGTTTAAAACCGGAACAAGTCAGAAGACCTGCCAATAGCAACAGAATTCAATGCTTTCGGGTAAAGAGCTAAGAATGGAACATTGATTTTCTGCAGAAATCTTTATTCATTCCCTTTTTACTCCTTTTTATTAATCATTAAAAAAAACAAAAAATGAAAAAGGAGAAATTTTTTATTTCAACATTGGCAATGCTAACATTGTCGCAAATTACTATTGCACAAGACACTACAAGTGTGTTGCAATTAAAGGAAGTAGTAACTACGGCTACTCGTTCCGAAAAAAATCCAAATGATGTGGGTAGAAGTATAACCATTATTACCGCAGAAGAAATTAAAAATTCTGGGTATAATTCTTTATCCGAAATTTTAACCAAGCAAGAAGGCATTTATTCTGTTGGAGCAGGTCAAAACCCCGGCATGACAAGCAGTGTATTTACTCGTGGCGCAAATAGTAATCAAACATTGATATTAATTGATGGTGTAAGAATCACCGATCCTTCAGCAATTAATAATGCTATTGATTTAGCAGAGCTATCATTAATGAATATCGAAAAAATAGAAATAGTAAAAGGCTCTCACAGCACATTGTATGGCTCATCTGCTATCGGAGGAGTAATTAATATCATCACTAAAAAAGGCAAAAGTCCGGGTTTGGTTGTTGATGCATCAGCTGGTGTAGGAGCTTTTGGTGAAAATACTTCTGACATATATGAGAATGTTAATTTAAATTATATGTTAAAAAATGGAATTTATGTAGGTGCCGAAGTTTTAAATAGAAATGTAAATGGACTAAATGCAACATTAGACACAGTTACCAATACTTCTGTTTATAAACATAACAATAAGCAAGACGGTTTTGATAAATTAGATTGGGTTGCAAAAGCTGGTTATAGAAAAGATAAAATAGATGTTTATGCATCATTTAAACAAACAAAACAGATTACTGATATAGATAAATCAGCATATCGTGATGATGATAATTATACTATTGATTTTAAAAGAAGTTTGTTTAATTATGGAGCAACGTATAAAGTAAACGACAAAATAAAATTGAATTATACTGGAGGTTTTTCAACCATGAAACGTATTGCTATTGACGATTCATCAAAAGTAAATACTGCTGGTGATTTTGACAAAACATACAACAAAGGAATTTATGAAGGAAAAATTTCAACCAATGAACTACAAGCAAATTATACTCGCAAAGATTTTGATTTTGTTTTAGGTGGTGGCTTGTATAGTGAACAAATGGGAATAAACACAAGCTATTTATATTATAACTCTTGGGGATTTCCTCCCGATTATGTAGAACTAAAAAACTCTTTGGATTCTATAAATCCTAAATCAACTATTGCTAATGTTTTTTTGCATACGGCTATCACTGGAGCTTTGATTTCAGATAATCTTAGCTTTATTCAGCTTGCTGGAGGTTTTCGTAGTAATACACATTCTGTTTATGGAACAAATTTTACGTATGAAATAAATCCTTCTATTAAAATAGCAGAAGGCGGTTTGTTGTATGCAAATTATTCTACAGGTTTTAATGCCCCTTCATTGTATCAGTTGTACGACCCAACAAAGTATGTAACATGGGATTACAGTTATACAACAGGGTTAACAAGAGGAAACAAAAAATTAAATCCCGAAAAATCCAAAACATTTGAAATAGGTTATAAGCAAGCTGTAAACAAAACTACTTTATCCGTAGCTTATTTTAATACAACAGTAGAAAACGTAATTGAATATGTTTACTTGTGGGATAAAAACATTGGATTAGACACTTTAGGACAAAATTGGGGAAGAGATGATTACAGAGGCGATACCTATATCAATTTAGGAACAATGTACACGCAAGGTATAGAGTTGAGCATTCATTCTAAATTAAACGATAAGTTTTCTGTTGCTGCTAATGTTGCGCTTGTAAATGGAAAAATAAAATACAATCCTAAAAATATTGATACTGCTCAAACGGTAGGAAACCACGTTCAAGTATATTCTAATGGTTCGTTTATAAATAAACAAGTAGAAACACTGGGGCTCACTCGTAGGTCGAACACAGGAAATATTTCGTTTATGTATATGCCAATAAAACAAGTTACTTTAAAAACAGATATACGCTATGTAGGACCAAGAGCTGATGTTTATTACGAATCATCATTAGGACCGTACGGAGCATTGGCAACCGTTCCTGTTGAGCAATATACCTTGGTGGATTTTTCAGTAAATGCGAAAATTTACAAAGGTTTATCTGCTATGTTGCGATTCGAAAATATATTTGATAAAAAATATTATGAAATAAACGGATTTACAACTCGCGGAAGAGGAATTTACGCGAGTTTGCGATACACATTATAAATGATTGAAAAAGAAAAATGTATTTTTTGCTGGAGCGGAGGCAAAGACTCTGCTCTGGCTTTATACAAAATTGTACAAGAAAACAAATATGATATTGTTGCCTTGCTCACAACCATTAATGAAACATTTAACCGAGTGTCGATGCATGGCGTAAGAGTGGAATTGCTAGAACAACAAGCAAAATCAATTGGTTTGCCATTAATTAAAATGTATGTGCGTGAGTCCACCAATGATGAATATGAGCGTATGATGGAAACACTTTTGCTGGAGCAAAAAAGCAAAGGAGTAACCAAAATTATTTTTGGAGATATTTTTTTAGAAGACTTAAGAGTTTACAGAGAAAATAATTTAGCAAAAGTCGGATTAACTGCTGTTTTTCCTTTATGGAAACAAAATACCAAAGATTTAATTCATGAGTTTTTTGATTTAGGATTTAAAACAATTGTTTGTTGTGTAAACGATGAACATTTAAACGAAGAACAAGTAGGAGTGAAGCTGAACCAATCTTTTATAAATAAATTACCAACAAATGTTGATGTATGTGGCGAAAATGGAGAGTTTCATACTTTTTGTTACGAAGGACCGATATTTAATTTTTCAATAAAATTTAAAATAGGAGAGAAGCTTTATAAGCCAATAGAGCTAAACACAATTGATTCAAAAACAAAAGGTTTTTGGTTTTGTGATTTGATGTTACATTAGCTTAAGTGTTGTAAACTCGCCTTTAAAATTCAATCCGAAAAAAATTGGATGGACTCTAACAACTTCTATCAACTAATAAATTCAATTTTTAATCAGCCAATTAATTAGAAAGTGTAATACGTAAACTTAAACCAGCATTTGTATTGGTCGTAGGGAAGGATGTAGAAATAACAGGTTTGTTATAAATTCTATCATAAAAAACACGAATATTTATTCTATCATTAATAATATAATCAGCTGAAATTTTTAATGAAATAATATTTGTACCGCCTGTTGATTGACTAACTTCTTCAACAATACGTCTCATAATATTTTCATTTTTACGGAAAGAAATATCTGCTTTTAAGTTCACATCGCTTTTTATTGGTTTGTTTCCAATTTTTAATTTACCAGCTCTTATATCCCTTAATCTATAACCTAAACCAGCAACTATTTCGCGCCCTTGAACTTCATTAACTGTTTTACTTGTTAAACCTAATGAGATGTTTCTATCCTTTTTAAATTCAACATTCACAAGCAAACTGTTTTGTAGCACCATATCAAATTTAATTAGCGGACTCCATTGTTCAGATATAGTTGCTGTGTTTATTTGATATTGCGAAATATAATTAGGATTGTTTGCAATGCTAGATACTGTTTCTCTAACGGATGTAAAACCATCATTATCAGGGTCGGAGAATAATAAATTGTTTGTGTAACCACCAATACTATACGATGAGCGGTAAGCATGACTCAGCGTAACCGATTTGAATAGTTTTTTCAGGCTTTCGAGTTTTGATAATCCATCATAAGTTAGCCGCCAATTTGGAAGAGGGACTTGTTTAAGCGTATTTAGTTTTGATCTATTCGAGCCAGGGTTTTTTCCACTATATGCAGCTAAGAATGCGGGTATTAAAACATCTTGGGCTTCTGCATTGTATCCTTTTGCAAATCCATTTATTGGAGTAGTGCCTCTTGAATCAGGATTTTCGCTTCCCAAACGTGCTGATATTTCTGCACGAGCATTTAAGAATTTTTGAAATATAGCATCTCCATTTGAGAAAGATGTTTTGTATGTTAAAACACTTACACTAAAGCTACCCGTTTCAACTGGAGATTGTTTTAAAAACTTTAAAGAATCTCTGTTCCAACGGAAAAATTCGCTAAAACTTTTTGCACTAGTTTTATTAGCTGTAAACTCAATTTTTAAATCGGGTAGAGGCTCGGTATTTGCTCTTAGGTTTATATTTTCTGTGTATGTTCGCGTGTACATATTGTTGAGTGATTGCGTTTTTACAAACCAATCGTTGGCAATACCTTTATCTCTAATATCTTTTTGGCTACCAAATAAAAAACCCGGTGTAGGACCATCAAAATGTTCGTCCATACCCATAATTTGAGAATTGCCTTTGTAGCCGGGAAGCAACGTTCCTTCAGTAGTAGAGTAGGTTACATTAATATTTTTTACGCTCATCACTACTCTTGCAATGTATTCTAAAATTTCATATTGATTATCTTTTTTCTTAGTGCTATCAGCCGGATTTTTATTGCTTCCATTTTGTATCGCATTTGCATTTTTTCCAGTGGAAGAGCTGTTTCCTTTTTTCTGATTTTTTTGATTTATCTTTTTGAAGTAAGGAATTTTATTGTAGAAAGTTGTCATGTTTGCCTGTCCTGTCCATTGAATATTTCTTGAGTTTTGAATTGTATTTCCTAAAGTATCTTGTGTTGGAATTAATTCTCCATTTGCATCATGTTTAACAGCACCAAATATTGGTGAGCGTGTCCAACTGTACGTTGAGCCGTATCTAACGGAAGCGGTTGTAAAATCAAATAGAGGAATTTTATTGATTGGGATATTGTAATTCAGATTTGTGTTATGACTATAGTTTGTAGTTTTTATTCTATCTAAAATTTCGTCTCTTAATGTGTCTCTTGATTCTTTTGTATTGTCTCCATTAGATTCTAAAATCCTTTCTTGATTGATTGCATTGAAATCCAGTTTTAATGCTTTTGTAATATCATATTTAACATCATAATTACGATTCATCACAAATCGTTTGTTAAAGGTGGGTTGAATAATAACACCTTCTCCCGTAATGTTTCTATTTTTTTGTGAGCTAAAATCACGCTGAACATCTGTTGCAAAGCCTAATTTATTTGGGAATAGATAAAAATTAGTTTCTCTAACCAAGGTCATGTATTTCGATTTCATAAACTTGTTGGTAGTTTTAGCAAATGGTTTTATATTTTTGGGCTGAGGACTAAAATTATACATCAACCCTCCTCGTTGATTTATTTGTGAGTTATATTCAATATTTATATTTCGCTTAAACACTTTGTTATAAGCATAAGATGCTGACCAATTTTCTATATCATAAATATGACTTTTCTTGGAATTTTTCCCTTTGTCTTTTTTTACATTGCTAAAATTTATACTATTTCGTTTGGTATAATCTTGCGTAATTTTTTTAATTTCTTTTCTATCGGCTTCTGGTATAGATTTATCTTTTAATACATTTGTTAATTCAATGTCGGGGTCAAGTGGGTTGAACTGTGGTGTTATAAATGTTTCTGAATAATCAACATACATTGGAACGTGAATATTTAATTGTTCTGGAATAAATTTACCTAGTTCTAAATTTGAACTCATGTTATATTGAATCATTCGTTCTCGTTTACGTTCACTTACTTTATTTTCGATAGAACCAAAACCTGGAGTGTACATATTTCCTGACAATGATAGTGTTCCCAAATCGGCTAATTTAGCTGTAACACGTGCATTTGCAGCCCAGCCGCCTTCTTCATCAAAGTCTGTTAATCTTAATTCATTTACCCAAACAGCACCGCATTTTGGTAAGCCATCATCATTATCTGCAGCACTTCCATGTTTAGGATTTCTAATACCAATCATTATGGTTTTAATTGCACTAAGGTTTGGATTTCCTTTTACGGTAATTATTTTTCCATCAACAGTAATGCTAAATTCACTTGTTAAAGTGGTAGCACCGCTATATATGGCTGTATTTCTTTGCTGTTTAGCAGCTTGTAATTTTGCAAACTCAATAATCATTTCATTTGCTTCGGGCCAAACTCTGTATCTATCATCATCGCTACTACCATTATAAACACCAGGAGGTGTAACTTGTAATGATACTTCGTATTCATAATAGTTATCTGTGTAATCTGTTCCTAAACGGATGAATGCATGTAAATCGCCATGATTAAGTACATCAGCAGTATTGGGTGATGCTTCGCAATGCACAAACATTTTTAATTTTTTATATGAACGGACATCAAAATTAACGTTCTTAAAAGCAGCTCTTGATTTACCATCTTCTAAATTACAAACAGTAAGAGAAAGTGATTGTTCATTTAAACGTATTAAATTCGCTGTTCCAGCATTTGTTTGACGTTCGATTCCTGGAGGCAATACATAATTAACAGGTTGTTTGTTCCCGTTTTCCTCAATGTTTACAGCAGCAATATCAAACAACGTATTGGCATCATCGTTAGGAATGTAAAGACCAGGTTGTAATAAATCAAAACCATATTTTCTCCATTCGCCACGAACCAATTCTAATCTTGCAAAGCGCAGCACAATGGGTTTATCGACACCTTTTAAAAACATTCGGAAAAAACGGATAGATTGATAACCTTCAATACTTCCAATACGATTTTCTGGCGACTTAATTGGAATTTTAAATTGATACCATTTTATTGGTTTTGTAGTTCCGTCTTTTACATTTTGTGCATTTGTTTCATACACGTTGGTGATATAATTATTGCCCACTCCCAAAGCAAAATCTCCAGGTTTTAAGCTGATGTGGTATTGATAATAACTTTCAATGGTACTCAAATTGTTATCACGATTTAAGTCCTCAACATCCGGTAAAGATGTTCCTTGTGTTGGATATGGCTCAGGAGAGGCTTCTGTAGTACGAGAATTGTTTTCGGTACCATTAAAATCTTTGTAACGTTGTAAAGTATTTAATGGAGCAGCATCATAATCAGAACCTCTGAAATAATGAAAATTATCATTAGCAGGATCAATGGCAGTTTGGGCATAAGCTGCAGAGGTTAAAATACCTTGAACTGCAGTTAAGTAAGAGCTAAAAAAAGTGTTTTCATCTCCGTCTTTTACTCCATCTAAACCAATATCTTGCTGTGGACGTTCTGCTGGATCATTGTTAAAAGCATTTACTAAAGGTTGAACAACTGGTACTCTTCCCCAAGCTGTTTGAATAGTTGATGTTGGATGCTGTGTAGTTGACAATCCATTTTCAGAACTACGGTAACCATCTTTTAAAACATCTTCTGATACGTTTCCTAAATTAAAATACAATTCACCAGTAGTATTCCAATCGGTTGTAGGATTATCCGAATTAAATGGATCCATTACCCAAAATTGGATGTACTCAACATTTGCAGCTTCAAAATCGTTGGTGCTGATAGAACGCATAATACCGCCCCAGCGTTTTTCTGGATTTTTTAAAGTCCCATCAGCATTTAATCCAGTTGAGTAAGGCGCCATTCCTTGCGCATCATAATTGTAAGGACCTCTTTCATTAGGGTAATAAGCCATATCAAATGTTGCTAACTGAATGGGCTGACCCGTTGGTGATTGTTTGTTAGGAAAAATTTCTGTTTCTATTACTTCACGCATAAAATGGTGAGACATAACAGTAGTGTTAATATTGCCTGGAGTAAGAGTGGCTGTATTGCGTAAAAATAAAGGATCAATGGTGTACCAAGCCAGTTTTGCACGATTAAAACCTGAAATGGTACTATCTTGAAGAGCTTCCGGAAATAAAGAAACATCTTGAGGAATGCCAGATAATTTCCATGCTGAAGGAGAACGCATATCAATGGTTGATTGGCTGCCTTCAAAATCATCAATGTATGAATTACCATTTTTACCAATAGCTTTGCTATGTCCAGGAACCAAATAAGCAAATTCAGCAGCAGTAGTAATGGTACTCATTTCTTTTGTTTCAAGTAATGGAAGTTTATCAAGTATTTTTGTAAGCAAAGGTGCTTCTGTTCTGTGATTAGCATCAAATCCCCAAATAGTATTAGATACAGGCTCATCTCCTTGATTAATTTTTTGTGTAACAGGTCGTTCTGTTAAATTTAAAACGGTAGCTCCGATATTAAAATCTTTGTTTACCCGATAATCCAAATGTGCTCCCATTAATGTTTTTGCTTGAATAGCAAATAGCGCATTACTTTCTAATGAAACTTTAATTGGAGTACCTGAATTTAAAATACCATCGTTGATTATTTTCACACGTCCTAAATTGTAATCAACAGTATAATCTTGATTTTCTATTAATTGAATACCACCAGCACTAACCGTTACAGAGCCTTGTGGTACATTGGGTGCTCCCAATGAAATTTCGGAGCTGGACGAAGATTGATATTGCCCTTTAATTTTAAAACGATTCAAATTCGGAAATTGTGTGGTAGCAGCAGTTTTTGTAGAATCGTACAAAGGATCAAAAACATAAGCATTTGCTTCTGTGGATCCGGGTATAAATCTATCTCGTAAGTAATCACCGAATGGTTCAACTACTGGAAAATAAACACGCCCGTTGGTTGCATTTATGGTTACACCATCAATAAAATCAAATACACCATCGGGGCTTTGGTCATTTTGCTGGTCTAATCTATCTAATGCCAATACTTGTATTAAGGGTTTTCCTTCAATATTTACTTCGGCAGGAGTTACAGGCAAATAGTTAATATCAGTACCTGTTTGAGCATTATTATAAAATACTTGTAGTCTAAAATCTTTTGAATTGATTTGATAAGCACCTAAAGAGTACACATTTTTCATCATTAAGTTCCACATTGGAACTCTTGTGTTTACAACGGTACTTTTCAACATTTTTAAGAAAAGTAATCTCGGTTCAGAAATACCATCTGTAGAAAATTCGCCTACTTGATAAACTTGTCCGTTTAACGTGTATTGGTATGCAACACATAAAACTTGGTCAGGGTTTAATTGTTGATTCAAGGATATAAAACCCAAACGGGTATTGAATGAATACTCTGATGGTTGTAGTTTACGTGCATTTAATTTTTCATAACTGATACCTTGTTGCATCGTTCCTGATGATAAAGTACTTAATGCTCCAACAACTGTACTAACACCTCTATAGACAGAATCCGTTTTGATTGTATCATATAAATTATTTTGTGAGTTATAAGGGTAATTGTCAGGTTCTGTATCAACTATAAATTGCGGTAGAGTAGCAGGTATGTGAGGATTTCCTTCTCCTAATTCAGCAAATGCAACAGCATTACGAATATCAACGGTTGTGTTGTTTGTATTAGAAACCCAAACTTCAATTCTATTAATGTTTACTGGTGAATTAATAAAAGGCAATCCAGAAAGTGCGGCAGTATAATTATCTCTAAAATAGTGAGCAAGAAAATAATGTTTGTTGGCTTCATAATTATCACCATTTACTTCAAACTTACTTGTTTGTGCTCCACCAGTTACTTCAACTTCAGATTTTTTACCTTTTTGTTGCGATACAATTCCTGTAACGGTTAATCTTCCAAACTGTAATTGTGTTTTTACTCCAAATAATGTTTGGCTACCCGTAATCAACGAACCTGTTAAAGGCATATTCACGTTACCTGCTTCAATTTTTTTTATAATTTCATCTTCGTAACCGGTATATTCTAATTTCATTTGATTTTCATAATCAAACGTTGCTTGTGTATTATAACTTGTAGTTAATTTTAATTTATCTCCAATTTTTCCAATTACGTTTAATTGAATTTTCATATCAAAATCAAACGTGTTTACTTTTCTTTGGCGAACAGGTATTGCAGGGTTTTCTGTTTTTGTTCCTTTGTAGGCAAAAATTAATTCGGCAGAACCATTCGGTCGAATATCAACAGTATTTCCGCCAAAAATCCTATCAAAAATTTCTCCTCCAACATGTAATTTTGGAATGGCAGTATTTCCTCCTTGTTGATTATTTTGTGTTTCGGCATGGGAACGTGATTGCCAATAGCTTTTTGTTTGTTTTCTAAATAAATAATTTTGGTATTCATCACTATCCATGTATGTTGGTGGTCGATAATTTATACCACCCATCGTTTGGTTAATGTTGTAATTGCCAGATGTTGGGTCGTATTCTACAGAAGTATTAATGTTAGAAGGATTGTTTAACATTAAACCTCCTCCATTTGGATAATTTAGAGGATCGCCAGTAGATTGGTCTTGAAAATTGTATGGTAAATCAACATCAGGGGTATCAATAGCAATTGTTGGAGTAATAATGTTATTTGTTTCATAATGTTTGTAGGATGAATGTTTTGCATCGGACGATACAATAACAGACATCAGCGAAACTGAAACTCCTGCAATGGTTATATATTTTAAAGTGTTGCTACTCACTATTTTTAGGTGAATTATAAATTCTTTAAAGCTGACTTAATCATTTGTTCTACAGTAATTCCTGTTCCTTCTGTTTTCAAAACTTTATCCAATGCTTTTTCAGCTCCTGATTTATTAAAACCTAATGCCACAAGAGCAGATAACGCTTCTTCTTTCAAAGTATTGTTTGAAGTGATAAAAAAATCTGCATTTAATTCGTCTTTTCCTAGTTTCCCTTTTAAATCAACAATGATTCGTTGTGCTGTTTTTTCACCTATTCCTTTTACACTTTTTATTAAGGCAACATTTCCGGTTGCAATTGCTGCTTGTATTTCGTCTGCTGATAAGGAAGATAACATAAGCAAAGCACTCGTCCCTCCAACACCCGAGACAGAAACTAAATGCCGAAATAAACCTCTTTCAGCAACATCAAAAAAACCAAATGAGCGTGGCAAATCATCTCTCACATAAAGTTGTTCAACAAACAATTTCCCTTTTTCACTATCTCCTAGTTTTGTAAATGTGTTTAATGAAATTTGTAATATGTACCCAACACCATTTGTTTCAATTACTGCATAGGTTGGTGTTTTCTCAACTATTTTTCCTTCGATGTGATTTAACATATTTTGTTTTCTGTTTTAAAGACGCAAATTAAATTTATGGTTGCTTATTTTTTTGTTTGTGCATCAATTACAGCAATTGTAATCATGTTTACAATTTCACGTACAGAACTTCCTAGCTGCAGAATATGAACAGGCTTTTTCATCCCAATTAATACAGGTCCGATTGCTTCAGCACCTGCTAATTCTTGAATAAGTTTGTATGCAATATTTCCAGATGCAAGGTTTGGAAAAATGAGTGTGTTTACTTTTTTATCTACTAAATCCGAAAAAGGAAATTGTTCTTTTAGTAACTCATTATTCAAGGCAAAGTTTGCTTGCAACTCGCCATCTACTATCATTCCTGGATAATTTTTATGGAGTATATCCACGGCTTCACTCACCTTGTTTGGCACTTCTCCTTCGGCTGAACCGAAATTACTGTAGGAGAGCATTGCTATTCGTGGGATGATATTAAACTGTTTAACGCTGTTGGCTGTTAATACTGTTATATCCACCAAATCTTGGGCAGTAGGATTTACATTCATGGTAGTATCTGCAAAAAAGAATGGACCTTGTTTTGTGTTCATGATATACATACCAGCAACACGTTTTACTCCTTCTTGTACACCAATGATTTGTAATGCAGGGCGAATAGGGTCGCTGTATTTTCTTGTAAGTCCAGAAATTAATGCATCTGCAGCTCCAGTTTCTACCATCATAGCTCCAAAGTGATTTCGTTCACGCATAATTTTTCGTGCTTCATAAAGTGTAAATCCTCTGCGTTGGCGTTTTTTAAAGAATAAGTCTCCAAAAGCCATTCTGCGGTCTTCTTCTTCTTTACTTCTTGGGTCAATGATTGGAATATCTCCTAAGTCAAGATTGTTTTCAGCAATTAATTTTCTGATTTTTTCTACATCACCCAATAATATTGGTTTTGCAATGCCTTCATCGGCAACTTGTTGTGCTGCTTTTAAAATTTTATAATGGTCTGCTTCAGCAAATACAACACGTTTAGGGTTTTGTTTTGCTCTGCTTGAAACATTGCGAATAAGTTTATTATCTAACCCTAAACGATTAATCAACTCTTGTACGTATGCATCCCAATTGGTAATCTTACGCAATGCAATTCCTGATTTAATAGCTGCTTTTGCAACAGCAGGAGCAACAGTATAAATTAATCTTGGATCGATTGGTTTTGGAATAATATATTCTGGACCGAAAACAATATTTTTTGATGAATAAGCTAAGTTTACTGAATCAGGAACAGGTTCTTTTGCCAGTTGAGCAATGGCATAAACGGCAGCCAGTTTCATTTCTTCATTAATTTGTGTTGCTCTTACATCCAAGGCTCCTCTAAAAATAAATGGAAATCCAAGCACATTGTTTACCTGATTAGGATGATCACTTCTTCCTGTTGCCATAATAATATCAGGGCGTGCAGCCATTGCGTCATCATAAGGGATTTCTGGTGTAGGATTGGCTAGAGCAAATACAATCGGACGTTTTGCCATTGATTGTACCATTTTTTTATCTACAACATTTCCTTTTGAAAGCCCAACAAACACATCCGCATCTTTCATTGCTTCTTCGAGTGTGTTTAATTTTTTGTTTGTTGTTGCAAAAAATGTTTTGTTTTCATCTAAATCATTTCTATCTACTCTTAAAACACCTTTGCTATCAAGCATGATGATGTTTTCTTTTTTTGCTCCTACAGCAATATATAGTTTGGCGCAAGATATGGCAGATGCTCCTGCACCGTTTATTACAATTTTAACTTTTTCAATTTTCTTTTTAGCTATTTCGCATGCGTTAATGAGTGCAGCAGCAGAAATAATTGCTGTTCCATGTTGGTCGTCATGCATCAAAGGAATTTTTAATTCCTCTTTTAATCTTCTTTCAATTTCAAAACATTCTGGTGCTTTAATATCTTCAAGATTGATTCCACCAAAAGTAGGAGAGATGGCTTTTACTGTATTTACAAAGTCATCAACGTTGGTAGCATCTACTTCAATATCAAAAACATCAATGTCGGCAAAAATTTTAAAAAGCAGTCCTTTTCCTTCCATTACTGGTTTTGAAGCCAAAGCCCCAATATTACCAAGCCCTAACACAGCAGTACCATTAGAAATTACGGCAACCAAGTTTCCTTTTGCGGTATATTTATAAGCATCTTCTGGATTTTTTTCTATTTCTAAACAAGGCTCAGCCACGCCTGGTGAATACGCCAAGGATAAATCATGTTGAGAACTATGAGGTTTTGTAGGTACAACTTCAATTTTTCCTGGCTTTCCTTGCGAGTGATAATCAAGCGCATCTTGCTTTCTGAATTTTGCCATTTTTTAAAATTTTTTGTGAATTGCGAATATAACAATTTATCCCAATTTACAAGGGCAAAAAATGGATTTGGAAGTTTGTTTTTTTGTGATTTTTTCTTGGATTTTTGGAAGATATTTTAAACAAAAATTAAATCACAATTAGAGAGGGGAAATCTTTGGAAAAATAGCACTATTGGTATTAGAATTTCTTATACTTATAAAATACAGGAAAGTGTTACAAACACTTAATTACAGAGCTTTTTTCTAAAAGCCTGTTTAGCGTTTATCAATAAAAAAACTCCCTTGAAATTCCAAGAGAGTTTTTATCTTAATACACAATAATTAATACATTCTACTGCTTAATCATTTTTTTAGTTTCTACAATTTGGCCATCTGCAACAAGTGTGTAAGTGTAAATACCTGTTGAAAGGTCTTGAGCAAATACGTTGATACTACCTTTACCTTTTTGAGTTAAATCAACAGTTTGAATTAATTTACCTTGTGCATTGTAAAAAAGCATTTGTGCTTTAGCTACTGTTTCAGGTAAAAAATAATTGATAGTAGTTTGTTCAGCAAAAGGGTTTGGAACATTTTGTTCCAACACAATTGCTTGCCCATCTTTTAAATCAATAGTTGTAATAGCAGTACTTGAATTATTATTGTTTTGATTTACTGCCTGTGGTGTACCACATAAATTTAAAGCATTGATACAATTTTCAAGTGCAGTTAATCTATCATTCAAATTATTAATGATAGAATCTTTGTTTGAAATTTGTGTTTGTTGTTCTTGAATTGCTTTTGTTAAAACAGGAATAATTCCTTGATAGTTTAAGGTTTTATATGGCAATGGAGCTAAAATTTGATTTCCCATAGAGTCGATAGTTGGAGGAGCAACAGTTTCTTTAACCAATTCAGGGATAACTTGTTCTACATCTTGTGCAATAAAGCCGTAGCTTCTGCCCGCAGGAAAACTAAAATGAGCATCATTGATATACTCAAATGTGCGAGGTTTTAATTGTTTTACTATATCCATTGCAGATTGAATACTATCAAGGTTTGTTTTAAATTGTTGGTCAGAAACAATAGCAGGGTTAGCAAGAAAAGCAGTACCGCTAACAAACACATCACCATCAGCAAAAAGAGCAAGTGAAGCAGGAGGAGGAGTTGCTGGTGGAATAGGTAATGGTGGGCTTGTAACTGGGGCTCTACAATAAACACCAGTACCAGTACTTCCGGTAGCTAAAAAATAACCGGCAAAACCTCCAGCATTATTATTAACAGCGGCAATAGAAGCATTGGCAATGGTGCTAACAAAAAGTTTAGCAGCTGTTGGTGTACAATTAGTTACATCTGTAATATTTACATTTCCTTTACTACTGAAATTATAAACAACACCAGGGTCAATAGGCACTTCCCAGCTTTGAGTTAGCGGAGTTGCGCTTCCACAAATACCACCAAATGTATTTGCATTGTTTGGCACATAAATTACATCACCATTAGCATCAACAGAAAGCACTCCTGTTCCAGGGTTAACTTGTGGTGAGGAAATACTTGTTAAATCAGTAAATCTTAATCCTGCCCAGCCAGTTGGTAATGGGTTAGGAGAAGGCAAAGGAGTTTGCCCATTTGCTGTGGTTGGAAAAGTGAACTGCGAATTTATTTCCAATGAATTACCTGGTGAGATTGTATTTATTCCAACAAATCGTTCAGAAAAAGTTTGATCTACAGTATTTGTTGAACTTAATGTATTATCCAAAGCTAAAATCCCCAAATCACCTATTGAAGTTTCATGTAATTCAGCATATCTACCTGTTGTGAATGGATTTAATGGATCTTGCTGAAAATTAGTTAATCGTAATTGAGGATTACCGTTTGCATTAGCTACTGCTTTATCAGAAAGAATTTCCATTTTTCTCACAGGGTTCCCAAAAGGGAATAATGGATTATTAAAAAAATTACCGATACCCCAATTTCCAAAAGGGGTAATTCTTCCTGTTTCAAATCCATCAAAGCCGAATGCGGGAGCAGGACCGCTTGAATTGGTCGTAAAAATAAACCTCAGATTATCCGGACCGGCAGCTACACCATCATCTCCCCAATTGATTACAGCATCTTGCCTGTTGTTTCCTTCCTCTTTTAAGCCTACATACATATTGTCGCCTTTGGCTATATACATTCCCACATCCATCCAGTTTCGGTATCCAGGGCTTGTACTATAGCCTAAATGGAGTAATGCGTTTGGCGTAATTATTGGCGCAATACCGTCACCATAACTGATTCCAACTCTTGTAACATTTGCAGTAACCACAGCATTTGCTGCGTTTAAATAATCGCCATTTGAAATAATAACTCTTTGCTGAATTATATTATTCGGAGCAGTAGCATTTCCTCCTGCAGCATAAAACTCAATACTACCTAAAGTGGATTCCATATTAAAGTTATTAGAATTTACTGGAACAAAAAGACGTCCTTTTTGCGTGGCAGTAGCAGTAGTAGTTCCTGTAAAAAGTTGCCATTGGTTTACTGCATTTTGGTTGCCATCGGTACGAAACATATCTGCGTTTGCAGCACCTGCTGCAAATTGCAATAAGTGTAAACGTGCTTGAGGAATAAATGCTGCGGGTATATTGTTTCCCATCGCAATACGCCCGTCAGTATTGGTATTGCCACCACCCATCATTAACATACGGCTTAATGCGTTGGTTTGATACCAAATTGGTAAGATTGGATTACTCCCATTAAAACCAAAAATATTAAAACCACCAGGGGCTATAGTAGGGTCATTACCACCTCTGTACCAAGCAGCATTGGCTTTTACTGGAACACTACTTCCTGTAGGAGGGCTACCTGTAGGACCTTGTGCTATTAAATTTATTGCACATAAAAAACTTGCTGTTGCAAGTGCTATTTTTTTTGTTTTCATAATTAGATTGATTTTAAATCATCTAATTAATTGAATAAATCCTTTTAATTGTTGTTTATAACCATCTTTATATTCGGCTGTAAGCAAATAAAAATAAACACCTTCATTTAATAAATTGCCATTATTGTTTTTTCCCACAAATGATTTTGTATAATCATTACTTTCATATACTACTTCACCCCAACGACTATATAATTTGAAGTTGAAATTCATAATGCCAAAAGCCTCCTTAAAATTAATTTCATCGTTTACACCATCAGCATTGGGCGTAAAAACATTAGGAAGGCTTATATAATTATTTTCTTGAATTTCTAATACCAAGCTATCAAGTAGAATATAATGGCTAGTGAATGGGTCCCAAATAATAGCACCAGTAGTATCTGCCGTATCAGTAAACATACCCATTGTAAGAAACTCTTCATTTCCTATTGACTGAAAGACTCCCGTTGCAAGTGTCCAATTTACAGTATCATCAACGTATGCTGGTGAACACACATTTTCTTGTGCTTGAATAGCATCGCAATTACTATTGTTTATAGCGTTTTGATGAAAATAAGCTCCCACACATTTAATTTTCAGTCCGGCACGTTCATTTGATATATTAATTCGGTAACTAAATCGATAAAATTTATTTGCTTCGAGCGGTCTTAATAATTTCGATTCTACATACTCTCTATAATAGGCTCCTTGTAAGCAACTTAGAGCCCCTATCGGAAATAATACATTGGAATAAATTCCAATAAATCCATTCCCATGAAAAGGAAATTGATAAAATTGATAACCATAGCCATTTGGTATGGCTGGTGCGTTTGGAGGAAAGGGCCAGACCATGCAGGTGTTGTAATAATCAGGGTCAGCTAAAGTAGGCTGGTACCAACCATTACAAGCACTTATGTTTTGAAGACCAGCAAGACAGGTGTCATATTCTTCAAAGCTTGGATTTTTAATATAATCAGTTGTTACATTTACCCAATTTTGTGCAATGGATGTATTAAAAGTAATACAAACAAAAAACAGAAGACAGTATTTATAAAAGGATTTAAACAAAAAATTAGTAGATTAAAGATTAATAGTTTTTTATATCATCTCTGCTTTGTAAACCAAGCCGTAAGCAGGAAAAGGCTTCATTAAAAATAATGTAGTTTATTTATTCATACAAATTTATACCCCCTTTAGTAAATAAACAAGGCAATTGTGTATTTAATTGCTTTTGTTGTGTTAATAATAAATACTTTACTATTGCATAATGTTGTTTTAAATAAATGAATAAGGGAAATGAAACTTCCGCCAGTGGTCGGACAACTCTCTCTTCCGCCAGTAGTCGGACAGGCTTCCGCCAGTAGTCGGACAGGCTCTCGCTCTAGAAAATCAGAAGGTTGATTGGTTGGAAGTGCCGAATATACATTTCCCTGTAAATAATTCACATAACAAATATAGCAAAGGGAATGTAAAAAGCAAATTTTATTTTAAAAAGGCTATTTAGGATTAAAGCATATTTTTTTGTTTGAACAACGCACCTTTCATGAGGTGGTATTTAAGCGAAATTTCTGCTCCTCCATTAAGTTTTGAAACTTGTTTGTAAGAAGAAACATTTAAATCGTAAGAAACACCAATCGAAAAATCTTTCATTTGAAAAGTAACAGACGGAATCACAGCATCATTTACACGATAGTGAACGCCAATAGCTAAACCTGTTTCGCTGTAAAATCCTGTTATTTTTGTTCCGTTTTTTATTCGGTAACGCAATGCACATCCTGCTGTTATTTCCATGTTGGGTCCTTGCATAAATACAATTGCAGAAGGTAATATAGAAAGTTTAGTGCCTGTTTTATCAAAATGTCCAGCAATGTTTACCACATATTTACTATATAATTTTTGTTCAACACTTATAAATTTTAACACGGGCTGATTTAAATGAAAATAGGCAACACCAATAGATAATCGTTTTTCTTCATTTCTATCTAACGTTTTTTTTCCTTTCGAATATTCATAATATAAACCAGCTCCAATATCAGCATACCAAAAAGCGGTGGTACCAGTATTTTCACCAGAATTTAAATTGGTATCAAAACCTTGCCCGTTATATTGTGTGCCCCATTGTAGTGTAGATAAATTCATTTTATTTTGAGCGCCACCAAGAGATAAGCCAACAGAAAATTTACTTTCTTTACTAACTGGTAAAATACCTGCAATACATAAATTTACTTGTGTAATTCCCATTTTAGAATCACCAGCTTGATCATTAAAAAAATTTAAACCCATTCCTAAATGTGCTTTGCGTTCGTTATAATCAAACATAGGAATATCAAAAGATGCTGCAGTAGTGTTAAATGCATTTCCCATTGCAGCCCATTGGTTTTTATAGTTGATTATCCCTCGCATATAACCATTGTAAACGCCTGTTGCTGCAGGATTTAATAATTGTGGTGTTTCGTTGAATTGAGAAAAATGTATGTCTTGAGAAATAGATTCAAAAGAAAAAAGCACAACAAAGGTTGATAGGAAGAATGAAATTTTATTTTTGAAAATCATAAATAATTTATCTAACAAGTGTAATATTTCCTTTGCGCTGAATAGTTTCTCCGTTTACTAATTTTCCGCTGAGTTTGTAAGCGAAAACACCAGAGTTTAATGCTTGTCCATTAAAAGTACCATCCCAACCAATTGAACGGTCATTGGTACTGAAAACAATTTGTCCCCATCGATTGTAAACAACAAATTCTAGATTGGTGATGCTTCCTAAAACAAATAACATATCATTTACACCATCATTATTTGGAGAAAAAGCTGTAGGAACTCCTACTGCAGAACCTCCAGGTGGCTCTGTTGGTCTTCTAAAAACAGCAATCACATCATCCGAAGTAGTATAACTAACATTCACAGAATCATTTACTGTACTTGGGCTAGGTGTGTGGTTAGTAAATTCCCAGTGATCGAAAATCCAACCAGTATTTGCACTGGCTTTTAAAAGCGTTTGTATTCCACCAAAATAAGTTCCTGTAAAAATATAAGAAGAGGGGGTAATAGAATTTATTCTAATATTTCCTGCACCAGCGGGTTGAACATCATAAGTAATGTTGTATGGTCCCGAAAGTGTGTAACAGTCTATTAATCCTTGAGTAAGTGAATTGCAGCGTTGTTGCATTTGATTTCTAAAATTTGCTGCATTGCTTTGCCAGCCAGCTAAAGAGCCACCCCATTTTGTTGCTTGTTGCTGCATTTCTGGCTGCATTACGTTTATTACACTATCGTAAAGCGGTAAAACAAAATTGCAATTAAGAGAGGTGTTCATTAAATCAATATATCTGGATTGATAGTATTGTTTAAATCCATCGTTTGCCATTAAAGCATTTAATATTTGCGTATGTCCTTGTCCTCCAGGGTTTGGTAAGCCTTCTACATTACAAGGGTCAGCATTTGGAGAAGGATCTGGAATGCCTGTGTAATTAATATAATGTCCAAGAATAGCATCTAAATCCCAAAGAGTGTAACGCCATTTCTTTTTATCGCCAGCTGGATCCAAACCTCTCCACCAAGCAGTATTCCAGTCAAGCCAATCAGCTGTTGCAAGCCATGAATTATAAACAAAGTAATCTACAAAACTTTTTATATTAAATAAGCTATCAACATAATCATAATTGGATTGAATAGCCATGTTGTTAGAGGTAATATAATTTCTCATTGCATTCCAATCTGTTTGTGCTTGTGCGCCTCCATAGGCGCTCCACGTTCCTCCCCACGTTTGTAAGAATTGCAAGTTGTTTTCATCCTGTTTATAATAATAATCTGTAAAATCACTATCATCAACTTTTTCTCTACAATCATAAACACCCCAATATTGTGCATTTACATATACAACAACAAAAGCCATTGTTCTTTCATCCATATTTAGTTTTGCTCTTTGTGAAAGCGTATGAGTAAAGGCATCTCTTACGTGTGCTGGTAAGCCTGGTGTTCCTTGTATATAATTATCATTCGCTGCTGCTTTAAAAATTAATCGTTGAAAAGATTTTCGAGTTTTAATATCAAAAACTTTGTGGTTTACTGCGTAATTATATCCTAACTCATCTTTGGAAACAAAGTCGAACCCTCTTTGACTGTAAGCCCAAGAATCATTTCCATGCTCATTTGCTTCTCCTTCTGTTTCTGCTTTTTGAACTTGGTTTTTATCAAACCATTCTAATCCTGTTTGAGGACTAATTTGTGTTCCTCCAAGTAAAGTTTGAATTTGGTCTCCAAAAACTGAGATTACAGGTATAGTATGACTTGAGTTTATAAAGTAGCTGTTACTATTTACAAAACTAGCAGGAATACTAGGGTTTGAACTAAAAGCTTTTGCTCTCAAAACTGTATTGCTTGAAACTGTAATGGGAGCAGAGTAAACAGTAGATGATGTAGTAGGAGTAAAGCCATTTGTAGTGTAATAAATGGTAACTCCAGCGTCAGGAGATGTTATTGTTATGGTTTGTGTTCCGCTGTAAAAACCAGCATTAACACTCATTGCAGGTTTGGTTGCATATTCTAATTTTGCTCCTGTGTTTGCTGCATTTGGAGTGGGAGTGGTGAATACACTCCATGTGTTTGCGCCATTTGTTGTTCTTCCTCTTGAATGATTTCCTTGTGTTGGTTTCAATGTCATGGAATCAATGATAGCTCCAGAAGGATCAGCAAAAACAAGTGCTTCGGGTTGTGTTTGAGTAAGTTTAAAACTAGCATGTACATTTGTTCCTACTACGGCATTTCTGCCTGATGCCCAAATTAATTTATACCCGCCTGCTGGAACACTAACTCCTGCTGGAATTGCCCATTTTGTGGGATTTGATTTTTTATCGCTTAAATAATAGCCCGTTAAATTTACCGCAGATGTTCCTGCATTATAAATTTCAATCCAATCTGGCGTATCGCCATAATTATCGGGCAAAGTACTAATGTTGGAACAAGAAAATTCATTAATCATTACTTGGCTGTATGCTGAGCTACAGATAATAAGTAAGAATAAAAGAAAAAATTTTTGAGCATATGTTCGTATCATTGAAATGATTGAGTTAGAATATTATGGTAGCACTAAATTAGAATATTAAATATTCATTAACAAGTATTTCCAATATAAAATAAAATATTTCTTACCCGTTCAAAAAAAATGCGGTTATTACTGATAACCGCATTTTTCAATTATAAAGTTTTTTTTGACTAAAATTTTCCGATAATTCCAATGCCAATATTCATCCCGTTACCTTTTATTGAATATTTCCAATCTTGGTTGTTGTCATCATTTAAATTAGAGTCATTCGAATTTGAAAAATGTATGCTAGGATATTTGTAGCCTGCCCATCCTACATTAAAAAACATTCCAATATGGTTACCAAAATATATTCTAGGAAGTAAAGATATTCCATAATTAATACCATTATCAACCCCTTTTGAGCTTAAATTATCATTTGAAAGATATTTAAAGTGAGAATAGCCTAAAGTCATACTTATTGGCATATCAAAACGTTTTGTTTTTACTAAATGAAAATTGGCAACAATGCCTGCATCAAAACTTGAAACTTTAGGTTTAATTCCTGTAATCGAATCTCTTTCTTCGAAATAATTGCTGTATGCCAATCTAGCTCCTATACCAAGCCAATTAGTGATTCCGTATTCTACTTTAATTGGATAAATTACAGATCCTGCTCCATCTGTAGTGTCTTTTTTTATCCTTGTAGGTGTGCTTACAAATTGAGTTCCATTCCAAGAAATAACGTTGCTTGTATGCTCTGAGTGTATTTTTGTTCCGTAGATTCCAAATCCAATTCCTAAATCAACAGTGATATTTCCTTTTTCAAAAGCCTTATCTTGTGCTTTGCTTGTTGTAAGTATTATTGCTAGAGCAGAAATGGTAAGTATAATTTTTTTCATAACAGTTTTTTATTGAGCAAATCTACTGAATTTAAATTATGAGAAGTCCTAAAAATAAAAATTTTTAATTACACCTCCCTTCGACCTCTTTACTATAGGGGAGGTAAAATGTTAATTTTTTTGGCTGCTTTTATTTAGAATAAAATAGTAAATCACAAAATTCGCGTACACATCCTTCGCCACCTTTTTTTTGTAAAACAATATGAGCATTGTTTTTAACTTGTTCTACTGCATCTGCAGGACAGGCAGATAATCCAACTTTTTTTATTAATTCCAAATCATTGATATCATCGCCAATAAAAGCAACTTCAGAAAGTTCTATTTTTAATTTTTTAAGCCAAGCTTCTAGTATTCCGAATTTATCTTCTGTTCCAATGTAAACATGTTTTATTCCTAACATTTCGGCTCGGCTTTCAACCATATTTTTATAATGGCTGTGTGATATAATTCCAAAAATTACTTTTTCTTTTCCTAATTTTTTTATGATTAAGCCATCTTTTGTATTGTATTTTTTTAATTGGTCCCCTTTTTCGGAAAAATACATTCCTCCATCGGTAAGTGTTCCATCAACATCTAATACAATTAGTTTAATGTTTTTATAGCCAATTTGTTGAATATCTGTTTTTATAATGGTGTCAATAGAATAATTAAAATAATTAGAAACCCTAATTAAATCAGTAGTTGTAGGTAAATCAATAAAGTTAGGTGATAAAGCTAAATCTTCTTTTAGTTTATCAATCGTAATTAATTTTTTACTACAAAATAATTCTATATTTTTTCTAAAACTCATTATATAATTTTTCTACCTACAGCAGCAGCAATAGGTTGTAATGTTTTTACAAGTGCTTCAAATTCGGGATGTGTCAATTGTTGCGATGCATCTGATTTTGCTACTTTAGGATTTGGATGTACTTCCACTAATAATCCATCAACTCCCATTGCAACACATGCTCTTGATAAATCTGCTACACCATAAGCATAACCCATGGCATGTGAAGGGTCCAAAATCACAGGTAAATTAGTATATTCTTTTAAATAAGAAACACCACATAAATCTAATGTAAAACGTGTTTTTGTTTCAAATGTTCTGATACCTCTTTCGCAAAGCATTACATTGTCGTTACCTCCAGAAAGAACAAATTCTGCTGCTTGTACAAATTCTTGCAATGTTGTTCCAAAACCTCTTTTTATTAAAATTGGTTTGTTTGTTTTTGCGCAGGCTCTTAAAATTCCTTGGTCATACATTGCTTTTGCCCCAATTTGAATTACATCAGCATACTCAATTACTTCTTGCACTTGTGAAGCATCACGAACTTCTGTAACGATTGAATAGCCATAATTAGTTCTCATTTTATCTAAAAGTTGTAATCCTTCTAAGCCTAATCCTTGAAAGCTGTATGGGGAAGTTCTTGGCTTATAGCATCCGCCACGCAACGATGTTAGTTTTAATAATTTTAATAATTCGGAAGATTGAATTATTTGTTCTTCTGATTCAACAGAGCATGGTCCTGCAATTAGTAACGTATTATTCGTATCTCCCCCAATTTCAATAGAACCAATTTTTATCTTTCGAGTTTTGTTAATATATTTTCGTGAAGCTAATTGAATATCGTCTGAAAATACAAAATGTTCGCTGCTTAATTTTTTTAATTCGTCATCTAATTCTTTGTGTGATGACGATGATATTAAAACATATTTATCTTGTTTTTCAACTATAAAAGCATTTATTTTTTTAGATATTTCTTGCGCTTTTTTGTTTCCTATTGATTTGTCAAAATGTATTATCATAATTCGCCTTTAATTAAATTCATAAATGTGAGTGTACCAACTGCTTGTTTTTTATCGTTTACTACAGGTAAATATAAAACTGGTCTAGGTTGATTTTTTATAGTGTTTAACAACTCAACCACTGTAATGTTTTCGTTTACCGTAATTGGATTGGTATTTATCATTTCTGAGCAAGAAATATTATTCAAATTGTCGAGATGATTAAGCAATCCTTTTCTTAAATCGGCATTTCCAATGATTCCTTTTAATGTATTCGTATCATTTACAACTAGTGTGAATCCTAATTTACCTTGATTGATTTTTTCTAACACGTTTTTTAAATCTAGTTCATTCTCTTTAACAACTGGAGAGTCCTGAATGCTGCGCATAAAATCTTTAACAATAAAATGCGATTGTGTTTCATTGTGCTTTAAATTAAGTAAAGCAGTTGCAATGTTTTGCGAGTTAAATAAGTATGAACCCGAAACAGAAGCATAAACGCCCATGTTTCTTAAAATAAAACTTACTTCGGCATTTACACCACCATCAACGTGTACTTTTGCTTGAGGATATTTTTTCTGAAAATCAATTATTTTTTGAAAATTACTTTTATCAAATGCTCCTCCGCTTTGACCAGGAATGGTTGCCATAAAGAGCATAAAGCCAAATTCGTTTGCATATTTTTCAAAAATATCAATTGATGTATTTGTTGTTATCGCAATTCCTTTTAATCCTTTGTATTCTTTTGGTATTTTAAGTTCCTGTTTTAAATCTTCAACTTGAAAAGTAACAAATTCTGGTTGGTGTTTTATTAATAAATCATAATACTTATCAGGAGTAGGAGTGATGATGTGTAAATCTATTGGAATAGATGAATTTTGTTTCATCGCTTCAATGTCATCAAAAACAGAAGTATCATCATTACAATCAACATGAATAAAATCTACATTGCTTTCATTCAAAAGTTTAATAGTGTCTATTACTTTTTGGTTTTTGTTAGAATAAATAGATGCTGATATTTTCACTTTGTTTTGTACATTCTTAAAATCGGGTACAAAATTGCGAATTTATTATGGGAAATAATAATTTATTGGGGATTAAATGAAGCTTTCTAAAATGCTAAAAAACTAATTCCAATATGCGCATTAATAACTTGTTGTCTCAATAATCTCATATTTGAATCTTGCCTAAACATCTTTTCATAGGAGTTAGGCGCATCTGTAAAAAAATTTCCATCATAGTTTAGGAAAGCAATAAAACCAGCTGGTAATGCACCAATACGTAAACCATAATCCAATACAATTTTATCAAATAACACTCTTGATTTGCCCATTGTGTAGGTTATTGCAAATGTGCTGAAGTTGTAATTGCCGTTACCGATACTAGTATATGTCGGCTGTGAATAATAATCGGTATAAAAAGAGTTTTTAGGGTATGTTAAATTGCTGAACAATAATAAAAGTTCTATTTTTTTGTATTTTCCAACAGGAGCTAAGGTTCCTTTTGAATAGAATTTAAAACCTAGTCCTATTGAATTTGTTTTTAATTTCATATTAGAGTATGGCTTAGGAGCATATTCATAAGTAACTGTGGCAGTTGAAAACCCATCATTAATTGTTTGATAGTAGTACCTATTTGTTTTAATTCCTAAATTTTGTAGTTGATACGAGATGCAAAAATTTGTTCTCGCTTTTATAGTGTATTCCAAATTAAAGCAATGAGTCGTGTTAAAACCCATGCCGTCACTTTTAGAGGTAGCATTAAGTTTTGGTCCAATTACAGCGGGGAAAAAGTAGTTAGAATAGCCAACCGAAAATCTTTTTCCCATATAACCAGGTATTTGTGCCATTGAAGTGCAAAAAATGATTGAAAGCAGAAGTAGCGTTAGTATTTTTCGTTTCATTATTTTTCTTTTTTCTTAACGTGCATTAATGAATTGTAAACAAATGAAGTAATTAAATCTTTATTGTCTTTTGATTTTGTATAACGTGTTTCAAATTTTAATAATTCTCCGCTCTCAATATTAAAAACGATAAAAAAGTATGTGTTTTGGTTGCGCCTACCTTTGCTATTGTAAACACCACTCCAAGCAATATATGGAGTTCCATATTTTTTGCTTATAGATTTCATTTCGTTGTAGCAAGTCATTGATTCAAAGTTATTATTACCATGACGAAAACGTTCTCCTAACCATTCATTAATTAATGCATTTTCGTTATACAAATCAATATCTGTAGTGGAATAATTTTTATTTGAAAAACTGATAAATTCTAATTGCAACTTATCGGCACATTTTTTTTGAATATTCGATAAAAAGGATTCTTTTTCTTCGGATTCATAAAAATCTACTAATTCACTTCCGTTTTGATATTTGACTTTTTGATAGAAAGGATCAAGGAAAATTACTTTATCAATACCAAGGAGAGGCTCGTCATAACTATTTTTTTTGTTTTGTGTAGTTGCTGTTTTGTCTGAAGGCTTTTGAGTTAAACCTTTAGCTGCTTTGGTGTAACGTTGAACAAAATCATCATCTTTTAAAAAATTTACGAAAGCATATTTTATAAAATTTTCATCTACATTTTCTATTTCAATTTTCTGTTGTTCTTTTTTTATTTTCGAGTATTTGCTATCTTCCTCTTCGTCCTTATTTTCTTCTGATACAACAACCTTTAGTGTATCCATAGCTTTTATTTCGGTTTTAGTATATCTTGAAAAATCATTTAAGTACAAACTATTAACATTAACAAGTTGAGATAGTAAACTGTCTGAAAACATACTGAGGCTTTCGTCATTCGGATGTTGTTTGTGGGCATTATAAACATAAGAAAGCGCCACCACATTAAACTCATCGTCTTTTAGATTATCCAGCATATAATAAATTCGCTGAGAAGCTCCTTCAATTTTGTCATAATTTGGAATTGAATATGTTTTAGAAGATATGGAGCCAGAAATACTAATTGAAGATTTGTTTCTTCTATATGTTTTGTTCGTTGATATATTGTATAAAGCTTGTGCTATTGTTCTTTTTAAATATGTATTGTTTGGATATTTTTCTAAAAGAATGTAAGAGGCATAAATTGCATTTATATAGTCTCTTTCAACTAAATAATTTTTGCACAGCTCAAAACGAGCAATTTCTCTTACTTTTTTGAATTCTTCTTCTGAAACAATGTATTTTTTGCGAGAAGCTTCATCAGGAACTTTTAGTTCAGAATCAATGGAAGCTCTTCTTTTACGAATATTTGGGTGAGTGCTTTTTGAATCATCATAATCTTCATTTGCTTTTATTTCAGAAGTTTTTTTCAGAAATAGGGTGTCAGGTAAAATTAAATATTCATTTTCAAAAAATCCTTTTTTAAACTCAGGCAATTCAAAAGGCAAATAAGAATATTGCATTACATCAAATGCTCTGTTTACTGTTTTAACGCTGTAATTAGATTGTTTGAACATTGCTAATCCTTCAACATCTGCTTCTGTTTCTTGTTCTTTCGAAAATTTGTAACGCGATAAAACTTTGTCTTCGCCACCTCGTTCATAATTCCCTATACTATTATCAAGTTTTATGTTTTTTATATATTGGTTTACAGAGTGTTTTTTTAGTACATGCGTTATTTCATGAGAAAGAATAAAAGCAAGTTGAGCTTCGTTTTCTAATTGTGCAAGCAAGCCTACATTCACAAATATATACCCCTTATCAAAAGCGTAAGCATTTACAGCAGCTGTTTTAGTAACATAAATTTTTATTTGATCTCTAACTGATTTGTTGTTCTTTAACAACTCGTCAGCTACTTTATTCACATAAATAGTAAGTGGATCATTAAATAGAATTTCACCACTCATAAATAACTCTCTTAAAAAATAATTATTTGCAACTGTAAACTGTTGTTTTGCTATTCTATCAGATGTTCCATAAACAATGGTTTTAATTTCTTCTTCACTTGTTTCTTTAGCTTTTTTCACAAAAGCTTCTGGAATGTTACCACTCGCCTTAAGCGGAGTATAATCATTTTCAAATTGCGCAGCTAAAATATTAGCTATGAAAATTAAGAGTAGAGTAGAGCTAAATTTTATTTTTATCATTTTCTAAAAAGCTATAAAAAACGGAATAGCAGAGCTATTCCGTTTCAAATATATTTAATAATTTCTATTTTATATCGATAGAAAAAAGCATGTTCTTCTTCTTCTTTCGTTCTATTGCGACCATGTTGTTTTTGTTTCCAGCAACAAAATTACGCATATACATATTTGTTTCGAATTGCGCTGCTGGACCTAAATTATATTTTATTATATCACCTTTTTCATTAATATCTATTCCTGCAATATATCCACCTGCTCTGCTTTGGTGCATTCGTGGAGCTTCATTTTCTTTTAGTGTGAAATTTTCAATATGATCCAAGTAAAAAAGATGTACATGGTTGTTTTTTACTATAGAAGAAATGGATATTCCTGTTCCAGAAGACCCGCCTTCATGTTGACGTTTTGGTATTTTCTTTACCCAAGCTAAATTGCCTGTAGGGTCAATATTAAAAACAAAAATATCATTTGCATAAGTGTTGTAGGTAGTTCTTGAATTTCCTTTTGAATCATAAGTTGTGGTTGTTACTACAAAATATATTTCAGAAACAATGACGGTTGAACCATTTTCCAAAAAGTGTACCTTTTGAATTATCAAATCGTTAATTCCTAAATCTTTTTTCTCATTTCCTTCATTTTTCTTTTCTTTTTTTTCAAGCTTTTCTTTTTGCTTATCCGTCATATACGATTTTATCAGCTCTGATGGGATTTCATAATAACCACCACCTAGTTTTGAAAATTTGCCATTTGTTACATCTAATTTTACCATAAAAGCTCCATCAATTGAAGGGTTTCCTTTTTTTGAATAAAAGCCTGCTATTATAATATTGTTATTTTTATCCTCATAAATATAAGTGGAACGAGGGGTGTATTCATCAATTTTAAGTTCAATTATTTTAGGTTCATTTTTTCCTTTTTCGTAAACAAAAATTTCGAAATGAGAACCAGATGCTTTTCCTTCTGATTCAATCACTCTTAATAACATATATAATTTACCATCATTTGATACTTGATAATCCAATATATCCATTTTTGCTTCTGTATAAGGCATTTCATATTCACCTCCCCATAGTTGTTTCATGTTTTCATCAAACATATATAAGCCAAATTCTTGCTTGTTAATAGCATCTTTCCTTTCTCTATTGAATAGATCGTACTTGTAAAATATTTTTGATTTATCATTAGATGTGCTTGAAGAATAACCATATCCTCCATAAATAATGCCTCTGGATGTTTCAAATAGCTTTATAGGTTCACCAACTGCTTCGAGTGATGAAGGTGAAATTTCCACAGCAGAAACACCTTCTGTCTTTGTTTCTTTAAATACTTCTCTTACAAAAACATACGATTTTTTGTTTAGAGATAAGAACCTACTGAAATAAGTTTTTTTGTTAGCAAATAGAGACTTGATGTTTGGAGTATTACTGTTTTCAATATTCAAATCTGCTGAAAAAGTTTGAAAGGCAATTTTTTCAATGTTTTCGCCTTTTGCGTAGGTTAATATACCTCCTCCATTAGCATTTGTGTTAGTTTGAATTATTGGCAACTTTTCTAAACTTTCAAATTCTGCAGAGTTTCTTATTGTATAGGGGGAATTGCTTTGAGCAAAAGCAAAAATCTTTATTATAGAAAAAGCGATTAAAAAGGTATCTTTTTTAATTTTCATATATTTGAATTTTGGCTGAAAGATAAATAAAAATCCCACTTGATAGCAAGTGGGATTTTTAAAAGAAATCATGTTTTTTATTTTTTAGCTTTCATTGCTTTTGCCATTGAAGCACCAACTGTTTTACCTGCTTTTGCATAGCATTCTTTGATAGAGTTTGATGGATCAAAATCCCAATCGCTACCACCCATATTTACGCCTTGTGCAGTTGTTTCACCTTTCGCCATTACTTTGCCTGTAGCTGTTTCTATCCAGCTAATCTCAAACTTACAAAATGGGTTCACCTTCATCACAACAGAATTAAAACCAGGTTCTGTTACAAGTACTTTCACACGAATTGTATATTTAGAATCTTTTACATTTTTTGCTGCAGTTGCATTGGTTTTTCCTTTGAATAATTGTTTATTTATCAATTCTTCGAACATTGGCTCATACATAGAAGAACGATTATTTTTCCATTGCTCTGCCCAACGGTCGCCTTTACCAGGTTGTTTTTCATTACCTTTTTTGATTTTTTCATCTAGATATTCTTTTTCGGTTTTTTTCCCAACCATCATATCCGTATAATCGTATTCGATATTAAATTTTGTTTCACCCGCAAGAAAAGAAAGTTTTTTATCTCCCTCAGTGATTTTTTGTGCTTTTGCGTTTATTCCCATGAAGGCAATAAAGCCTGCAATTAATAATAATCTTGTTTTCATATGATTTAGTTTTTAGTTTATGCTTCAGCAAATATAAAAGAATATTATTCTAATTAAAATGATTCTCAACTTATTTTTTTCTAAAAATTTACCTCTTATCAAAAAACACAATTGGTTTTCTGCTTAATTCTGGAAATTGTATTTTACTAATTACATCCACATCCTCAAACTTTATTTGTGGTGCAACACGCAACTTAGCTCTAAAATGGTCTTTTATATCTTTCTCAAAATTTTCCGGAATGGATTCGCAGCCAATGCGTATTAAAATATCGTCTGTACCTATCTCGTTTGTAAAAACTTCTACCACATAATTTTTTACTCCATCAATATTATTTAAAATATCGTATAGGGCAGGAGGGTAGAGTGTTGTTCCTTTGTATTTAATCATTTGTTTTCTGCGCCCAACAATTGGTCCTAAACGAATTGTTTTTCTACCACAACTGCATGGTTCGGAATAATGATGGCATAAATCACCCGTTTTAAATCGTAACAAAGGCATTCCTTCAACACCTAATGTTGTTATGGTTACTTCTCCTGCTTCACCTTCTTTTACTGGCTTATCATTATCATCTAAAAATTCTATTATTACTAGTTCTGGATGGTGATGCCCGCCTTTTCCTTCGGAACATTCTGTAAAAGCAGCACTCATTTCGGTACTTGCGTAGGTAGAGTATAATTTAATATCCCATTTATCCTTTATTTTTTGTCCGAGGGTAGTTAATGAAAAGTCTTGATTGCGCAATGCTTCGCCAATACAAATTGCTTTTGTGATAGACGTATTCCTGTAATCAATATTGTTGGCTTCTGCGTATTCAATCAGTTTTAATAAAAAAGAAGGAACGGTTACAAACGCTGTTGGGTGAATTCTATTGATGGTATCCCATTGTAATTCGGGTATTCCTCCACCAACACGAACTACTCCTGCACCTAATTTTCTGATTCCCAAAAAATAAGCTAATCCAGCCATGAAACGTTTGTCTAATGTTGTCATTAATTGAAACACATCATCTTTAGTAGAATCTGCACATTCAAAAGATATAGCTTCATTGTATGCCAAGCGGTCTAAATCTTTATCCGTCATTGGAAATAAAACAGGATCGCCCAA
The DNA here is from genome assembly GCA_021155045.1 of Arcticibacter sp. Classification (GTDB taxonomy): domain Bacteria; phylum Bacteroidota; class Bacteroidia; order 2-12-FULL-35-15; family 2-12-FULL-35-15; genus 2-12-FULL-35-15. Next base: position 159,848 of record JAJNQB010000013.1, read on the forward strand.
TGTTCCAGAAGTGGTTATATAATCAATTATTTTGTTTTGAGGTACGCAAATAAAATCGTTGTTGTAATTTTGGATGTCATCTTTTGTGGTAACAGGGATAGTTTGTAAGTCTTCAATTGTTCTGATTGCAGAAACATCAATTTTCTTTTTTTGAAATAATTCGGAATAATAGGTTGAATTGTTTTTTAAGTAATTCAAAAGCTCAGGTAATTTATTTTCCTGATATTTTTTTTGTTCCGCTAAGGGTTTAGTTTCTATTTCGGGTATCATAAACGAATTGCGAATTTACATATTTTAGGTAAATGGCACACTGATTTTTATGATAGTTAAGATTAAAAAAGATTTCGAAGATGTAACCGCAATGAGCGCAAAGATTATCGCAAAGTGAAATACACAAATTTTTAAAAGAAAGTTATAAAGGAAAAGCAAAGATTCCTCGCATTCGAACTAACATTTGGCAATCAACTCTCCAACACAACTGTAGCCATTGCAACATCTTTGATATGCGAAAGCGAAACATGAATAAGTGTAATGTTTTTTTCTTTTATTATTTCGGCAGTTTGCCCTACAATATTTAATGTAGGTTTTCCTAATTCATCGTTAATTACTTCCACTTCATTAAATGCCATTCCTCCACGCCAGCCAGTTCCTATTGATTTAAAGAATGCTTCTTTTGCAGCAAAACGGGCAGCATAATTTTCTGCTTTATTTGTTTTTGTTTCGCAGTAGGCAATTTCGTTTTTTGAAAATACTCTTTCTTTAAAGCTAATATTTTCAATGCTTTTTGCTATGCGATGTACTTCTGCTATGTCGGTTCCTATGCCTATTATCATTACTAAAAACGAATTTTTACGAATTTACGAATTTTGCCAATCACAGCAAGTTTCATGTTCCTTTAGAACAAGAATCAACAGTTGAAATAACTCCTTGCTTAAGTAATTCATCTATTTTTTTTAACTCTTTTTTTATGTTTTCAACATCTTGAATGGTTGTTATTTCCTTTGTCGATGCTAATTTGTAAAATTTTTCTGCGTTTAAATAATTGCCTTGATTTTTAAAATAGTTTGCTAAAAGGTAATATGTTTCCCAATATTCGGGATTACAATCAATAAAATGTTGTATATTTTTTCTTGATAATTCATATTTTAGTTTATGCTCATGAATGAATTGAAGTAAGGTCCTCATCTGTTTATAAGCATTAAATTTTTGGAAATCATTCGAATATAAAAAAGAATCGACTGGAATATTCAACTCTTTTTCATACAACTCTTTTTTAGTTTTTAAGGTAGGAGCTTCGGCAAATACTTTGTTTAAATCATAACAAACATATTGTCCTAATTGAAAAGGATTGGTTGAAATCCATACTTGCAGTTTAGCTGGTTTAAATAACACAGAGTGATGAGCAATTAATTGATTTAGGGCTTTTTCATTTCCCATACCAATGTTTTTTTCATCCAAGCCATTTTGGTTACGCATTATTTTTGCAGCATCTATAACAGAAATTTTCGAATTATTATTGATTAGTTGAGTTAAATGTTTGAAGCGATAATCAGAGGAAGATTTTTCTATGTTTTCTAAATTTATTTTATCATTTAAAAACGATTCACTTTGATAATGATTTGCGCAAATAATATAATCGGGGTTTGGAGCTTTAAACAGTTCTGTTTTCGAAGGAGTTTTTTCAATTGTTGCAGTAGTATTATCTTCTAAAGAACCAATCAATAGCGATTCCGAAACAAATGTTTTTCGTTTTTTTGAAATTTCAAATGCTTCATTAATATTTTTAGCATATTGTAAAATTTCTCTTGCTACAATAGATATTGGAGTAGCGGCACCTGTCGGAATTTCAGATTTGGAAGCATTAATGGTAACAGTTAAACCTTTTTCATTCATTCCAGAAACAGTTCCAATCATTCCTGCCCAGCTTACCATCATTAATTTATAGCCTTCTTTAGGATTTACAAAATTGATGAGTTTGTCTTCAGCAAAAGCATCACCAACATAAAAATCAAAATTACGAGCAATTAAAAGTGTACTGTCTTCTGTTTTGGTTGCCCATGCGCCAAAAGCTGTGCAGCCTACTGTCATGTTTTTATCTTGCAATGCATGGCCAATATCATGCGCTGCATGATAGTTTAACATTCTATAATATTTTGGAGCAACAAAATCAAACTTGTCAGAAGCATAAATAGATTCACCATAAATTTCTTCTTTGTATTCGTCAATTACATGTTTATCTAAATTGCGATTAAAAAAGGCAATAAAAAATTTCAAATAATTTAACATGGCTTTCGAAGGAATCATCTCTTGAATTTGATTGATAAAAGCAATTTCTTGTTTTTCAGCAAGCTCTTTATTCAATTTCCCTTCAATTACTCCACGTTCAAATCCATCGCCTTCAACATATATTTCCCACAAACCAGTTTCACTTTTTTTTATCCAGTTATTATTGATTGTATAAAAATCAGTGTCGATTTTTATACGTTCCAAGTTTAGCACTTCAATATTTTTTATTTCGGGAGGAGTAATAGTTACAGTAATTATAAACCATAACAAAAACAGAAAAATAAAGTCGGTAAAGTTTAAAAAACTATAAAATAGAAATTTGAAAATATACTTGCTTGCTTTTAAAAACATAGTGCGCAAAGATAGTTATTTGGTAAGTTTTTACAGTTTTTATTTTTTTTAATCCATTTTTAAACCAAAATAAATTGTATTTTTAGTTCCGAAAAAAAATACATTATGGAAGAAGAATATAATTTTGACGATATAAGACCCTATTACGATCACGAAACAAATGGCATGCTTCGAGAAATGATGAAAGACCCATTGTTTATGAAGTTGATAAATTATTTTTGGCCCGATATGACTTTTGCTGATGTAGAAGCAAAAGCTGATAGAGTAAACGCTGCTGCTGATTTTCAGAGAGAATTTATGGACAATGCTATTCGTGAGATTGTAAAACGAACATCTACAGGTTTATCTTTTAGCGGTTTTGAAAATATAAACCCTAACGAAAAATATTTATTTGTTTCCAATCACCGTGATATTTTATTGGATTCGGCTATTTTGCAAGTACTATTATTTCAGCACGGGCATGACACATCTGAAATTACTTTTGGAAATAATTTAATGGAACAAGGTTTTATTACTCATTTTGGTAAAATAAATAGAATGTTTACCGTTCAAAGAGAGGGAACAGCTAGAGAATTATACGATATTTCCAAAAAACTTTCAGCATATATTCGGCATACTATTTTAAATAAAAAAGTTTCTGTTTGGATTGCACAACGCAATGGAAGGGCAAAAGATGGTAACGATTTAACACAAACAGGTTTGTTGAAAATGCTAAATATCAGTGGAAAATCAAATTTCGGAGAAAATTTCAAGCAATTGAAAATTGTTCCGATGACAATTTCTTATGAATATGAACCTTGCGATTTATTAAAAGTAAATGAATTGTATTTATCATCTTTACATACCAAATACAAAAAAGCTTCTGGAGAAGATTTGAATAGCATTTTAACAGGAATCACTCAACAAAAAGGAAAAATTCATTTGGCAATTGGAACTCCTATTCTTAACGAATTAGAGGATTTAAATAAATTAGATAACGAAAATGAAAAGATCAAACAACTCACTCAATTAATTGATAATCAAATATATAATGATTATAAAGTTTGGAATCTAAACTTTATAGCTTTTGATATTTTAAATGGTTCCGAAGAATTTAAACAGCATTATAAAATCCAAGAAAAAGAAGCATTTATTGAATACATTAAATCCAATACATCTAAAATTGAAGGTAACAAAGAAACTTTATTCAATTTGTTTATAAAGATGTATGCTGCACCACTCAAAAATAAGATGTCTCAAACTGTAAATGCTTGATTATTAATAGTTAACTAAAGAAAAAAAGGGACATTTATCCCTTTTTTTGATATTTAGGATAAATTATATAAGTTTGCACCCCTTTTTAAGGGGTTTTTAATTATAAAGAAAGAATAATAAACAATAATAACTATGAACGAATACGTAATTTATTTAGTGCCCGCTTTAGGGATATTAGGATTGGTAGTAATGGCAATCAAATCGGCTTGGGTAAGTAAACAAGATGCAGGAGATAGTAACATGCAAGAACTTGCAGGTTATATTGCCGATGGAGCAATGGCTTTTTTAAAAGCAGAATGGAAAATATTAAGCATTTTTGTTGTTTTTGCAGCTGCATTATTGGCTTATTCCGGAACTGTTCATGAAGTAAATGGACATGCAATCCATTCAAGTTGGATTATTGCTATTGCTTTTATTATAGGAGCAGTTTTTTCTGCAACTGCAGGATATATAGGGATGAAGGTGGCTACCAAAGCAAACGTTCGTACAACACAAGCTGCTCGTACAAGTTTAAAACACGCACTTAAAGTTTCGTTTACAGGTGGAACTGTAATGGGCTTGGGCGTTGCTGGTTTAGCAGTATTAGGCTTGGGTGGATTGTTTATTGTTTTCTTAAGAGTATTTAATGTTGTTGAAGTAGATAGCGACCAAATGAAAACAGCTATCGAAGTACTAACAGGATTTTCATTAGGAGCAGAATCAATTGCTTTGTTTGCTCGTGTAGGTGGTGGTATTTACACTAAGGCTGCTGATGTTGGAGCTGATTTAGTTGGTAAAGTAGAAGCAGGGATTCCTGAAGATGATGTTCGTAATCCTGCAACCATTGCTGATAATGTAGGTGATAATGTGGGAGATGTTGCTGGTATGGGTGCTGATTTATTTGGTTCTTATGTAGCAACTATTCTTGCTACGATGGTATTAGGACAAGAAATTACGGTTACCGATAATTTTGGAGGAATGTCTCCAATTTTATTACCAATGGTAATTTGCGGTTTAGGTATTGTATTCTCAATCATAGGAACTTGGTTTGTAACTATAAAAGATGAAAAATCAAATGTTCAGAATGCATTAAATTTAGGTAATTGGTCATCAATGATACTTACAGTTGCAGCATCTTATTTTGTTGTTATGTGGATGTTACCCGAAACAATGAATTTGAGAGGATATGAATTTTCTAGATTGAATGTGTTTTTAGCCATTGTAGTGGGAACTGTGGTAGGTGCTATTATGAGTATTGTTACAGAATATTACACAGCAATGGGTAAAGGCCCTGTTAATTCGATTATACAACAATCCTCTACAGGCCATGCTACCAATATTATTGGTGGTTTGTCAGTAGGGATGAAATCAACTGTTATTCCTATTCTTACATTAGCAGGTGGTATTATGGCATCGTATCATTTTGCAGGACTGTACGGTGTTGCAATTGCAGCAGCAGGTATGATGGCAACTACCGCTATGCAATTAGCTATTGATGCTTTTGGTCCAATTGCAGATAATGCAGGTGGTATTGCAGAAATGAGCCAATTACCACCAGAAGTTCGTGAACGTACAGATAATTTAGATGCTGTTGGTAACACTACAGCAGCTACAGGAAAAGGATTTGCTATTGCATCCGCAGCATTAACATCACTGGCTTTATTTGCAGCATTTGTTGGTATTGCAGGAATTGATGCAATTGACATCTACAAAGCACCAGTGTTGGCTGGTTTATTTGTTGGAGGGATGATTCCATTTATTTTTTCGGCATTATGTATTCAAGCAGTAGGAAGAGCAGCAATGGATATGGTTCAAGAAGTAAGACGCCAATTCCGTGAAATACCAGGAATTATGGAATATAAAGCAAAACCTGAATATGAAAAATGTGTTGCCATTTCTACAAAAGCAAGTATCCGTGAAATGATGTTGCCGGGCGCAATAGCATTGATTACTCCAGTAATTGTTGGTTTTATTTGGGGACCAGAGGTATTAGGAGGCTTATTAGCAGGTGTTACCGTATCAGGTGTGTTGATGGGAATTTTTCAATCAAATGCCGGTGGCGCGTGGGACAATGCTAAAAAATCATTCGAAAAAGGAGTGTTAATCAATGGAGAAATGTTCTACAAAAAATCAGAGCCACACAAAGCTTCGGTTACAGGAGATACTGTTGGAGATCCATTTAAAGATACTTCAGGACCGTCCATGAATATTTTAATTAAATTAATGTCAATTGTTTCGTTGGTTATTGCTCCATACATTGCGATGAATTCAAATTCAGAAATGAATAACGAATGTGAAATGATGATGAATGAGTGTTCGATGGATTCAGCTAAAATGGATTGTTGCAAAAAAGGAGCAATGCAAATGAATGGTTGTGAGATGATGATGGGGAAATGTGATATGGATGCATGTGCAAAAATGACAAAAGAAGAATGTGCAAAAATGTGCGATGAAAAAGGTTGTACTCCTGAGCAAAAAGCTTTTTGTATGAGTATGTATGGTGCTGATGGTAAATTTATCGGAACAAAATGCGATATGAATAAATGCATGAGTATGAGTAAAGAAGATTGTGCAAAATATTGCGATTCGGTTGGCTGCACATCAGAACAGAAAGAAATGTGTGTTGCTCATGCTGGAATGGCTGATTGCAAAATGGGAGCTGATAGTAAAAAAGATTGTTGCAAAAAAGGAGCAACTAAAGAAAAAATGAAATGTTGCAAAGATGCTGAAGCAATGGGTAAAACATGCGATAAATGCGCTAAGAAATAAAAAGAAAATTTTTAACAAACACAAAAAGACTGAAACCTTTTGTTTCAGTCTTTTTTTATAATACAAGCTGAAAGCATTAAAAATTATTACACTGCAAATTCCTTCACATGTTCTCGATACATTCACCTGTCGGTGAACATTTGAACAGACAGCGCACGGTTGTTTTGTTATTGAAAATAAAATAAGCTTTCGAAGTAGCGGGAAGGAATGACAGCAAACGATGGCGACAAGACTTTTGCGGGAAGCGATTTTGCTGTCTTGATTTTTTGTTTCTTTTTTATCAAGAAAAAAGAAAGCAAAAAGGTTTTAAATAATTCCTTCACACGTTTTCGATACATTCACCTGTCGGTGAACACTCTCCATAGGAGTAAACGAACTGACAACACACAGATTACATAGAAAAAAGAAAACAGAAAGGTTTTTAATAAACCTTTCACACGTTTTCGATATGTTCACATAGCGGTGAACACTCGAATTGACAGCGCACGGTTTACTTATATTATTGTATAAATAAACTTTCGGAAACTCAAAAAGAAAAAATATTTATTTTGTTTCCAATAATCTTTGTTTTACAGCTTCATACAAAACAATTCCAGTAGCAACCGAAACATTTAATGAATCAATTTCACCCATCAAAGGAATTTTAGCTTTTGAATCTGCCATTTTTAAATATTCAGATGAAATTCCATTTTCTTCTGAACCCATTATAATTGCTGCTGGTAAAGTAAAATCGATGTTGTAATAATTTTCAGTTGTTTTTTCAGTACAAGCAATTACTTGTAATCCGCTTTCTCGTAAAAAATTAATTACATCTTTTAAGTTTTCTTCTCTGCAAACGGGTATTTTATGCAAAGCTCCTGTTGATGTTTTTATGGCATCAGCATTTATTTGTGCTGCACCACGTGCAGGGATAACAATGGCATCCACACCAGCACATTCAGCCGTTCTGGATATTGCTCCAAAATTTCGCACATCTGTAATTCTATCTAATATCAAAATTAAAGGTGTTTTTCCTGATTCAAAAACAGAAGGAAGAATTTTTTCAATCTTACTGTATTCAATAGTTGAAATATACCCAACCACTCCTTGATGATTTTTGGTGGTAAGTCTGTTTAACTTTTCAAGCGGAACGTATTGATAAACAATTTCATTTTTTTTAATTAAGCTCATCATTTCACCAAACAGTTCGTTTTTTAAACCATTTTGGATAAGGAGTTTGTCTATACTCTTACCTGATTTAACAGCTTCTATAATTGGACGTAATCCAAAAATTAAACTTTCTTTTTCTCTTGCTTGTTCTTTCGTTTGCATTTTTATAGTTATTAATCTTGTAAATAAGCTCTTCCTTGTCGCCATACATCTACAGCTGAATACCAATGTTGGCGGTAAATTTCTGATCTTTCTAATGAGTAATCGTTGGTTGTAAAAGGGTTGTTCACTTTCGAAAAAGTGTATTGTAACGAGTTAATATTGTTTTCAGCACCATAAATCCATGTTTCAGAGTTAGCAGTTCTGTAAATAATATTTGGTGAACCGTAAATTAAAAATATCATACCTCTGTCGGTTTTCCAGCCTTCTATATAAGATGTAAAATATTCATTGGCATCTTGAACTCTGTTATAGTATTTTTTTATTATTTCTCTTGCTCTGTCCGTATTTCCTGTACAGTCTAACCAAAATTTTTCAACGGCAGCACGTTTGTCGTTACTGTTGATAAGTGATTCGTATTCCTGCCGAGATGTTATAAAACGAAGCGGAGGAACCATATCTTCTGCTTTTTTAATATCGGGAAATGTTTCGGAAAAATTAAATAATGTAAATCCATCTCTGCTATTAGTATCTACTTGAAAGTGATAAAATCCTTTTTTGTTGGAAGAAAAATTTATGATTCCTTTTTTAGAAATTGGTAATGTGAATAAGCTATCAGCTTTGTATTGAAATTTATTGTTTTCAACAAATGAAAATGGAGGAGAAGCAAGAGGGAAATTTCTGTTGTAATAACGAACCCATACCTGAGAAAAAAGAGTTGATTTATAATGAATATTTATCTCCTCATTTGCTTTGAAATTATTTCTAAAAAGAGGTATTTCATCTGTAGTTTTTGCAATAAAGTTTTGACGGTTAAATTCATTTTCTTTTTCAAGCGACAATGTTGTTACAACATTGCTATTTTTGTTTAAATCAGTAAGTGTTATTCTTAAAAAATAAGATCGCGGAGTTCTTGCTTTTACATTTAGCTTGCCAATTAAAAATTTATCTACATTTTCATTATTAATATCTACAAGCCTTACAGAAGAGCTGTCGATTATTTCTTTTGATATATATGCAGAAATCAATGAATAAGAAATTAATACATTTGATTGGAAATTAATTGCATCAGGTCGAGTATAAAGTATCTCTTTATTCGAAATTTTAAAGTGTAATTCGCTTATGCTATCATTCACATGAAAAATTTCATATTGAGGATGCATTGTATTTGTTGTGCGCTTGTAATTGGTTTTTCCCGAAGAAGTAGTTTTTGGTGTTGAAGCACAAGCAGCCGCAATAAGTGTAATTATAATGTATAAAAAAAAGTTTTTCATTAATCTTCTTTTGCTCTTTCAATTAATTGTGGAGGCAAATCTTTATTTGCTTTTACACCAAGCTCTTTTAGTTTTTCAACCTGCCGAACAACATTTCCTCTTCCTTCGGAAAGCTTATTCATAGCATCTTTGTAGGATTTTTGTCCTTGATCTAACTTTTGACCAAGGTCAATCATATCTTTTATAAACGCAGTAAACTTATCGTATAAATCGCCTCCAGTTTTTGCAATCTCTGCATAATTTTTACTTTGGCGTTCGTTTTTCCAAAGCGATTCAATTGTTCTTAATGTTGCTAGTAGGGTAGAAGGGCTTACAATAACAATTTTTTTCTCCCATGCGTAAGAAAATAAATCGTTATCAGCTTTTATTGCAATGCCGAAAGATGATTCAATAGGCATAAACAATAATACAAAATCGGGAGTGTTAAAATTATTTAGACTTTGATAAGATTTATCGCTCAAATTTTTAATGTGACTTTTTACAGAAAGAATATGGGCTTTTACGGATGCTTCCCTGTCTTCATCTGAAGTAGCATTTACAAGTCTTTCATAATCAACAAGCGAAACTTTTGAATCAATAATTAAATGTCTATTATCAGGTAAAAACACAACAACATCAGGTAAAACTCTTTTGCCATCATCTGTTGTAACATTCACTTGTAATTTATATTCAATATCTTTTTTTAGTCCAGACGATTCCAGTATTCTTTCAAGAATTACTTCTCCCCAGTTGCCTTGTGCTTTATTGTCGCCTTTTAATGCACGGGCAAGATTATTTGCTTCTTCGCTAATCTGTTTGTTTAAATTCATTAAGGTATCAATTTGACCTTTTAATGAATTACGTTCTGCTGTTTCTGTTTTATATGCTTTATCAACCTTTTCTTCAAACTCTTTTAATTTTTCTTTTAAAGGATTTAAAACAATGTCTAATTGTGTTTTGTTTTGGTCAGTAAATTTTTGAGTTTTTTCTTCTAATATTTTATTTGCAATATTTTCAAACGTTTCAGAATATTTTTTGTTTAATCCTTCTAATTCTGATTTAAGTGTACTATATTTTTCTTCTTGTGATTTAGCAATAGTATTTAGTTCGGCTTCTTTTATTTTTGAATCATTCAAACTGTTTCTAAGTTGTATAATTTCAGAAGATAGTTTTTCATTCTCTGTTTTTGTGCTGTTCAGTTGCGATTCTAATACCGCTTTGTCTGTAATTGAATTAGAATCAACGGAAGCATTTGCTTTTGCCTTAAGTAGCAAATAAGCAATTACAAAACCTACAACTATACCAATGATTAAAAATAGAAAATCCATATAAAAAAATGAAAGCTCTAATTTACGGATTTATTTGTTTTGAGAGGAATCAAAAAGCATCAAAGCGCATGTTTATTAATCCACACTTGATTTTTGAGTGAATACCTATTTTCCTTTTTAGCTTTTTTAACGGAAAAATAAATTGCTAATCCTAATGTTGAAAATCGAAATACATTTACCCACAAACTTCCTACAACATTATCTTGTACACCAAATGTATCCCAAACAAAATCCATGAACGTATGTAAAAAGATAACCATCCAAAGACTATTCCATGCAAGATAAAACCAAGCAAATCCTGTGCTTGCAAGTGCAGTAAAAATGTAAATAGATATTGCACTTACTATATCATGCGCTTGATACAAATGCCCCGCTGCGAAAAACAAAGAAGTGATTAAAGCTGCAGGGATAAAACCCCAGCCAGCATAAAAAAATAAAAGACCAAACAAAAATGCTCTGTAAGCAAATTCTTCAAAAAATCCTGTTAATACAAAATCCCTATGAAATAATTTTAATGATAAATCAACATTAAATCCAAAAAGTAATCCGTAACCCACAACCATTGGCAATACACAAATTGTGGCACACAACAATCCTTCTTTAAATCCTGTTTGTAAACCTAATGTTTTAAGAGGGGATTTTTTGAAAATCAAATATGCTACTATACTCATAATTATCATTTGAGTATAATTGATGTATGAAATTTTTATATCAAAATCCAATTCATTCCATTTTTCTTTTCCAAAAACAATATAACCGTAAAAATATTTGGTGTATTTACAAATAATAAATGTTGCAATAACAATTATTGAAATCCATATTTTTCTTTTCATGACTGAAATTTAGAAATAATTTACCAAACCAAAATGTATTTTTCCGCTTCTTAATTGAAAAGGATTATCGAACTGCCTTCCTAACGCATAATTGATTGAAAATATTCCTGCTTTTGTTTCAAAACTTATTCCTGCTCCAAAGCCCAAAGGGTTATCTTTTACATACAAATTACCAACTTGATTTTTTTCATAAAATGCTTGGTCGGCAAAAATAAAAATGTATGAATTCTGCTCCAATAAAAACCGGTATTCTAGTGTTAATATAGAATAAGATGAAACAAATATCGATTCTTCATCAAATCCTCTCAATGATTTGAGTCCACCAATTCTTAATAGTTCATTTTGAAATGTATTTTCACCATTTACAAAACCTGTTTGGTTACCAATTTTTATGGTGTTGCGATTTGCAAAAGGAATAAAAAAACCGCCTTCAAAATCACCAATGTATTGCGTGGAATGAAGGTTTAAATTTTGATAAACAGCAGGGTTTATTTTTGAATTTTGCTTGATTTTTTTTATTCCTGCGCTGGCATTAAACAAAATATAAAATCCTTTTCTTGGGTTTAATCTATAGTCTAGCTTTTCGTATCTTAATCCTAAACCATACATGTTTACTTGTACATCAGCGTAAGGAGGTAATGATTGAATGTTTTCTAACCCTTTTGTATTAAGCAGTGTAGAGTTTTTATTATTATAAAAAACTTTAAAATAATTACCGCCAATTAATATATATTGAACCCCAATATTTTGATTGATGTCTAAAAAAGTAGTGTCTCTTTTGTACAATTTCATGTTATAATCAATACCAAAAGGGCTTTTAAATATAAAAGGATAAGTAAGTCTTAATTTTAAATCTTGTGTTTGCGTTTGTAGTTTTCGCCAGTTTAAATCAATCAACTCTCCTCTACCCAAGCCATTTTGTAGCTTTAATCGAACATCACCTGTAAATAATATTTTTCCGGTTTTATTGTCAGGTAAAACACCTAAAATTCCATCGAACTGACTTGCTCTTTTTTTATCGAGAGAAAGAGTAAGAGTATTTTGTTTTTCACTAAAACTAACAGTTGGAGGTTTTGTAATTCTAACAAATGCTAATTCGGAAATGCGGGTGTTGATTTTTTTTAGTTGAGATTCATTGTAATTGCTTTTTGGCTTAATGCCTAAATAATTATAAATATAGGTAGGTGAAATTTTAGCATTTCCAATAATTTCAATACTATCAATTTTTTGTTCTTGGTTTTTTGTTAAAAACAATTTTGCAGATATCGTTTCATCTTGAATTTCAATGTTGTCTAACTTAACAGAAGCAAAAGGAAAACCATTGTTTTCGTAATAAACAATTAGTTTTTCTTGAACACGTTTTATTTCTTTAAAAGAAAATGGCTTGTTATTGTAAAGCTTTTCCCTGAAACCAATTTCGCTTAAAACGCCTTCATCAACATTTCCATTTTTTAAAAAAGCTAATTTATAAGGCTTTCCAAAATTAAGGTAAGCTGTTTTATTCGTGGAATCTGTTATAATACTGTCAAATTGGGCTGTTAAATAAGAATTGTCATAACAAGTAAATAAAACTTTTTGCAGTTCTTTTTCTCGCTCTGTATTGGTTAAAAAACTTTTCTTATAATTAATTGTTTTTAAAATCTGAGGATTATCAATGCTTTTAATAATTAATGAATATCGTTGTTGAGAGTATAAATTAACAACCAAGAATAGTAAAAAGCAGAAAATTATATGTTTTAATGACACAGGATAAAGATAATGAATTAGACAAAACGAGAAAAAAATGGATTTATTTGCCCAAAACTGAGCTTATAGTTAAAAAAAATCAACCTAAGCCATATAGGTTTAACTAATTTTCTCAACAGAATGTACTAAAAAGCACTTAAAATTGATTTTTTTTGTATTTTGGTACCATAGTTGATTTCTAGAAAGGAAAATTAGAAAAGAGAAAAGTGAAAAATAGCGTTTTTATTGTAAGAAAATTTTCTGTTGTTTTTTTATTACTGATGTTTCAGTTGAGTTCGTTTGCACAACCTAAAGGAGGAAAAGCAGTTGATCCAGCTGATGCAAAAGAACATTTTAATCATTATAATTTTCTAGCTGCAATTCCTATTTATAAGCAGTTAATAAAGTTAGAACCTACTAACTATGAATACAACTACAAAATAGGAATCTGCTATCTCCGCACCAATATTAATAAGTCATTGGCTATTCCTTATTTAGAAACAGCAAGCAAGCAAGATAAAGCCGATAAAGATGTTTTTAATTATTTAGGATTGGCTTATCAGTATGCAAGTCGCTTTGACGATGCTATAAAATCTTACGAAAAATATAAAGTAGGATTAAAAGGAGAAGAACTTGAAAAAGTGGAACACCAAATTGAAACGTGTCAAAATGGTAAAGAATATGTAAAACATCCTGTAAATGTTACTTTCACTAATGTTGGCAAAGAGGTAAATTCAGAGTATCCTGATTATTATCCTTTTGTTACAGCAGACGAATCGTTTATGATTTTTACATCGCGTAGAAAAGATAATATTGGTGGTGCTTTGGAAGTGGATGGTTATTATTCTTCTGATATTTATATTTCTGTTCCAAATGGTGATGTTTGGACCAAACCCAAAAACATCGGACCTCCTGTAAATACTCGCTTAGATGAGCAAGCAGTGAGTCTTGCACCAGATGGTAGTTCTATGCTAGTTTATATTGACCATATTGATAGTTTGGGTAATATTTATTCATCTAATTATATAAATGGAAAATTTACTAGAATTAAAAAATTAAATAGCAATGTAAACTCCGATTTTGAAACAGCCGGTTCTATCACACCCGAAGGTGATGTTATTTTCTTTTGTAGTAAAAGAAAAGATGGAATAGGAGAAACAGATATTTACATGGCTCGTAAGTTGCCTAATGGCAATTGGGCAATTCCACAAAATTTAGGACCAACAGTAAATACCAAGTACAGAGAGGATTTTCCTCAAATTGCTCCTGATGGCAGAACGCTTTATTTTTCATCGCAAGGTCATGCTGGAATGGGTGATTTCGATTTATTTAAAACAACCTGGAATCCAGAAGATAATACTTGGACTACTCCTAAAAACCTTGGTTATCCTGTAAATTCAGCGGGAGACGATAGATGTATTTCTTTTACACAAGATAACAGAGTTGCTTACATTTCGGCTGCTCGTGATGGTGGTTTTGGTGATTTAGATATTTACCGTATTAAGTTTAATGATATGGAAGATAAAGTTACTGTGCTTCAAGGTTATGTGAGCACACAAGATAGCGCTAAAACAATTACCGCATTTGTAACAGTTGAAGATTTAAAAAACAAAGATGTTCTTCCATTCTCTTATAATCCAAACGAAAAAAGTGGAAAATTTATTATGGCATTACCTCCAAGTAAATATAAAATTACAATTGAAGCAGATGGATACAAAGCCTACACTGAAACGTTTTTTGTGTTTGATGTGGGTATAGCACAAAACGAAAGCAAAAAAACATTCGTACTTCAAAAATAATTTTAATCCTCCTTTTTATTTAATCACTTTTGTATGAAGTTAAATTTAACAAAACCAATTGCCTTTTTCGACCTTGAAACTACAGGTGTTAATGTGGCTTCCGACAGAATTGTAGAGATTTCTATTTTAAAAATTATGCCTGATGGGTCTAAAGAAATAAAAACAAAAAGAATAAATCCAACCATTCCTATTCCTATTCAATCCTCTTTGGTACATGGCATTTACGATAAGGATATTGAAAATGAACCCACTTTTAAAGCCATTGCAAAAAGCTTAGCTGATTTTCTTAAAAATTGCGACTTGGCAGGATACAATTCAAACAAATTTGATATTCCAATTTTAGTGGAAGAGTTTATGCGTGCCGAAATTGATTTTGATTTAAAAAACAGAAGATTTGTTGATGTGCAAAACATTTTTCATCAAATGGAACAACGTACTTTAAAAGCTGCATACAAGTTTTATTGTGGTAAAGAAATAATAAATGCTCATAGCGCACAGGCAGATATTGAAGCTACTTATGAAGTGTTTTTAGCTCAACTAGAAAAGTATGATGGTGTAGAATTTGAAGATAGAAAAGGAATTAAAAGTATTCCTGTTAAAAACGACATTAGCGCATTGCATGAATTTACAAACATCAATAAAAATGCTGATTTGGCGGGGCGAATAATTTTTAACGAGAAAGGGATTGAAGTATTTAATTTTGGAAAGCATACAGGAAAACCGGTAGAGCAAGTATTAAAAGAAGAACCTTCTTATTACAGTTGGATGATGAATGGCGATTTTCCTTTGTACACAAAAAAAGTGTTGACAGACATTAAATTAAGAATGGCTTTTAATAAATAGATTATGAAGATTATTTGTATTGGAAGAAATTACGCTGAACATGCTAAAGAAATGAATGCGGCTGTTCCTTCTGAGCCTGTTTTTTTTCTTAAACCTGACACTGCAATCATTAAAGATGGGCAGCCATTTTATTATCCTGATTTTTCAAAAGAAATTCATCATGAAGTAGAATTGGTTTTGAAAATTAATAAACCTGGCAAAAATATAGCTATTGAATTTGCACACAAATATTATGATGAAATAGGAGTTGGAATTGATTTTACCGCACGTGATGTACAAGCCAAATGTAAAGAAAAAGGCTTGCCATGGGAAAAAGCCAAAGCTTTTGATGGTTCTGCGCCAATCGGGAATTTCATCAACAAAAAAAACTTGCAAAACAATAAAGAAATTGAATTTCATTTAGCAATAAATAATACCATTGTTCAAAAAGGAAACACTAAAGATTTACTTTTTAGTTTTGATGAAGTAATAGCTTATGTTTCAAAGTTTATAACATTAAAAACTGGCGACCTAATTTATACAGGAACTCCAGAAGGTGTTGGTGCTATTAAAATTGGCGATAAACTTGAAGCATTTATTGAAAATAAAAAAATGTTTGATTGTGAAATAAAATAATTTAGGCATTATAATTGAATTAAAACAAGAAAATTAAAACTATGAAAAAAATATCTTATTTATTATTCGCAACGATTGGAGTTGTTCTATATGCTTGTAATGCACAACAAATTCAAAATACTGCAAATGCTGCTAAAGATGCGTTAAATAATTCTTCCACACCAGGCGAAAAGCCTTTGAGCAATGATGAAGTAATAAGTGGATTAAAAGAAGCTTTAACTGTAGGAACAAATAACTCCACAGCTTTTGCTTCTCAACTAGATGGCTTTTATAAAAACCCTTCATTATTTATTGTGTTTCCTCCTGAAGCACAAAAAGTAAAAGATTGGGCAATTAAAATGGGAATGAAATCTCAAGTAGATAAATTTGAAATGACATTGAACCGTGCTGCTGAAGAAGCTGCAAAAGATGCCGCTCCTGTTTTTGTAAATGCTGTGAAAGGAATGTCGATAGGCGATGGCTTTGCTATTTTAAAAGGTGCAGATAATGCTGCTACACAATATTTAATTGATAAAACATCTGCCGAATTAAAACAAAAATTTACGCCAGTAGTTCAAACTGCTATTGATAAAGTAGAATTAACAAAATACTGGAACCCAATCATTACGGGATACAATAAAGTTCCATTGGTTGAAAAACAAAACCCTGATTTAACAGCCTATGTAACAGATAAAGCAATGAATGGTTTGTTTAAGCTAATTGCAGAAGAAGAATTAAAAATAAGAAAAGATCCTGTTGCCCGTGTTACCGATATTTTAAAAAGAGTATTTGGTAGTATTATAAAATAGCTTCTCAAAAATTTAAATATCATATCGAGTAGGCAGACGCAAGGAAGCTGTATCGAGATATGGTTGAATAAAATAAATAGTTCTCGATACGCTATCGCTACTCGTGCGAAGGTGGCGATTTGAATTTAAACTATTTTCTTGAAACACAGTTTTCATTTTTAGAATAATCATTTTTCAATAGACGAATTCGGCTTTTTTGCCAAACGCTTGTTAGCGGTTCGTGCTTTTAGTTACTTTCACTATTTAATAATGCCTTCTTGTTTTAGTCTATCAATTTTCCATTGTGGGAGTTTCTTGGTTGTCTTAGGTTGAAGTGCTGTCTTTATTTGAGCATACCATTGTCCAAGGCCTGAAACATCTTTTTTGCCTTGCTTAGGAATTTTATTCCTATCACCTTTTTGAAACTCATTTAATCTTGCCAATTGCTTTTCAAATTCTCTTTTATCTTTATTTAATTTATAGTTGATGTCGACAAATTTCGAAAGAAATTTTACCTTGTCTTCGACCAGTCGCCCTTTTTTCCAACTTGCCATATAATCATTTAATTTATTGCCTAGCCTTGCAATTTCCTTGTCTTTTGAAACTTGAGATGGAATAGTTAAATACCTATCATTTGTTTTGTAGAACTTTTCGAGATCTAATTTAAACTGAGGCCAAGTATCTTCAATAGGATTCGGTTCAATTTCAATTCCATTCTTTTTAAGAATTTCATATCTGTAACGAGGATAACTATTTGGATCCTTCGGGTCACAAGGATTTTTCTTGTATGATTTTTGTTGTACTCTTAACCAAGCAAGTTCTTCTGTGTATTTTGTTCTCAGGTGATTTGGGACATAGTTATAGCCAGTATTATGCATAAATGCAAGAAACTTGCCAAGTCCATTGAAAAATTTTTGGACATTGGGATTAAAGATGAAACCTGCTTCATGAAGTCGTTGCTCTTTATCTGGTTTAAGTTTTCCTTCTCTTTTAAATCTTCTTTGATCTACACACCAAATACCTAAGGACCTAGTTTCTGGATTTTCTTTAGAAATATATGGCCATTCCGGACGAGTTTCTTTTGCATCGCAGAATAATTGAAAATTTGCTTCCCAACCGCCTTTACTTTTGCCAATTTGTAATTTTAGTTTAAAAATCATTTCCCCTCCTTCATGAGGAAAAAAGGAAAGCGGAGCAAATATTGGTTGTTGTTTAGCTAAACTTGAAGTGTCTTTGGTAACTTTTATTGCTAGTTCAGAGAATGAAAATACCTTATTTGTGTTTCCATCAAGAAACTCAATCAATGAATTCGCAAATGGACTTCCGAGTCCAGGTTCTCCATCTGAAACAATTTCATCTCTTCCTGAAGACAATAACCATCTTGAATGATTTGTATCAAGTTTTGAATAATAATTATTGCTGTCAACACCTCTAGATTGGGATAAAAAAGTTCCAGAGAAACAAGAATCTGAAATAATTAATACGTGTTTTGCTTCAAACCCTTTTACACAATCAATGACGGTCGAGTTATTGATGTAATTATGAGTTGAGCTATTTGTTGCATCGTAAGGTATCCAAAATCCGATTTTAGTTTTCGGATTAATTTTTCCATGACCAGCAAAATAGATAATTACGTTATCATTTGCTGTCAGAAATCCATTAAGGTTTTCTAATGCACCTATAATCCCTTCTCTTGTTGCGAATTTATCTACAAGGATATCCTGAATTGTATCAAAACCATATTTATCAATAAGTATGTTTTGAAGTCTTTCAGCATCAAACTTTGCGTTATTCAGTAAATTGAATGATTTGTCTCGATATTGGTCAATTGCTATTGATAATATGTAATTCTTTCCTTTCAATTTTTTAAATTTTAATTTTGATGAACAGTCGTCAGAGCATTACCGCTAACGTTTTGCCTTTAGTTAGTTTGTCGCTGTATTTATCTTTTTTATCCATTTACTTATTTGTTGCACAGTCCTCAATAGAAATGATTAGGTCGCCTCCGTAAGCCTCTTTCATTTTATTTTCAATCCATTTTTCAATGTCTTTACGATATTCTGGAGCAACTGCATAGCCTCTTGCCGTAACCCTGAGTTCTTCTTGAAAAGTGGCACCTCTGTCGTATGGAATTGAAAATGTAGAATTGTCAAAAGTTGTTACAAGTTCATAGAACTCTGCTCCAAAATATCGTCCAGTTGTGTCAATCCGATATGTTACGCAAATTAATGTTGCTCTGTCTGTCCGATTGTCAACTACAATTTTGTAGGCTTTAATGTCTGTTTTCGTCATTTTTATTTTTTTTGTAAAGTTAATTATTGCACTGTCTCTCCAAAATGGCAGCTAACGTTTAGCATATGAGCTGTGGCGGTCTTCGAAGAACTTCTCTGTCGAACTGAGTTGCTTGTGATGCTAGTTACAAAATTCTCAACTACTCACAATCCCCGCCATTGCTTATATGCATTGTTACCACAAGTTATTCTTCATTTTTATCATCATCTTCTTTTTCTTCTCCAGTAGTCAAGTATTTAAAAACTTCCTTGCCCGTATTAAAAATTTCTTTCGCTAATTCTGTACGTTTTTTTGCTAATTCGACTTTTGCCATTTTTTCCTTATATACTTTCTCTGCTGTCTCTTTTTCCTTCTTATTTTCTTCCGTCTCTGGTTCAGAAATTATTTCAGGTTCATCAACTTCTGGTGGTGTAATTTCAACCGCAATGCCCTTATCAATTGATTTTGCTATGAATTTCACATTACTAGTTAAAGCATTTTTTAGTTCATTTTTTCTCCCAGCTTCAAGTTTTGTAGCATGTTCTTTAAATATTTGTTCTACAATTTCCTTGATTTCTTTTTCAATAACCTTTTTCTCATGTTCTTGTATAGCATTTGATTCTGATTTTGGAGCGCCAAGTTCTTCAAGCTTAAGTCTTGCAGTCCTTATTTCTAATATACGTTTATAAAGCGTTGCGAGTCTTTCAAGTGCAATTGATAAGCAAAGAGCAATTTGAGGTGCATTTTCAAAAAAGAATTCTAAAGAACCATTGTTAACAAGAGAAATTTTTGTGTCTTCAACTTCCTCACCTGTGATTTCTTTTAAAGTTTTAAAGACTTGATCCCATTTGTGCAAATTGGTAGTGATGTTCTTTATCTTATTTTCAGTAACATTTTCTGGGAATATTAATCCTACTTCATAAATATCATCTTCATAAAAATGTGCTGAAAAATCAAGCGATTCGAAGATTGTATTTAATTGAGTAATTTTAGATACAAAATCGGCCCTCTTTTTATTAAATTCTTGAAGTTTTTGTACGGTTAAAGCATTGTTGAAAGGTGTTGAATTTAGTATTTCTTTTACAGCGTCCTTTGCACCTTCTCCAAAATATATTTCTCCGGATATCTCTTTCAATATGGTAGAAGAACTTATCGAATAAAAATTTGTTTTACTTAAATCAAACGCATTATTTAATTCATTAAGATGTCCTTCTATTTGAGCTGCTTGATTTTGTGAAATGCTATTAATTAAATTAGTAATTAATGTATTAATTTTCAAGTTTTCATTCTCATTGATTAACTCAAAAACTACATTGTACAATTTTGTAACTTCCATATTTTTGTCTTTTTATAATTTGTGGTAACTTGCCGGTTAGCGCTACTCATTTTTCTAAGTTTTTGTAAATTAATTATTTATAAAAACGTTTTTAATCGTTTGTAATTACTATAAATGTTTGTAATCAGGTAGGATTTAATTTGCATTTAATTTTATCCCCCGATAATTGAGGCTAATGTATAAATAAAAACAAAAGCTCTCAAATTTTTGAGAGCTTTTTATTTATTTTAATTCGTACTCAAATAAGCTGTGCGTTTCATCAGGGTCTCTGTAATCCATTTTTATTTTTTTAGCTTCTACATTAATTACCTTGTAATTAAATTTTTCTTTTGTTGCTTCATCCACAAAGTAAATGTATTGCCCCACTTTAGACCATGTTCCTGCTTTTTTGTTTCCAAATAAAATTAAATTATATGTTCCATCTAAATTTAAAAGTAACATATCGTTTGCATTTTTTTCGCCTGGTGGTTTGGTTACCACTGCCCATTCTTCTACAGAAACTACATGCCATTGTTTACCGCACATCATGCTGTCTTTTGCTGTTAATTTTGGTTTTGCTGCAGCTTTAGTTGCTGTTTGAGAAAATGATAAACTGCAGGTTATAGCAGTTAAGCATAAAATAGAAATAACTTTTTTCATATTGTATATTTATTGTTTTTAAGGTTATTGCAAAATTTGAACCATTACTATTTTTCCTTCTTGTGTAATTAAACTTAATTGTACGCCACCAACAAACCGAGTACCATCGGGAGCAAAAGAGCCTAATCCTGCCCAACGTGCAGCACCAGCTGATTGTTCGTTGTCGGGTTCATTCATATAAGTAAGTCTTCTTTTATTGCTTCCATCGGTATCCATCATCCACCAGTCGGTACCACCGTAGGTACTTTTTGTACTGCTCATCCAAACTATTTTACTGCCATCTGGTTTGTAAAAACCATGTTCATTATAATCTTGTGATGTAAGTTTTAATAAATTGTTTCCAAGTGTATCAATCGTATAAATATGTTCATCTAAAAAACTCGGCTGGTTCATATTGCTACAAAAAATAATTCTACTATCGTCAGGAGAAAAACCATAGGTTTCATAAAAGTTATTCGCCACAGGTTCAATGGTTCTAATGTTTGAAATTTCAGGCATACTATCACTTGCTCTAAAGCCAAAATCAGCAGTTTTTATTACCCAATATCCAGCCTGTTGATGAAGGTTTAAAAAATTTGGTTGTACTTTTCTATCTGTCCAAATTATTTTTTTTCCGTTGTGCGAAAATCTTGGAGCAATTACTCCATGGTCGTAATCATTAGGTATATCTACAATTTTATACGCTTTTGTTCCTTGCTTATTCATTATCCAAATATCACAGTATGCACCAAATCCAGGTAAAGCATCTGTTGAAGAACCAGGGTGTACTGCTTTTTCAACAGCCATTATTAACCATTTGCCCGATGGGTGCCATTCAGGCATACAAATATGTTTATTTGGCAATGAATCATGATTACAGGTTAAACACACATCCCCACTACCATCAGGATAAGAATAATGAATATCGTAATAGGTGTCGCTTTCCTTCATAGAATAAGCAATTAAATTGCTTCCCGACTGATCCCAGCTTACATCTAAACCACTTGAACGAAATGTTGTTATAGCAGTAGGTAAAACGGTTGGTGGAGTATCTTTTTTACAAGAATAAATAAGACTTAATAAAAGAGAGTAGAGAATTATTTTTTTCATGCTTATAGATTTAACCATATAAAAATAAGATAAATTTTTACAATAAAAAATTACCCATATTTCTTTTTAAGTAATTCATATACAGTAACTACTTGCAGGATATTTAACATGCCATAAAAAAAATCTTCTAATGGAATTGTAATTATTCGTATTGCCATGTTTTCAGCATTGTTGTATATAAGAACAGGCATGGCTGTTAGCACACCATTTACAATTAAAAATGGGATAATACAGATTAGCCAAGCCAAATAAAATTTTCCTAAATAGTCTGATTTTATTACGTATTGATGTGTTAAAAGAAAAAAGGCAAGTAATGAAAATGTAATAAAAGTATATATCCTATCGGCATATATAACTGAAAAGGCTACCAAAAATATAACAAGTACGATTGTAATTAATGGAGTATAGTTTTTCAGTACATCCTTCTTTACAAAATAATTCATTACTTCATAAATAAAAATACAAGCAAAAGGAATAACAATAAAAAACAACCATTCTTCAATAGGCAAATTCAAAATGTATATTCCTAATATATAATCAGGATTAAATTTCCAAACGCCAATTTTTGTAAACCATATATCCCAAGCAATAAAAAAAATTGCACTACTTATTATTGCAGGAAAAAGAAATTTCCATTTTGAAACATAATTAATCTTTTCCTCAAAACTTTTGTAAAGAGGGTAAGACAACGTAAATAGAATTAATGCTAAATAAATATAATGTGCCATACTTTACATACAAATATAAATGAAATATGTTTGTTGCTTTGTTTTAATTATCTTCGCATTGATAAAAAAATGTCAGCCAATTTTTTAAATACCCCAATTGAGTACCTTAAAGGTGTTGGTCCGCAAAAGGCTGATATTATTAAAAAAGAGCTGAATATATTTTCCTACGAGCAACTATTAACGCATTATCCTTTCAGGTATGTAGATAGAACAAAATTTTATAAGATAAACGAAATAAATGCTGATTTACCTTATGTTCAAATGAAAGGAAAAATTATTAGCACCGAAACCATTGGCTTAAAAAGAGCAAAGCGTTTTGTTGCAAAATTTTCGGATGGAACAGGTGTGATTGATTTGGTTTGGTTTCAAGGAATAAAATGGATAGATGAAAAAATAAAACCCAACACAATTATTGAATATGTTGTATTTGGTAAGCCTGCCGTTTTTAATAATAAGTTTAATATCGCTCATCCAGAAATTGATCCTGTAAGTGCAGAAAATACAACTCTTGCAAATGCATTGCAGCCAGTATATCATACATCCGAAAAAATGAAAGTAAGGTCTTTGGATACAAAAGGTTTTTCTCGCATTATAAAAACACTGGTGCTTCAAATCAAAAATAATATTCCTGAAATTTTATCGAAAACAATAATTGATAGATTTCAATTAATATCAAGAGAACAAGCTTTTGTTCAAATTCATTTACCTCAAAATGCTGAAATGCTTAAAAAAGCAGAATTCAGATTAAAATTCGATGAGCTGTTTTTTATTCAGCTAAAACTTTTAAAACAAAAAACTACAAGGGAAAAAACATATAAAGGATATTTGTTTGCTACTGTTGGTAATTACTTCAACGATTTTTATACAAATCATTTACCTTTTGAATTAACCAATGCACAAAAACGAGTTATAAAAGAAATTCGTTTTGATATGGGAAGTGGTAAGCAAATGAATAGGCTTTTACAAGGAGATGTTGGAAGTGGTAAAACATTGGTAGCACTAATGAGTATTTTAATTGCTTTAGACAATAATTTTCAAGCTTGTTTGATGGCACCAACAGAAATATTGGCTAACCAACATTTTGAAACAATCAGCAAAATGCTTGAGCCTTTGAATTTGAATGTTGGATTATTAACTGGTTCTGTTAAATCTGCTCAACGAAAAAAACTTCATGAAAAATTGCAATCAGGTGAAATGCATATTTTAATTGGAACTCACGCTTTATTAGAAGATGAAGTACAATTTAAAAACATCGGCTTGGTAGTAATTGATGAGCAACACAGATTTGGTGTGGCGCAACGTGCTCAGATGTGGAAAAAAAATGAACAACCGCCTCATGTTTTAATCATGAGCGCTACGCCAATTCCACGCACTTTAGCAATGACTCTTTATGGTGATTTGGATGTGAGTGTGATTGATGAAATGCCGCCCGGACGAAAACCCATTCAAACGACTCATAAGTATGATAGTAATCGTGAACGTGTTTTTGGATTTATGAAAGAACAGATAACCAAAGGAAGACAGATTTATGTTGTATATCCATTGATTAAAGAATCCGAAAAAATGGATTATAAAGATTTGATGGATGGTTATGAAAGTATTTCAAGAGCTTTTCCTTTGCCACAATATAAAGTTAGCATAGTACACGGGCAAATGAAATCGGATGCAAAAGAATTTGAAATGCAACGATTTGTAAAAGGTGAAACAAATATAATGGTTGCCACTACTGTAATTGAAGTTGGTGTAAATGTTCCTAATGCTAGTGTTATGGTAATTGAAAGTGCAGAACGATTTGGTTTATCTCAATTACATCAATTAAGAGGAAGAGTAGGGCGAGGAGCAGAGCAATCGTACTGTATTTTAATGACAGGAAATAAATTAAGTGCAGATGGAAAATTAAGAATGGAAACCATGTGCAGAACAAACGATGGTTTTGAAATAGCAGATGTAGATTTGAAATTAAGAGGACCTGGTGATATGGCTGGCACACAACAAAGTGGTGTGCTTGATTTGAATTTAGCTGATTTAGCAAAAGATTCACAAATATTACATGCAGCAAGAAACATGGCTTTAGAGATTTTAGGAGAAGATTCTAATTTAGAAAAAACTGAAAATGCTCCTATTGCCTATCACTTAGCAATGATGAAAAAATCAAAGGTCAATTGGAGTAGAATATCATAAAAAAAGGCTTACAAATTTTGTAAGCCTTTTTTTATGGGGATGTTAGTTTTTTATGGAAGATTTGATAAATCGGTATTTATCTGAGCAAGTGTTGTTGCATTAAGTGTTATCGTTGGATTGAATCCGCTTGTAAGTGTTGCTGGAGTGAAAGAGGAATAATATTGTCCGCTAATTTCACTAATGGCAACTATAGTTACATTCATTCCAATTGGTAAATTATACCAAGCAGAAAATAGCTGATTGTTAGTTGTTGTTTGAGATAAATAAGCTGCAGCATTTATTCCATTAAAAGACAAGAATACAGTAGTATTTGTGCTATTGAATGAGCCACTTGTGTTTACAAAAACGGAAGTAAATGGACCAGGGCTAGCATAAAAATAATCGCAATTAATCCAGTTTAAGCTGTTGATTGGAAAATAATAATAGGTACCTCCGCCCATTCCAGAACTATCAACCACTACATTTACTGTAGAGCTATCAATTGAACTATCCCAATCCAATGAATCTCCTAAGAATTCAGAGTCAGAATAAAATTCTTGCATATAAGGAGAAGTGCCATTGTTAGTATTGTCTGTTGGCATCATTACATATACGCTATTTGAGCTGGCGAGTGATAATTCTTGAGAGCCTTGAAAAGCTTGCATGAAGATTTCTCCACCAGAAATAAGTAATTGTCCTCCGCTAATTGTTGGAGCTTTGCTTTTTATCATATCTGCTTTTGAATAAATTTCTCTTAATTCAATTCTTACACTACCTGTAACTGTATTTCCTGCAGCATCTTTAAAACTGTTTGGCGAAAAAGCAACTTTCGTTCCTTTTGTTCCAGTTATTGATTGATACTGACCAGCATCAATTGTGAAAATTTGTTTGGCAACTGCATTTTGAGTAAAAAAACTAGATATGTTGCTCGTGCTTCCTGTACTCGCAGGCGATGGAGCTGTTTCGTTTTCTTTTTTACATTGTGTTAGTCCTATTACAATTATAATTGCTAGTAACAATAATTTTAGTTTTTTCATAGATTATGTTTTTAAGATTTATGCAACAAAGGTGTGTTGATTCTTATAAACTCACAAATTGAAATTTGTATTTTATTACGTATTCAAATTATAGTATAATCTATTTAATAACTATTTTATATGAATTAATGTATTTAAAATATTACGGGTGTAAAATGGAATATTTGCTAGATTATAAATACTTAATTCTTTTGGTAAATTTGTACTATGAAAAAAGAGTTAGCTAAAAGTATTGTAAATAAAATGCTTGCCGAAGATAAGTTTAGTGAATGGTTAGGAATTAAAACCGAATTAGTGGAAGAGGGGCATTGCATTTTAAAAATGAAAGTGAGAGAAGAGATGGTAAATGGATTTGGAATAGCTCATGGTGGTATTGCTTTTTCGTTTGCTGATAGTGCTTTGGCTTTTGCATCTAATGCTTATGGTAGATTGAGTGTTGCATTGGAATGTTCTATTTCTTTTGCTATAGCTGTAAATGTAAATGATGAATTAACTTGCGAAGCAAGAGAATTAAGTATAACAAATAGAACAGCTACCTATCACATTGAAATATCAAATCAAAAAAATGAGAAAGTAGCTTTTTTTAAAGGAACGGTTTATAGAACAAGTAAAGAGTGGTTTAAGGATGTAAAATAACGCTGTGAAGCTCATTTAACTCAGTGCTCTCTGTGTTATAATTTTTAACACAGAGTGCTCGGAGAAAAAAATGAGTTGCACTGAGAAAAAAATAAAATATGAAAAACGCTTATATAATAAATGGAGTTCGCACTCCAATCGGAAATTTTGGAGGAACCTTGTCAACTGTTCGTACAGATGATTTAGCTGCAATTGTTTTAAAAGAATTACTAAAACGAAATGCTTCAATTGATGCAAAGCAAATTGGTGATGTGATAATGGGTTGTGCCAATCAAGCAGGAGAAGACAATAGAAATGTTGCTCGTATGGCTTTATTGCTTGCAGGTTTTCCGTATCAAGTTCCAGGAGAAACAGTAAATAGGTTATGCGCTTCTGGCTTGTCTGCCGCTATGGCTGCTGCTCGTAGCATTATGATTGGCGAAACAGATTTGATGGTTGCAGGTGGAGTTGAAAACATGACGCGTGGACCATGGGTAATTTCAAAAACATCTTCAGCATTTGGTAGAGATGCTCAAATGTTTGATTCTAGCTTCGGCTGGAGATTTATTAACCCAAAAATGAAAGAATTATACGGTGTTGATGGAATGGGAGAAACAGCCGAAAATCTTGCTGATAGAGATAATATTAACAGAGAAGATCAAGATAAATTTGCATTGTGGAGTCAACAAAAAGCGTCTGCTGCTGAAGCAAAAGGAAGGTTTGCACAAGAAATTGTAAAGGTTGAAATTCCACAACGAAAAGGTGAGCCTAAGATTTTTGATAAAGATGAATTTATGCGTCCCGATACAACAATGGAAGGGTTGTCAAAATTAAAAGGGGCATTTAAAAAAGAAGGAGGAACAGTTACTGCTGGTAATGCATCTGGATTAAATGATGGAGCAGCAGCTATTTTGTTGGCTTCTGATGAAGGAATAAAAAAATATAATTTAACTCCTAAAGCTCGAATAGTATCAAGTGGAGTTGCTGGTGTGGAGCCACGCATTATGGGAATTGGTCCTGTTGAAGCAAGTAATATGGCTTTAAAACGTGCAGGCTTGACACTTAAGGATATTGATATTATTGAGCTAAATGAGGCATTTGCAGCGCAATCTCTAGCATGTACACGCGCATTGGGTTTAGCAGACAATGATGCTCGTATCAATCCGAATGGTGGAGCAATTGCATTAGGGCATCCTTTAGGAATGAGTGGAGCAAGAATTTTAAATTCAGCAGCAATTGAATTGCAAGAACAAAATAAAAAATATGCATTGGTTACAATGTGTATTGGTGTTGGACAAGGATATGCGGTGATAATTGAAAAAGTTTAATTGTTTATATGAATAGTGTCATGCAAAGTAAACAAATACCAAAATTTGAAAAGCGTATTTTTTGGGATGTAAATTTCGAAGAGTTAGATTATAATAAATATGCCAATTGGGTTATAGAGCGCGTATTTGATCGTGGTGATGTGGAAGATATTAGACAGTGTAGAAGATATTATGGTGATGATAAGATAAAAGAAGCCCTACTTAATGCAAAATTTATTTCATTGAATAGAATCTATTTAGCAGCTGCAGTTATTGACGAACCGATACAAAAATTTAAATGTTACATACTTCGACAGTCGAACCCAACACTTTATCCTTATTAAAAAAAATAATGGAATTGCCAGAATTAAAGAGTTTTTCTTTAGTTGGTGGCACTGCTTTGTCTTTAAAATTAGGGCATAGAATTTCAATTGATTTAGATTTATTCAGTAATGAGAAGTCAGATATTTCAAAACTAAATATTGTCCTTCAAAATAATTTCGGTAGTAATTTCATTAACGAAAATCTCCATATCGATTTTGCTATATTTTGTACTATTCAAAATGTGAAAGTTGATATTTTACATTATCCGTATTTACCAATTTCAAAAATTGAGGTAGTTGATGGGATTAGAATGTATAGCAATATGGATATCGCTGCAATGAAAATAAATGCTATATTGGGACGAGGACAAAAAAAGGACTTTTTTGATTTGGCTGAATTATTAAAGCATTATTCATTAAATGAAATACTTGATTGGTATAATCAAAAATATAAAAGTCAACAGTTATTGATTTCAATACCTAATGCATTAACATATTTTGAGGATGCTGAATTGAGTCCGGACCCTATTTCCCTGAATGGACAAACATGGGAGGCTGTCAAAAAAATGCTACAACAAAGAGTGCGAGAGTTTTTAAAGTAATACAAATGATCTTCGAATTCAACGGATATAAACCAGTGATACATGAAAGTTCATTCATTCATCCGAATGCAACTGTTACGGGTAATGTAATTATTGGTAAAGATGTTTACATTGGTCCTGGTGCTGCAATAAGAGGCGATTGGGGACAAATAATTATTGAAGATGGTTGCAATGTGCAGGAAAATTGTACGATTCACATGTTTCCGGGAACAACCGTTTTATTAAAAGAATCTGCACACATTGGTCATGGAGCAATAATACATGGAGGAACAATTGGTAAAAATGTTTTGGTGGGCATGAATGCTGTGGTGATGGATGATGTAGTGATAGGTGATAATTGCATTGTTGGAGCATTGTGTTTTGTTCCTGCAAACACAATAATTCCTGATAGGAAAGTTGTTGTAGGAAATCCAGCAAAAATTGTAAAAGATGTAACGGATGAAATGATTGATTGGAAAACTCAAGGCACAAAATTGTATCAACAATTACCAGCAGATTGTAAAGCAACGTTGAAAGAATGTGAGCCATTAAGAGAAATAGAGGCAGGGAGACCTAAACAGCAAGATATTTACAAAACCTGGAAAGAAACAAAAAACAAGTAAAATGAATTTATTAAAATTATTATTTATTAGTTTAACCGTTTTAATGTGCAATAATATGGATGCTCAAGAAAAAAACGAGTTCGAAAAAAAATATGAAATGAAAACCTACTATTTAGTTTTTCTGAAAAAAGGACCGAATAGAAATCAAGATTCTGTTACTACTGCTAAACTTCAAGAGCAGCATTTAGCACATCTGAATAAAATGGCAGAAACAGGAAAAATGGATATCTGCGGACCATTATTAGATGAAGGAGATATAAAAGGAATTTGTATTTACAATGTTGCTACTAAAGAAGAAGTAGAAAAATTAGCAAACGAAGATCCTATGGTAAAAGCAGGAAGATTAATAGTAGAAATACATCCGTTTTATTCTGCAAAAGGAATGATATTAAATTAAAAAAGTGATACTAATGAAACATCTTAAATATATAGGCATTTTAACAATAACTCTTTTTACTTTCTTTGATGCAAGCGCCCAAAAAATAAAAAATGATACAATTGCAAGTAATTATTACTTAAAATATGTTGTGAATCAGGAATCAGGTTCAAAAGATGGGGTTTTCAAAGAATATTATGACAATATACTTATAACCAAAGGAGAATATAAAAATGGAAAAAAGAATGGGAATTGGGAGTTTTATTATTTAAGTCAGATGATACAACAAAAAGGTGATTATGTAGAAGGACTGAAAAATGGGATTTGGAAATTTTATTATGCGGATGAAAAAATTGCATGTATTACAAACTATGTTTCAGGTAAAAAAGAAGGAGTTGAAAAAGGTTTTCACACAAATGGCAAAATATCTTTTGAAACATTTTATAAAAATGGACTCACCGAAGGAATATCAACAACATACTACGATAATGGAAATATTGAACTGCAAAACACTTATGTTAATGATACCATTAACGGCTTATGCAAAAAATTCTATAAGAATGGGCAGTTGAAAGAAGAACGGTATGTTAAAAAAAATTCAAGAGATAGTATTTATAAATTTTACTATGAGGATGGAACATTATGGGAAGAAATTTTTTATAAAAATGGGAATCCTTACAATGTAATTAATTATAATAAGCCTAATGGAGAAAAGTTAAGTTGCTGCACGCTTGTTGATGGAAATGGCATAATGAGATTTTATGATTTAGATGGGAAAATTACTTCGGAAGTAAATCATACAAATGGTAAAAAAAATGGACAAGCCAAATATTTTGAAAAAGGAATTTTAACTGATGAAGGAAAATATGTAGATAATTTATATGAGGGACTATGGAAAGAGTATTATAAAACTGGTGAATTGTATTCTATCCTAAGTTATTCTAAAGGTTGGAAAGATGGAGATGCAATTTATTATTTCAAAAATGGTGTGCTATCTCAAAAAGGAAAATATAAAAATGGTGAAAAAGAGGGGAGGTGGACGTTTTATACTCAAGAAAATAAAATTAATTTGGAACTTGAATACAAGAATGGAAAATTGAATGGACATGCTAAATACTATTCAAAAGGAAAGATTATAAATGAAGGAAATTATAGTTTAGGAATTAAAATAGGAGAATGGAAGTACTACAATCCTAAAGGTAAAATTGAACGAAAAGTAGATTATAAAGATGGATATGATACTGATGATAGCAACTATAGTAATGAATTTAAAAAAGAGGAAAATATTATAGAAGAAAAATTTACAATTGTGGAAAGTATGCCAAGTTTTATGGGAGGAGAAAAGCTTATGATGGAATTTATTTCAAAAAACATTAAATATCCTTCCGATGCCAGAGAATCATCCATTTCAGGAACTGTTTATGTTCAATTTGTTGTTTCTTCAACAGGAGAAGTAAGTAATGTTAAAATTTTAAGGGGTGTTCATCCATCCTTAAATAATGAAGCAATGAAAGTTGTTTCAAAAATGCCAAGATGGAACCCTGGATATCAAAATGCAAAACCTGTAGCAGTATATTTTAACCTACCAATTAAATATACTTTAAATTAAAATTATGAACTTACATTTACATTTTATACAAGTAAATTCTGAATACAATCAAGCACTTGCTGATGATTTATACAATGGGCAAGAATCGGAAGATAACATTAAACATCTCTGGGAAGATGAATTTAAAGTTTCTGAAGATGTAAAAGATTTTAAAATTAGAAACAATACAAGTTATACACTTGCAGGTTATTTTCCTGATAATACTGAGTTTAGTTTTGAAATAAATCAGATGACAGTTGTTGATTGCGAAACAACAAGCGGAAATAAAATGCAGTTTGCTGTATCTAAAAAACTTTTAAAGAAAACAGAAAAAATTGTTGATTCTGAAAAAAATGAAACACATCTTTATTTTTACCTCAGAGATTTAATGGGATTGAAAAACCCAATGAATGGTGTGTATATTGTAAATACAGATTTTCCGAAAGAATTGCTTTTCAATAAAAGCAAAATGAATTAAAATTTAATTCTGATTTGTGCTTTTATTTCAGATCTTGTATTTCCTTGTATTTCGTTTAAGGAACCTTCACTGATTACTTTTTTATTATCAAATACTGTTTGAGAGTATCGTACCCACAACTCAATTCTTCTAGTTAAATTATAATTTAGTAAAACATAAAATCTGGAGCCTTTATAATAAAAAGAAGGTATAGAATATACACCCACCATTTCACTTTCATAGGCATAAATTCTTGCATCATAGCTATCTGTTTGAAATAAAGCGTAACGTAACGTTACGGATAAAGGGCTGCTTAATTTATTGAAGACAACATCTTGATAAACGATATATCCTTTTTGTGTTTTTAAATCTCCTTTTTTATAATCAATCAACTCAATTCTATTTTTTAGTTTAACAGAAGGTAAGATACTATAAGATAAATTCAACCTATAATTGGTTTGTTTTACTGGGACAATAAAATCAATATCGCTTATGTCTTCAGGAGTATTTTTGTATCTTGTTCTAGAACGAACTCTAAAATAAACATCAAATTTTTTAGAAGGGGTGTAGTTAATTTGTCCTAAATAATCATAACCAACAGATGGAGCATTTGTTTGGTATCTTAACCAAGGAAATTCAAACCTATCAAAATAAGCTGTTAAGGTAATTGTATTCATAGGTTTTGCTGTAATACCTAAAAGTAAACCTTTTTCATTTGCAGCTGTAGTGCTTTCGGCAAAACCATTGCTCATTAAATTTTGATAGTTTTTTTGATAATTTCTATGCAAAATCGTTAAAGCTAATTTTGGATCCAAGCTGATGTAAACACCATTTAAGAATGCTAAGCCACCATTTTGACTTCTTGCTTGCTCTCCGAAAAAATTAAAATTTTTGTAAACAAAATTGTAATCAAAGCCAATGTTTGAATTTTGTTTTGACGAAAATTCAAACTTATTATACAGCGATAAGCCTCTAACATAATCAGTACTTAATTCATAATTTACAGCCGTTACACCAAGTGTTAAACGTTTTCCTTTATAAGAAATATTTCCTCCATATATGGTTTGTGTAATTGAATTTTTATCTTGAAGTTCTCCAAAAGTAGAGTGGTAGCCAGTTTCTTGTATAGAAGATATAGTTGCTATTTCTCCTGTTTCGGTGGTGTCAG
Organism: Arcticibacter sp.; assembly: GCA_021155045.1. Lineage (GTDB taxonomy): Bacteria > Bacteroidota > Bacteroidia > 2-12-FULL-35-15 > 2-12-FULL-35-15 > 2-12-FULL-35-15. The sequence continues at coordinate 193,256 of JAJNQB010000013.1, forward strand.
CAACATTTGCATCAATTTTTTTTCTTGAAACAAAAGCTGTTGCTTCAAATTTTTTGATGCCAATTGTAGTTGCTGCTCCTCTTAAAAACAAATTTTCATTTACAGAAGTATAAGGTCTTAATCCTGTAGCCGATTTTTTTACATTCATAACCATAGCACTTTTTCCGAATGCTAATCCGCTCCACATTGTTAATCCTTGTCCGAATGTAGCTTGGTAATCACCGACTGCTAAGGCTTTAACAAACCGAATGTTTCTTAAAAAAAAGTGAGCAGAATAAAAATCAAAACCATTTTTTTGATTACTATTTAATTCTTTGTTGTACCAATCGTAATTAAATTTTTGATTTTTTTTGAAAAATAATTCTCCCTGATCCTTATCTGCGGTAAAGCCCCAACTAACGTTTGTACCGTATGTAAAACGATATCGTAAATATATTTTATCAGGGCTTCCTATGTATCTGGAATTTTTACTGCTATATAATGAAGCACTATCAATATCAGAAAACCCTTTTTGGTTTTCTATGATTCTTGCATAACGAAACATCACCATATTTTGACCATCCTTAAACATTTCTTTTAGAGTGAAATGTGCAGAGCTAAAATTATCTTGAACCCTTACATAAGGTAAAAGTTTTTGAATGGTTTGCAAATCAAAACCAGCAATACCTTGTAATTCATAAATTGTAATAAGTTTTCCGTTTTTTTCGATATGATTAAGGAGATTATTAATTTCGATATCTGAAAGAATTAATAATTGTTCTAAATCTTCTTTATTTGCTTTGTTTAAATTTATAGGATGTTCTTTAAAATACTGCAATGCATCTAATAGGTTGGTATAATCACTTTCTTCATTTTCTGTATTTTCTGCAATATTTTCAAGTTGCTGTTGAATTTGGCTATCATCCGTTTTTTGAATAATAGTATCTTGAGCAACAGTTTTGTTATTCACAAATGTTAGCAGAAACACAAAAATTAGTGTGTGTATAATATTTTGTTTATTGTATTGCAGCACTTGTTTTTTCTGCTTTAGAGAAAGTATAACTTAATGCTATCTGTGGGCTAAATCCAAGTGTTTGGTGGTAGCTACCCGCAAAATCAACTTTTAAATTTTTTAGGTTTAAACCAAAACCAAAAGTGCTTAAAGTAGGATTTGTTGATGTGCCTATTCGCAAGTAAAACTCTTTTACTGCTCGGTATTCTAATCCAGCTTTAAATTCTGCTTTGTATTGAATGTCTTTTTGTGTTTCAATGGCAAGCACAACTTTTTCAGAAAAATTATAATCAGCACCAATTCTAATAATTGTAGGTAATCTTTCATTGTTGTAACTATTGATTTTGCTTCTTGTAGGGTTAAAAGCGTGTGCGCCAATAGTTAAACCTTTAAGTGGTTTTGCTTGTATTCCAACTTCTGCCGCCAAAACACCTTTGCTTCCATAGCCTTCGGCTATTCGTGTTGTTAAATAATCCATTGCAATTCCCATCGAAAATTTTTCGCCAAAAGCTTTTGCAAATGAAAGGCTGTATTTATTTTCATTGTACAAGCTAAAACCAAAATTGGTAATACATAAGCCAAAAGTTCCTCCTTTTACTGGTAATGCAACAGCACCACCTCTAATGCTTATTTCTTTTATTAAAAATCTATTTTCATAGCTAACACCTGCCGAAATTGTTCTTATAAATCCAAGCCCAGCCTGATTGTGATGAGCGCTCCAAATGTCGCTTAATGACACTGATGCATTGCCCATAGCTGCTGAACGAGCGCCAATAGGATAATCTTCATTTCCTGCTTGAAGTAATGTTTGTGTAAAAAGCAATAAAAAAGAGAGTAAAAATTTGTTCATTTATATTTATATATTTTTCTAGTATCGACTTGTAAAAATAGCTTTTTTTAGTAATTAATAAAATAAAAAAATACGTTTTTCATAGTTCTATTTTGCGTAAATTCGCATTTCGAAAATAAGATATGAACAAAGTTACATTAAAGGATAAAACATTTAGGATAAATATACCTGCAAGCGAAATAAATAAAGCTGTTGGCGAAGTTGCTCATCGTATTAATACTGAATTAAAAAATAAAAAACCACTTTTTTTAAGCGTTTTAAATGGTTCTTTTATGTTTGCTTCGGATTTATTAAAAAAAGTTACGATTGATTGCGAAATTTCATTTGTTAAAGTATCATCATACAGTGGAACTCATTCTACAGGAACAATAAAACAATTAATTGGGATTGATGAAGATATAAAAGGACGAACGGTTGTAATTATTGAAGATATTGTAGATACTGGATTAACAATGGAAAAAGTTTTGCAACAACTAGAAATTTTAGAACCAGCAGAAATTAAAATTTGCACTTTGCTATATAAGCCAGAAGCTTTTCGCAAAAAATTTGATCTAGATTATGTAGCCATAGTAGTTCCAAATGATTTTTTAGTTGGCTATGGTTTAGATTATGATGGATTAGGTAGAAATTTGCCTGATATTTATGTGCTTGACAAATAGATATAAACTTTAAATTTTTTAAGATGTTAAACATTGTATTATTCGGTCCTCCAGGAGCAGGAAAAGGAACTCAATCAGAAAAATTAATTGATAAATATAAATTAACTCATTTATCTACAGGAGATATTTTTAGAGCAAATATAAAAGGACAAACAGAGCTTGGAACATTAGCAAAAAGTTATATGGATAAAGGGCAACTTGTTCCTGATGAAGTAACAATTAAAATGTTAGAAGCTGAAGTAAATAAAAATCCAAATTCAAACGGATTTATTTTTGATGGATTTCCAAGAACACAAGCACAAGCGGAAGCATTGGATAAATTACTTGCATCAAAAAACACTTCTATTACTTTAATGTTGGCTCTTGAAGTGGAAGAAGTAGAGTTAAAAAAACGTTTGTTGCTTCGTGGAAAAGATAGCGGAAGAGCTGACGACCAAAATCCTGATGTAATTCAAAAAAGAATTGATGTGTATAATTCAGAAACATCTCCTGTTAAAGATTTTTATACTGCACAAGGGAAATATAAAGGAACGAATGGAATAGGAGAGATTGAAGAAATTTTTAATGCGTTGTGCTCAATAATTAATGCACAAAATAAAATATTTAAATAAAAATTATGGATTCTAATTTTGTTGATTATGTGAAGATTTGTTGCCGCTCAGGAAAAGGAGGAGGAGGGTCTGTACATTTACACAGAAGTAAACTTACCGCTAAGGGTGGTCCAGATGGAGGTGATGGTGGAAGAGGCGGGCATATTATTTTAAGAGGAAACAAACAATTTTGGACGCTTATTCATTTAAAATATCGTAAACATGTAATTGCTTCGCCTGGCGAAAATGGAGGTAGTGCTCGGATGACAGGAGCACAAGGGAAAGATGAAATATTAGAAGTTCCTTTGGGTACAATTGTTAAAGATGCCGAAACAGGAGAAGTAGAATGTGAAATTACAGAAAACGGGCAAGAAGTAATTATTACTCCAGGAGGTCGCGGTGGTTTAGGTAATGATCATTTTAAATCATCAACATTACAAACACCTCGTTTTGCACAACCAGGAGAACCTGGTAGAGAGGAATGGAAAATTTTAGAATTAAAAGTTTTAGCGGATGTTGGGCTGGTTGGATTTCCGAATGCTGGAAAATCTACATTGTTATCAGTTGTTTCAGCGGCAAAACCAGAAATTGCAAATTATCCTTTTACTACTTTGGTTCCTAACTTAGGAATTGTAAAATATCGTGATTATAAATCCTTTGTAATGGCTGATATTCCTGGTATTATTGAAGGAGCTCATGAAGGAAAAGGAATTGGTTTGCGATTTTTAAGACATATAGAACGTAATTCTTCGTTATTGTTTTTAGTTCCTGCTGACTCAAATGACATTGTCAAAGAATATAAAATATTAATAAATGAGTTAGATCAATTTAATCCCGAATTGCTTCATAAAAAAAGAATTTTAGCAATCTCTAAATGTGATATGCTGGATGAAGAGTTGTTGGCAGAATTAAAAAAAGACATGAACAAGCGTTTTAAAGAAAAGAAAACTGTTCCAATTCACTACATATCTTCTCAAACTGGGCAGGGCATGGTAGAACTAAAAGACGAACTTTGGAAACAGTTAAATGCTATTGATGATAAAAGTTTTGATTACTAATTATTTGCAGCTATAAAAATCGACATTTCAGTTTCCCTTTTATGTAAGAGGGTAGGGGTGTGTAATTTAAAAACACTATTTTTAGAACTGTACATATCTAAAAAATATAATTTAGTTTAATGAGTATTATTGAAAATTTAAAACAACTCGATACTGAATTATTTCTGTATTTAAACAGCAAGCACAATTCCCTTTTTGACTTTATAATGTATTGGGCTAGCCATAAATGGTTTTGGATTCCATTGTACGCTTTTTTTCTTTTTTTAGCATTAAAATATTTTGGTAAAAAAGTTTGGATTGTTGTTGGAGTTGCGGTATTGGCAATAATTTTATCCGATCAAATTTCAACACAATTATTTAAAAATGTTTTTTTAAGGTATCGACCTTGCCATAATTTACTGATTCAATCTAAAGTACATTTGAATGGAAATTGTGGGGGTATGTATGGTTTTGTTTCATCTCATGCTGCAAATACCTTTGCTTTAGCTTCACTTTTATTTTTATTGTTTAAAAACAAAAAAAAATATTTTGGTATATTTATTTTTACGTGGGCTTGTTTAGTTTCATACAGTAGAGTTTATAATGGAGTTCATTATCCTGCCGATATCGCGGTAGGTGGAATACTTGGAGTTTTAATAGGTGCGATGATGTATAGATTATTTTTAATTGCAGAAAAAAAATTGTTAAATGAATAATTTACTATTAGTGTTTTTAGGAGGAGGAATTGGAAGTGTTGTCCGATTTGGAATTTCAGAATTTGTAAAATCGAATTTTAAATCTATTTTTCCTATAGCAACATTGTTGTCCAATGTTTTTAGCTGCATTATTCTTGCATTAGCAATTGGTTTTTTCGCAGAAAAAATTACTGCCAATCCTTCTTTAAAAATGCTTATTATTATTGGATTTTGTGGAGGATTCAGTACTTTTTCTACTTTTAGCTATGAAACAGTAGAGTTAATGCGTTCAGGAAACTTAATTGTAGCAATTGCAAATATTTTAGTTAGTGTTGCGGTATGTGTGGGTCTTGTTTATTTTTTATCAAAACAATTATAAAATGAAAAAAGTTATTGTGTTAATAGTATTTTGTTGTGCATTTATTTCAACCGCTCAAGTTGTAGCAATTTCGCCACCTACAAAAGATAATTCAAAACCGAAACTAGTTGTAGGTATTGTTATTGATCAAATGCGATACGATTATATTTATCGTTTTTGGGATAAATTTGGAAACGATGGTTTTAAAAAATTAGTTAATCAAGGATATTTTTGTAAAAACACAAATTTTAATTATGTCCCCACCTATACAGGTCCAGGTCATGCCAGTATTTACACAGGAACAACACCCTCTGTTCATGGAATTATAGCAAATGATTGGTATGATAAAAATACAGGAAAGAATATGTATTGTGCTCAAGATAATGCTGTACAAGGTGTTGGGACAGCAGCTTCTGAAGGAATGCGTTCTCCTAAAAATATGCAAACAACAACTATTACAGATGAACTAAAAATTTCTTCCAATATGAAATCGAAAGTAATAGGAATTGCTTTGAAAGATAGAAGTGCTATTCTTCCTGCTGGACATGTTGCAAATGCTGCTTATTGGTTTGATGGAAGTGTTGGAGGTTTTATTTCAAGCACCTATTATATGAATTCACTTCCTGCTTATGTACAAGAATTCAATAAAAAAGAATTACCAAAAAAATATTTATCTCAACCATGGAATACATTATTACCAATTGAACAATACACCGAAAGTGTTGCCGATGATAATAAATATGAATTTATTTTTAAGGGAGAAAAAAAATCAGTGTTTCCGCATGATTTACCTAATTTATTTGAAAAAAATGGAGGCTTGGGGATGATTCGCAGCACACCCTTTGGAAATTCTTTAACAAAAGATTTTGCCATAGAAATTATTAAAAACGAAAACTTAGGAAAAGGTGTTGCAACCGATTTTATTGCTATTTCTTTTTCATCTCCCGATTACATCGGTCATTTATACGGACCCAATTCAGTTGAACAAGAAGATAATTACTTGCGCTTGGATAAAGATTTAGCAGAGCTAATAAAATTTATTGAAACACAAGTTGGAAAAAATAATGCTTTAATTTTTTTAACTGCCGACCATGCTGCTCCTGAAGTACCAGCTTATTTAATAGATTTGAAAATTCCTGCTGGATATGTGGATGAAAACAAAATGTTAAGTGATTTGAAAAAATATTTGTTTACTAATTATGGCGATACTTTAGTGTTATCATATTCGAACCAACAAGTATTTTTAAACCAAAAAACAATTGAAACCAAAAAATTAGTTCTTCAACAAGTTCAGGATGATGTTGTTTCTTTTATTCAAAAAATGGAAAATGTTTCGGAAGTATTATCTGCTACAACACTTAATAATAATCAATTTACAGAAGGCTCTCGTTATTTGATGCAAAAAGGGTTTAATGCGAAACGTTCAGGCGATGTGTTAGTAAATTATGCTCCAGCTTATATGGATTATCCACATTATGGAACCACACATGGTTCTCCATATAGTTATGATACGCACGTTCCTTTAATTTTTTACGGATGGAATGTAAAACAAGGAAGCACAACAGAACAAATTTATATAACCGATATTGCAGCAACATTAGCTATGATGTTGAATATTCAATTTCCAAATGGATGCACAGGTAAGCCTATACAAAGTATTGTAAAGTGATTTTGAAGATGTGTAATTAATTGTTTAGCAGCCAAAATATGGTTAGAAAATCTCTTAAATTTCTACTATTGCAGATTGAAAAAGACTTATAATAAATATTATGTTAAATAGGATAAGTGAAACACATTATTAATACTGCAATTGTATATAATAATAACTGTCTTATTACTACTTACTTCTATTGTTATATCATACCGATTATCGGGATAATTTTTCATAAAAAAAACGGAATAGCTTTTATACTACTCCGTTTTTGTTATAAATAAGAATAAAATTTTTAATTGTTTTTAATACGTTCATTAATTGCTTTTAATTTTTCCATCTGTTGTGTACGTGCATAAATTTGTTTTAATGCATACATGGTATTTTTATCTTTAGGATTAATTTCTAATGCTTTTTCCAAAACTGGCATTGCTTTATTGAATTCATCTGTTGCTTTTGCATTTTCTGCTTGGTACTTAGCATTATCGGTTATTTTATCTGCTTGTTTTGCTATAAAAACACCATTGTTGTTATACAAAGCTCCTAAATTGTACAAAGCATCAAAATAATCAGGCTTTATTTCAATTGCTTTTTTGTAATCAGCTTCCGCCAAAGTAAATTTCTGATTGTAATCTTTTGGTTTTTCTAGGTCTTTATTGTCTTTATCCTTTGGATTTGCCAAATTATCGTACATATTTCCTCTAACTAAATACAAATTTGCATTTGCTGGTTCTGCTTTAATAGCCAAGTTTAGGTTATCAATAGCTTCTTTGCTTTGGTTGTTTTTTAGGAAAAAATTTGTTTCATTAATCAACAATGAAATATCATTTGGGTAAGCTGCTCTGCCTTTTTTAAGCATTTCCATACCACCAGCAGTATCTTTTACCATAAAATAAACATTTACTAAGGAACCGTAAGTTCTGCCCATTCCTAATTTAGCATCAATCATCTTTTGATAATACGATTTTGCCTTATCATAATTTTCAGCTAATTCAGATGTTAACGCGCAGTTGCTCAATAAGTTAGTGTCTTTACTTTCACTTATTTTGTAAGCTAACTCAAATGAAGTTAATGCTGTAGAATAGTTTTTTGAGTTGTAATCGTAAACGCCTTTATTTGTAGAAAAAACAGAAGCTCGATTAATGTTATTGGCAATTTCTCCAGAATAATTTCCTTTAGAGTCTAACGATTTGGCTTTTACAAATGCTTCGTAGGATATATTTAGCTCATCGGTAGAAGTATTTTGGTAGCCAACTGCATCTTTCTTTTTTAAATCTGTTTCAGTAGATTTTTCGGTATTTACTCTAAGGTTGCGTTCAAAAATAGCCATGTATATTTGACCTTTATAAACGTGGGTTTTAGCATTTTCTTTTGTGTCGGGATGCTCAGCAGCTAAATCAATGCTTTCTTTTGCTTTCATTAAATAATCTGCATCCTTTTCTCTGTTATAATCTGTAAAATATTTATAAGCAGATGTTACTTTTGCTGATTGTGCAATAGCTCCAGTTGAGATTAAGCCTATTGCAGAAAATAAAATAATTCTTTTCATAAAATACTGTTTTTAAATAATTTAATTTATTTGTTGTTAAGGTCAGTTCTAAAAATAGTATTTTAAAACTACACACCCCTCACCTTCCGCCAGTAGTCGGAGGGAATTGAAATGTTATTTTTTAGAACCGCCCTTAAATATTACAATTCGTTTGTTTCGGTGTTCGTATCATTTTCTGTGCCACTATTAGTATCTGTATTATCAGCAGACGCATCATTAGGTTCATTTCCATATTCTGCCGATTGATTTTCTTCTCCTTCAATTACAACTTCGTCTTCAACCTCTACTTTTGTTACAGCAGCAATTTCATCTTCTTCTTTTAAGTTAATCAATCTTACTCCTTGCGTTGCTCTTCCAATAACTCTTAAATCGGCTACTGCTAAACGAATAATAATTCCTGATTTATTTATAATCATTAAATCATCTTTATCGGTAACGGATTTAATAGCAATCAAATTACCTGTTTTATCGGTTATATTGATTGTTTTTACTCCTTTTCCACCTCTGTTTGTGATTCTATACTCATCAATATCCGAACGCTTACCGTATCCTTTTTCAGATACCACCATCACATTCATTTCGTTATTAGGAATACAAATCATGCCAATTACATCATTTCCTTTCTCAGCACCAAGGTTGATTCCTTTTACTCCCGAAGCATTTCTTCCCATTGGTCTTACGCTTGCTTCGTTAAAACGAACCACTTTTCCAGCTCTTGAAGCAAGCATGATTTCATTTTTACCATCTGTAAGTTTAGCTTCCAATAAAACATCCCCATCACGAACAGTTATTGCATTAATTCCATTTTGGCGTGGTCTTGAATATGCTTCTAATGTTGTTTTTTTGATGATTCCATTTTTAGTACACATAATAATAAAGTTATTATTGATGTATTCTTCATCATTCAAATTTTTAACATTAATAAAAGCTTTAACTTTATCGTCTGAAGGGATGTTAATCATATTTTGGATTGCACGCCCTTTCGATTGGCGCGTTCCTTCCGGAACTTCAAATGCTCTCATCCAGAAACAACGACCTTGTTCTGTAAATAATAATAAATAATTATGTGTAGATGCCACAAATAAATGTTCGATAAAATCATCATCTCTTGTTGTGCTTCCTTTTGAACCTTTTCCGCCTCTTCCTTGTGTTCTGTAGTCTGTTAATGGTGTACGTTTGATGTAACCCATGTGAGATATAGTAATAACCACTTCTTCATCAGCAATCATATCTTCCATTTTAAAATCTCCAGCAGCATATACGATTTCTGATTTACGTTCATCACCATATTTTTCTTTAATCTCAGCTAATTCATCTTTGATAATTTTCATTCTCAAGCCTTCATCAGCAAGGATAGATTTTAAATAATCTATCAGTTTCATTAATTCTTCGTATTCTGCTTTTATTTTATCTCTTTCAAGTCCTGTTAAAACACGTAAACGCATTTCAAGGATAGCTTTTGCTTGAATTTCACTTAATCCAAAGTTTTTAATCAAACCATCTTGAGCATCTTGAGGTGTTGCTGATTCTCTAATTAATTTAATTACTTCATCTAAATGATCCAAAGCAATTAAATATCCTTGTAAAATATGAGCACGTTTTTCTGCTTGTGATAATTCATATTTTGTTCTTCTAACAACTACATCATGCCTGTGTTCAACAAAATGAACAATCATGTCTTTCAGATTCAACATCATTGGTCGTCCGCCAACCAAAGCAATATTGTTAACACTAAAAGAAGTTTGTAGTTCGGTATATTTATAAAGATTATTTAAAACAACATTGGTAATGGCATCACGTTTTATTTCATAAACGATGCGCATTCCATCTCTATCAGACTCATCACGAATATCTGAAATGCCTTCAATTTTTTTGTCATTTATCAAATCAGCAGTTTTACGAATCATTTCTGCTTTGTTGATTTGGTAAGGAATTTCGTTCACAATGATACGCTCTTTTCCTGAATCTGTTGTTTCCATGGTAGTTTTTGCACGCATCACAATTCTTCCTCTGCCTGTTTCAAATGCATCTTTCACTCCTTCGTAGCCGTATATAATTCCACCTGTTGGGAAATCAGGCGCTTTCACGTATTGCATCAACCCCGCGATATCAATTTCTCTGTTATCAATGTATGCAATTGTAGCGTTTATTATCTCTGTTAAATTATGAGGAGGCATGTTTGTTGCCATACCAACAGCAATTCCGCTTGCGCCATTAATTAATAAAGTAGGAATACGAGTAGGTAAAACAGTTGGTTCAGTTAAGCTGTCATCAAAGTTGGGACGAAAATCAACAGTATCTTTTTCTATATCGGAAAGAATTTCTTCTGCAATTTTTTTTAATCGAGCTTCGGTATAACGCATTGCCGCAGGGCTATCTCCATCAATAGAACCAAAGTTCCCTTGTCCATCAACTAACGGATAACGTAAACTCCAGTCTTGCGCCATACGCACCATTGCATCATAAACAGAAGTATCACCATGCGGGTGATATTTTCCTAGCACCTCTCCTACTATACGAGCAGATTTTTTATAAGGGCGATTTGACATAACTCCCAAATCAAGCATTCCATATAATACTCTTCTATGAACTGGCTTTAAACCATCACGCACATCAGGCAAGGCACGCGATACAATAACCGACATCGAATAATCGATGTAAGCCGATTTCATTTCTTCTTCAATGTTAATTGGAATGATTTTTTCTCCGTCTGCCATAATTACTTTTTATATATTATTTATATTAATTTTTAGTGAATAGTTGTCATAAATTTTATTTAGCACAATAATTGATAATTGCTGATAAATTTAGGAGTTCGAAGATACTTATTTTGATAGCAGAATAGCCTTTTTTTTGATGCAAATTATTAACAATATTAACACTATTAATGTTGATAAAAACATAGCAAAGAATAGCACTTCATTAAAAACGCTAATTACCTTTGAAAAGTTGAGTAAATCACTTAAATTTGTTGGTATTGTAGGGATTGATAATAGGAAATAAATTAAAATCTAATTTTATGGAAGCAAAATTTTCACCCAGAGTAAAAGATGTAATCACATACAGCCGAGAAGAAGCATTGCGCCTGGGGCATGACTATATAGGTACAGAACATTTATTATTAGGTATCATTCGTGAAGGAGAAGGTACTGCTATCCGATTATTAAAAGGATTGGGTATTGATACTTTGGAACTAAGAAAAGCTGTTGAAAGTACTATCGGAACTGGTAATCATAAAATTGCTACTCTTGCAAATATTCCTTTGAAAAAGCAAGCTGAAAGAGCTTTGAAAATAACTTACTTAGAAGCAAAACTTTTCAAAAGCCCTGTTATTGGTACAGAACATTTAATCTTATCTATTTTAAAAGACCAAGATGATGTTGCCACCAAAGTATTAAATTCCTTTAAAATTGATTATGAATTAATGAAACGAGAGTTGGAGCTTTCTAAAACAGATCCTAAAGCTGAATTCCCTGGCACTCCATCTGATGATGATGGTGATGATGATAGCTTTAGTGCATCAAGCAGTACTAAAAAAACAGTAGATAGTAAATCTAAAACTCCTGTATTAGATAATTTCGGCAGAGATTTAACAAAAGCTGCTGAAGAAGGAAAGCTTGACCCTATTGTTGGGCGTGAAAAAGAAATTGAACGTGTATCGCAAATATTATCAAGAAGAAAAAAGAACAATCCTATATTAATTGGTGAGCCTGGTGTTGGTAAATCTGCTATTGCAGAAGGTTTAGCATTACGCATTGTTCAACGTAAAGTTTCACGTGTTTTATTTGGCAAGCGTGTAGTAACACTTGATTTAGCTTCTTTGGTTGCAGGCACAAAATACCGTGGGCAGTTTGAAGAACGAATGAAAGCAGTAATGAATGAATTGGAGAAATCGCCCGATGTTATTTTATTTATTGATGAAATCCACACCATTATTGGTGCTGGAGGAGCAAGCGGTTCATTAGACGCTTCTAATATGTTTAAACCAGCTTTAGCTCGTGGAGAAATACAATGTATTGGAGCTACAACTCTTGATGAATATCGTCAATACATTGAAAAAGATGGGGCACTTGAAAGACGTTTTCAAAAAGTAATTGTAGAGCCAGCCACACCAGAAGAAACAATTCAAATTTTAAATAATATAAAATCAAAATACGAAGACCATCACAATGTAACATACACAGATGAGGCAATAAAAGCATGTGTTGCATTAACTGCTCGTTACATTACCGACCGACATTTGCCAGACAAAGCTATTGATGCTTTGGATGAATCCGGATCTCGTGTTCACATTACAAATATTAATGTTCCAAAAAACATTGTTGAAATAGAGAAAAAATTAGAGGAAATAAAAGAAGAAAAAAATAAAGTTGTTCGTTCTCAAAAATATGAAGAAGCAGCTCGCCTTCGTGATTCAGAAAAACAACTATTAGAACAATTAGATGTAGCAAAAAAAGCTTGGGAAGAAGAAAGCAAATCGCACCGTGAAATGGTAACAGAAGATAACGTTGCAGAAGTAGTAGCAATGATGACTGGAGTTCCTGTTCAACGTATTGCACAAAATGAAGGCGATAAACTTGTGAAAATGGCTAGTGAGTTACAAGGAAAAGTAATTGGACAAGACGATGCTGTTAAAAAAGTGGTTAAAGCTATCCAACGTAACCGTGCTGGATTAAAAGATCCTAACAAACCAATTGGTTCATTTATTTTTCTTGGACCAACAGGTGTTGGTAAAACTCAATTAGCAAAAATATTATCGAAATATTTATTTGATAATGATGATGCATTAATCAGAATTGATATGAGTGAATACATGGAAAAATTTGCTGTATCACGTTTAGTTGGAGCACCTCCAGGATATGTTGGATACGAAGAAGGAGGACAATTAACTGAAAAAGTTCGCAGACGTCCCTACTCTGTTATATTGTTAGATGAAATAGAAAAAGCACATCCAGATGTATTTAATTTGTTATTACAAGCATTAGATGATGGAATGATGACAGATAGTTTAGGTCGTAAGATAGATTTTAAAAATACTATCATTATTATGACTTCAAACATTGGTGCTCGTCAATTAAAAGATTTTGGACAAGGAGTTGGATTTACAACAGGTGCTAAAAAAGACCAAGAAGATGAACATTCAAAAGGTGTTATTGAAAATGCCTTGAAAAAAGCTTTTGCTCCAGAATTTTTAAATCGTATTGATGATGTTGTTATTTTTAATTCTCTTTCAAGAGAAGACATTCACAAAATTATTGATATTGAATTGAATAGTTTATACGGACGAATTAATGGTTTAGGATACACAATTAAAGTTTCAGATGAAGCGAAAGACTTTATTTCTGACAAAGGTTACGATGTACAATTTGGTGCAAGACCTTTAAAACGTGCTATTCAAAAATACTTAGAAGACCCATTGGCAGAAGAGATTATAAAATCAAATGTTGCTGAAGGCGATGTAATAGATGTAGGATTTGACAAAGATAAGGAAGAAATAAAGATTAAAATTTCTAAACCAAAAGAACCAAAATCTAAAAAAAGTAAAAAAGAAGATTAAAAAAAAATCCGCAAAATTTATTTGCGGATTTTTTTTAATACCGATTACACAAAATAGATAGTCCAATAAATTATCCTATTATTTTGTTGTAACGGCATTTACCACTGTAAAATTATATCCGCCTCAGGCGGAGGACTATTTTATAATTACAATTGGTATAAGATGCCAAAAAATAAATGCACGAGTTGAAAACTCGCGCCAGTATTATCTCGCTTGAGCTATACAATTAAAGGAGCTCTTGCTCTTTAAAAAAAGCATAAAAATTAAACCATTGTTCGGGGTAACGGTAAACCATTTTTTCAACTTCTTGCACATACTTATCAAGCAGTTCTTTCACTGCTTTTTCTGTTTGTTCAGGAGTTCGGGCTCTTTTTGTTTGCAATGGTTCCGATGCAAAAAAATGATAATGTGTTGCCGTTTCTTTTACTGAAAATACTATTGAAAGAGGAACACCAAAACGTGCAGCCATAATAAATGGTCCGGCAGGAAACTTAGCTGTTTTTCCTAAAAATGTTGTTTCAACTGTTTGTGCTCCTTCTCTGAATCTATCTCCATGCATTACTACCAATTCATTTCTGCTAAATGCATTGTGTAATTCAATCAAATGCCCCATTTCGCCATCTTTAATAGCAATAATGTTTACATTCTTTTTCTTCTGCACTTCATCCATATATTTTTTAATGTTTTCACGTTCGTTTTCATACATTAAAATATTAAAAGTAGTATTCAAGCGATTAAGCATTTGTCCTGCAATTTCCCAATTACCAATATGAGCGCTAATAAGAATACCACCCTTACCCATTGCAGCAATTTTATCAAGAATTTCTCCTCCTTCGTGATTAATAGTAAATTTGGTTTTAACGCCTGCCATTAAAGCTACTTTATCTAAAATGGTTTGTCCAAATAAATAATAATTTTTATAAATTTTAAGATAAGCAGTACTGCGTTTATACTTTAAGATGTTATGAAAAAAGTAATAGGAATTTTTGTTTGACTTAAAAGAAAACAAAAAATAATAAAGGGCTACAAACCGCAACACAATGTATGCAAGTTTTAGCCCTAAATGATTGAGTATAAAAACAAATATTTTATGACCTATTACTGTTCCCTTCGATTTTCCTTGCCATTTGGTCACGTTGAAATTATAAATTAAAGATTATAAATTAAATTACCAATTTAACAAATAGCTAATTAAGCAGTAGCCTTTTCAGATACTTTACGGTTTACGTAATCGTAAAAATTTTGGAATGTGTGAATATCAATAAAATCTTCAGCAACTACTTTAAATCCAAAGTTACTTTCAATAATTACAACTAAATCTACATAATCCAAACTGTCTAATTCAAGTGTTTCTCTCAAATTAGCATCTGGTTGTATTTTAGCAGCATCTACTTCAAATTCTTCAACTAAAAATTCATTTATTTTGCTGATAATTTCTTCTTGTGTCATTTTTTTATTGTTTTAAATTGGGGGTTATGGTTAGTTTAGTTTTACTTTATTTTTTTAATAATTAATGTAGAGTTTGTTCCTCCAAATCCAAAAGAGTTCGACAAAAATACATCAATTTCTTTTTCAGTAGTTTTTGAAATGATATTTAATTTTGCTGATGCTTCATCTGGGTTTTCAAAATTAATATTTGGTGCCACAAAATTATTTTGCATCATAATCATTGAATATACTATTTCGCTTGCTCCTGCCATCCAACATTCGTGCCCTGTCATTGATTTTGTGGAACTAACCATTGGTTTGCTTTTTCCAAACACTACATCTAAAGCTTGTGCTTCTGCTAAATCTCCACCGGGTGTTGATGTAGCATGAGCATTGATGTAATCAACAGCATCAGGGTTCATTCCTGCGCCTTGCAAAGCCATATTTAATGAACGAACTTGCCCATCTACGCTTGAGTTTGAAATATGTTCTCCATTGGATGAAAAACCGTATCCAACAATTTCAGCTAAAATGGGTGCTCCACGTTTTACTGCACTTTCATAATCCTCAATAATAACGGTTGCTGCTCCTCCGCTTGGTATTAATCCATCTCTATCTTTATCAAACGGACGAGATGCTTTTGTTGGGTCGTTTTCACGGATAGAGAATGCGCTCAATCCATCAAAACTTCCAAAAGCAAAAGGATTTACTTCTTGTGCTCCTCCGCAAATAATGTGTTTTTGCAATCCCCACTTAATCATCAAATAACCTAATCCTATGGAATGAGAACCACTTGCACAAGCAGCACTTATTGTAAAATTTATACCTTTTAATTTAAAAATGGTTGAAAGGTTCATGGTAACCGTACAATTCATGGACTGAAATATAGAACCTGAACCTAATAATGTTGTGTCTTTTTTAGCACGAATGGTGTCAATAGCTTCACTTACAGCTTTTGCTGAGCTGTCGTTTCCGTATAAAATTCCTACTTCATTTTTTTCTACCCAATCCATTTCCATTTTAGCATTTTTCATTGCTTCAATAGTTGCCATATAAGCATATTCCGCTTCTTCTGATAAGCCAATACGCGCTCTTCTATCTAAAATACCTTTTAATTGCGGAGGATCAACTTTCCCTGTTAAGCCAGAACGGTAGCCCCATTCTTTACGAACGGGGTCGAGAACAATACCTGATTTACCAGCAAAAAGAGATTCTTTCACCTCATCAAGGTTCTTACCCAAACAACTCCAAATACCTAATCCTGTTATAACTACTCTATTATTCATTTTATTCCAATTACTTTTATCAAAAACAGATGCTAAAATTAATTATTTTTTAATGTATATACACAGATTTATTTCATTTTCTGTGAATTCACAACTAACTATATAAACCACCATTTACCGACAGCACTTGCCCAGTAATGTAAGTAGCTTTATCCGATGCTAAAAAACAAACAGCATCAGCCACTTCTTCGCTTGTTCCAAATCTTGCTAATGGAATTAATTGTTTAAAATCTTTTTCTTGAATGCCTTCTGTCATATCTGTTTTTATAAAACCTGGTGCAACGCAATTGGCAGTAATACCTCTGCGTCCTACTTCTTGCGACAATGCTTTTGTTGCGCCAATTACGGCTGCTTTGGCTGCTGAATAGTTTGTTTGTCCGGGCAAACCTTTTAATCCCGACAAAGAAACCACATTTACAATTCTACCATATTTTTTAACCAACATTCCTTTTATCAAAACTCTTGTAACATTGTAAAAACCACCTAAACCAGTGTTTAAAACAGAATACCATTCTTCGTTGCTCATCCACATTAATAATTGGTCTTTTCTGATGCCGGCATTGTTTACCAATATTTCAATTGTTTTTCCAACATTTTTATCAATCCAAGCATTTAAAACCAATTCAACTTGCTCTTGATTAGCTACATCAAACTGCATTATTTCTCCATCGCCACCTTTTTCACGAACCAGAGCAAGTGTTTTTTCTGCTTCCGTTTTATTAGAGGTATAGTTAATGATGATATAATGTCCTGCTTCTGCTAACTGCACACAAATTGCTCTTCCTATTCCTCTTGAACCTCCTGTTACTAATGCGTATTTCATATTTTTAATATATTAATTTATTAAAGTAGGATTATTTGATTGAATGTAAATTTTCACTTTTTCTAACTTTTTATACAAAATAGTATCATCTTCAAAACGAGGAATAATAGATCGTATTTGGTCGTATGTTTTCTTTATTTCAGTAGAAAGTTTATCATTATATTTTAATGCATCAATTGCTTGTGATGCGCTTACTAATTCAATTGCTAATACTTGATAAGCATTTTCTACCACTTTAGCGGTAATCAATGCTGCATTTGTTCCCATACTCACAATATCCTGATTGTCATTGTTGTTTGGAATACTATGAATGTACATTGGGTTTGATAGCATTTGATTTTCAGCAGTTGTTGAAGTTGCTGTAAACTGAGCTGCTTGCATTCCTAAGTTTAAACCCAATGTTCCAAGATTAACAAATGGAGGTAATTTACCATTTAATTTTTCGTTCATTAAAAAATTTAACTGCCTCTCAGACAGCATAGTTAGCTTAGTTATTGCAATTTTTAGTTTATCCATTTCTAGTGCTACATAATCACCATGAAAATTGCCTCCATGAAACACATTATTGTTTGCTTTGTCTATAATTGGATTGTCATTTACAGAATTAACTTCGTTTTCTAAAATGGTTTGAGTAAAGTTAATGGTATCCAAAACAGGTCCTAAAATTTGAGGTACGCAACGAATAGAATAATACTCTTGTACTTTATCTTTAAACACCTCTACTTTTGTAATTTCATCGTTAAACAAATGCTCTTCGCGCTTACGTATCAATTTACTACCTTTCATAGCCGTATTTAAGGCAGCAGCTATTTGTCTTTGACCAACATGAGGTTTTACACTGTTTAACTCAACTGAAAAATGGTCGCTATATGATTCAACCATCTCGATAATCATTGCCGATGAAGACAAACTCCAATTTAATAATTGCTTAGCATGCAAAAGATTTACCATTGCAATACCTGTCATCACAGAAGTTCCGTTTATTAAACCCAACGCTTCGCGTAAATGCACCTTTATTGGTGTTAAACCTAATTGTTTGTAAACATCTGCTGTTGGGCGTAATTCGCCTTTGTACGTTACTTCTCCCTCTCCTATTAAATTTAATGCTAAATGTGCTAATTGAACTAAATCGCCACTAGCTCCAACGCCACCATGCTCAAATATTTGAGGATAAACATCATTATTGATTAAATCTCTTAATAATTCAACCACAGATTGATGAATACCAGAATAACCTTGCATCAAAGAACTTAATCGGCAAATCATGGAGGATTTAACATGAATATCGGATAATCTATTTCCTGCGCCAGTAGTATGGCTACGGATAAGGTTGTATTGTAAATCCAGTTGGTTTTGTTCGCTGATTTTGTATTGCGCCATTGGACCAAAACCCGTATTAATTCCGTAGATAAGCTTATTCTTAGAAAAGTCTTTTAAAAATTCATGACTTTCAATTACTTTATTTAAAGCGGTAGTATCAAGTGCTACTTTTTCACCTTTGTAAAGAATATTATAAAAATCGTTTGCTGTAAGCGGTTTGCTACCTATGTTTATCATATATAAATTAAAAAAAGCAAGCTAATTTTGAGCTTTGGGCACAAAAATATATGCTTTGTTGACTAATAAAAATAATTAGTAAGTTTTTTCGAAAAAATGCAAAAGTAATTCTTTCTTGCTGATATACAAAGTTTTATTGATTTTGTTTCAATCAACAGAAGTACTAATCGCCAAACTCACAACCTTGCATAAAGCTTTTTGTTTCCTCGTGCCAAGGAAAATTATTGTTTGATTTAGATTGCTCCCAGAAAAACTTGCTTCGTTTTTTGTCGTAATTGCCAATTTCGTTCATGGTTTCAGCATCATAAATTCTTCCATTCACCATCACATATTTTATACTTTCGGTATTTCTGATATTTTCTAAAGGATTTTTATCCATCACAATTAAATCAGCTAATTTTCCTTTTTCCAAAGAACCTATTTGGTCGCCCATGCCAATATAATCGGCACCATTTTGAGTTGCACAACGAATAGCTTGAAGGTTTGTAATTCCTCCCATTTGCAGCATCCACAACTCCCAATGAGCACCAATTCCTTGTATTTGACCATGCGAACCTAAATTTACTTTTACGCCTGCATCCATGAGTTTTTTGCAAGATTTTGAAACTAAAATAAAACCATTTTCATATTCTTCTTCTGGAATAATTTTGCGATGACGAGAACGAGAATCAATAATTGAACGAGGGAAGAAATTTAATAATCGTTTGTTTTCCCAAACATTTGTTTTTTGATACCAATAATCTTCACCATTGATAGCACCGTAACATACAATTAATGTTGGCGTGTAGCCTGTTTTACTTGCGCTCCATAATTTTATTACATCATTACTTAAATCAGCAATAGGAATGTTATGTTCTACACCTGTGTGCCCATCAATGATTTGTGTCATGTTATGAAAAAATGTTGAACCACCTTCAGGATAAACCATGATATTTAAATCTCGAGCAGCTTTAATCACTTGCTGACGTTGTTCTCTTCTTGGTTGATTATAACTTTTTACTGAAAAAGCTCCAAAAGCTTTTGTACGAGCCAAAGCAAAATGTGCATCATCATAATTATTAATTACAGCTTTAAAATCGCCTTCGGCACCATATAAAATTGTTCCTGTTGAATAAATTCTGGGTCCCACCATGTATCCCGCTTTCACCATTTCAGACTGAGAAAAAACCATTTCAGAATTTGATGAAGGATCGTGAGTTGTAGTTACACCATACGCCAAATTTGCAAAATAACTCCATTGTTTTTGAGGGCTCGGCCCAGTGCGCCATGTACTTAAATGTGAATGAACATCAACTATTCCAGGCATAATCGTTTTGCCAGCACAATCGATAACTTTTGCATCAGAGGGAATAGCAACATCTTCCGTCTTTCCAATTGCTTCAATTTTATTTTCGTTAATGATGATTGTACCATTTTCTATCACTTCATCGCCTTTCATGGTAATAATTCGAGCTCCTTTTAAAGCAATTTTGCCTTTTGGTTTATCGGTAGTTAGTTCTAAATTTATTTTAATTCCTATACTGTCTAATGCTGGCAATTTAGTTTCCTTACCATTTAAAAATAAAAACCTATCCACTAAGCCGTCAGTAAAATATTCATCGCTATACGTCCAATGAATTCGTTTGCTATCCATACTCCAATGCAAATTTAATCCAGCTTCTTTGGTAATTTGTGCTACAGGCAAAGCTTCCGTTTTTGCAGATAATTCGATTGGTTTTCCTGTTTTTGGAAATGCTGCAATGTATCCTTTAAACAATTCAATAAATGCAAGCCAATTTCCATCTGGGCTTGGAACTACTGATGTTGCATATTTTGACGTAAAATGTGTTTTTAAATCTTTTCCATTTATATCAATACTTTTAAACGCTTTATTTTCTCCTTCTTCTGACTGAAAAAAGATTTTTTCATTACCAATAAAACATGCGTCAAATCCTTCCTTCGTAACTAAAACAGGAATTGCGTTTGCTTTATTTGGTATAACATAAATTCCAGCATTATTCGAAAATGCGTATCCCATGTGGTCGTTTCCTTCTTCTTTTTGATACACAATAGAATTTCCATCAGGTGAAAAACGAGGGTTTCTATAAATTCCTTTTTGAGTAGTAAGTTTTGTTACTTTTTTATCTTTTAGATTAACCTTACAAATACTTCCCATATTTTCATCGTTCCAAGTAGTAAAAACAATTTCATCATTCTTGGGTGAAAAACTTGGTTCAAATTCTAAATCAGTTGAATTTGTTACTCTTTCTGGCTTACCATCGGGCAATGATTTTTTCCATAAATAACCTGCCGCATTAAATACAATTGTTTTTTCGTCAAAAGAAGTGCTTGCATTACGAATAACTTTTACATTAAATTTATCTGGTGCTACTTCTTGACGAAATTTAACTGCATCCATAATTTTATGCTTAGCATTTACAACAAACGGTATTTCAAAAGCCTGATAATATGGTTCATTTCCAATATTAGTAGTTGTTATATTCCACAACTTTCCATTTGCCCAAATAATGATATGAGAGTTATCAAGCCAATTAAAATTTGTATAAACACCAAAAATTGCCCAAGCTTCTTGTTGGTCTTTACTCAACTTATCATAAACGGGCCATTCTTCAGCAGTTTCAAGATTACGTATGTACAAAACAGTTTTTTCTCTTACACGCTTTACAAAAGCCAACATTTTTCCATCGCGTGAAATTTGTGGGCGGCAAGCACCACCTGGTCCACCTGTAATTGTTTCTGTTTCACCTGTTGTTAAATCATATTTTTTAATCACATAAATTTGAGAATTTGGGTCTTTGTTGTATTGAAACATTCCTCCAGGATAAACATCTTCACTGTAATATAAAAACTTTCCATCAGGTGATATACATGGCTCACCAGCATCTTGTTGTTTATTTTTTTTAACAGTTAATTGCAATCCTTCTCCCCCAATAATGTGATACATCCACATTTCTCCAGCTCCTAATGAACGACCAGAAGTAAAATGCTTACGAGCAATGATATAGTTTCCATCGGGAGTAAAAATCCCGTTATTCAACAACCTAAAATTTTCTTTTGTAACTTGTTTTGCATCTGAACCATCAATATTCATCATCCAAATATTATCTCCACCACCAGCATCACTTGTAAAACAGATATATTTTCCATCGTAACTAAATCGTGGTTGAACTTCATAAGGCAAGCCAGAACGCAACGCCTTTGCTGTTCCGCCAGTAATAGGCATAATATAAATATCGCCAAGCATATCAAATACTATTTGTTTACCATCCGGACTTACATCTAAATTCATCCAAGTACCTTCATTGGTAGTAAACTCTATTTCTTTAAAAGAACCTTCTGGAGAAGACACGTCCCATTTTTTCTCTTTGGGTTCTGTTTGTGCAACAAGCAAACTGCTTAAAAGCAAAACTGGAAAAAATAAAACTTTTTCAATTTTTTTCATATTTATTTTCTTTAGGAAGCCAAAAATAGCTTTTAAAATTTTATAAGCTTAATTTTTGCTTAAATTATTATTCACCTGTTTTTTAGCTCATATAATTTCAAAACATCATATTTTCTGTTTTTTTGCAATTTCTTATTATTTTGGTAAAACACTTGAATATCAATAAAAATAAGCGAATCAAAAAAACAAAATCCATTCGAACTCTAAATAAGAGGTAAAAGAGAGGATAACTATTATTTTTTTTATAAGTAAAATCAGATGTTTAATTTGGATATAAAAGTTACAGCAAACTAAATATGCAACTTTTTTAAACAAATTTTAATCATATTTACAAAACCAAAATTTTAAAGCAGGGTCATTTATGAAACAAAAATTACTAACTACTATTTTTTTCTTTTCCCTTTTTGTAGCAAAAATGAATGCTACTCACGTTCAAGGTGGCGATATAACCTACCGTTGTTTAGGGGGAAATCAATATGAAATTTCATTAGCACTTTATAGAGATTGTGCAGGAGTAGCTGCTCCAACAACTGTATCCATAAATTACAGGTCGGTAAGTTGTGGAATCAACCAAAACCTTACATTAAATAGAATCACAGGAACAGGTATTGAAGTTACTCCAATTTGTACTTCGCTAACTACACAATGCGCTGGTGGTACTTACCCTGGGGTACAAGAATATATTTACAGAGGAGTAGTAACATTACCTCCTTGTTCTGATTGGGTAATGGGTTATACCCTATGTTGTAGAAACAATGCAATTAACACAATTCTTAATCCTGGTTCACAAAATATATATATTCAAGCCACATTAAATAACTTAAATTTCCCTTGTAATAATTCACCAACAGACCTGTTCCATTTATTTGCGTGGGACAACCATTCTGCTTTAATAATGGATCAAACGATCCTGATGGCGATTCATTGTCTTACACCTTAATGACACCAATGCACACTGCAACGGTTCCAGTAACATACATTGCTCCTTATTCAGCATCTCAACCTTTAACATCATCTCCAGCTTGTACTTTCAATGCAGCAACAGGTGATATGTGTGTTACCCCAACTGCAATACAAGTAACAGTATTTACTGTATTAGTAAGAGAATGGCGAGGAGGAGTTTTAGTTGGATCTGTTATGAGAGACATCCAAGTAAGAACTGTTACATGTACAAATAATAATCCCTATTTGAATGGTATAAATAATACTGGAGCTTATACAATGAATGCCTGTGTTGGTAATCCAATTTCTTTTAACATTCCATCTTTTGATGCCAATGCATCACAAAATGTTACATTAACATGGAATTCAGGAATTTCAGGAGCATCTTTTTCTCCTACTGGCGGTACTGGCGGAACAGCATCTCGTCCTGTTGGTTTATTTACTTGGACTCCAACAATGGCTGATGTTAGTTCAACCCCTCATTGTTTTACGGTAAAAGTAACGGATAATAATTGTCCTTTCAACGGAAGTCAAACGTATTCGTTTTGTATTACAGTTGGAGGTTTTAACACAACCACATCCTCAACAAATGCTACTTGTACTGCAGCTAATGGTTCGGCTACTGTTAATGTTGCCGCAGGAGGAGTTACTCCTTTTACTTATGCTTGGTCACCAACTGGCGTTACAGGAGCTACAGCAAGTAATTTAACTGCAGGAACATACACGTGTGTTACAACAGATGCTTTGGGTTGTACAAGAACAAATATTATTACAGTTGCAGCAAACCCAGGCGGAACCGCTGCTGTAAGCAGTTTTACAAATGTTAGTTGCAATGGAGCAAACAATGGTTCTATTACTGTATCTATGAGTGGTCCAACTACCCCACCTTTTACTTATGCATGGAGCCCATCGGGAGGAACTAGTGCTACGGCAACAGGCTTAGCTCCAGGAACATATACTTGCACTGTAACAGATGCGAATGGTTGTGTATCAACTGTTACAAGAGTAATTACTCAACCTCCAGTTCTAACCGTTTCTCCAACATTTACGAATGTTGGTTGTAATGGAGGGAATTCAGGAACAGCAACAGCAACTCCTGCTGGAGGAACTGGACCCTATACTTATTTATGGATGCCAGGTGCGTTTTCAACCTCTTCTATTTCATCTCTTTCTGTTGGAACTTACACCGTAACTGTAACAGACTCAAGAGGCTGTACAGCAACAGGAACAGCAAACATCACACAGCCTCCTGTTTTAGCGATAACTTCAAACCCTTTTAGTGCCAACTGTGGACAAGCAAACGGTTCTGCTACTGTTTCAGGTTCTGGCGGATTTGCTCCATATACTTGGAGTTGGTCAAACGGACAAACAGGAACATCAGCTACAGGATTAGTTGCTGGAACATACACTGTAACTATAACAGACATAAATTTATGTACTCAAACCGCTCCTGTTACAATAGGAAACATAGCAGGACCAATAGCAACCATTACTGCATTTACAAATGTTTCTTGTAATGGTGGAAATAATGGAAATGCAACCATAGGAGTTACTGGAGGAACACCACCATTTACTTATTTATGGAATAATGGACAAACAACACCAACAGCATCTAACTTAGCAGCAGGTATTTATTCTGTAGTAGCAACGGATGCAGCTGGTTGTAGTGCGACTACAAACGTTACAATTACTCAACCAACTGTATTGGTTGCAAATGCGGTAAGAACAAATCCAATTTGTTTTGGACAATCTAACGGAACTGCTAGTGCTAGTGCTGTTGGAGGAACACCTCCTTATTCTTATTCTTGGACTGCTCCTGGCACTCCTACAACTTCATCAATTAATGGTTTAGCAGCAGGTACATATACTGTTACCGTAACTGATTCTAAAGGTTGTACGCGTACAGCCGTTGTTACATTAACAAATCCTCCTGTTGTAAATACAACAATTGCCGTTACTCCAGTTTCTTGTAATGGTGGTTGCAATGGAACAGCAACCGCTTCTGCATCAAGTGGAACATCTCCTTATACTTATTTATGGAATAATCCATCTGCACAAACCACTTCAAATGCCACAGGATTATGTGCTGGAAACTATACTGTTACAGTATCAGATGCTAATGGTTGTCCTTCACAAGCAGTCGCAACAATAACTCAACCTACTTTGTTGGTTAGCAATTTATCCTCATCAGCAAATAATGTTTGTTTTGGTGCTTGTTCTGGTTTTGCTCAAGTAACAGCAACAGGTGGTGTAGCTCCTTACACATACAATTGGTTGCCCAGCGGAGGAACCACTGCTACTGCAACAAATCTTTGTGCTGGAACTTATACTTGTACTGTAACAGATGCTAGAGGCTGCATAAGTACTACCATCGCAACAATTACGCAACCTTCACAATTAATTGCTTCTGTTACTGGGAACGATATTACTTGTGCTGGAACTTGTAATGGTACAGGCAATATAAGCTTTACAGGAGGAACGGCTCCTTATACTTTTTTATGGACACCTAGCTTACAAACAATATACAACCCAGTTAATTTATGTGTTGGTACTCATACCGCAACAATTACAGATGCTAATGGATGTGCTGTGTCTGGAACAATAACGTTGAATCAAGCAAATACTCCATTGGTTGTAACAACAAGTACTACAAGCTCAAACTGTGGTCAATCAAACGGTCAGGCTTGTGCTACTGTTAGCGGAGGATTAGCCCCTTACACATACATTTGGAATGATATTTCTGTTTCACAAATGGCTTGTACCAATCCAATACCATCTGGAACGTATAATGTAGATGTTACAGATGCTGCTGGTTGTACTATAACTCAAGTAGCAAACGTGAATGACATATCTGCTCCTACTGTTACCATTACAGGTCATACGGATTTATTATGTTATGGGTTTTCAAATGCAACAGCTACAACAAACATAACTGGAGGTGCTCCTCCATATTCCGTTTTATGGACTGCGGGTGGACAAACAAATGCAAACCCTACAAATTTATCTGCTGGAATTAATACTATAACTGTTACGGATGTAGCTGGTTGTATCTCTTCTGCATCAGTAAATATTTTACAACCTGCAGCAATTGCTCATGCTATCAGTTCTATTACAAATGTTACGTGTTATGGTATCTGTAACGGTTCTACTACTGTGTTGGCTTCAGGAGGAACAGGAACAATTAATTATTTATGGACTCCTACAGGAATAACAACAAATACAGCTACAAACCTTTGTTCAGGTAGTTACACTTGTACAATTACAGATGGAAATGGATGTATTGCAACAGATACTGCTGTAATTGTAGCTCAACCTAATGCTTTGGTAATAGCGAGTAGCACAGTTACAAATATTACATGCTTTGGTGATAATAACGGAAGCATTACAACAACAACTGCAGGAGGTACACCTTTTTATACTTTCACATGGACGCCAAATATAAGTTCTGCTCCTGTTGCAAATACATTGCCTCCCGGACCTTATTCTTTAACAGTTTCAGATGTTAATGGTTGTACAGCCACTCAAAATTGGAATATTACTGAACCAGCCGCATTAACAAGTAATCAAACAGCAACCCCATCTACTTGTAGTTTAGCAAATGGAACTGCCACTGCAACTCCATCGGGAGGAACTACACCTTATACATATCAATGGAATGACCCTGCTTTACAAACTTCAGCTACAGCAAATAGTTTACAGGCAAGTACATATAATATAATTATAACCGATAACAACGGCTGTTCTGTGTCAAATAGCGTTATAATAAACGATCTACCAGGACCAGCAATCGACAGTGTTATTTATACTCCTGTTCTTTGCTTTGGTGGAAATACTGGTACGGCAACAGTAAATTTAACTGCGGGCTTAGGAACCGCTCCATTTAATTATCATTGGAACCCCAACGCACAAAGTACTCCTACAGCCACAGGATTAAGTTTAGGTCTCTATACAATTGATGTAATGGATAGCAATGGATGTGCTACAACTGGTTCAATTTATATAACAGAACCTCCTCCATTTACTTTAATAACAAGCACAGCAGACACAATCTGTTATGGAGATACGGCACAAATTTATGCACAAGCAACTGGAGGAACTCTTGCCTATATATACAATTGGACTGGCGCTTCAGGAACAGGATTAACAGGAACTGGACCTCATTTAGTTACTCCTACTACTCCAACTATTTATACCGTTCAAGTTACAGATGCTAACGGATGCTCGGCAGGACCAAATACAATTAATATTTTTGTAAGACCACAACTAACAGTTACAGCAACGGATATTTTTATATGTGATGGAATTGTGGGAACAATTAGTGCTACAGCATCTGGCGGAAATGGTGGTCCATATACATACTCATGGAATAATGGCCCTTTAACATCATCTCAAAATGTTACTGGAAATACAAGCTCATCACCAACGAACTACATTGTAACTGCAAGTGATGGTTGTTCTACAAATGCTATTGATACAGCAACTGTAACTGTAAACCCTGGTTCTATTGCAGTATTTATAGGATCTGACACTGTTGGTTGTGAACCGCTCACCGTTACATTTACTGCTGTTAGTAACAATGGTATAATTTACAATTGGAATTTTGGTGATGGAGGAACAGGTATCGGCTCTCCAATTACACATACATTTACCAACTCAGGAACATATACTGTTACAATGACTGTAACAACAAGTGCTGGATGTACTACTGTAATTGCTGGCAACAATAATATTGTTGTGAACCCTGTTCCAAACGCTGAATTTACTTTTTCACCAAACCCTGGATCTTATTTATCCCCAACGATTAGTTTTACTGATTTATCTACAATAACCATAAATAATTGGAATTGGAATTTTGGAGATAATGGTTCATCGTCCAATACATCAACTATACAAAACCCGTCACACGACTACAGTGGACCTGGGATGTTTCAAACTCATTTAATTGTTACAAACCAATTTGGCTGTGTTGATTCTGTTGTACATTATGTAGAAATAAAAGATGATTTTGTTTTTTATGCTCCTAATGCATTTACTCCTAACAGTGATGGCACTAACGATAAATTTTTATCATTAGGAGTTGGTTGGGATATTACAACATTTGAAATGTACATTTTTGACCGTTGGGGAAATCAAATTTTTTATACTGATGATTACCGAAAAGGCTGGGATGGACATGCAAACGGTGGTTCTAACTTAGCTCAAATTGATGTATATGTTTGGAAAGTGTTTTTAAAAGATACATCGGGAGGGAAACATAACTATATAGGACATGTAAGTATAGTCAAGTAATAAATTTTTTTGTGAAATAAAAACGGAAAGGATGTTATTTTTATAACATCCTTTCCGTTTTCCAAAAAATCTTAACATCTTAAATTGAAAAGAAATTAATTACAAAAAAGGTTTTTGTTAAATTAATAAATATTACATCATTTTAAAAAAATATATTCAAAAAAAACGACCAACTATTTGTAAGTGTCTTTAAAGCAAGAATTTTGCAAGACCATTATTAGTCTTAAATTAATCTTAATAAAACAGTTGATAACATTGAAAGAAACTAAGTAACTATTTAAAAATACAAACGTAAAGAGATTCTAAATAAGGCTTATTTTATTAGTTTTACAAGCTTATGAAAATAAAACATCTATTTCTTTTAATTTTATTTTTTACAGTTGAATTTGCTTCATCTCAATGCGGACCAGGCACACCAACGTTTAATGTAAACCTGTCTGCCAGCACTACAGCCACATGGATTAGTCCTAATATAGGAAGAAACGATTATTGTTGTGGTGCAACAGGAACTGATAGGTGTATTAAATTTGTTATTACCTTACATCCAAATGCCGTAGGTGTAAGCTTTGATATAGCATCTGGAGCTATACCTGGCGGAGCACTTTTTTATCAAATTAATTGTGGACCACCTGCTCCTCTTGGTCAACCTGTATGTCTATCCGGAGCCGGACCTCATATTTTAACCTTTTGCAAGCCAGGAAGTAATGCAAATACTTATCAAATAACATCAATTCCTCCTGCAATTGCTGGAACAGATGTAGTTTTAAATGAAGGTTGCACTGGAGCCTTTACTGCATCTGGTTTCCAACAATCAACAATTACTTGGAACTCTATTTCTCCTGGTGCTTTAGGAGCTTATAACAGCTATTTATCTTGTACAACAAATTGTACTAATCCTACAATTACACCTACGGGTATTCCCCCTGCATACATTGATTTTAGAGTTTGTGGTCAGCCTGCTGCTCCTTGTAACTTAACCACAGTTTGTGATACTGTTCGAGTTATTATCAATCCAACACTTGGTGTGTCCATCATACCAATCAATCCTACAATTTGTTTTGGGCAAACATCTACAACACTCACAGCCAATGGAACTGGGGGCTCTCCGCCTTATACTTATTTATGGAACAGCGTAAATCCGTCCCAATCAATCAATGTTGGAGTTGGTAATTATAATGTAGTTGTTTCTGATGCTTCAGGCTGCCCATCAGCATCAGCATCTGTAACGGTAACAAGTTACTCTGTTGCTATTACAGCCAATGCTGGACCTGATAGAACAATTTGTTCTCAAGGTACTCCTACAGCTACTATAACGGGAAGTGTTACGGGAGCTTCAGGTGGGATTTGGTCGAATGGCGCAGGAACCTACTCTCCCAATAATACAACTTTAAATAATATGACTTACACTCCAACTCCTGCTGAGGTGGCTGCTGGATTTGTGAATTTATATTTAACTACCACAGGTAATGGTTCGTGTCCTCCAGGCAAGGATACTGTTCGTATAAATATTGCAGGATTTGGTAGTGCTGTATCTACTTCAAGTACAAATGTTAATTGTAATGGAGGAAACAATGGAACAGCAACGGTAACAGTTACTGGTACAACAGGCCCTTTCACCTATTTATGGAATACTGTACCAGCTCAAACAACTCCTACTATCAGTAATTTACCTATTGGAACATATTCGGTTACCATAACCAATTCTTATGGTTGTACTTTTCCTACTTCAATTACCATAACTCAACCTACCTTATTAAATGTTTCCAATACAACGACAAATGTATCATGTTTTGGTGGTAATAATGGAAGTATTACCGTTACACCAAGCGGAGGAACTCCTCCTTATACTTATTCTTGGTCGCCAGGAGGACAAACTACATCCACAATAAACTCTTTAACAGCTGGAACTTATTCGGTAATAGTTACTGATTTTAATGGATGCATAAGAAATGCTAATTATACAGTAACACAACCTCCTATTCTGAACGTAACGCTGGCTGGAACAAATGTGAGTTGTTTTGGAGGAAGCAATGGAACAATAAATTCAACAGTAACTGGAGGTACTGCTCCTTATACTTATAGTTGGAATCCTATATTTGCAACCTCTCCAAATTTAACTGGAATACCTATTGGTACTTATACCTTAACTGTAACAGATTCTAAAGGTTGTACCCGTTCAAGTTCATTTACAATTACTTCTCCAACCGCACTTAGCCTAGCAGTTAATAGCACTAATGAAACTTGTGATTACCTAAACAATGGAACTGCTACTAGTATTGTTTCTGGCGGAACACCTGCTTATACTTATTCTTGGCAGCCAGGGGGACAAACTACGGCTAATTTATCTAATCTATCAAACGGATCTTACTCATTAACTGTTACAGATAATAACGGATGTACCATTGCAGGTTTTGCAACCATTACACAACCTACCCCAATTGCAATTGCCTTTACTAGTCAAGTTAATGTTTCTTGTTTTGGTGGTAACAATGGTTCTGTTACTGCTAATGTTACTGGTGGAACGCCTAATTATTCTTACAGTTGGACGCCTTCGGGTGGTACTGGTGCTACGGCTTCTTCACTCACTGCTGGTACTTATACATTAACTGTTACTGATAATAATGCTTGTACTTTACAAA
>JAJNQB010000015.1 GCA_021155045.1 Arcticibacter sp.
TTGGTACCAAGAATGACAACCGCTCAACGATTAGCAATTGTGAGCCCTGCAAATAGTTTATTAGTTTATGATACAAATTTCGATTGTTATTATTATTATGTAACAGCTACCACAACATGGGTATCTTTATGCTCGGCTGGTTCTGGAGCTACAGGACCGACTGGGCCTACAGGAGTAGCTGGAACGAATGGTTCTACAGGAGCAACAGGGAACAATGGTATTGATGGCGTTACTGGGGCTACTGGCATGCCAGGAGCAACTGGGATTAATGGTATTGATGGTGCTACTGGACCTACTGGTGCAGTAGGAACTACGGGACCAACAGGATCTACTGGAGCAACGGGTGCTAACGGTATTGATGGAGCTACTGGAGCTATAGGAGTTACAGGACCTACTGGTACAGCAGGAACAAATGGTACCAACGGAACTAACGGTTCTACAGGGGCTACTGGTCCAACTGGTACAGCAGGAACAAATGGTACAAATGGAACTAACGGAACTAACGGTGCTACAGGGGCTACTGGTCCAACTGGTACAGCAGGTACAAATGGTACAAATGGTACAAATGGAACCAACGGAACTAATGGGGCAACAGGAGCTACTGGTCCAACTGGCACAGCAGGAACAAATGGCACAAACGGAACCAATGGAACTAACGGTGCTACAGGGGCTACGGGACCTACTGGTGTTACTTTTAAGCAAGGAGTATTTTTAGCAGCTTCCCACACAGTAAATACAGCAGCTTGGACAAACGTACCTGCAATGACATTTACTTTTACTGCTCAAAATACATCTGCGCTAATAGTTTTTAGTGCTTCTGGATATGGATTTACCAATTCAATGGCGTATGTTCAATTTAGAGTTTTAAACAACGCAGTTTCAATTGGAGGCACGAATGAAAAAATACAAAACTATGATGACGTAACAGGAACAATAACTCCATGGAGCTGTTCATTCACTAGAATGTTAACTGGTCTTACTGTAGGAACCAACTATACGCTTCAAGTTCAAGGTCAGCGTAATGGTATTTTTGGAAACTATAATGCTATTATTGATCCAGCTTTAGATGGCCACCACATGTCTTTATCAGTAATTCAATAAAATAAC
The DNA here is from genome assembly GCA_021155045.1 of Arcticibacter sp. Classification (GTDB taxonomy): domain Bacteria; phylum Bacteroidota; class Bacteroidia; order 2-12-FULL-35-15; family 2-12-FULL-35-15; genus 2-12-FULL-35-15. Next base: position 1,108 of record JAJNQB010000015.1, read on the forward strand.
TATGAGAATATTACTTATTATTTGTATTGCTTTTTTCTCTTTCATAAAAGAGAATCGAGCACAAGAAAAAAAGATTACTAAGGACTCTGTAGTTCTTTCTAATTCTTCTACAATCAAAAACGAAAAAAATAAAAAAAACGAACCAATTAAGAACACGAATGATGATACTCCAAAACTATCTTTTGGAGAAAGTAAAAGTAATGAAGCGAAAAGCAGAGAGGAAACTCCTGCCAAATTAGATTTAATGGAGAAAAAAGATGATAATTAAATAAAAAAAGCGATGAAAAATCATCGCTTTTTTTATTTATACTAAGTAAGAAATAGTTTTTAGACTGTTTCTTACTTAGTAGTGGTATAATTTATATTTTTGTTTTGTGAATGATTTATCGTCTTATGTAATTGAAACATCTTGCACTTTGGTTTATGTAAATCAAAATGGAATAGGACACATGCACTTTAAGGACAATGCTACATTTGATATTGTTGAACAAATGGAACATCTTGAAGCAATCAAAAAACTTACGAATAACAAAAAAACACCTTTTGTTGTAACTGCAGGTGAAAATGTAACGATCACCAAAGATGCCCGTGACAATGCGATTTTAATTGAAGATTTATCACCTGTTTGTGCTTCTGCAATTGTAGTTCAAAATATTGCATATAGACTATTAGCAGAGTTCTATATTAAAATTCAAAAACCAAAACAACCTTATAAAATATTTACAGACAGAGAAAAAGCTTTTGAATGGTGTAAGCAATTTGTAAAATAATTATTTCACCAATTTATCTTTAAATACTTTTTTAAATTTTTCAACTTTGGGTTGTACTACAAACTGGCAGTATGGTTGGTCTCCATTTTCGTTAAAATAATTTTGGTGGTAATCTTCTGCTTTGTAAAAATTAACAATAGGACTAATCTCAGTAACTATAGACTTATCCCAAGCTCCAGATTTATCTAATTCTATTTTATATTTTTCAGCAATTTTTTTTTGGTTTTCGTTATGATAAAAGATAACCGAACGATATTGTGTTCCGATATCATTTCCTTGTCTATTTAATTGTGTTGGATCATGTGTTTGCCAAAATGCAGCCAATAATTCATCATAAGACAAAATAGATGTATCATAAACTACTTGGCAAACTTCAGCATGACCAGTTGTTCCATTACACACTTCTTTGTATGACGGATTTTTTACAGTTCCACCCGAATAACCGGATTGAACTGAAATAACCCCTTGAAGTAATTGAAATTGAGCTTCAACGCACCAAAAGCATCCAGCACCAAATGTGGCAGTATCGTAATTATTGGTTTTTGCAGTATCCATAGTTATTGTTTTATTTTGAAATTTATCATTTGCATAGTTCGTCTGTTTTTGTGCACAAGAAGAAAATGCAATTACACATAAAATTAAAGATAGTTGTTTCATCTCGTTTTGATTTAAAAAAAAGAGGCTGAAATTCAGCCTCTTTTTAAAATTATTTTATTTTTTGTTATTTTTTTTCTGGGGCTAATGAATCTTTAACTGTTTCAACTTGCTTGGCTTTAGCCTTTGCTTTTGTTGGAACACCTTGTTCATTAATTGCCATTTTTTGACCTGCAGGAGCATCTTTTTTATTAGTAGTTGACTCTTTTTTAGCATCTGCTTTTTTAGGTTCTTGTTTTACAGGTTCTTGTTTTGCAGCCGAAGAAGGGGCTGCTGTAGGTGTAGCTTTATCTGTAGTTTCTGTTGTAGGTGTCGGCTTCATTGTTTCAGCAGCATTTATCGCTTCTGTTTTTATTGTTTCTTGACTAAACATTTTTTCTACCGAAAACAATGCTATTGCAACTAAAGATATTTTTACTATTTTTTTCATGATTCTTTGTTTTTATATTTATAATTACTTTATTTCAAAGATAGTGCCAAACGCCACTAATTATTTTAAAAGCTCTAGTGCTTCTTGAATACTTATGTATTCACCATTAAAGAAAGCAACAATAAAAGCATCCTCTAAACCTTGATTTTTAATAATATCATTTTTTACTTTTTGGGCTTCATTATAATCATTATAAGCACCTACAACATACCTATTTAATCCTGTAGCAGTTGGTTCTTTGGATAAATTTTTTATTTTATTATATAGTATTTGCTTCTCCTCTGGTGGATCGTTTTTAAATACTCCAACCTGTACTTTAAATACAACCAGTTTTTTATTTACTGCATTTAATAATTGTGAATCAGAATTATCTTCAATTTCTTTTTTATCTAAAGGCGTTGCTCCTGCTTCTTTTAATGTAACTCGTTTACCATCTTTATAAGCGGTGATAAATGCGCCTTGGTATCCTTTAAGTAACATTTCTACTTTATGTTTTGCAGCTTCATCAACAGTTTTAAAAGACCCTGTCATGTATTTATACAGCCCATCTTCTGTTTTTACTTCAATTAAATTTGGTACATCTTTAAATACACTTTTAGAAAGTTTTCTGCTATATGCACCTAACTGAACCCTCAATACTATTCCTGAATTATTTGAATTAGCTGTGTTTTGTCCTGTATTGTTTGAATTGTTACTGGCAGCATTAGTTGAATTATTACTATTGTTTGAATTGTTATTTCCTGAATTATTATTAGAAGTATTGCCGTTATTGTTATTTGAGTTATTGTTATTATTAACTAAATTATTTGAATTGCCATTATTATTAGCATTGTTGTTTCCATTGTTAGTAGAAGAATTGCCCGTATATGCAGGAGCATCATAAAATTTGCCATCTTTTTTATAGACGACTTTTGCATTCGGATTGCCTTCTGCAATAAGCTGTTTTTTTCGTAATTCGGCATCTAATAAGTTATTATATTTTCCAACTGTGTATATAGTTGTGCTATCATTTAAATTAGTGCTTGCAATATCACTAATACTTAAAAATTTAGTCATCAACTCTGGGGCTATTCCTTTTTCAAATATTCCAAGTGAAACAAAATATTCTTTTTGATTCGCATTTTTGTAAGCGGCTCCATTATGAGAGCTGTACTCAACTGTGGCAAATTCACCTGTTGAATCAACATACATTCTATATTGATAAGCAATAATAGAATCTGTAAGTTGTACACCTTTCTCATCAACAAACAGTCCTTTTGGAGTATCTAATTCATCATCTTTGTAATTTGGTACACCATCATCATCATCATCTATTGGACAACCTTTTGCATCAACTGGTGTTCCGGGAGGTGTTCCTTGACAAGAATCTTTTGAATCTGGAACCCCATCTTTATCCATATCTTCTAGGTCGAGTGCAAAAAAATCAACATCATCAAAATTTCCATTTTCTTCTTGTTCTTTCGTACGTTTTTTAGTTCCTAAATTATAATGAAGCGAAAAAGAAGTCATCATAAAATTATCATTCTTACTATTTCCTACTCTGTTTCCTGTGGAGTTACTACTCACACCATCAATATTATCGGTATAAGTAAAATGCATGGTAGCACCAATTTTAAATGTCCAATAATCGTTTATTTTAATTAATGCCCCTGCTCCAACAGGTATAGCCCAAGAACGTTCAGCATATTTTCCAAATCCATCAAGGTTTAAGGTTCTAATATCGCTTTCATAAGTATAATCTCTTTGAATTTCTATCGCCATAAATGCATTTGAAGCGTTTTGGTCTATATTACGAATTGTTCCATCTGTCCAATAATAATAACGATATCCTTGCTTGTCATACAAATCTGTTTTAGATAAAAACTCAAAGGATTCTATTCCAACAGAAACAAAAGGACTGACAGTTCTTGTTTGAGGTAAAAAATTATCAAAATTATATAATACATTTATTCCGCCAGCCCTAATTTGAGATTCAAAATTCAAGTTTCTACCATTAGCTGTATTTCTCTCATTTGCACCCAATTTACCAAATAGTGCATAAAAGTTAAATTGTAAATAATTAGTAAAGTATTGAGAAACGTTTAGCTCATAAGCTATACGGCTTGTCATAGGTGGTTGAAATTTTTTGTCGTAGATATCACCAAAATAAGAAAAAACACCTGTACCTAAACCAATTGTAGGTTTAAAAACAAAACTTGTTGGAGCTTTTATTTCTTGAGGGGCAGAAGTTGAACTATTGTCGATTGTAGAAATAGAATCAGCAGAAACTGTTTCATCTGATTGAGCAAATGAAACAGATACCAACACGAAAAAACTCAAAAACAGTTTTATCCTCAAACTCATAGTTACAAATATAAAAAAAAACCCAATTTAACTGACTTTTACAAGATGTTAAATTGAGTTTAAAATCTTAAATACAAATTAACGATACCATTGCTGACTTGTAATCATCAATGCTTCTTGAACAGTAATTCTTTTTCCACTGTTATATGCTGTTACAAATGCATCGTTTACACCTTGTTTTTTAATTTGTTCTCTTGAATCACGAGCTTTTTTATATTCATTGTGTGAACCAACGGTATATTTGGTAAAGCCATCAGCCATTTCGGTATTAATTTTTTGATTTATATTAAAACGAGTAGCCAATTTATCTGCATTCACAGGGTTTTGCAAAGCTGCAATTTGAACTTTATAATTTACTGCGGTTTGTGCTGCTGAAATATTGGTAGCTGAAATATTATTACTTGTGTTTTGAGTGTTGGTGTTAGCTGTAGTATTTGTATTGGTGTTAGCTGTAGTATTTGTATTGGTGTTTGATGTAGTATTTGTATTATTATTTGAAGTAGTATTATTAACTTGATTATTGGTATTTGTTGTTGTATTTGTGTTGTTAGTTACTATTGGATCAGAAGCAACACCTCCGCCAATATTAATGGAGTTTGCAACAATCATATATTTTTTAGTATCGTCATTTTCGATATAAGAAAATATTCCATCAATAACTTTTACACCGCTTACAGTTGATGCAACTGATACTTTATAGGAAATTTTAAATTCTGGCTGAGATGGCATCGAAACCCAAACATATTTTACTTTTCCATCTGCGAATGTAAATGATGCTCCTTGCGCTTCACCTAAGGTTGCAGTAAACCCTTCAGGAATATTTTCTGTTAATTTAGCAAAACCATTGGTATTGCCTTTGTTTACAATTAATTCAACGGTAAAACTTCCTGTTGCATCCGAAGGCATATTTCGTTTAACAACTATGGATGAGGGTTCTGTGTTCGTATTTGTTTCAGGAGTTTTATTTACAGGTTCTGTTGTTGTATTATTATTTCCTGAAGTTGTATTATCCGAAGTTGTATTATCCGAAGTTGTGCTGGTATTTGATGTTGTAGAATTATCAGATGTTGTTGTATTTGTAGGTGTATTTGTTACAACAGGCTGAGATGCTCCTTTAACATTAATAGTTACAGGAGATACATCAGCATTTTGTTTTACATTGTCGGTTACATAAGAAAATTTTCCTTGTATTGTTTGGGGTCCATTTACATTATCAGCCACTTTTACTTTATACTTTACTTTAAATTCTTTATCATTTGGTAAGCTCATCCAAATAAATTTTACTGATTGATTTGAAAAAGTAAACGATGCTCCATTGTTATCATCTTGAACTGCCGTGAAACCTTCGGGCAAATCTTGTTGTAATTTAGCAAAGCCTGAAACTGTTCCTTTATTAATTACAACCTCTACAGTAAATTCAGTTCCTGATTTTACATTTTCTGGCACTTTTGTGGTTACAGTAATTCCTTCTGCAAAGAAAAAATGGTACACCAACAGCGCAATTGAATTGATTAATAAGGCAAAGTATTTAAGCATATTTGTTTGTTTTTATTTTACTGTTCAAAGAAATAATCAATTAATTCGTTTAACCTTTCTGCTGTAAAATCTGAATCTCCTTCAAAAAAGCTATCTATAGCTTGAGTAATTTCATCAGCAGAAATATAACCATCATTATTTTTATCAGCAGATCTATATTTTGAAGGAACACTACTACTTGCATTTCCACTATTTTTTCTGCTTTCTAATGTTTTAGATTCTATGTCTTTTAAGAATGCAAGACTTGGATTTTCGTTAAACAACTGACTACGTTCTGTTGCTAAAGAATCCCATTTTGCCTGTCTTTCACCTAACATTGCATCTGTAAGTGTAATTCCATTTTCGTCAACCAAAGCTCCTTTTTTTGTTAAAGGCTCTTTATCTCTATAATCAGGCACACCATCTTGATCTGCATCTTCAGGACAACCTTTCCCATCTACTTTAACTCCTTTTGGTGTTCCAGGGCAACGGTCGTTATCATCTTTTACGCCATCACCATCAGTATCCATTTTTTCAAGTGCAGCAAAATCTACTTTTTTATAAACTGGATCGCTATCATCGTAAGGTTTTCCAAATTGATAATGTAAAGAAACATTACCATAAAAATATTTATCGTTTGAACCTATCTTCACATTATCAATCCAATCAGTTAATGTAATATAATAGGTGCCGCCAATACTTACAGCAATGTTGTCGGTAACTTTTAGTTTTAAACCTCCACCTACAGGAATTGCAAATGTTTGACGAGGATAGTTGGTAGTGCTATCTTTTAATTTTGTTTCGTACTTATAATCTCTTTGAATGATGTTTCCTCCACCAAAAGGCATTTCAACAGAATCTCTAATTGTACCATCAGACCAATAATTATAAGCTATACCATTTTTATCTTTTAAATCCCCATAAGAATCAAACATTAAAAATCCAAAGCCACCTTGTATGTAAGGAGCAAAAATACTTCCTCTTGAAAAAATAAGGTCATTATCAAAGTGAATCACAAGATTTAAATCTGCTTGAATTATTTGCGATTGAAAATTTAGATTTCTTGTTTTGCTTCTTTCACTATCCGCAAGTTTACCATACAAACCATTTATGGAAACACCAATGTATTTTCCGATACGCTGTTCAACTGTTAAATTATATCCTCCTCTAATTCTGCTAAAAGAACTAATATCGGCACCCGTGCCAATATCACCACTAAAAGTTGTGATCCCAACACCTAAGCCAACTGAAGGTAATTGTTTTTGTTTTTCTACCTGCGCGTTGATACTTCCAACTACTGAAAACATTGCGAGAAAAAAAAGTACATGTTTTTTCATTTTCATTTGTTTTATTTTTTTTAATGTATCAACACTCATTAAAAAAATCAAAAAGTAAAAATCTATTTTACTATTAGAAGCAAATCTATTTTAATTTGACTTTGATTTTTCGGGGTGTTGGTTGTTAATTACAAACAAAGCACTGTTAATAACAGTGATTTTGTAAGATGTATAAAAATAAAAAAAACTTGGTTCGTACAACATTTTGTTTGAACCAAGTTTTAAATACTTATTAATAGCTTTTTTACTAGAAATTTGGCTTGAGCATGTATTTGGAGTAAAACTCTGTAATTATTGCTACCACTTCATCAGAGGTATCAACGATGCTAAACAAATCCAAATCTTTTTCGCTAATATTATGTTCTTCTAAAAGCATGGTTTGTTTTACCCATATAAGCAAACCTTCCCAATATTTTTTACCTACCAAAACGATAGGAAAATGAGCTACTTTATTTGTTTGAATTAAAGTAATGGATTCGAACAATTCATCCAATGTTCCAAATCCTCCTGGCATAGCTATAAATCCTTGAGAATATTTTAAAAATATGGTTTTACGAACAAAAAAGTAGTCAAAATTGATAGTCTTGTCTGTATCTACAAATGGGTTTGAAGATTGTTCAAATGGTAATACAATGTTTAATCCTACTGATTTTCCTCCACCTGCTTTTGCTCCTTTGTTTGCAGCTTCCATAATCCCAGGACCTCCGCCTGTGATTACACCATAACCTTCTCTTGTAAGTTTAAAGGCTATTTCTTCTGCAAGTTTGTAATACGGATTTGTAGCTTTTGTTCGTGCAGAACCAAAAATAGAAACACACGGTCCTATTTTACTCATTTTTTCAAATCCTTCTACAAACTCACTCATTATTTTAAAAATTTGCCAGGAGTCAGAAGCTTTTATATCGTTCCAATCTTTTGAAGCAAATGCTTTTCTGATTTTATCTTCGTCTTGATTTGTCATAAAACTTAGTGTTTATTACTTGTTTTAATTGAAGTGTATTCATAAAGTTTTCCATTGTAAAAAAAGGAAATGGAATTATTCCCAAATTTAAATTCAGGAAGATCTCGTTTTAAAGCTTTTGCTTTAAATTTTTCAACAATGAATGTATCATAAACTTTATTATCATAAAAATATTTTACTTGTTTTCTATTATCAAGATATAAAATAGAATTAAAACCAATTAACACATTTCTTTTTGGTATAAATTTTTCTAATGATGTAACTTTTCCTTTATAAAAAACAAAATATTCGTCCAAATAACTATATAAAACAATACTGTTTAACGTTTTATAATACACTGGATGGTAACTCAATAGCTTTATTTTTTCATTATCATAAAAAACCATGAAATAATCATTTATATCTATATACACAACTTGGTCGTCACTAACTTCATATTCTTTAGGCTTAAAAGTAGAGATGCTAATAAATTCTCCTTTATAAAAAACTTTAAATTCATTGTAAAATTCATCGTAATAAGCCATTGTATTTTTAGCACATTTAAATTCAGTAATGTTTGATGTACGAGAATCGTACACATTTCCATTATAAAAAACTTTTAAATGATTGTTTAGATCATTGTAAACAAATATATTTCTCCCAATCTGAAATTCTTTCATTGTTTTTGTGTCTGCAGCTTTTTCAATGGTATATACTTCTCCGTTGCAATATGCTTTTAAATCATAACTCGGCATATCAATCCAAACTACAAGCTCTTCTGCTACCCAAAATTTATCAGCCCAATTAGCAATTTCTTTTTTTTGAAAATTTTCATAAACCATCAATCTATTTTGCATTTTGTAAACTAACATAGTTGCAACACCAACAATTCTACTCGGGAATGTTTGTTCAATTTCATTTAGCTGTCCTTCTGAATAAACTTTCAAATCACCAATAGCATCCACATAAGCAATATAGTTATCACCGACTCTTATGCTATCAACTCCAGTTCTTTCTAAAGGATAAACATTTCCTTTATCAAACACATTAAAAATATTTTTTTGATCAAAAAAATATCCTAATCCATTTTGTGCAAAATGATTGGAATAAACTACACTAAAAATTATAACTAAAAATAATCTCATGAATTTGATTTTACTACTAAACTATTTTAAAAAAAATCATCTAACAAGCTTCTTTGTTTTTAGTCCAACATTAACAAAAGAAAAAACTAAATACTTTATACTAACGATTAAAATCTAACTACTTCCCTACCAACTCTTCTTTCAAAAATTTTGCCGTATAGCTAATATCGCTTTCTATTATTTGCTCTGGTGTTCCTTCACAAAGTATTTGCCCTCCTCCATTTCCTCCTTCTAAACCTAAATCAATAATATGATCAGCAACTTTAATTATATCCATGTTGTGTTCAATTACCAAAACAGTATTTCCTCCATCAACCAATTTATTTAATACTTCCAACAAAATACGAATATCTTCAAAATGCAAACCTGTTGTTGGTTCATCTAAAATATAAAATGTATTTCCTGTATCACGTTTGCTTAGTTCAGTTGCCAGTTTAACACGTTGTGCCTCTCCACCAGACAGTGTAGTGCTTTGTTGCCCCAATGTTATGTAACCCAAACCAACATCTTTCAGCGTTTTTATTTTTTGTAAAATAGAGGGTATGCTTGCAAAAAATTCAACAGCAGTATCAATATTCATGTTTAATACATCGCTGATGGATTTTCCTTTGAACCTAATTTCCAGGGTTTCTTTGTTGTAACGTTTTCCATTACATGTTTCGCAATTCACATATACATCGGGCAAAAAGTTCATTTCAATAGTTCGTAATCCTGCTCCTTGGCAGGTTTCGCATCTACCTCCTTTTACGTTAAATGAAAAACGACCCGCTTTATATCCTCTAATTTTTGATTCTGGAATATCTGCAAATAAATTTCTGATATCAGAAAACACATTGGTATAAGTTGCTGGATTACTGCGTGGTGTACGTCCAATTGGTGATTGGTCTATATCTATAACTTTATCAACATGCTCTATACCTATAATAGATTTGTAAGGCATTGGTTTTTTTTCGGAGCGATAAAAATGTTTACTTAAAATAGGATAAAGCGTTTCATTTATCAAGGTTGATTTTCCGCTACCAGAAACGCCTGTAACACAAATTAATTTTCCTAATGGAAATTGAACCGAAACATTTTTTAAATTATTTCCTGTTGCACCTTTTAGTGTTAAGTATTTCCCATTTCCTTTTCTACGCATTTCAGGAACTATTATTTCTTTTATTCCATTGATGTAATCAGAAGTAAGTGTATGGTATTTTAAAATTTCTTTAGGTGTTCCTTGCGCTATGATTTTTCCTCCATGTATTCCAGCAGCAGGACCAATATCCAACACATGATCAGCAGCAAGAATCATTTCTTTGTCATGTTCCACTACAAGCACAGAATTTCCAATATCTCTTAAATTTTTTAATGCTGTAATCAACCTAACATTATCACGCTGATGTAAACCAATACTTGGCTCATCTAAAATATACAACACGCCTACTAATTGAGACCCAATTTGTGTTGCTAATCGGATACGTTGTGCCTCCCCCCCAGAAAGCGAACGAGAGCTTCTGTTTAAAGTCAAATAATCCAAACCAACATCCAATAAAAATTGAATGCGCGCTCTGATTTCTTTTAACACTTCTTTTGCAATGGTATTTTGTTTTGAATCAATTCGTGTTTCAATATCTTTAAACCAATCGTTTAATTCATTAATACCAAGTTGTGCTAACTCCGCAATATTTTTATCGTCAATTTTAAAATTTAATGATTCTTGCTTTAGCCTTGCACCATTGCATTTAGTACACGTAACTTTATTCATAAAACCCTGAATCCATTTTTCAATTGATGGCGAACTTTGTTCATCATTTTGCTTTACAATAAAATTAGCAATCCCTTCAAACTCCATACTATAGCTTGTTGCAGCGCTATCAGAATATTGTTTTATTTTAAATACTTCATCGCTACCAAATAAAATCACATTCAATGCTTCATCCGAAATATCTTCAACGGGAGTATCTAATGTAAAACCATATTTATCGCCAATAGCTTCTATCTGTTTAAAAATCCAGGTTCCTTTGTAGGCGCCAATGGGTGCTATTGCTCCTTTTTTTATGGTTGCTTTTTTATGCGGAATTATTTTATTGATATCTACTTCGGATGTAACACCTAAGCCATTACATTTCGGACAAGCACCGTAAGGTGAGTTAAATGAAAATAAATTAGGTTGTGGCTCATCATAAGAAATACCCGATGTAGGACACATCAAATGGCGGCTATAATATTCTACTTTTCCGTATTCATCTTCAAAGCTTCCTTTTTCGAAAGGTTGAACCATAATGATTCCTTTACCTTGTTTCATTGCCAATTGTAATGATTCTGAAATACGTGGACGAGAGTCAGCATTTACCTCTAACCTATCAATTACAATTTCAATATCATGCACTTTGTATCTATCTAGCTGAATACGTTTTGTCAATTCTACCACTTCGCCATCAACACGAGCACGCAAAAATCCCCACTTTTTAATTTGCTCGAACAACTCTCGGTAATGACCTTTACGCCCTTTTACAACAGGTGCAAGAATCAATACTTTTTTGTTATAAAATTTTTCGAGAATCAATTCAATGATTTGGTCATCCGAATAACGAACCATTTTTTCGCCCGTTACATAGCTGTATGCTTCTGATGCGCGAGCGTATAACAAACGTAGAAAATCATAAATTTCGGTGATGGTACCAACAGTAGAGCGTGGATTTTTATTTACTGTTTTTTGTTCTATGGCAATTACAGGACTTAAACCAGTAATTTTATCTACATCTGGGCGTTCCATGTTACCAAGAAACTGGCGAGCATAAGCCGAAAAACTTTCAATGTATCTTCTTTGTCCTTCGGCATAAATGGTATCAAAAGCCAATGATGATTTTCCGCTACCACTCAAACCTGTAATTACAACAAGTTGATTGCGTGGTATGGCAACATCTATATTTTTAAGGTTGTGTACACGAGCTCCTACAACTTCTAAATATTCAATTTCACTAATCGTTTCTTCCGACATTTTATTTATCATTCTATAAATTTTACTTGTTCTCGATACATCTGCCTATTGGCTGACCATCCGAACTGACGTAAAATTATTAATCAACATAAGGATTATAGCCTAACAAAGATAAGGAAGTATTGTTGGATGGCAATAATGAAAATGAGAGGAATTATTTGAAATGAGGGGATCTCCCATTCTCTACAAATACTGAAATAGAGGAGATAAGAAAATTGATAGAAATTGATTAAAATAACGTATATTTGTTGAAAATAACCAACATTAAATATCAAATTTAAAATCAATGATGGATAAAACCAACAAAAATGAAAATATAGCAAGCGATAACGCAATAGTAAAAACCATAGGAGCATTTATCAGACATCATCGCTTGGAGCAAAATAAAACACAGAGTCAACTAGCTGAAGAAGCTGGTATTAATCGTTCTACTTTGGCTGAATTCGAAAAAGGAAAGCGTTCTAACATTATCACTTTTATTCAATTGCTACGTGTATTGAACTTATTGTATGTGATGGAGCAGTTTAAAGTTACTCAACAAATAAGCCCAATTCAACTAGCCGAAATGGAGCAATCAAAACGTAAAAGAGCTAGTAAAACAAAAAAAATAACTAAAAAAATTAAATCTAACTGGTAGTGATTACAGCCGCATTTGTAAATATTTGGAATCAACGAGTGGGCGCAATTGCCTGGAACTCTGATACGGGTGTAGGTTCGTTTGAATACGATGCTTCCTTTTTAAAAAGCAACTTGAACCTCTCTCCAATTAAAATGACCACCCAAGGGGCATTAAAAAGAATTTTTACGTTTCCTGAATTAAGAAATATAAAAACCTTTAAAGGGCTACCAGGATTATTGGCAGATGTTTTACCCGACAATTACGGTAATTCATTAATTAATACATGGCTAACACGTCAAGGCAGAGCATCCGACAGTTTAAATCCAGTTGAAATACTTTGTTTTATAGGAAATAGAGGCATGGGAGCTTTAGAGTTTGAACCAGCTATACCTAAAGGAAGCAATACTGCTACTAAAATTGAAATAAGTAATTTGATTGAGGTAGCCGAAGGAATATTATCAGGAAGAAAAGATTTTACTGCAAAACTTTCTTCAAATGAAGAAAAGGCTTTATTAGATATATTAAAAATAGGTGCTTCTGCTGGTGGAGCAAGAGCCAAAGCCGTAATTGCTTACAATGCGAAAACAAAAGAAGTAAGAAGCGGACAAGCAGATGCACCAAAAGGATTTACACATTGGTTAATAAAATTTGATGGCGTAACCGACAAACAATTCGGTGCTTCAAGCGGATATGGTCGTGTTGAAATGGCATATTACTTAATGGCTATTGATGCAGGAATTGAAATGACCCAATGCCAACTGTTAGAAGAAAAAGGCAGAGCGCATTTTATGACACGCAGATTTGACCGTGAAGCAGGAAAAGGAAAACTACACGTACAAAGTTTTTGTGCCATGCAGCATTACGATTTTAATGAAGTTGAATTATATAGCTACGAGCAACTTTTTGAAACAATGAGAATGCTTGGTTTACCTTATCCGCAAGCAGAGCAATTATACAAAAGAATGGTATTTAATGTAATGTCCAGAAACTGCGATGACCACACCAAAAACTTTGCTTTTGTGATGAGCAAAAATGGAACTTGGAGTCTATCGCCTGCTTATGATGTTTGCCATGCCTACCGACCCGAAAGTACTTGGGTAAGCCAACACGCATTAAGCATTAACGGAAAACGAAAAAACATAACGAAAAAAGATTTGTTGGAAGTGGCAAAGCAAATGAATGTAAAAAAAGCCGAAACCATTATTAAACAAATAGCTGGAGTAGTTGGTAACTGGAACAATTATGCTGATAAAGTAAAAGTTGACAAAAAACTAAAAGACGCTATACAAAAAACATTAATTATACTGTAAAGAACTATTGATAAATTGATTGTTTTTCAAAATAATACAAGGGCGAGACGCCCATAAATAAATGGCACGAGTTGAAAACTTCGCGCCTGCATTAAGTAACACACTCGGAAGGGTGGGGCTTTTTCAACATTTAATTTTTCAAAAAAAATATATAAAATAGATTTTTCGGTTAAGATTGGTTGTCTTTATTAGGAACCAATTTTTTTAAAAATGAAAAATAAATACGATACATCTGTAGTGTTTTTATACGCCACAGGAAGAGAACATTTATTGCCATTAGAATTTAGAAAACAAATCCCCTACTCTACAATTTCTACTGAACAAAAACCGAACAATTTTGGACTAGATTCTCTCACCCACTCTAACTTCTCTGCTTCCCCTTCTTCCTTCTCCTTTTCTCCGCATTTTCGGAGAGCAAAACTTCGGCACACCGAAGGTATAAAATAATTTACAATGGTTAAATAAATGTTTTTGTTGCAAAGAATGGTTAAAAACATTGTTTGCAAGTTTACTATGTTGTTTTAAATAAAATATAGTTTTTTCTTATTTTTGTGATAATGCGTTACTTTTTAGTACTTATATTATCCTTACCGTTATTGCTGTTTGCTCAGCCTGCTGAACGTAAAATGACTGCACAACAATATATTGAGGCATACAAAGATGATGCTATCAAAGAAATGCTGATGTATAACATCCCGGCTAGCATTACACTTGCACAAGGTATGCTCGAAAGTGGAAACGGAAACAGCGATTTAGCTGTATATGCCAACAATCATTTTGGAATAAAATGTCATAAAGGTTGGGATGGTCCTACCTACATAAAAGATGATGATGCCAAAGACGAATGTTTTAGAAAATATGCAAAAGTATTAGATTCTTATACCGACCATTCTCAATTTTTAAAAACGCGCACTCGCTATAACTTTTTGTTTGAACTAAAACGTACTGATTATAAAGGTTGGGCAAAAGGATTAAAAGAAGCAGGCTATGCCACCGACCCAAAATACACACAACGTTTATTAGAAATTATTGAAACGAACAAGCTCTATCAATATGACGAAATTGAGGGCATGGAAAACATTGATGTATTTGCAGAAAAACCAAAAACAAATCCTGATAAAATTGAAACAAGGGAGATTCTTCGCTTTCGATTTATTAAATACATTATTGTTAAGCCAGGTGATACGTTTTATAAAATTGCAAAAGATACCGACAAAGATTTATGGCAACTTTATAAATTCAACGACCTTACTGAAAAAGACAAACTATATGCTGGCGAAAAATTATACTTGCAACCCAAACATCGCAAAGCAAAAGAACCTTTTCATATAGTAAAAGCAGGCGAAACCATGCATTCTATTTCTCAACTGCATGGCATTAAACTTAAACACTTGTACAAAAAAAATAATATGAAACAGGGTGAAGAACCAAAAGTAGGTCAAAAACTATATCTAAGAAAAAACAAACCAGAGCAAGAAGAATAATAATTTTAAAGAGGTTATACAATGATTCAATACATAAAACAAAAACCTCTTCTGTTCATTTTACTTTTCGCTTTTCTAATTAGGCTCACCTATTTTATTGCCATTTTAATTTTAAATCCCGAAGGCTTTTATATTTATGATTCTTACGGTTATTGGCAAATTGCATTTAACCTAAAAGAATACGGTGCATTCAGTCAAAGCTATGATTTACCATTAGAACCTGATTATTACAGAACGCCTATTTACCCATTGTTTATTTTACTTGCAGAAAGTTTAAGAATAGAAACATTAACTATTATTCTGTTACAATTAATTTTAGGTGTGCTTACATGTTATTATACATTTAAACTATCGCATCTTATAACAAAAAATAATTTTATTGCTTACGCCTCTGCATTAATTGTTGGCATTGATATACCAAGCATAGTAATGAATAATTTAGTGATGACCGAAACATTGTTTACTTTTTTACTTAGTATGTGCATATACTTTTTTGTAAAACATTTGAAAGAAAACAAAACACCTCATCTACTTCTCTCTGCATTTATCTGTGGAATTGCAATCCTTTGCAGACCCATTGGTTTTTTTATTCCTTTATTATTGTGTTTACTTCTAATTTTAAAATTCAGAAAAGAAATAAAAAAATCATTTCTAAAAGTATTTGCTTTTTTTGCAATTGTTTTGTTTACAATTTCGCCTTGGTTAATCAGAAACAAAATTACTTTTCAGCATTATTTTTTAAGTGTCATCCGCGAACACGATATGCAAAACTATCAAGCTGCTGCTATTTATGCTGAATTGAATTCTGTTTCATTTCCAAAAGCACAAAGCGATTTAAGGTGGAAAACATTTAAAACATTTAAAGGTGATGCTAACAAACAACCTTACGAGTATGCAAAATTTATTGAGAAAGACGCAATGGATATTGCCTTTGATAATCCTTCTTTGTTACTAAAAAATCATTTAATACAAACCGTTCACTTTTTTTTAAAACCTTGCCGTGCTTATATTGATATACAGTTGGGCAACTGGGGAATTGGCTACAATACCATTCCAAAAGATTATCCAATTTTTAAATACTTATTTGAGCATAATAGCAAGCTAACAATAACGCTGGTGTTTTTTCAATTAGTTGTATTGCTAATAATTTACTTGAGTAGTATAGCAGGTTTTATTTTTTTTAAAAAGCAAAAATCCCTTTTTTATTTTTTTGCGCTGGCTCTCATTATATTTTGTTTTTCAAACCTAACATTGCCTTACGTAACCGAATCAAGGTTTAGAATACCAATAGTTCCCTACTTAGCAATAATAAGCGCTAGTGGAATATTTTTAATAAAAGAAGTTGTAAAGAAAAAATTTAGTAAACAGTAATTTTTACATACTGATACTTTTCATACATGGCTTTATTAACCAAATAATCAATATTGTATTGCGGTCCATCAACCATTGACCTTATTTTCACAAAAGTAATTTTTGATTCGTCAACACCTTTTGCTTTTAAAGCAGTTAGCAATTGTTCTTTTGCTTTTTCGGAACGAGCAATAGATAAATCTTTGTTTGTTTTATATGCTCTGGTTGGAACCGTTGATGAACTTGCCAAAATAGATATGTTTAATTTTCCGCTTTGGTTATATAACTCAACTAAGTTTGTAATATACTCTTGATAAGGAGAATCGTTTACATCAATCTGAGTTACATTGTATTTAAAGTTCATAGTAAACTTTAATTTATCAACTGTTGCTAATTGAACATTTTCTGGTTTAATATTATCTTTCACCACCACATTATTATTTCCTTTTTGCGCAGCCAATGCTTTTGCATTGTTTTTAAAGCTTACAGACGTTTTTGTATTGCTAGCAAGTTGATATTTTTTTCCAAGGTTTTTTGTTTTTAATAAACCGCCTTTCTCATCTTTAAATTCTGCATACGATTTTTTACCAATGAAATGAGTATCTTCTTCATCCAAAGCAACCACATAATCAATACTTGTAGGCAGCTCTTTAAAAATAAACCATCCTAACTCATCCGAATTTGTTGTTCGTATAACTTTACCATCAGCATCCAACAAGTTTACTTTTAAAGCATTTAATGGTTTTCCTTCTGAATCTATAAGTCGCCCTTCAACGCTTATATATGTTGCAGGAACTTCAGCAACAGTTGTATTTGTATCTTTATCCTTATCAGGATTTTCATTATTTACAGCAACAGGTTGCCCAAATTGAACGGGTTTTAATTTAATAGCTTTATTAATTTCTTGGTAAGCGGCATCAGCAGGAACTTCCATTATTTCATTAAAAAATTCTTGTCCATCTTGTTGATACGACAATGTGTAATTGCTTCCTGGAGGGATGATAATTGTAAAACTTCCATCACGTTGTAAAGGTTTATAAACACCCGATACAATTCCTGTTTCATTATTTGTTGCTACAATTTCTAAATCCGTTGGAAGAGGTTCTCCGTTTGCTGTTTCAATAACACCTTTAATTAAAACAAGTGGCTGCTCTTTTCGTTCAGGAATAGAAACTACATAAATATCTTTTTCGCCATAACCTTCTGCACGAGACGATGATGCATAATAACCTCTTCTTCCATCGGGCGATGTTACATAAAATACATCATCATCCGTAGTATTAATTGGATAACCAATATTTAAAGGCTCCTGCCAGTTTCCTTCTTCACGATTAGAGAAAAATACATCATAACCTCCCATTGTATTATGACCATTAGAACTAAAAAATAAAATATTTCCACTTGGATGAATAAATGGAGATTCTTCATCATAAGGAGTATTGATTGGAGCTCCAAGATTTGTTGCTTTACTCCATTTACCATTAGGTAATTTTACACAACGCCAAATATCTTTTCCTCCCATACTTCCATCTTTTCTGTCACTAACAAAATACAATGTTTTTCCATCGGGAGTTAAGCATGCACTTGTTTCCCAATAAGGAGTATTTATATCAGAACCCATTGCCTGCGGGAAAGTCCAATTATTTCCATCTACCTCACTAAAATAAATATCTCCGCCATTAATATCTTTGTAAATTAATAATGTTTGTGCATCAGCAGTTAAACCTACCGTTGCTTCGTGAGTTGTTGTATTTATATTTGGACTTATTGAAACGGGCTTAGTCCAAGTACTATCCGGTTTACGATAAGCAATATAAATATCTTCATAAAATTGATCTTCTATGGTTTTATCTCCTCCAGTACTTCCAGCTCTGCGTGAAGTAAAAATTAAAGTGTTTTCATCAGCTGAAAGCACCGGACTATGATCGGCATAAGGAGAATTTATACTATCTCCTAAATTTTTAATAACAACATTAAATGGAGCTGCTACCAATAATTTTGCGGTATTTGCTATTTGAATATGACGATTAACATCATCAATCAATTCTTTTTGTGAAGGACGTAAATACGATTTAAATTTTTCGTAATAAGCAATTGCTTCATCAAATCTATAATTCAAATGCAATGCTTGACCATAATAAAAATAAGCATTAATAGGAGCACTCTTTTCACTTGGTTCAATATCGGTATAACGAGTTGTTGTTTTTTGAACCGCTTTTTCGAGATAGCCAATTGCTTTTCCTCTTCCAATTGCACTCTTTAAATAACAAAAACCTATTTTATAGTTGATGTTCGCATTTGTAGAATCAATTGCATAAGCCTCAAAAAAGTTTTTTAAAGCTTGTACATAATTACCTTCTAAAACAAGATAATTGCCTTCAGTAAACCTATCACGGTATTCTCCTTTTTGTGAAAATGTTAATTGGGAGCTAAATATTAATAAGAAAAATAACAGTATGCGTTTCATCAAGTTCTATCCTAATTTTGCTTTAAGTTTTTTTTAAGATAGGCAAAAATATAAATAATATCGAAAAAAAATAGTGATTTGTCTAAAAGAATTTAACATCTAAAGTTTGAAAAGTAAGATTTACCATTTACCTCCTGAACCACCTCCACCAAAACCACCACCACCGAAGCCTCCGAAACCTCCTGATGATGAACTTCCTCCTCCAAATCCACCCATTCCTCCAAATCGTTGTCCATAGAAAATCCCTCTGGAGCCCATTGTCATTCCACCTCTTCCACCGCCACCTAAACGTGAGATTATAAAAATTACGATTATGATGATAATTAAAATAATAAATGGAGATATTTTGTCTTTGTTTTTTTGACGGTTATATTCATCGGAGTTATATTCTCCTTTTGCCAAAGACATAAGCACATCGGTAGCTTTATCCAATGCTTCAAAATTTTGTCCTTTTTTAAGGTAAGGATACATTTCGTTTTCCCGAATTTTTTTAGTAGTAATATCTGGTATCGCACCCTCTAATCCTTTACCAACTGAAATAAACAAATCTCGCTGCCCTTCTCCCCCTGTTGGCTTAATAAGAATAACAATTCCATTGCTGAGTTTTTCTTGTCCAACTCCCCACTTGTAACCTATTTGTGTTGCATAATCCCAGGCTTCCAAACCTGCTAAATCATCCACAACAACTATTACTATTTGATTAGAAGTTTCTTTGGCAAACGTTTCGAGCTTACCTTCTAAGATATTTATTTCATTAGCAGTTAAAAAATTCGAAGCCGAAAAATCATTTACCAATTTTGGAGGATTTGGACGAGCAGGAATAACATCTAACTGAGCAAACGTAGCAACGGCAAAAAAACAAAAGAATAATATGGAGAATATTTTTTTCAACGTAAATATTTTTTATGATAGTTTATAGTTAATCAGTAATCGTAAAATAATAAAATTTACTCTAATTTCCAAATGTAACTTCATTACTAAGTTCATTTGTATCATTATTTAGATGAGGAAAATGTGCTTTTAGCTTTTCTCCAGCCATTTCAATCCCTTTGCAAATACCATCTGTGTATTGCTCTAATTTAAAATGAGTTTGCATTTCATCTCTAATCGAGTCCCAAAACCCTTTTGGTACAACATCATTAATTCCTTTATCTCCAACAATTGCAAATTTTTTATTTTCAAATGCTAAATAAAACAGCACTCCATTTCGAAGTGCTGTTTTGTGCATTTTTAATTTTTCAAAAATTTCGACCGCTGTGTCTAAAGCATCGCCTTTGCATTTTGTATCAATGTGTACTCTTATTTCACCTGATGTATTTAATTCAGCTTTAGCAATAGCATCCTGAATAGCCTGTTTTCCTTCTTGAGTAAATATTTTTTTTATTGACATTAAAATTCAACTTTAGGTGCAACTTCAGAACCAGCAGCAGCTTCAAATCCTTTTTTAGCTGGGAAACGTTCCTTACTCAAAAGCATTTCGTTTATAAAACCTGTGATATGAGAATTATACTTTTTTACTGCTTCGTTATACGTATTACGTGCAAAATTAATTCTGTTTTCTGTTCCCTCCAATTGTGTTTGTAAAGCTCCAAAATTTTCGGTAGAACGAATTTGTGGATAAGCCTCAAATGCTAAATTAATAGCAGTATTGATTTTTTTGCCCATAATTTCCATGTCTTCTGGAGTTTTTGCATTTACAATACCTGCACGAGCTTGAGTAACTGCAGTTAAAATACCTCTTTCGTTTTCTGCTGCACCTTTAACGGTTGCAACAAGTTGAGGAACTAAATCAGCTCTACGTTGGTAGCTCGATTGAACATCCGCCCAAGCGTTATCCACTTCTTTTTGAAAGTCATTTGCTTTGTTAAAATTACTTCTGTAAGTAAGGAAAATAATTAGTAAAAAAGCTAAAATTCCCCCAATAACTAAATACGATTTTTTCATTTTATTTTTTGTTTAGGTTGTTAAATATACAAAAAAATTGACAAAGCTTGTACCATATCATTTGTAATGACAAGCTGTCGATTTTTGACAGATTTTTAATCAATAAGCTCAACACTACGTTTAATAAACTTGGTTAATTCTTCGCCTTTTAAAAGCCCTTGCGAAAGCATTGCCAAATCAGCAGCTTGTTTTGTCAGTTGCTTTTGTTTGTTTTCATCTTTTTCATTTAAAATTTTTGAAATCAAAGGATGATTACTATTTACAACTAAATTATGCATATCTGGCAATGAACCATAAAAATTCATTCCTCCACCACCCATTGCACTCATATCTTTCATTCTGCGCATAAATTCAGGTTTCGTAATCAACATCGGTGCATCTTTTTCACTTAAGCTTTCAAAAACTACAGTGAATTTTTCTTTTGGCACAATTGATTCAACAACAGGTTGTAATTTTTTTTGTTCTTCTTCTGATAATTTAGAAGGTTGAACATCTTCTTTTTTAATTAATTTATCTATTGTGTCGCTATCAACCCTCACAAAGGATGTGTTTTCTAATTTTGATTCTAATTGATTGATGAAATGAGCATCAATTGGACTATCAAACACCAATACTTCATAACCTCTTTCTTTTGCTGTTTCAATAAAACTATGTTGCTCTTCAGCATTGGATGTATAAAGATAAATTACACGTTTATCTTTATCTGTTTGTGCTGATTTTACCTTTTCAGCAAACTCGTCCATTGTAAAATAGTTGCCATCAGTATTTTTAAAGAGTGCAAAAGATTTTGCTTTTTCATAAAATTTTTCTTCCGACAACATTCCGTATTGAACAAATATTTTTATGTCTTCCCATTTGGATTCAAAATCTGCTCTATCTTTTTTAAATATCTCTTCTAATTTGTCTGCAACTTTTTTAGTGATGTGTGCAGAAATCTTTTTTACGTTACCATCTGCTTGCAAATAGCTACGGCTTACATTCAATGGAATATCTGGCGAATCGATAACTCCTTGTAATAATGCTAAAAAGTCGGGAACAATATTTTCAACGGAATCAGTTACAAAAACCTGATTGCAATACAATTGAATTTTATCTTTTTGAATTTCAAACGATTTTTTAAGTTTTGGAAAGAATAAAATCCCTGTTAAATTAAAAGGATAATCTACATTCAAATGAATGTGAAACAATGGATCTTCAAAATTCATTGGATACAATTCGCGATAGAAGCTTTTGTAATCTTCGTCTTTTAAATCGCTTGGCTTTTTAGTCCATGCTGGAGAAGGATTATTAATGATGTTGTCAACTTCTACTTCCTTATCTTTTTCACCTTCTTTTTTAGTCCCAAATTTTATTTCAACAGGTAAAAACTTACAGTATTTTGTAAGTAAAGTACTAATGCGATAATCTTCCAAAAACTCTTCTGAGTCTTCTGCAATATGTAACACTATTTCTGTACCTCTGTCTTTCTTTTTAGCATCTTCTATTTTATATTCAGGGCTTCCATCACATTCCCAGCGAACAGCTTTAGCGCCTTCTTGATGCGACAAAGAAAATATTTCTACTTTTTTTGCAACCATAAAAGCAGAATAAAATCCTAACCCAAAATGTCCGATGATTGCATTTGCTTCTGGCGTTTTGTCCTTGTATTTATTTACAAATTCCTCTGCGCCACTAAATGCGATTTGAGTAATGTATTTTTCGATTTCTTCTGCAGTCATACCAATACCATTATCTTTTATGGTAAGTGTTTTTGCTTTTTTGTCAATAGCCACTTCAACTTTTAAATTTCCAAGAGTAGCTTTTGATTCACCCAAAGCAACAAGTGTTTTTAGTTTTTGGGTTGCATCCACAGCATTTGAAACTAACTCACGCAAAAATATTTCGTGATCGCTGTAAAGAAATTTTTTAATAATTGGGAAAATGTTTTCTGTTTGAACATTAATTTTTCCTGTGCTCATTTTTTTATGATTAATTGGTTGAATAGTTTATTAGTATTTTTCGCAACAGGGTTTTCAAATGCTGTGCCAGTAGAAATAAACTGACAAGATGGCAAAGAGATAATAAATTTCCCTATTTTTGGTTTCTTTAAAAATCAGAATGAAATTAAGCGTAATCATTGTAAATTATAATGTCCAACATTTTTTGGAACAATGCCTTCATTCGGTATTTAAAGGATTAAAAAACATTCCTTCCGAAGTTTTTGTGGTAGATAACAACTCTGTAGATGGTTCGGTGCAAATGGTTAAAGAAAAGTTTTCTCAAGCCGTTTTAATTGACAATAAAAAAAATACTGGTTTTTCATACGCTAATAATCAAGCCATTAAACTTGCAAAAGGTGAATATGTTTTATTGCTTAACCCCGATACGGTGGTTGAAGAAGATACTTTTGAAAAAGTAATTGCATTTATGGATACTCACTCTGATGCAGGTGGATTAGGAGTTAAAATGATTGATGGCAAAGGAAATTTTTTACCAGAATCAAAAAGAGGCTTACCAACTCCTTCGGTTGCTTTTTATAAAATATTTGGGTTTTCAAAATTATTTCCAAAATCAAAGTTGTTTGGAAAATATCATTTAGGCTTTTTAGATACGGATAAGACACATGAAGTAGATATTTTATCTGGAGCATTTATGCTATTAAGAAAGTCGGCATTAGATAAAGTAGGGTTGCTCGATGAAACGTTTTTTATGTATGGAGAGGATATTGATTTATCTTACAGAATAATTTTGGGTGGCTACAAAAATTATTATTTTCCCGAAACACGTATTATACATTACAAAGGAGAAAGCACTAAAAAAAGCAGTGTAAATTATGTTTTTGTTTTTTATAGAGCCATGGTAATTTTTGCCGAAAAACATTTTTCGCAAAACAATGCAAAACTTTTTTCGTTTTTAATAAACATAGCCATTTATTTACGAGCAGGAGCTGCACTATTTGTCCGTTTTTTAAAGTCCATTTTTTTACCTGCTTTCGATTTTGGAATTTCGTTGCTTGGTTTATTCCTAATCAAAGAATATTACGAAAAAAACATACGCTTTATTGAAGGTGGTGGTTATTCTGATTTGCTAATTTCTATTGCTTTCCCTGTATATATATTAATTTGGCTATTCACTATCTATTTAAGTGGGGGCTACGACAAACCGATACGGTTATTAAAAATCATAAGAGGAATTATTGTGGGTACAGGAATTATTTTAATTGCTTATTCATTATTACCTGAAGCATATCGTTTTTCTAGGGCATTGATTTTATTCGGAATGTTATGGATTCTTTTAGCTTTTTTAATTTCTAGAATTGTACTGCATTATCTAAAAATAAAATCATACAGCCTAGATACAGATAAAAGCAAACGAATAGCAATTATTGGAACACAAGAAGAATTTGAAAGAGTAAACAAATTGTTAAAGCAAACAAATGTAAATTATAGTTTTTTAGGTTTTATTTGCGCCAACAATTCTGATAATGCTCACGAAAATTATGTTGGCAACATTAATCAGATTGAAGAAGTAATTGAAATTTATAAAATAAACGAAGTGATTTTTTGTTCGCGAGATATTACATCTCAAGAAATTATTAATCACATGCACACATTGGTTTCTGCGGATGTAGATTTTAAAATTGCTCCTCCAGAAAGCCTATCCATCATTGGCAGCAATTCTATTGACACTGCTGGCGACATGTACATCATTGATGTGAATTCCATTAGCAAACCAAAAAACAAACGCAACAAGCGTTTGATTGATATTTTATTAAGTGTTTGCTTCTTGATTTTAAGTCCGATTTTATTTTTTGTTCAAGACAACAAAATCGGATTTATAAAAAATATTTTTTCTGTTTTATTCGGACTAAAATCTTGGGTTGGATATGGAAATCAAAAACAAGAACACTTACCTAAAATTCGGTCATCTGTTTTAACACCTGTTGATGCTATAAAAAATATATCAATTACTGAGGATACAAAAAACAGATTGAATTTAGCATATTCAAAAGATTATAAAATCGAAAACGATTTGAATACAGTAAGAAAGTGTTTGAAAAAATTAGGCAAATAGTTACTCCACATACGTTGGTGAATTGCACGATTCTTTTGCTCCATCAAAAACATATTTCAAGCCAACACGTAATTCAAAATTTTTATTAAAAATATGTAAGTTAGGCGTTACATAGGCTGGCATCACATCTGGATTATAAAATGCTTCAACAAAAAATTTAAAATTATAATAACTCACAAATTCCACTCCGCCACCAACTGCAGCACTCACATGCAAAGGCAAAAATTTATTCACAATATCTGGAGAAGTTGTTCCTTGTACTAAATTATAATCTAATCGTGGACCAACCATAATGTACGGGATAATGCTATACATTTCGTAACGCAATTTGAGATAATTGTTCCAGCTTAAATATTGTAATTGATTTGGATAATTCGCATCCCCTCTTCTATCAATACTTCCTTTTTGATTGTATTGTATTTCTGTTACCCAGCGAGCATAATCGTGGTTAAAACATTCTAAAAAAACACTTGCATTAAATCCAACAATGTATTTTTTTCTAGCAATAGAAGCTGGTTCTCTATAAAAAAACTTTTGATTCCCAGCACTTACACCAGCAGTAATGCCAATACTATTGATAAACTGAGCATTTGCTTCAGCAATTGAAAAAAGTATAATTGATAGTAGAATGAGTTTTTTCATTTCTTAAGGAACGAAATTATTAAGCGCTTATTGCTTCAACATCTTGGCTAACTTTTTTAACCAAACCTTGCAATACTTTTCCTGGACCTACTTCTGTAAAATGTTTTGCCCCATCAGCTACCATCTGTTGCACAGTTTGTGTCCACTTTACAGGTGCCGTTAATTGTGCTATCAAATTCTTTTTTATTTCATCAGGATTAGTTACTGCTACTGCTGTTACATTTTGGTAAACGGGGCAAATAGGTTGATTAAAAGTAGTTGCATTAATGGCAGCCTCTAGCTCAACTGCTGCTGGTTGCATCAATGGCGAATGAAATGCTCCACCAACAGGCAAAACTAAAGCGCGCTTTGCTCCTGCTGCTTTCATTTTTTCGCAAGCAATGTTTACACCGTTTATTGTTCCTGAAATAACTAATTGACCAGGACAATTGTAATTTGCTGCTACTACAACTTCTCCCGATTGAGTAATTTCTGCGCAAATAGTTTCTATTGTTTTATCATCTAAATTTAGAACAGCTGCCATTGTACTCGGATTTAACTCACACGCTTTTTGCATAGCCATCGCTCGTTTTGAAACAAGTGTTAATGCATCTTCAAAAGAAAGTGTTTTATTTGCAACCAAAGCAGAAAACTCTCCTAAGCTATGCCCAGCAACCATGTCGGGCTGCAAACTTTCGCCAAGTGTTTTAGCTATTACTACCGAGTGTAAAAAAATAGCTGGTTGT
The DNA here is from genome assembly GCA_021155045.1 of Arcticibacter sp. Lineage (GTDB taxonomy): Bacteria > Bacteroidota > Bacteroidia > 2-12-FULL-35-15 > 2-12-FULL-35-15 > 2-12-FULL-35-15. The sequence continues at coordinate 27,819 of JAJNQB010000015.1, forward strand.
GTAACTTTTGTTTGCTTTAGCTCTTCATCTGTACCACCAAACATGATATCTGTGATTTTAAAACCTAAAATATCGTTTGCTTTTTCAAACATATCTTTTGCAACTGGATTGTTTTCGTATAAATCTTTTCCCATTCCTGAAAATTGAGAACCTTGCCCTGGAAAAATGTATGCTTTCATAGTATTATTGTTTAATTAGTATTGGATTCAAAGTAAGTAAAAATAAAAAAGAGTTCGGCTATAAGCCGAACTCTTTTTATTCACAATGCTTTGTGAGAATATTAATTTTTTCTGCCAAACAAACGTAATAACGTTAAAAATAAGTTGATGAAAGTGATGTATAAACTCATCGCACCCCAAATTGCTAATTTTTTGCCTTGAACAGTATCCACATTTGCTTGTGCTCCTAATTGCTTTAACATTTGAACTTTGTAGGCTGTTAAACCTGTAAAAATAAATACACAAAGAACATCAATAATAAACGTATCACCACCTGTAAACATCATAATTACAGAAGCGATGATAACTCCAAAAAGCGCCATCATTAATATTGTTCCTAATTTAGTTAAATCTGTTTTTGTGGTATAACCCAATACAGCCATCAATCCAAATACTCCTGCAGTTATAAAAAAAGTTTGGTAAATAAATGAATGAGCATAAGCAACAAAAATAAAACTTAAACTCATGCCCATTGTTCCTGCATACAATGCAAATAAAAGAACAATTAGAGGCAATGAAAGCCTTTCGAATCCAAAATTAATTACCAATACAAATGCTAATGGCGCAAACAACACAATATAACCAAGCATTGTAAATCCTTTTTCAGCAACTAACAAGCTAAGCAATTCCATATTTGTACCAAACACATAAGAAATTACTCCTGTTACCGCCAAAGCTGCAAACATCCAAGAAAAAACATTTGCCATAAATGTTTTCGACATTGCGCCTGTTTCTTGCTCACTCTGAGCAAAATCGAAACCTTTAAAATTATTTAAGTCCATAAATTAAGTTTTTATATTTGAAAATATATTGACAAAGGTAGTACCAAATGTGTATTAATGCAATATTGTCAGTTTATATTTTATATTTTTAACAAAAAAATGAATTCAACTACAACCATATACAATTTAGTAGAAGCAGAAAAAAAAGCTGCATTACTTTTTCAAACTATTGAAAATAGGCAGTTTATAGTGGAAGGGAAATCAGAAAAACAGTTAAATACTGAAATTTATAATTTGGCTTTTGAACTTTTCGGAATAAAAAAATATTGGCATAAACGCATCGTTAGGGCAGGAAAAAACACTTTATTGCCGTACAAAGAAAATCCTCCTGATTTGATATTACAAAATGATGATATTTTATTTTTTGATTTCGGGCCTGTATTCGAAAACTGGGAAGCTGATTTTGGAAGAACGTATGTAATTGGACAAAATCAAAAAAAATTAAAACTTAAAAATGATGTTGCATTAGCTTGGGAAGAAGGTAAACAATTTTACCATCAAAATAAAAACAACTTAACTGGGGCAGATTTTTATAATTACACTAAGCAATTAGCTAAAAAATATGGTTGGGAATATGGCAATGAACATTGTGGGCATTTAGTTGGTAATTTTCCGCACGAAAAAATCGTTGGAGAAGAAAAGATAAATTACATTCATCCACAAAACAATCTGTTAATGAATGAAAAAGATAAAAATGGGAATAATCGTTTTTGGATTTATGAAATCCATTTTATTGATACCAACCAGCAGATTGGCGGTTTTTTTGAACAATTAGTATCTTAACAACAATGGAATATAAATTAAGACCTTGGACTATTAATGATTTAGAAAGTTTGGTAAAATATGCCAACAACCAAAATATTGCAAAAAATTTAACAGATAGATTTCCGCATCCCTACACTCTTGAAAATGGAAAAGCATTTATTGAAATGGCAACCCAAAATATTCCAACAAGCATTTTTGCAATTGAAATCAATGGACAAGCATCTGGGGGAATTGGATTGCACTTTCAACAAGACATACAACGAAAAAATGCAGAATTAGGCTATTGGCTTGCTGAACCATTTTGGGGAAATGGCATAATTACTAAGGCAATAAAAGAAATTACAGATTATGGTTTTAAAACATTTGATATAACACGAATATACGCTCGCCCATACGGCACAAACATTGCATCACAAAAAGTATTAGAAAAAGTAGGATATAAATTAGAGGGGAGATTTGAAAAAACTCTTTATAAAAACAATGAATTTTTAGATGAATTAATTTATGCAATCAGAAAATAAATTTATCGTGAAAATACTTTTTAATTTCACTTTTTTAATTTCAATCTTAAACTTTGGCTGCAATTCATCTCATGAAGAAAAAGCAGCAGTAAAAACGTTAGATACTTCATCTATTATAAAAGATTCTTTAATTAAAGAATATATTGAAAACTCAGCTATAGATTCATTAAAAAAAATTAATAGCCTTTTTAAGTCAACTTTTGAAGACTTAAAGCAAATTAAATCCTGTAAAATTTATTTGCTAAATAATGGAGAATTATTTTCGGATACAAATGATGAAAAGCCTGACGAATATGGATTTTATAATGGTCCTTTTAAAATAATTTTAAAATGGGAAAAGGAAATTTACAATGGGTATTCTAATGAAAAAAAAATTAATTTTAATGAAACTAAAATTATCATAATTAACCGTTCAGAGATGTACCTATTCATTAGGTGGAAAGACACTCCTGATTTATGTGATTACAGTTATTCATTATATATAGTTGAAAATCATAAACTAAAAAAAATATCAGATACCGCATTTGGTTGTGATATTTAATTCCTTTAGCTTTGAGGAAATAAAAAAAACAAGAATTACCTAATGACTTTAATCATCACCATTTGCAGTTTATTACTCATCGCATACATATTCGATCTTACATCTTCACGCACGAGAATTCCTTCAGTCATTCTTTTACTTGCATTGGGGTGGGCTGTAAAACAATTGTCCGTTTTTTTAGGAATACAAATACCCGACTTAACTTTGTTATTACCTATTTTTGGAACCATCGGGCTTATCTTAATTGTATTGGAAGGCTCACTTGAATTAGAAATAAACAAGTCAAAACTACCTTTGATTGGGAAATCAATCCTTGTATCAATCATGCCAATTATTGCATTAGTAGCGGGCTTAGCTTATTCATTACAATATTATGGAGGAGCTTCCTTAAAAACATGTGTTATTAATGCAATCCCATTTTGCGTAATAAGCAGTGCTATTGCAATACCAAGTGTTGCACATTTAAGAAAGAGTAATAAAGAATTTGTAATTTATGAAAGTAGTTTATCTGATATTTTTGGTGTCGTATTTTTTAATTTTGTTGCGCTCAATGCAACAATTGATATTTCAACATTCGGTTACTTTGGTTTAGATGTTCTATTAATTTGTGTAATTTCTTTTGTTGCAACAATTGCCCTTTCTGTGTTATTAAGCAAAATTGATCACCACATTAAATTTGCGCCAATAATTATTTTAGTCATTTTAATATATGCTGTATCAAAAGAATATCATTTACCTGCTTTAATTTTCATTATGCTATTTGGTTTGTTTTTAGGAAATTTAGATGAATTAAAAGATTTTAAGTGGAGTAAAAAAGTCAATCTTGAAACATTAAAAACTGAAGTAAGTAGATTTAAAGAGATAGTAATGGAAGGAGCATTTTTAATTCGAACACTATTTTTCTTGCTATTTGGTTATCTAATTGAAACAGAAGAAATATTAAATGCTGAAACATTTATTTGGGCTATAGGAATCGTTGGAGGAATTTTTGGAATTCGATTGATTATACTTTTAATCACTCGCTTACCTATTACACCCTTGCTGTTTATTGCACCAAGAGGCTTAATTACAATTTTATTGTTTTTTTCAATTGCCCCAACACAAATGATGCCCCTTGTAAATAAATCATTAATTATTCAGGTTATCATTTTAACTTCAATAATTATGATGCTTGGTTTGATGGCAAACAAAAGAGAAAAAAAAGAGTCAAAAAAATAAATTTATTTCAAGCGGTAATCCTCAAAAATTAATTGTTCTATTGCTTTACTCAATTGTAAAAGGCTATCAGTTTCTCTTTTGTTATCGCCAAAAGAATTTACAATCAGTTCGGAAACTCCATGTTGGTAGCCAATCAAGCCAATATCAGAAGCAAAAGCTCCTCCACTAAAGTTACTATTGTATGCAAATTTTTTAGAATAAGGATTAAACATATTTTTAGCAAACACATAGTGCTGTGCATCTTCTTTTAAATTCATTTGATGCAATAATGTTGGAGCGATGTCTAATTGAGAAAAAACATTTTTTATTTCTTTTCCCTTAAATTCTTCTTTTATTACTTCACCAAAAAAGATACAAGGTATTCGATGAAACAAAGGGCCATAAACATTTTGGTCTTTATGTGTATCATGGCTATGATCCGATACCAATACAAACAAGGTGTTTTTATACCAAGATTGCTTTTTTGCATTATTAAAAAATGATTGCAAAGCTTTATCTGAGTAATCAATTGAATTTATGTAATCATTTTCTTTATGTTTTACTAATTGTTTTTTATCCCCAACAAAATCATAAGGCATATGTGTGCTAATTGTAAACCAAGCATAAATAAAAGGAGCTGTTGCACTATTCAATGCATCGATATAAACTTGTGACATTTCCTGATCTTGAATACCTAACTTTCCTCTCGGGAAAGCAGAATCAATATCTTTTTCTTCAACAACAACATCGAATGATTTGTTAAATAGGTAACTTTTAATGTTGCCGTAATTCAAATCACCACCAAAAACAAATCCACTTGAATATCCTATCTTTTTTAAATCTTGGCTAATACAAGGAATTTTCAAGGATTTAGAACTCTGATTAATTATACTCACTCTTGATGTTGTAGGGTAAGCACTCAACACAGCAGGAATACCCTGATCAGAAACATATCCAGCAGAATACACATTTGTGAAATAAATTGATTGTTTACTCAAACTATCTATAAAAGGAGCAAAATTATCACCTCCAAGCGATCGAATACAATCGGCACTCCAACCTTCCAAAATAATAAAAACTATATTAGGTTTGTTTGTATTTAAAAATTGAATTGTTGTATCTTTTTCAACATAGAACAAAGAATCTTTAATTCTTTGAGCCTCTTCGATAGAAAAAGTACTGTAAGGATTTTCTTTTGCAAAACGCAAATATTCAGTAACACTGTACATTAAATTCCAAACAGGATTTACCGAAACATCATTTACTATTGGATTGTTACTAAAGTAAGCATCACTATTTTGAATTGGAATAGCTTGCAATCCACCACGAATACAAAAAACAGTAAAAAATGAGAGTATTAAAAATAAAGAAAATCCTATTCCATACTTTTTTATTCCTTTAACCGTCTGTGTTTTTTGAAAAAGCAATTTAAATGCAATTTTTTTATTATAAAAAAAGATGAATAAGAACATCAACAAAATAGAAAGTAAAAAAAATAAAACAGTTAAACCCAAAGATGTTGTTTTAAAAACTTCAGACGGGTGAGCAAAATGTTCCAAAGCTTGCATACTCAACTTTGATTTCCATTCGCGATACAAACAAGATTCTCCCACAAGGGTTAATGTGTAGATTAAAATAAATAAAAAGTTTATC
>JAJNQB010000001.1 GCA_021155045.1 Arcticibacter sp.
AACAAGTGGATGTGCGCCATTGTGTGTAAACTTTACAGATGCATCCAATGTAGCAGGAGGAACAATTAGTTCATGGAACTGGAATTTTGGTGGTGATGGAATATCATCAGCACAAAATCCTACGCATTGTTTTGTGAATGCAGGTTCATATTCTATCACTCTTTCTGTTGTTGATAACAACGGTTGTACGAGCTCGTTCACTAATAATAATATGATTAATGTTTGGGCAAACCCTACTGCAGAGTTTGTTTCAAACCCTAACCCAGCAACAGTATTAGATTTGAATGTGTTATTTACAAATCAATCATCTTCTGATGTAACATCATGGTTATGGGATTTTGGTGATGGTGGAAGCTCAAATTTATCTGATCCATCACATACATTTCCTCCAATTGAAAACTCTGTTTATAACACGATGTTAGTTGTTCAAAATGCAAATGGTTGTGTTGATACTGTAATGCATCCCGTAATTGTTTCACCTGAATTTACGTTCTTCATTCCAAATGCATTTTCTCCAAATGGAGACGGAATAAATGATACATTCATTGGAAAAGGTGTAGGAATAAAAACATTTGAAATGTATATTTTCGACAGATGGGGTAATTTAATTTATTACACAGATAGCTTACTCAAACCTTGGGATGGACGTGCAAATCACGGAAGTGATATTGCACAGCAAGATGTTTATGTATGGAAAGTTAAGCTTACAGATGTTTTTGATAAAAAACACAACTACATAGGCAGTGTTACACTTGTAAAATAATTTAATCAAATAAATTTTTGAAACACCTCTGTTAATCGCAGAGGTGTTTTTATTTTGTTAATTTTGAAAAAAATTTAAAAGTGGAAAATAATCATTACGACATTATTATTGTTGGGGGAGGAATAGTAGGTTTAGCATCAGCTTACAAAATCAATGTAAAATATCCTTCAAAAAAAATCCTTGTTCTTGAAAAAGAAAAAGAAGTAGCTACACATCAAACAGGACACAATTCGGGTGTTATTCATTCGGGCTTGTATTATAAACCAGGTTCCTATAAAGCAAAAAATTGTGTTGATGGAAGACGAGAATTAGTTGCGTTTGCAAAAGAGCATAACATAAAGCATGATATATGCGGAAAAATTGTGGTTGCTACAGAAGAATCTGAATTAGCACACATGAATAAAGTTTTTAATAACGGTTTAGCAAACGGAGTAGAAGGGATAGAAAAAATTGATGCAAAAAAAATAATTGAAATTGAGCCTTATTGTGTTGGAATAGAAGGGATATGGGTGCCTTGTACTGGAATTATTGATTATGCTGATGTTTCAAGGAAGTATGTTGAGTTGATTGAGTCTAAATTTTCTCAAAGTAAAGTGTTGACATCACACGAAGTTATCGCTTTTGAAAAACACGCAAATTATACAGATGTAATAACCAATCAAGGAACATTTAAAGGGAGTTATGTAATTACATGCGCAGGCTTGCAAAGCGATAGAATCGCAAGAAAAGAAGGGGCTAAAATTGATACTGCTATTGTAGGTTTTAGGGGTGATTATTATGATTTAAGCGATAAAGGTTTAGAGAAAGTAAAAAATTTAATTTACCCTGTTCCAAATCCTAAGTACCCATTTTTAGGAGTACATTTCACAAGAATGATTCATGGGGGAACAGAGTGTGGTCCAAATGCTGTTTTTGTTTTTAAACGAGAAGGTTATGGGAAAACAGATTTTTCTTTGAAAGACACAGCAGAAGCATTTGCATTTGGAGGAACATGGAAATTTTTTGCTAAAAATATGAAGTTTGGCTGGGATGAATATCGTGGAGCATTTTCAAAAACTTTTTTTTTAAATCGCTTACGAAAATTAATTCCAACATTAGAAATGGATGATTTAAAACCAGGAAGAGCAGGAGTAAGAGCAATGGCACTTGCACCAGAAGGAGAAATGATTGATGATTTTAAAATTGAAGTAAATGGAAATGCAATTCATGTTTTAAATGCACCATCACCAGCAGCAACATCATCACTAGCTATTGGGACTGCAATTGAGTTAATGGCAAGCGAACATTTTAATTTAAAATAAATGAAAATAATTTTTTTATACATAATGTCTGCTTTGTATTTGGCAGCTGGTGTTTATCATTTTGTAAATCCTAGAATGTATGAGAAAATAATGCCTAGCTATTTACCTTACCACAAACAATTAGTTTATATAAGTGGAATTTGCGAAATTGTTTTTGCTTTATTATTAATTCCACAAACCACCAGAGTGTTAGCAGCCTGGTTAATAATAGCATTGTTAGTTGCTGTATTTCCTGCCAATATTCAAATGGCAATTAATTTTTATCAAAAAAACAGTCCAAATTTATGGATTGCTATTGTACGACTGCCTTTACAATTAATTTTAATTTGGTGGGCATGGTTGTACACAAAAAATTAAATGCAAAAATCAATTGCAATAATAGGAGGAGGATCTGCAGCTTTAATGTTGGCATCACATTTAGATAGCAATAAATTTTCTGTTTCTATTTTTGAAAAAAATAATGCGTTAGGAAGAAAATTTTTAGTTGCAGGAGATGGAGGATTTAATCTCACACATTCGGAAAAAATCGAAGATTTCATTTTAAAATATACACCTTCTTCTTTTCTTGAAGATAGTTTAAAACAATTTCCAAATGTTGCTTTAAGACACTACTTAAAAGAAATAGGGATAGAAACTTATATTGGCTCAAGTAAAAGAGTGTTTCCTTTAAAAGGAATAAAACCTATTGATGTGTTAAATGCTTTTTTGAACCAACTGAAAAAAAACAAAACACAAATATTTACAAAACATATTTGGAAAGGTTGGAATAACAAAAACGAACTGTTGTTTGATTATAATAATGAACTAAAAATTATAAAAACAGATATTGTAATTTTTGCAATGGGTGGAGCAAGTTGGAGTGTAACTGGGAGTGATGGTATTTGGAGTAAATATTTTCAATCAAAAGGAATTAAAATAAATCCCTTTCAAGCATCCAATTGTGCTTATCAAATTAATTGGAATTCTGAATTTATAAATTTTGCGGAAGGAAAGGCATTAAAAAACATTGCTGTTTTATGTGATAATAAAATAAAATCTGGAGAACTTGTATTTACTCGGTTTGGGTTAGAGGGCGGTGCAATTTATGCTTTTAGTACTGAGATTAGACAACAATTAAATAAAACAAATTCAGCAGAGATTGCTATAGATTTAAAACCAAGTTTTTCGCTCGAAAAAATATTAAAATCAATTCAAAATAAAGGGAATAAATCAATAACAAAAATTTTAAAAGACGATATAAAATTAAGCGCCATTGCTCTCGAATTATTGAAATCTAAATTATCAAAAGCAGAATTTAAAAATTCAGAACTGTTATCTAAAAAAATAAAATCATTGCCTTTTCAAATTATAGATTTTGCTCCTATAGATGAAGCCATTTCAACTGTAGGTGGAGTTTCATTAACAGAACTGGATGACAATTTTCAATTAAAAAAGCATCCAAATAATTATGCTGTTGGTGAAATGCTCGATTGGGATGCTCCAACTGGAGGCTATTTGCTTCAAGCTTGTTTTAGTATGGGCTACGGTTTAGCGAAACATTTGAACACTACTATTCTTTGAAAAAAAGTGCTTTTAATTCATTTGCATCAGAAGGTTTCATTTTTCCCGCTAAAATTAAACTCAATTGTTTTCTTCTTAATGCTCCATCATACCTCAGTTTTTCTTCATCTGTTTCAGGTGTAATTTCTGGAACAGGCAATGGAGAACCGTTTTGATCAACTGCCACAAATGTATAAATAGCTTCATTTGCTTTTGTTTTTATTCCTGTTACATGATCTTCAACCCAAACATCGATAAAAACTTCCATGGAAGTACTAAATGCACGAGATACTTTTGCTTCTAATGTTAATATGCTTGCGTGATTAATAGGCATATTAAAAGATACATTATTTACTGATGCTGTTACTACAACTCTTTTGCAATGACGGTGTGCTGAAATAGACGCAACAATATCCATCCATTGTAATAACTGCCCTCCAAACAAATTACCAAGCGTGTTGGTATCATTTGGTAAAACTGCTTGTGTTTGTATTGTTAGTGATTCTTTGGGTGTTTTTGATTTCATTACCATAAATTATTTTTTGTAAAGGTACTGAGATTATTTATTTTGATGTAGAATGTTGTGAAAAGAAGGAAGAATTACAGTAAAAATATTTGTATTCTCATTCATGGATGAATACGATATATTTCCTACATGTATCGCAATGATTTTGTTAATTAAAACAAGACCTAAGCCAAAACCTCTTTTCCCTTTGCTATTTTCTCCTCTGAAAAAGTGCTGAAATAAAAACTGAAGTTCAGCTTTATTAATAATCGTTCCATGATTAATAAATTCAACAATAATTTTATGCTCTTCAAATTCCACTTTAATAAAAGCTTTTTTATTGTTACTATATAGCACACAATTTAAAATTAGGTTTACAAATGCAAGCGTAATTAATTTTTTATTTGCGTTAATGGTTAATTGATTTTCATCGATTATTTCATTTGAAATTTCAACTGAAAAATTATATTCAACATCTAAATATTTTAAATCTTCAATAACATCATAAATTAATTCGTCAATGCGTAATTTTTCTTTTGAAATAACATTACCTGTTTCAACTTTTGAAATTTCAAGAAGCGCATTTATAATATCACTTAAGTTTTTTGTTCCTTCCTTTTGATGTTTTATCAACTTTTGAATAATAGTAATATTATTTTCTTTTTCAATTTTTTCAAAATTTGAAACAAGTATAGCAATGGGTGTTTTTAGCTCATGTGAAATGTGGTTTATAGCATGTTTTTGAAATGCAAATGCATCATGTAGCCTATTCATTAATTGGTTAAATTTATTTGCTAAATAATATATTTCATCTTTTGTATCGGGAATGCTAATTTTTGCTTCTTTTATTTCAAGTTGTAAATTTTCGATTTCAGTTGCCATTTTTTTTAATGGATTTGAAATTTGCTTTGACAGATAAATGGTTATAAGCAAAATAGTTAATACGATTACAATAAAAGAAAAAAGCAAAACATATTTTAAATAATTGAGTTTAGAATAACCAAATCTATCATAAGCTTTATTGATGCCATAATAGGTTTTGCCATTAAAGTTTATATAAATTCCTATTACATCAAATTTATTTTCTTTTGTTTTTATTTCATTATTTTCGGGTGATAATTGCTTTAGCAAATCTGATGAGAACAGTATTTTTGTGTCCGCAATCCCCGAATAAATAAGTTTTTTATGTTCATCAAATAACAATGTTTTTTCTTGGTATAGGCTATTGATAGTGTATTGATCCATTGTTTGTAGTAAATCATTGTCAATTTGTTGTATTTCTACTAAAAATTTAAGGGTAGTAATGATTTTATCTTTTAATCGTTGATGAAATTCTTCATTTCTATAGTTAGAAAATAAAGAGTAAATAAAAAGGAAAGAAATTCCGATTAAAACAATTGAAGTTGCTGAAAAGTATAGAATTATTTTTTGCCGAATTTTCATTCGCTAATACTTTTATCCTTTACGTTCAGATAGTAACCATATCCTATTTTTGTTTTTATTAAAGCTGTTTCAAAAGGTTTATCCAGCTTGTTGCGTAAAAAATTTATATATACTTCAATATTATTGGTATTAAATTCAATAGAGCTTCCCCAAATTTCTTTCAAAAGATCTTGTTTTGATACCAAGTTTCCATTTGCAAAAACAAGCCTTAACAAAATTTGATATTCTCTTGGTGTTAAGTTTATTTCTTTTTCACTCCTGTGAACCGTTTTGTTTTGTTGGTTAATTACCAAATCAGCAATTTTAATAATATTGTCAGAAGGGCTTTTCTCGTTGCTTTTGCTTCTTTTTATCAAAGATTGTATTCTTAACAAAAGTTCTTTCATATAAAAAGGTTTTGTTAAATAATCATCAGCTCCGGCATCATAACCTTGCACTTTGTCTTCTAATTCATCAAACGCGGTTAATAAAATAACAGGAGTGTCTTTGTTCGTTTTTCTAAACTCTTTGCATAAATCATATCCACTTTTGTTTGGTAGATTAATATCAAGTATTACACAATCAAATTTTTTATGTTTTAACGTATTTTCACCTGTTAAGCCATCGTTTGCTATTTCAGTTATGCAGCTCTCTGCCTCTAAAGCTTCTTTGATGTTTTGGCTGATGATTGGATCATCTTCTACTATGAGTATATTCATGTTTTTAAAAATATTTTCAAATTTACTACAATTTATACATTTATTATAATTAGAAATTTTTAAAATCCTTGTACCTTAGTAAAAAAATATAAAATGGAATTTTTATACGTTAAGGCTTTACACATTATTTTTATCGTTACTTGGTTTGCCGGATTGTTTTATATCATTAGGTTATTCATCTATCATACTGAAGCAGAACAAAAAGAAGAACCAGCAAAAACGATTTTACAAAATCAATATAAGATTATGGAAAAACGCCTGTGGTATGGCATTACATGGCCATCTATGATATTAACTTTAATTTTTGGCACTTGGATGGTTTGGGAAGTTCCTTCTTTTCTTTCTCAGGCTTATTTTATTTTAAAATTATGTTTTGTTCTTGCACTAATCATTTATCATTTTCAATCTCACATTATTTTTAAACAATTACAAAACGATGTTTTTAAATTTTCATCTTTTAAATTAAGAATATGGAACGAAGTTGCTACCGTTTTTTTAGTTGCTATCGTTTTTTTAATTGTTCTGAAAAGTAATACAGGATTTGTTTGGGGAATGTTGGGGCTTCTAGCCTTTACGCTGACATTATTAATAGCAATTAAAATTTATAGAATCATTAGAGAAAATAAAGAAAACAAAAATTAATTGTTTTTGTACAGCCAGGCATCTGGTTGTTGCTGGCGTAATATTTGAAGTTGATTAACAGCTTCTTTGCGTGTTGAATAATCTCCACAACTTACTACATATAATCCTTTATCATTTTTACCAATAATAGCTGCATCAATGCTTTTTTCTTTTAGTGTATTTACAAAATTTACAGCATTACTTTCTATCTGAAAACAACCAGCTACTAAATGAAAATTTAATGATCTTGATTTGTTTAAACTTGGAGCAACAGAAGTGGTATCTGGTAAAACAGGATTAATAAGGCTTGAAGAATTGTTTAAGTTTTCATCCACTTCTTTTGCGGAGTTATTTTCAATAGAATTATTTTTTTTGTCTTTTTCAGCAGTATTATTCTTATCAGATTTATTTTCGACAATTGATTGTTCTGTTTTTTTGCTAAAAGGATTTAAGTTCGAAAAATTTATGTCTTTTAACAAATCAGTCTTAAATGGAACCCATATCATTGCTGCAATTAAAGGAATGGCAATAGTTAATGCTACAATTCGTTTAACATTAATTTTTCTTTTCTCTTGAGGTATTGCACTCCTGTCTTTAAATTCCTTTTTAATTTGTTTTGCAACAGTATCTCTTTTAATTGCAGCAGATTGAAGCTGATTAAAACCAAAAGAATCTAAAAGATAATTGGTTGATGAAGGTGTAAACTGAAGATTATGTTCAATATCTAAACGAAATTCGCCAACATTGTTAAATAAAATTTTCTCTCCTTTTTTTAATTCTCTAGTAGTAGCATCAACAAATTCATGAATATATTTTAATGCCTGTGGATAATCCGTTTTTTCTGAAATAGCAATATGGTTTGCCAATAATCCATCATTTGTTTTTAAGTTGGAATTAAAAAGGATGTTTTTTGATGGTGGCGAAAACGTATTTTTGTTGGAATTGAATTTGGCGGCAGCATAATTGGCAACAAAACCTCCAAATTGGGGTACAATCACACAATCGTGTTCATAAAGTAAATCACCAATATATTTGTCAACTTTTTCCATTTGGGGATGTGAATTTACAAAAACTTTTCGAGTTTTTTCAAATCTTCAGGAGCATCAATTGCAACACTCTCATAATCAGTAATCTCAACTTTTATTTTGTATCCGTTTTCAATCCAGCGTAGCTGTTCAAGCGATTCTGCTAGTTCTAAAGAAGATTGTTTTAAAGCCGTTAATTTTCCTAAAATTTCTCTTCGGTAAGCATATAAACCAATGTGTTTGTAATAGGTGTGATGATTATGCCATTCATTATTTTCCTTCCCTCTTAAATACGGCAAAGGATGCCGGCTAAAATAAATTCCATTGCCATTATTATCAATAATAACTTTTGGAACATTTGGGTTAAATAAGTCGGTATTAGCACTAATTGTTTTGGCTAACGTTACTATTTGAACTTCTTTGTTTTCGAAGCATTTAGCAGCAATATCAATTTGTTCGGGATGTATAAATGGTTCATCGCCTTGTATGTTAATTACTACATCTGCGGTTGAATTAAATTTCTCAATAGCTTCAAAGCATCGGTCTGTACCACTTTGATGAAGGCTACTGGTCATTACTACTTTTCCGCCAAAAGAAAGTACATGTTTTTCAATTTTTTCGTCATCCGTTGCAACAACAACATCCGTAATCGATTTTGATTTTTTTGTTTGTTCGTAAACTCTTTGAATCATAGACTTACCTGCAATATCAATTAAAGGTTTTCCTGGGAAACGACTGCTGGCAAATCTTGCTGGTATAATTCCAATTATTACTGACATATATTTATTACTTAATGATTACGAATTTAAGTAATTTAAAAACACAATTTTAGTAAGTTTGCAAAATACTTATGAAAGCAATAAAATTTTGTTCAATTATCCTTATTTCTCTTTTGTTTTTTGGAGCAGATAATCCTTCTGAAAATCCTTCCTGTAAAGAGATAATTGAACAAATGCTAGATTCAATTAACAACATAAAAACACAACGATTTAATGTAAAAGCAACAGAAAGGGTAGGAGATAGAATATATTTTGCGGAGTCGTACATTAAGTTAAACATAAACCCTAAAAAAATATATTATAAAAGTTTAGCAAAGGGAACAGAATTACTTTGGGTGAGTGGAACAAATAAAGGAAATGCAATTGTTCATACGACTCAATTTCCATTTATGAATCTAGATTTAGATCCTTTTGGTAGCCTCATGAGAAAAGACCAACATCACACTATTTTTGAATTAGGAACACCTTACGTTGGAAGTATTATTGCTAAAACAATTTTAAATGCTCCAAAAGATTTTGACAAACATTTTATTTATGCTGGCGTAGTAACTTGGGATAAAAAAGAATGTTATCAAATAATCATTGAATACCCAGATTATAAATATGTTGAACACATCACACAAAAGGGAGAAACAGTAACCTCTATTGCACATAAATACAGCACGAGCGATTTTAAAATCAGAAATAAAAATAATTTATCGAGTTATTTCGGAACTATTAAAGAAGGGAAAAAACTTCAAATCCCTGTTCCATACTCAAATAAAGCAATCATCTTTATCAACAAAAAAACATTTATTCCTATAAATATAAAAGTGTATGACGAAGGTGGCTTATATGAATCGTATGAGTATTATAATATGAAAAACAACATTCCTTTTGCTTCGGATGAGTTTCTAAAAACCTACAAGGATTATAACTTTATGTGAAAAAGCAGAAAACATAAGATTATTTAACAATAAATTAAAAAACACCTTAAATTTGCAGTCCTATCACACTTTTTCAAATAAATGAATAATAAAAAATATATCATACCAAGCCTTTTTCTTTTTCTTTTTTTGTTTACCTCATTTAACAAAAAGAGCATTGGTAATAAAGATTTGATTGAAAAAATATTTAATGCTATCGATAATGTAAAAACACTTAAATACGAATTGCAATGCAACGAACGTATAAAAGGTAAAATGCAACATACCGAAAGCAAAGTCAAACTTCAAATTAGTCCAAGAAAATTATATTTAAATATAAAAGGAATTGAAGTGCTTTGGATACAAGGTCAAAATAACGGCAATGCATTAGTGAATCCAAATGCTTTTCCATACATCAATTTGAACTTAGACCCTTATGGAAGTTTAATGCGTAAAGACCAACATCATACCATTCATGAAATGGGTTATCAATACTTAGCAGATATATTAAAATATGGTTATAAAAAGATAACAGACAAAGGAGAAAAATTGGATAAATATTTTACCATTCTTCCCGATGTTGAACATGATGGAAGAGAATGTTATAAACTTTCAATTACTTTTCCAGACTTTGCTTGGGAACCTTATATGGTAAAAAAAGGAGAAAACTTAACTTCTATTTCTAGACGTTTAAGAATAAGTGAATACATGGTACTTGAAAACAATCCAAAATTGGGTGGATACAACGATGTAAAAGAAGGTGATGTGATTAATATACCAAATGCTTATGGTAAAATGACTTTATTAATGCTTGATAAAGAAACGCTATTACCCTTAAATAATAAAGTGTTTGACGATAAAGGATTATTTGAAACCTACGAATATTATAATTTACAAATGAACCCTTTCTTTATGCCTGATGAGTTTAGTAAAAATTATAAAGGCTACAATTTTTAAAGAAAGTTATAATTAGAATTTGTTTCCCCTCTTGAGAGGGGCAGGGGTGTGTAATTCTTTGGCAATAGTTAGAATTACTTTTCACAAAACACACCCTTTGTTAAATGATTTAATTAGGTTAAATTTGTATTCCAAATAAATATTGAAAATATGAGAACAATAGAATTTCGTGAAGCATTACGTGAAGCAATGAATGAAGAAATGAGAAAAGATGAAAAGATCTTTTTGATGGGAGAAGAAGTTGCTGAATACAATGGCGCTTATAAAGTAAGTAAAGGTATGCTTGCCGAATTTGGCGAAAAACGTATTATCGATACTCCAATTGCAGAACTTGGTTTTGCTGGTATAGCGGTTGGTGCAGCCATGAATGGCTTACGTCCTATTGTTGAGTTTATGACCTTTAATTTTTCACTTGTTGCTATCGACCAAATAATAAATTCAGCAGCAAAAATGATGAGCATGAGTGGCGGACAATTTTCTGTTCCAATTGTTTTTCGTGGACCAACAGCTTCTGCCGGAATGTTAAGTTCACAACATTCACAAGCATTTGAAAATTGGTTTGCTAATTGCCCAGGATTAAAAGTGGTGGTACCATCAAATCCTTATGATGCAAAAGGTTTATTGAAATCGGCTATTCGCGATAACGACCCTGTAATTTATATGGAGAGTGAACAAATGTATGGTGATAAAGGAGAAGTTCCAGAAGGAGAATACATTATTCCGATAGGTGTAGCAGATATTAAAAAAGAAGGAAAAGATGTTACCATTGTTTCTTTTGGTAAAATTATGAAACAAGCTTTAGGTGCAGCAGCCGAATTAGAAAAAGAAGGAATTAGTGCAGAAGTTATTGATTTGCGTACTGTTCGCCCTATTGATTATGCTACAGTAATTAATTCTGTTAAAAAAACAAATAGATTAGTAATAGTAGAAGAAGCTTGGCCACTTGCTTCCATATCTTCTGAACTAACATTTAAAGTTCAAAAAGAAGCATTTGATTATTTAGATGCTCCAATATTACGTGTAACATCAGCCGATGTTCCATTGCCTTATGCACCAACACTTATTGAAGCATCATTACCAAATGTTGCTCGTGTGGTAAAAGCGGTAAAAGAGGTGATGTATATTGTAAAATAATATTTTGATAAGAAAAATGAAAGAAGGACACAATGTCCTCCTTTTTTATGTGCGATTTTTAGTAAACAAGCTATTCAAGAAAAGTAATATCTTTGATATAGGAATAAGTTGTTCTACAGGAAGATTGAATTTAAAAAATAATATCTAATCCGAATGTATTTTAAGTAAAAAAACGATCTGATATACAGTAACTTACAGATGTTTACCTTGCCAATAAGGTAAACATTAATACTTATTAACAATATTTGTAAATATGAATGATTTAACAGTATCGGCTATTGATCGACAGAATATTTTAAATAACAAAAAGGCTATAGAAAGCATTCAGACTTATATAGGTATTTCTGGAATGTTGTTTGAGGGAGAGTATAGATTTACAAAGCAACAGATTGCAGACTTCTATTCTATAGATACTTCGACTATCGATCGCTACTTATCTCATAACGAAGATGAATTAAGGCACAATGGCTATGTAAACCTAAAAGGAAAAGCTTTAAGAACATTTAAAGAAGAATTTGGATGGATGTTGAGTGAAGGTACTAAGGCTCCACAACTTGGAGTGTTTAATTTTCGTTCATTTTTAAATCTTGGAATGTTGCTCACAGAGAGCGAAAAAGCAAAAGCACTTAGAAGCAAGATTTTAGATATTGTAATTGATACCTTAAATCAAAACCTAGGTGGGTCAACAAAATATATAAATCAACGTGAAGAAGATTTTTTAATAGCTATGGCCAGAGAGCCTGTTTATAGGAAGGAATTTACAGAAGCATTAAGTAAGTATCTTGATATGGGAAACTATAAATATGCTATTTATACTGATTCAATCTACAAAGCAATCTTTTTAGAAAAATCAGCAGAGTACAAAATTATTCTAAAACTTGAAGAAAAAGAGAATGTAAGAGATACCATGTACTCAGATATTCTCAGATTAATTGCTTCGTTTGAAGTGGGAATTGCTGATGCAATGAAATTGAAATCGGAAGAATTAAAGAGGAAGCTTACTCCTAGTGAATTAGATGAAATAATCGGTGAATTTTCTAAACAGCGCTTTTGGATGCCACAAATAGAAGATGCTAGAAATAAAATGGCAAGTCGAGACTATGGATTAAGAAATATTATTCATGAAAGACTAAAGCCCTATATTAACTCTTTAAGTGCTTCTGACTATGAAAGATTTTTAGGAGATAAAAGTAAAGATTTACTTCAGCGAGTTGTTGAAAATCCTGAACTATTAGACGTATTTAAACGCCTAAAAGATCGATGATGAGATTTAATTATTTTGATGTTGCTCATGCAGTATTAGTCCATGACGGGATAATAAAACAGTCAGGTGGAGCTTTAGGTATAATTCATTTAAGATTATTAGATAGTGTCTTAGACCATGTAAAAAATGACGAATACTATCCAGAGCTAGAGCATAAATTAACCCATATACTATTTTCAATAAATAAGAATCATTGCTTCCAGGATGGAAATAAAAGAGCTTCAATAGCATTGTCCGCCTACTTTTTAGAAATAAATAAATGCACGTTTAAGATTAATAGATTTATAAGTGAAATGGAAAACATTGCTGTTGATGTTGCTGACAATAGAATTGACAAAGAATTACTTTTTGAAATTGTGTACTCAATTATTTACGAGGAAGATTATAGTGAAGAATTAAAGTTGAAAATTATCAGTGCTAAGACCTCGTTGCATAATGAGTAAATCTAAATAGTCAAATAATATTTTTATAACTATGTGGCACTTTTTAATTAAAAAACAAATCACAAGTAGAGCATCTATAACTATTGACAGTGGTTTATTAATTTCTCTTCATCAATCTCCATCATACATTTAAAATGTCCTTTCGGGCATTTAGCATAACCAATTTTAGAACAAGGACGGCAAGATAAATTTTTTACTTCTACCATTTTTGAATTTTGATGAGGTAGGTAGGGAGCAAATCCAAAATTAGGAACAGTATTTCCCCAAATAGAAATTATTTCTTTTCCTAATGCCGTTGCAATGTGCATCAGTCCAGTATCGTGAGTAATAATTTTTTTTGCTTGTTTAATTATTGAAGCAGATTGGTTTAAGTTGTATTTTCCACAAGCATTGTAAATAATAGAGCCCACACTTTTTTCTATTTCTTTTGCAACAACTTCATCTTCTTTTCCTCCCAATAAAACAATAGGTTGATTTAGTTTTTTACAAATAGAAATTATTTTTTCAGTTGGTAATTTTTTTGTCGCAAATTTTGCTCCTATCACAAAACCAATAAACCCATTTTGATGATTTGTTGGTAAGGATGAAATAGCTATTTCATCTTTTGTTGGAATAAAATAATCTAAACCTTTGTGGTCATTTTGTATTCCTAATTTTTCTGCAGCCTGTAAATACCTATCCACAATATGTATTGCAGGCATGTGATTGATTTTAAAATTAACCAGCACCCACTTCTTAAAATTTAATTTTTTAAAACTGAAGGATGGTTTTCCTAATTTAAGTTTTGTTTCAGCACTTCTTAGATTATTATGTAAATCAATTACAAAATCAAAATTTTCTTTTTTTAATTCAGCAATTACTTCTGATACATTTTTTTCAATGCTATGAATTTTTGAGATGTATGGATTGTTCTCTAAAATGCTTTTAAAAGATTTTTTTGTAAGATAATGAATTTCAATTTCAGGCTTTTGTAGCTTAATACGCCTTACAACAGGGCTTGTAAGAACAATATCTCCAATAGAACTAAAACGGATTATTAGAATTTTTTTCATTTCAAGTTCTCTATTTTTTGTAAGAGAATTAGTTTGAGGTTGTATAAATCACCTCTAACAATGTTTGTCCAACAGCTTTTAATGTATTTTTATCAATCACATCCATATTGTCTTTATGCGTGTGGTGATATTCTCCAAAACCACCAGTAGTTTGGTTAAACTCAATAATATCAATACAAGGAATGCCTGCCTTATTCACATAAATATGGTCGTCAATGCCAACAAAATTTCTTGTTTGCGGAACAAAATAATTAGAGTAACCAATTTTTGCTGCCACATCCCAAACTTTATTCACATAAATAGAAGCATACTCTACAGAGCTCGACTCTTTAGGAAACATAGCATTTGTAGCGCCAACCATATCCATCAGTATTCCAAATTTTGCATTGTAGTTAGGTTTATGTAAATTATTTGCCCAGTATTGTGAGCCTAAGCACCACGATTCATCATCACCACTTGTGCCATAATCCTCAATATCAAAAAATATAATATCTATCCCTACGGTTGGGCTTGATTTATTTATTTGTCGTGCAATTTCCAGTGCAACACCAACACCGCTTGCTCCATCATTTGCTCCATCAATAGGCTTGTCTTTATCTTTTGTATCCCTATCTGCAAAAGGGCGAGTATCCCAATGGGAGCATAATAAAATTCTAGTACTTGCATTTGGATTAAACGAAGCGATAATATTTTTTAAGATAAATTTTTTCTTATCAAATGTTGTAACTGTTCCATTCTGAATAATTACTTCAAAACCATAAGATGTTAGTTTTTTTGATAAATAATCAGCACAAGCTGCATGTGCTTTAGAACCTGGTGTTCGAGGACCAAAATCTACTTGTGCTTTTACAAATGAATAAGCTGAGTCAGCATTAAAATTTGGAGTTGGTATTTTTGAAGTTTCTACTTTTGTTTCTACTTTTGATGTTGATGGTTTTTCTGTTTCCGTTCCGCAAGAACTTACTAACACCAAAAAGAGTAGGGGAACAAAATTTTTTAATTTTTTCATTTTTTTTAATCTTCTATCGACCAAGTAGTACCTTCTTTGGTGTCTTTGATTGTTATTTTATTTTTTGCTAAATCATCTCTTAGTTTATCAGAAGCAGCAAAATCTTTTTTAGCTTTTATTTCTTTTCTAATATCTAAAATAATTTCCATAACTCCTTGTAATGCCTTATCTTTTGATGTGTTTGAGCTTTCAGATTTTAATCCTAAAACATCATATACAAAAGCATGCATTGTAGTTTTTAAAGTTATTAAATCAGATTCTGTTATTGTTTCTTTTCCATCATTTACAGAATTAATAATTCTGGCTCCTTCAAATAAATTGGCAACTAATATTGGCGCATTGAAATCATCATTCATTGCTTCATAGCATTTTACTTTTAGCTCGCTAATGTTTGATGTAGATGTTGAACTTGGTTTAATTGTATCTAATAATTTTATAGCATTCATCAATCGTGCATAACCTTTTTCGGATGCTTGTAATGCTTCATTCGAAAAGTCTAATGTGCTTCTGTAATGTGTTTGCATCATAAAAAAACGAACAGCCATTGGACTATATCCTTTTTCCAGTAGAGGATGGTTACCTGTAAATAATTCATCAGGCAAAAAACCATTTCCCGCACTTTTACTCATTCTTACTCCATTTACAGTTAGCATATTGGTATGCATCCAATAGTTTACCGGAGCCTTGTGATTACAAGCTTGAGATTGTGCAATTTCATTGGTATGATGCGTTGCTTGTAAATCCATACCACCACCATGGATATCAAAAGTATCTCCCAAATATTTTGAACTCATTGCAGAACATTCGATATGCCAGCCAGGGAAGCCCCAACCCCAAGGCGATTGCCAACGCATAATATGTTCTGGTTTTGCTTTTATCCATAATGCAAAATCAAGTCTTCCTTTTTTTTCGTCTTGTCCACCCAATTCTCTTGTTCCTTCTAATAATTCTTCTAGCTTTCTGTTGGTCAATAAACCGTAAGGAAATTCTTTATTGTATTTTTCTACATCAAAATAAATGGTGCCATCAACAATATATGCATAACCTTTATCAATGATTTGCTTCGTCATTTCAATTTGTTCGCAGATATGCCCTGTGGCTGTTGGTTCAATGCTTGGTGGAAGTGTATTGAATGCTCGCATTACGTCATGGAATCCTAACGTATATTTTTGAACAATTTCCATGGGTTCTAATTGTTCTAGCTTTGCTTTTTTCGCAAATTTATCATCTCCTTCATCTCTATCTCCTTCTAGATGACCTGCATCTGTTATGTTTCGTACATAACGGACTTTAAATCCTAAGTGTAATAAGTATCTATAAATTAAATCAAATGAAATAAATGTGCGGCAGTTGCCTAAATGAACATCACTATAAACCGTTGGTCCACAAACATACATTCCAACCATCCCTTTATTGATAGGGTTGAATTTTTCTTTTGTTCTAGAAAGTGTATTATAAATTTGTAAGTGATTTTGCATAAAATAAAAAGGACTTATGAAATTTTCATAAGTCCAAAGGTATTAGTTTTTATAATATTATTGTCAAAAATCTATTCTTCAATTACAGCATCTCCAACGTATTTGCCCTCTTTGTAAACTGCAATACGTGTTAAGATTCCATCGTTACTGTAATGATATACTTTACCATCAACCAATCTGTTTTTACTGAAAGTTCCATCTTTTGAAACTTGTTTATTAGCGTTGTAAAGTTTCCAGTAACCTTCACCGTTAAATACTTTTCCTAGATTATCTTTTTCTGTTTTTTGTGCTACTACTGGAGGTGCTTCTTTTACAAGAGGTTTTTCTTCAGTTTTAGCAATTGGTTTTTTAGGTTCGTAGGTTTTTGTTTTTGCTATATCAATATTTCCTCCATCAAAAGATTTTTCGGATTTAAGATCGCCATTTTCGTAATATTCTTTTACAACACCTGATTCTTTTCCTTCTGCCCAACTTCCTTCAATCATTACTTGTCCATTTTCATGGAAGTAAGTTTGCTTTCCTTCGCGCTTTCCTGTAGTATTGAAATTAAACTGTTGCTGAACTTGCCCATTTTCATAATATAATTTGTATTCACCAACCCAACGGTTGTTTTTCCAAATTCCTTCTTCTTTTATTTTACCATTATCATGATAAAGTTTTGCGTACCCGCTTGGTCTGTTATTTTCATAAGTAATAACACTTTTTACATTGTTGTTTGGGTAGTATTCTTTCCAAGCACCTGTTTTTTTGCTGTCAACATAATTTCCTTCTTCCACAATTTGGTCATCCGTATATCCTGGTTTGTGCAACATACTGTTCGGAATTCTCCATTTCCCTTGACGTTTTCCTTCAGCATCTGTAAAATTTGTTTTGCTAGGTACCGAATCTTTAACTACAGAAGACTGCGCTACAGCAATCTGATAAGTTATGAAAAGCAATATAAGTATAATTCGTTTCATTTAGAGTAGATATTTTATCTAATGTTTATTACTAAATTAGTTCAGTTCTTTTAATCCACAAGCAACTTTTAGACCAATCAAATTTTTGCTTCGATTAATGATGTATAGTTGCAACTCGTTGTACGAAGCAAAAAAGCGAATAGTTACAATTTTTTAATCTTTTTTTAGGTTTTTTATCATATCCGACACAAGTTTTTGTAAATCGTATTTTTTTTGCCATCCCCAGTCCTTTTGAGCATGTGTATCATCAATGCTTTTGGGCCAACTGTCGGCTATCTGTTGTCGATTATCTGGGTTATAAGAAATGGAAAAATTAGGCACATGTTTTTTAATTTCTTGTGCAATTTCTTTTGGGGAGAAACTACATCCAGCTATATTATAGCTAGAGCGTATTTTTACCTTTTCTGAATCAACTTGCATAATACCAATAGTTGCTTTAATAGCATCTTCCATGTGCATCATGGGTAAAGTCGTGTTTTCTGACAAAAAACACTCGTAACTTCCTGATTTTAAGGCTTCATGGAAAATATGCACGGCATAATCTGTAGTGCCACCTCCGGGTGCTGATTTCCAACCAATTAATCCTGGATAGCGTAAACTTCTTACATCAACGCCATATTTGTTAAAATAATACTCACACCATCTTTCTCCAGCTTGTTTACTGATACCATAAACGGTACTCGGTTCCATTATGGTGTATTGTGGAGTATTTATTTTAGGAGTATTTGGACCAAAAACAGCAATAGAACTGGGCCAATAAATCTGTTGAATATGTTTTTCTTTTGCTAAATCAAGAACGTTGAAAAGTCCTTGCATGTTTAAGTCCCAACCAAACTTCGGCATTTTTTCGGCTGTTGCCGATAACAATGCTGCTAAAAGATAGATTTGAGTGATTTTATGTCGATTAACAATGTCGAAAATTGCTTGTGCATTCATCACATCAATAATTTCGAAGGGTCCTTCTTTGGCTTGTTCAGAAACTTTTAAATCGGAAGCAATTACACTATCAATTCCATAAATATTTCTAAGATTTTGAACCAATTCGGTTCCTATTTGACCTGATGAACCAATCACCAAAATTTTTTCACTCGTTCGCATAAATAGATAAATTCAATCGTTAAATATCATTATTTAATTTCAAATTCAAAAAAAAATAATCATAAATAGCACAGAATGTTTTTTTTGACTAATAAAAAATCATTTTTGATTTATTGAAAACGTCTATCTTTGCACAAATTTATAATCCCTGACACTATGTTCTTGCATAACAGAGTTAACAAAAAGGAGCTTAAAAAACGAATACAGGAAGAAACTATAAAACGTATTACCGTTTCGTTTTACCGATATGTGATTATTGAAAATCCACAGGAGCTTCGCGATATTTTATTTAAACAATGGAATTCATTCAGTATTCTTGGGCGGATTTATATTGCCAATGAAGGGATAAATGCACAAATGAGTGTGCCTGAAGAAAATTGGGAGTTATTCAAGTATAATTTGAATCAAGACAAGCGTTTTGCTGGAGTGCCTTTTAAAATAGCTGTGGAAGATGATGGAAAATCATTTTACAAATTGGCAATAAAAGTTAGACATAAAATTGTCGCGGATGGTTTAGATGATAATGCTTTTGATGTTACTAATGTTGGGAACCATCTTACTGCAAAAGAGTTTAATGAAGCACTTAATAATCCCAATACGGTGCTTGTGGATATGAGAAACCATTATGAATCAGAAGTAGGAAGGTTTGTTGGTGCTATTTGTCCTGATGCTGATACTTTTCGCGAAGAATTGCCAATTGTTTTAGAAGAGTTGAAAGATAAAAAAGATAAAAAAATAGTGATGTATTGCACAGGTGGCGTACGTTGTGAAAAAGCAAGTGCATATTTAAAGCATCACGGATTTAAAGATGTAAATCAGTTGCATGGTGGTATAATTGATTATGTTAGACAAATAAAAGCAGAAAATTTACCATCGAAATTTATTGGTAAAAATTTTGTTTTTGATGAACGTGTTGGAGAACGAATTACAGATGATATTATTTCTCAATGTCATCAATGTGGTGCGCCTTGTGATACGCATGTTAATTGCACAAACGATGATTGTCATCTGCTTTTTTTGCAATGTGAAAAATGTGCAGAAAAAATGAATGGTTGTTGTACTCCAGAATGTATGCATATTGCTTCATTGCCGGTGGAAGAGCAAAAGAAAATTCGTAGAGGCAGAGTCAAACAGGATTCACTATCGGTTTACAAAAGCCGTTTACGCCCGAATTTGAAAGAAATACTTGAAACAAAAGGAGTAAAATGATCTGCCGATTAGTAAAAGCTGTATATAAATTTTACTATTCCTATAGAAGCGTTTTTATGGTCGCGGATTAATCGGGAACTTGGTACTTTAGCTCCTTCATCATATAAATAAGACGTTTCTGAAAGTAATTCATTGTTTTTATAGTTTTTTTCTGATACAAGCATATTTTTTTTATCGTATTCAAATGTTTTTGATGTTTTTATTTCTCCGTTTTCGTTGCTGTTTACCGTCTGCTTTATAACCCTATCAGCCATATCATATTCATAGTTTGTTTCTCTAAACATCCAACTTACTAAGTAGTTATAATTTTCTGAAAGAATATTGCCTGACTCATCATAATTGATAATGCATTTTTTGTATTCTCTTCCTTCATCATTCAAACATTTTTTTTGCGTTTGTGTTTTTGATGCTTTTACATATTCAAATGTTTCTGAAGATAAAATTGTTTGTACTCCTAGTTTAAATTCAGTTTTGTTTTCACTTACATTGGTTTCTTTGCAGTGTAATTCTTTTTTAATATTTCCTTCTGTATTGTATTCGTAATAAAATGTATCGTAGTAATCGTTTGTTTTTATTCTTTTTGAGATAATTCTATTTTGTTTGTCGTAAAAAATATTTGCAAAAATGGTATCGTTGATATAGCGTGTAACCATTTTTGTAGTTGCTTGTCTGATAATTTTTCCTCGTTTGACAATAGCAGGAACTTCTACTTCTTCACGCTCAACATTTTTTAAAATAGTGTAGTAATAACGAATAATCCTTCCGATGGAATCAAACTCATAAACCTGTGCAGAACCTTTGTCGATAATTACAGCCCCGTCAGGTTTATCAACCATAATTATTTTTACAGATTTTATTTTATTTTGTTTGATATAAAAAGCATTAAAAGCACAAGGGCCAACACTTATTTCAATAGGATTATAATTGAATAACTGCGCTTGTGCAGTATAACTGAGTAGGATAAAAAAATATAAAAAATGCTTTTTTCTCAATTTAAAATTTGCTTTAAAGCTTCTTCTACTTTTTCTACAGGTTGCTTACAAGTCTTATTTACACAAACAAAAATTTGTGTTTTATTTTCTGTAAATCTGTTTTTAAGCAGAGGAACATCTGTTTTATCAGATGTTGCTCCTGCAAATATCACATTTGGTAAATAATATTTGTTGAAGTCTTTTTGTTTTTCATCAACAGACTTACCAACAATTGCAACTTCAAAAACTGGCTGACTAAACCATAAGGCAAGCATAGCCCAATTGCTATAACCTTCAGGGTAATGTTGCATTTCTTCTAGTATATTGTTAAGCATTTTTTTGCTGAGAGAAATATATTCTTGCTTTTCGAAATAGTGTCCTAAAATAAATGATGATTTGGCGATGCTGGAATTAGATGCAGCAATAACATTGTCTGATAATTCCATTTTTTTAGCTATCAATTCATTTTTTTTGTCGGCAGTAAAATAAAACATTCCTGAATTGGCATCTTGAAAATTGTCGATACAATAATTTAAAAGATTTTTTGCTTTTAACAAATACGATTCAGTAAATGTTGTTTGATAGGCTTTAATAAGTGCTTCTATAAAAAAACAATAATCTTCTAAGAAGCCGTCAATCTGTTTTTTTGAATTTGTTAGATGATACAATTGATTTTCTGTTGAAGCTTTTTGAATAATAAAATCAATGTTTTTTAGCGCATTGTTTAAATATTGTTCATTGTTAAATGTTGTATATGCATCTAAATATGCTTTTGCCATCAAAGAATTCCATGAAGTAATAATTTTATTATCTAAACCTGGTTTTATTCTTTTTTCACGAATTGCTAATAATTTACTTTTTGCTTTTTCGATTTTATCCTTGAGTTCGATTGTTTGTAAATTGTGCTTTTTTGCAATTACATCATCATCGGTTTCTCGTAGTAAAATATAATTATCGTGTTCCCAAAAACCATTTTCATTTACATTAAAATAATCAGCAAATAATGTATAGTCATCTTTTAAAATGTTTTGTAATTCTTGCTTTTGCCAAACATAATATTTGCCTTCTACGTTTTCGCTGTCGGCATCTAAAGCAGCATAAAATCCACCACTTTCATTGGTAAGTTCTCGCTCAATAAAGGTGAGTGTTTCAAAAACAATGTTTTTGTACAATTCATTTTTTGTATTTTGATATGCTTGAGAATACAAAGAAACAAGTTGAGCATTATCGTACAACATTTTTTCGAAATGTGGAACTTTCCATATAGCATCTACTGAATAGCGAGCAAATCCTCCACCAATTTGGTCGTAGATTCCTCCATAAGCAATTTTTTTTAGTGTTAAATCTAGTTGAGTTTTTGCTTCTATACTATTTGTGAGTGTTGCATAATGCAATAAAAATTGATAATTGTTTGGCAATGGAAATTTTGGTGCTTTGTTTGGTCCACCATGAATAGTATCAAAACGTGTTTTCCAATTTTCAAAACAGTTGTGAAGGATATCAATTGTTATGGCTTCACTTTTTGGTTTTACCTTAATAAGTTCGGCTTGTTTTATTCCTTCAGTTAATTTTTCGGCATATTCCAATGCTTTATCAGGGTCATTTTTATATAAATCAGATAAGTTTAACAACACATTTATCCATTGTTGTTTTTGAAAATAAGTTCCTCCGTAAATTGGTTTTCCATCAGGTAAAGTAAAACAATTGAGGGGCCAACCGCCATGACCAGTCATTAATTGAACTGCTAGCATATAAATCTGGTCGATATCAGGACGCTCTTCTCTATCAATTTTAATACAGATGAAATAATCATTCATCAATTGCGCTACTTTTTCATCTTCAAAACTTTCATGTTCCATCACATGGCACCAATGGCACGCTGAATAACCAATTGAAATGATAATTAGTTTGTTTTCTTGCTTGGCTTTTTCTAATGCTTGTTCGCTCCAAGCAACCCAATTTACAGGATTGTGCGCATGTTGAAGCAGATAAGGACTTGTTTCGTTTATTAATTCGTTTGTGAATTTGTTTTTACTCATAGGTTAAATGTAATATTTTTTACTTTTACATAATTATGTCGCAATTGTTTTTAAACGAAGAAGAAACACCTTTTCATATTTTTATAAAAAAATACGGAGTTTATATTGCTATGGCATCCACCGCATTTGGCTTGTTTGCAGGAATTCCATTGTTGATTTATTTAGCAAACATTACTGTTGTAAATGCTGCAGTTATTCTTTTGCTAATTTTTATTTGTGGAGGATTGGGTCTGGTTCAATGGCGTTGGGTTCACAGAATGATTGATATGGAATACCATCAATTTGCAATGTATGCGTACAGTGGTTTTGGAATGTGTTTAATAAATTTTATTTTTATTTTAAACTTTTTTATTCCTATTAGTGAACATTCCGAAACATATTCAATTAAATATATTGGAGTTTATAACCGACAATTTGAAGTACACTTAGTAGAAGATGTTGGCACCACAATAGAAAATTTAGTTAGTGATTTTACCAACCAACAATTTGAAAAAACACCCTTAGTTACAAAAGTAACAGTAAATTATAATACAGGGTTATTTGGCTTTGATACGGTTGGTGGGTGCGTTTTTGAATAGCATTTAACTCACTTCCCAAAATTCAGCGGAACTGTTTTTACCATATCTACAGGATAGTTTTTTTTAACCAACAGTTTTCCAACTTTTAAATTCCCTTTTAACCCAACTTTGATACTTCTGCTTGTTGCTATGGATAATAAATTTGGAAGTTCAGCCATACTTAATTTAGAAAAGTCAGATGTAACATTAAATGTATAGGCTTGTTCTGAATCTGCTTTTATTTTTACATTGTTTGTAATACGTGCTTTGCCAACATTCATCCCAGAAAATGTTGCATCCAAATCAGATTTATAAATTGTAAATGCTACTTTATTAGGGTTTTTTATTTTTGCCGTAATATCAATATCTAAACCTTGTTGCGACAACTTATTCACTTTTACATTTTCAATGCCAGAAAAAGTAACATCTTGAAAGTCGCCACAAGAAGTAAATACAGAAACAATAATTAATGCTAAAACTAAAATTTGTTTATTCATAATTTTTAAATTTAATTTTTTAAAAAAATGTCATATCGAGATATGTTTCAATCTCAAATAGTTCTCGATACGTTTTGCAAAAAAAGCAAAACACTCGAACTGACTACTAATAAACTAATCAATGCGCCTCCAACCAATTACTACCAACTCCCATTTCTACTTCAATAGGAACATCAAGTGTGCTGATGGCAGTTTTCATTCTGTTTTCAATAATAGGTTTTACTTTATCCAATTCACTTCTATGAATATCAAACACTAACTCATCATGAACTTGTAACAGCATTTTTGATTTTAAATTGTGCTCTTTAAAATCTTTGTGAATATTGATCATTGCAACTTTTATCATATCTGCTGCGCTTCCTTGAATAGGAGCGTTAATTGCATTTCGTTCTGCAAATCCACGAACAGTATGATTGCTTGAATTTATATCACGCAAATATCTTCTTCGGTGCAAAATTGTTTCCACATATCCTTTTTCTTTTGCAGAAGCAATGCTTTCATCCATGTATTCTTTTATACGAGGATATTTCATAAAATAATTTTCGATGATTGCAGCAGCTTCTTTTCTTGGAATGTTTAATCTTTCTGATAAACCAAAAGCTGAAATGCCGTATATGATACCAAAATTAACCATTTTGGCATTTCTTCGCATTTCACTTGTTACTTCCTCTAGTGAAACATTATACACTTTTGCTGCCGTTGCTCGGTGAATATCTTGTCCTGATTTAAACGCTTCTATCATTCCTTCGTCTTTACTTAGTTCGGCAATAATGCGCAATTCGATTTGTGAATAATCGGCAGAAAGTAAAATAAAGTCTTCGTTGCGTGGAATAAATGCTTTTCGAATTTCTCTTCCTCTTTCTGTTCGAATAGGAATATTTTGCAAATTTGGATTATCAGAACTTAATCGTCCTGTTACTGCTACCACTTGGTTATAAGAAGTATGGATTCTTCCTGTTTTAGGATTTATTAATTGAGGCAAGGTATCCACATACGTGTTTTTTAATTTTACTAACTCTCGATAATCTAAAATTTTATTTATTATCGGGTGTTTGCCAGTAAGTTTTGTAAGTATGTCTTCGCCAGTAGCGTATTGTCCTGTTTTTGTTTTTTTAGGTTTATCAACTATTTTTAAAACTTCAAATAAAATATCGCCTACTTGTTTGGGCGAAGAAATATTAAAAGGAGTTCCCGCCATTTTTTGAATTTCATCATCTACTATTGCAATATCTTTTTCTAATTCTAATGATAATTCATTTAATGCTTTTTTATCCAATGTAATTCCTTCTGCTTCCATATCTGCTAATACAGGAACAAGCGGCATTTCTACTTCTTGAAATAATTTTTTTGTTTGTGTTTCATCCTGCATGGATTCAAAAACATGATGCAATTGCAATGTTATGTCCGCATCTTCAGCAGCATATTCTTTTATTTCGCTAATGGCTACATCACGCATACTTTTTTGGTCTTTCCCTTTTTTGCCAATAAGTGTTTCAATTGAAACAGGGGAGTAGTGTAAATATGTTTCTGCAAGCACATTCATATTGTGACGCATATCGGGTTGAATCAAAAAATGAGCAATCATGGTATCAAACATTTCGCCTTTTAATTCAACGCCATACCATTTTAAAACAGATAAATCATATTTTATATTTTGCCCGATTTTAGTAATACTCGTGCTTTCTAAAATGGGTTTAAATTCATTTACAATCTCTTGTGCTTCTTCTTTTTTTTCTGGTACAGGAATATAATATGCTTCCCCAACTTTGTAGGAGAACGAAATTCCAACTAATTCTGCATTGTGTGCATCCAAGCCTGTTGTTTCTGTATCAAAACAAATTATTTTTTGTTGCAATAAATCAGAAATAAGTTGTGTGCGCTTTTCTTTGGTATCAATTAACTGATAATTATGTTTTACATCATTAATTGTTTTATAAACGGTAACAACTTCTTCTTCCGTTTTTGTGTTGTTAGACTTTTCTTCAGCAGAGGCATCCACAGCAAATAAATCTGTTTGATTCGGATTTGTTTTTTTGCTTTTAGAAGCAGCATTTTCTGTTCCAGCCGTATCTGTGGTAATATCTTCCCCTAAAATTTGTTGTGCTAATCTTCGGAATTCAAGCTCAGTAAATAGTTCTTTTAATGCTTCTCTGTTAGGCTCTTCAATTTCTAAAGATTTTTCGTCAAGCTCAATGGGTACATCGCAAATAATAGTTGCTAACCATTTCGACTGAATAGCTTTTTCTTTATTTTGTTCTACTTTTTCTTTTAATTTTCCTTTTAATTTATCCGTATTTTCTAATAGGTTTTCTATCGTATCAAAATCTTTTATTAGCTGAATAGCAGTTTTTTCGCCCACTCCAGGTATTCCTGGTATGTTATCCACTTTGTCGCCCATTAAGCCTAAAATATCAATCAGTTGATTAACATTTTTTATTTCCCATTTTTTACAAACTTCTTTTTCACCCATTATTTCTGCACCATTTCCTAAACGAGCTGGTTTGTAAATAAAAATATTGTCAGAAACCAACTGACCATAATCTTTATCAGGTGTCATCATGTATGTTAAAAAGCCTTTCTTTTCAGCCATTTTAGCTAATGTTCCAATTACATCATCTGCTTCGTAACCTGTTTTGCCGATTACAGGAATATTAAATCCTTCAATAACTTTTATGATATACGGAATAGCCAATGCTAAATCTTCTGGCATTTCTTCTCGGTTGGCTTTATATTCAGCAAACTCTACATGGCGAACAGTTTGTTCGGGTGTGTCGAATACCACAGCAATATGTGTTGGCTTTTCTTTTTTTAAAACTTCTAATAAAGTATTTGTAAAACCCAATACTGCCGAAGTGTTTAAGCCTTTTGAATTTACACGATGATTGTTGCTAAAAGCAAAATAAGCACGATAGATTAATGCAAATGCATCAAGTAAAAATAATTTTTTTGGATGTTCTTCGGTCATGATACGTTCTTTTGTAAGCTGAAATAAAAATTACAATACGATGTTTACAATTTTATTGTGAACAACTATTACTTTTTTAGGAGTTTTGCCCTCTAAATATTTTTGTGTTTGTTCAAGTGCTAGTACTTCTTTTTCAATTTGTTCTTTTGTTAAAGCCAAATCATACTCTTGAAAAAAACGTGTTTTGCCATTAAATGAAACAGGATAATTAAATGAGCTTTCCACCAAATACGATTCGTTACAAAGAGGGAATGCAGCATAAGTAATACTTTCATTATGTCCTAATTTATTCCACAATTCTTCAGCAATGTGTGGAGCATACGGAGCAATAACAATTGCCAAAGGTTCTAATATTTCACGTTTGTTGCATTTTAAATCGGTAAGCTCATTTACACAAATCATAAAATTACTTACCGAAGTATTAAAAGAAAATTTCTCAATGTCTTCTGTTATTTTTTTGATTGTTTTGTGCAATACTTTTAATTCATCTTTTGTTGGTTTTTCTTCACTAATAAAAAATCCTTCCTCTTTTGAATTTTGACTTTCACTCTTTTGCCCTTGATGATACAACCTCCAAAGCTTACGGATGAAATTTGAAACTCCAGTTATTCCGTTGGTATTCCAAGGTTTTGAAAGCTCTAATGGACCCAAAAACATTTCGTATAAGCGTAAACAATCAGCACCGTATTGCTCTACCATCAAATCAGGACTAACTACATTCCATTTCGATTTCGACATTTTTTCTACTTCTGAACCACAGATGTAATCTCCGTTTTCTTCTGTAATAAAATAGGAATTCTCAAGTTCTTTTCGCCATGATTTGAATAATCCTAAGTCTAGGATGTCATTATTAACAATATTTACATCAACGTGAATCGTTGTAAGACTTATGGAGTCAATATCGATACTTAAATTATATTCTTTTAATATTTCATAAATATCTGTTTTTTGAACCAGTAGATTTGAAATATCCTTTTTGTGAAATGTCCCTTTTGAGAATGCAGAGTAAAAACTATGGGATACGAATATAGATGGCGTAACATCTTTTGCAAAATTTTGTTTGAGTGATTTTAATGTTTCAGTTGCAACTAGTTCATCTCCTTCAAATTTTTCAAGATCTACATTTGAAATCTTGAAATCTTTTAAAAATTCATATGAGTAATCCACACGATAAACAAAATTACTTCTTCCCTGTATCATCCCTTGATTAATCAACTTTTTTGCAGGCTCACTCACAGGAATTAATCCCAAATCGTTTAAAAATTTTGTCCAGAAACGTACATATAATAAATGTCCGGTTGCATGCTCTGCACCACCAATGTACAAATCCACATTTTGCCAATAGTTTACTGCTTCTTTGGAAACAAATTCTTTCTCGTTGTGCGCATCCATGTATCGCAGGAAATACCAAGAAGAACCAGCCCATCCAGGCATGGTTGAATATTCGAATTCATGTTTTCCATCTTTTCTCCATGATGAAGATGCACGTGCTAATGGTGGTTCACCCGTTTCAGTTGGTAAATATTTATCTACTTCCGGAAGTAGCAAAGGCAATTCTTTTTCATCCAATACTTTTGGAATTCCGTTTTCATAATAAACAGGAATTGGTTCGCCCCAATAACGTTGGCGACCAAAAATAGCATCACGCAAACGAAAATTTGTTTTTCCTTTTCCTAATCCTTTTTCTTCAATTACTGAAATTACTTTTTTGATGGCAGCTTTTACTTCCAGTCCGTTTAAAAAATCCGAATCAATTAATTTCCCTTCTTTTTCATCGTAAGAATTTTTTTCAAAATCCCATTCGACAGGAGGAGCGATAATTATTTTTTTGTCAATTCCAAAATGATTAGCAAAAGCAAAGTCGCGTGTATCATGAGCAGGAACAGCCATTACAGCTCCTGTTCCGTATCCAGCCAATACATAATCACCAATCCAAATTGGAATTTGTTTTCCGGTAAAAGGGTGAATCACATAAGCACCAGTAAACACACCTGTGATTTTTTTCACATCCGCCATGCGTTCACGCTCACTTCTGTTTTTTGCAAATGTAATATATTCCTCTACTGTATTTTTTTGTTCTGGAGTGGTTATTTTTGCAACCAATTCGTGCTCTGGTGCAAGTGTTACAAAAGATACTCCGAAGATGGTATCAGGGCGAGTTGTAAATACTTCAATCGATTTTTCTTCCTCTCCTTCGACTCCGCTCAGGATGACGGAAGAGGGAGCAACTTTAAATTTCAATGATGTTCCTTCACTTTTTCCAATCCAGTTTCGTTGTGCTTCTTTTATAGATTCTGTCCAGTCGATTCCATCCAAATCATTTAACAAACGGTCAGCATAGGCCGTGATGCGCAAGCTCCATTGTTTCATGAGTTTACGTTCAACAGGATAACCACCACGTTCAGAAACGCCATCTTTCACTTCTTCATTTGCCAAAACAGTTCCTAATTGTGGACACCAGTTTACCATGGTATCACTCAAATATGCCAAACGATATTCTAATAATAAATCGGATTGTTCTTTTTCAGAAAGTTTGTCAAAGTCTTTTAGCTTTGGAATAAGAGTGGAAATATTTTCTGCTTTATTTGTTTCAGGGTTGTACCAACTATTAAACAATTGAATAAAAATCCATTGCGTCCATTTGTAATAATCAGGGTTGGATGTTCTTACTTCTCTATCCCAATCGAATGAAAATCCTATTTTATCTAATTGCTCACGATAACGAGCGATATTTGTTTTGGTTGTTATTTCAGGATGTTGCCCAGTTTGAATAGCATATTGTTCCGCAGGTAAACCAAATGAATCATAGCCCATTGGATGCAATACATTAAATCCTTTTAATCGTTTATAACGTGCAAAAATATCGGAAGCAATATAACCTAATGGATGACCAACATGTAATCCTGCGCCACTGGGGTAAGGAAACATATCCAGCACATAATATTTTGGTTTTGATGATTTGTTTTCTGCCTTAAATGTTTTATTATCAGCCCAATATT
This sequence comes from Arcticibacter sp., assembly GCA_021155045.1. Classification (GTDB taxonomy): domain Bacteria; phylum Bacteroidota; class Bacteroidia; order 2-12-FULL-35-15; family 2-12-FULL-35-15; genus 2-12-FULL-35-15. The sequence goes on from JAJNQB010000001.1 coordinate 30,211, forward strand.
GCTGCCAATTTTTTTCTACTTCTCTAAAATTGTATTCCATCGTATTAATATATTCTTTTTAAGAGTTGCGAATATACGAATTTAGCTGTTTTAGTTTGGTTGTGGAATCCGTATATTTGAGTAATAAAAAAAAAACTATGAAATAGCCATGCACTAAACGTTACAAACACCAATGAAGATAGTGTGGCGTATTCCATATGACAATTTAAAAAATATCTACATATGAAAAAATTAAGTTTACTGATGTTAACATTAGCAACTAGTGTTACATTTTCGTTTTCTCAAATAATAACTTTTAAAGCAACTACAGGTGATGTAGAAATGGATGCTGTTCTTGTAGATGTGCATAATAGAGCAGTTAAAGATATTGTTTCTTTTAAAAGTGATGTTTCCGTTTCATTTAATATCCCTATCCCCAAAATAGAAGCTTCTTTAAAAATATTGCCTCCTGGTGATGTTTTTATGGCAGCGCAGTTGTCAATTTCTATCAACAAACCTTTTGATGAAGTAATCTCAGTTTACCAAAAAAATAAAACAAAAGGTTGGGGGGCAATGGCTAAAGAAATGGGAATTAAACCAGGCTCACCCGAATTTCATGCTATGAAAAAATCTATGAAATCGAAAGGTGCTCCTAAAGCAAAAGGTAGTGGAAATGGCAATAGTAATGGGAAAGGAAACGAGTCAAAAGCAAAAGGCAAAAAAAATAAATAGGGTTATTAACGATTGATTGTTTATTTCAATTTCTTAATCAAGCTATTTTGTTTTTCTATTAACGATATTTTAGCAGAAATAAATCTGAACTAACTGTTCGGTATTTGCTAATCAATATTCTAAACGTGTCAGATAAATATTCAAAACGAAGATTAACAGGTTCCACACTTACAACCATTGTGAGTTTATCTCTTGTGCTTTTTATGCTTGGTTTACTTGGAATAATTATTCTTAATACTCGTAAACTGGCTGATAATGTTAAAGAGAATATTGGTGTTCAAATTATTCTTAATGAAAGCGCTAAGGAAGTAGATATTGCAAAACTTCAAAAAAATATTGATGCTTCAGATTATACTAAATCAACCGAATTTATTACCAAAGAAGATGCTGCAAAACGATTGCAAGAAGATTTAGGGGAAGATTTTATTGATTTTTTGGGGTTTAATCCCTTGTTATCTTCTATCAATGTACACGTAAAAGCAGAATATGCTAATGCTGATAGCCTTGCTTGGATTGAAAAAGAAATGCTCGATACTAAATTGGTAAAAGAAGTAATTTATCAAAAATCGATGGTGAGTATGATAAATGAAAATGTTCAGAAAATAAGTTTAGTAATTCTTGGTTTTAGCTCTTTGCTCATGGTTATTGCATTGGCATTAATCAATAATACCATTCGATTATCAATTTATAGTAAACGATTTATAATTAAAACAATGCAGTTGGTTGGTGCTACTCAAGGCTTTATTAGACGACCTTTTGTTTTCGCTGGCATACGACATGGAGTTTATGGCGCTTTGGTGGCTATTACCATGCTTATTGGTGTTTTATATTTTACTCAAAAACAATTGCCCGAACTTAAAGAATTGCAGGACAGAAATATGCTGCTTACTTTATTTGGAATTGTTATTGTTTTAGGAATTATCATTTCTTGGATAAGCACATCTTTAGCAGTTCGTAAATATTTACGATTAAAATCTGACGACTTACATTTTTAAGTTTTCCATTCTGCTTTTTTTAACAAAAATTAATAACAAAAAATAATTACATTTGTAACTCATAAACCATTTTATAAAATGAGTAAAGATTCAAGAAAACCAGGATTTGCTTTCGGAAAAGAAAACTACAAAATATTAATTGTTGGAGTATTAGTAGTTATCATCGGTTATATGTTAATGGTAGGAGGAGGCTCTGATGATCCTAATGTTTTTAACGAAGAAGAAATTTTTAGCTTCAGAAGAATTACACTTTCTCCAATTGTAATACTTGCAGGTTTTGTGATTGTACTTTTAGGCATCATGAAAAAATCGAAAGACTAAAATAGACACAAGTATCAAGACATAAGCATTAAGACTTGTTTCAGCTTCTTTTCTCTTATATCTTACTTCTTACACCTCCTATGTCATACATTCAAGCCATTATCATTGCTATCATTGAAGGATTAACAGAATTTTTGCCAGTATCATCCACTGGACACATGATTTTAGCTGATTCTTTAATGCACGTTCAAGACAAAGAATTTGCCAAAACATTTGAAATTGTAATTCAGCTAGGAGCAATTATGGCGGTTTTATTGATTTACATCAAACGATTTTTTGTTGGAATAAATATCTATTTAAAATTGTTCGTTGCTTTTCTTCCAACTGGAATAATTGGTTTGCTTGCATACAAAACCATAAAGCATTATTTATTCAATCCTTTTACCGTTAGTGTCTCTTTAATTATTGGAGGAGTAATATTGATATTTTTAGATAAATGGAGCGAGCAAAAAAAATCGGAATACAAAGAAGTAGAAGATTTAAGTTTTGTAGCAGCCATTAAAATTGGATTGATTCAATGTGTTTCAATGATACCAGGCGTTTCTCGTGCTGCTGCAACTATTTTTGGAGGAGTGTTTGCTGGTTTTGATAGAAAACAAGCGGCAGAGTTCTCTTTTTTATTAGCTATTCCTACTATGTTCGCTGCTTCTGGCTATGATTTATTAAAAGAAAAAGATAATATTCAGTCTGATGATATTACTATTCTTTTATTGGGAGGTTTGGTTGCGTTTTTAGTTGCAATAGTTGCAGTAAAAGGGTTTATTGCATTTTTAAATAAATACGGGTTCAAACATTTTGGATATTATCGTATTGTTCTTGGTGTGCTATTCTTAGTATATGCGTTGTACACAGGATTGGAAATGACTGCATAGAGAATTGAACGCTGATTTTTATGATTAAGCAGATAACTTATGATTGAAAATCAAAAAAAGAAAAATCATAAACATCAACGTAATCTGCGTTCCATTTAATGAAAAATTTTAGAACTGGAGAAGTAATTTTAATCAATAAGCCTTTAACTTGGACTTCTTTTCAGGTGGTGAATAAACTAAAATATTTGATTAAAAGTTATGAGCGAAATGCCATCTCTTTATCTCCTGAAGTACTAAAAGAGGATAAATCGGCAATCCAAAATCGGCAATCGACAATTAAAATAGGTCATGCTGGAACATTAGACCCGCTTGCAACTGGCTTGTTAATTATCTGCACAGGAAAACAAACAAAAAACATTGAATCCTACCAAGCGCAAGAAAAAGAATATACAGGAACGTTTTGCATTGGTGCTACCACACCTTGTTTCGACTTAGAAAAAGATATAGATTTTACATTTCCAGTTGAGCATATCACAAAACAATTAATTGAAGAAACAACAAAACAAATTGTTGGTAAAATTCAACAAACACCGCCTTTGTTTTCGGCAATAAAAATTAATGGAAAACGAGCGTATGATATTGCACGTGCAGGACAAACAGCCGAAATAAAGCCTAAAGAAATAGAAATAAAACAATTTGAAATAACAAAAATAAATTTCCTTGCTAATGAAAATCCTGTTATAGAAGTTGATTTTAAGGTAGTTTGTAGCAAAGGAACTTATATTCGTTCTTTAGCTCGTGATTTTGGTTTAGCCTTAAAAAGTGGAGCATACTTAACCAAACTCTGCCGAACACGCATTGGCGACTACAAATTAAGTGATGCTATAAGTATTGAAGAATTTCAGAAAAGTTTAGAAATATAAAAATAAACACGATTTTTATTGACAAACGCCTTTTGAGGTATTACATTTGCGCCCTGTTTTAAAATTATTCATTAATCCCGTAAGATTTATGTTTGTTTCTCTCCCTTTATAAAGAAAGCACATTCTAAATTTTATTTAAACAAAAACTATATGAAATTATCACAATTCAAATTTAACTTACCAAAAGAATTATTGGCAGAAACACCTGCAAAAAATCGTGAAGATGCTCGATTGATGGTTATCCATCGCAAAACTGGAAAAATTGAGCACAAAAAATTTAAAGATGTATTAAGTTATTTTAATGATGGCGATTGCATGATTTTAAATGATACAAAAGTGTTTCCTGCACGTATGTATGGCAATAAAGAAAAAACAGGAGCAAAAATTGAAGTGTTTTTATTGCGTGAGTTAAATGCAGAAAGCCGTTTGTGGGATGTATTAGTTGATCCAGCTCGTAAAATTCGTATTGGAAACAAACTTTATTTTGGTGATGACGATACATTAGTAGCTGAGGTAATTGATAATACTACTTCTCGCGGACGTACATTGCGTTTCTTGTTTGACGGTTCTTACGAAGAATTTCGCCAAACGTTAGAAGATATGGGTGAAACTCCATTGCCTAAATACATTAAACGTAAACCAACTGAAGAAGATAAAGAACGCTATCAAACAGTTTATGCAAAAAATGAAGGCGCGGTAGCTGCACCAACTGCTGGCTTGCACTTTAGCAGAGAGCTTTTAAAACGTTTAGAGTTAAAAGGAGTAAATTTTGCAAATGTTACTTTACATGTTGGCTTAGGGACTTTTCGTACAGTAGAAGTAGAAGATTTAACAAAACATAAAATGGATTCAGAGCAAGTTATTATCTCTGAGAAAGATTGTGCTGTCGTAAATAAAGCGCGTGAAGCTAAGAAAAAAGTTTGTTGCGTTGGTACTACCAGTATGCGTGCTATTGAAACTTCTGTTTCAACAGATGGATATTTGAAACCGTATAGCGGGTGGACAAATAAATTTATTTTTCCTCCGTATGATTTCTCTGTTTGTAATTGTATGATTACCAATTTTCATACTCCTGAATCTACTTTATTGATGATGGTTTCTGCTTTTGGTGGTTACGATTTAATTATGAAAGCTTATAAAGAAGCAGTAAAAGAAAAATATCGCTTTTATACTTATGGTGATGCTATGCTTATTCTTTAATTAGATAAAAAACACAAACAAAAAGCCCGACAAAATCTTGTCGGGCTTTTTGTTTGTTGTAAAAAATATTTAGCTAAGCACTGACCTTGAAATTACAATACGCTGAACTTCGGATGTGCCTTCATAAATTTGAGTGATTTTTGCATCTCGCATTAATCGTTCTACATGGTATTCTTTTACAAATCCGTACCCACCGTGTACTTGAACAGCTTCTGTGGCAGTCCACATGGCAGTTTCAGAAGCAAAAACTTTTGCCATTGCGCTTGCTTGGTCAAAATTTTCATGCTGGTCTTTTAACCATGCTGCTTTCAAACATAACAAACGAGAGGCTTCTATACGTGTTGCCATATCAGCCAATTTAAATGCAATAACTTGATGTTGATTGATTGTTTTTCCAAAAGCTTTACGTTCTTTTGAATATGCAAGAGCTAATTCGTAAGCTCCAGATGCTATTCCCAATGCTTGAGAAGCAATTCCTATTCTGCCGCCAGATAGTACTTGCATCGCGAACTTGAATCCAAATCCATCATCACCAATTCTATTTGCTTTTGGAACTTTAACATCTGTAAACATTAATGAATGAGTGTCAGAAGCACGAATCCCCATTTTATTTTCTTTTGGTCCAACAACAAACCCATCCATTCCTTTTTCTACAATAAGTGCATTTATTCCTTTGTGCCCTTTTGCCACATCCGTTTGCGCAATTACCAAATAAACCGATGCTGAATTTCCGTTTGTAATCCAGTTTTTTGTTCCATTTAATAAATAATAATCACCCTTATCAATTGCTGTTGTTTTTTGTGATGTGGCATCACTTCCAGCTTCTGGCTCTGATAAGCAAAATGCTCCTATAATTTCGCCTTTAGCTAATGGAATTAAATATTTTTGTTTTTGTTCTTCTGTCCCAAATTTTTCTAATCCCCAACAAACCAATGAATTGTTTACACTCATTACAACAGAACAAGAAGCATCTATTTTTGATATTTCTTCCATCGCCAAAACATAGGATATGCAATCCATTCCACCCCCACCGTATTTCGGGTCCACCATCATTCCTAAAAAACCAAGTTCTCCCATTTGTTTAATTTCGTTTGTAGGGAATTTTTGTAGTTCATCACGTTCAATTACGCCTGGTTTCAATACATCGTTCGCAAAATCACGAGCGGCTTTCTGAATCATTAAATGCTCTTCTGTTAGTTCAAAAAACATGAATATATAATTTTAGTTAAATAAATAGTTATTTTTGAGTGAGGCAAATGTAACTCTAAAAATTAATAATTACTACTATCATGACAAATATCAGTATTGAAAAATATGATGTTATAGGTTTAATGTCTGGCACTTCCCTTGATGGTTTAGATATTGCATTTTGTCGATTTGTTGTTGATAAAAATAGATGGAAATTTTCCATTCTAAACGCTGAAACTATTCCCTATTCTGATGAATGGTTAAAAAGGTTAAATGCTGCTGATTCCCTATCTGGATTCGATTTTCAACAATTGCACAATGATTATGGGTTGTATTTAGGGCAATGTGTTGCAAATTTTGTTACAAAAAATACTATAAAACCAGATTTGGTTTCTTCTCATGGTCATACTGTTTTTCATCAACCAGATAAAAAGATTACAGTTCAAATAGGCGCTGGAGCAGCAATAGCAAGTGTATGTAAAATTTCAGTTGCAAATGATTTCAGAACTTTAGATGTTTTACTTGGTGGACAGGGCGCTCCGCTAGTTCCAATAGGAGATAAGTTGTTGTTTAACGAGTTTGATTATTGCCTCAATTTGGGTGGTTTTGCCAATGTTTCATACGAATACAATAATAAACGAATAGCTTATGATATTTGTCCTGCAAATATTGTTCTTAATCATTACGTATCTCAATTAAATAAAAAATATGATGATAAAGGAAAAATCGCAGAAAGCGGTAAAATAAATACAAAATTGTTGACAGAGCTCAATCAATTAGCCTTTTATCATTTACCAGCAAACCAGCCAAAATCGTTGGGAAAAGAGTGGATTTTAAAAAACTTACTTCCATTAATCGATTCATACCCTATTTCTATTGAAGATATTTTAAGAACATTTTGTGAGCATATTGCCATTCAAATAAGTTCTGTAATTAAAACTGAAAAGTCTTCAAAAATGCTGATTACAGGAGGAGGAGCTTACAATACTTTTTTAATCGATTTGATAAAAAACAAACACAGTTCCGAAATTGTATTACCCGAACCACAAATAATTGAATTTAAGGAAGCTCTTATTTTTGCTTTGTTGGGAGTTCTAAGATTGAAAAACGAAATAAACTGCTTGCGAAGTGTTACTGGAGCAACTGAAGATAGCTGTGGAGGGTCTCTTTATACAATATAAAAAAGCTCCAGTAAAAAGTTACTGGAGCTTTTTTTATATTAAATTTTTTCTTACAGAGTTTTAAAATTCATCATCAAAGAAATCAGTGGCTGTGTCATCATCGTCATCATCAAAGGTATCAAACTTAACATCATCTTCCATTTCAAAATCATCGTCATCATCAAGATTGTTTTTCCAACTTTTCTTTTCTTTCTCTTTAAGAGGCTTGAGCTTTGCTGGCTTTCTTAATTCATCAGAGTCGCCAGTTTTTGTTGATTTTTTTTTGGCTGGGACATTTTTTGAGTTGATTGCTTTTTTCATTGTAATTCTAAAATTCGTTTTATAAACTAATTTCTTTTACTTCTGTTTTTTGAATGTTATACACAAATCTCTAAAAAATTTTTTTTTCAAACAAAAAAAACACTAAAAATATTTTAGTTATTTACCTTTGGTCGATATTTACCTTTATTTATATTAATTAAAAATAGCCGAAAAAGATGAATGAACTATTAAATAGAACGTTTTTAGGAAATACTGTACAAAGTTATTGTTGGTTTTTGGGAATCATTTTAATAGGGTTATTGTTTCAACGATTATTATCAAAATGGCTTTCAATTGCTATTTATAGGTTTTTACAAAAATATGCTACAGGTGTTAGCCAAGATAAGCTGGTTGCTTTACTAAAAAAACCATTAAGATTTTTTATCTTTTTAATTGTTTTATATTTTGCTTGTGAACATATTGAATTCCCTAAAGAATGGGATTTAGAACCTGTTCATAATTTTGGTTTGTTGATGATTTTTGAGAGACTTTATCAAATGCTCTTAATTATTTCTATTACATGGATGATATTAAGAATGGTTGATTTTTTAGGTTTAGTCTTAATGTACAGGGCATCTCTTACTGAATCAAAAACGGACGACCAGATCGTTCCTTTTCTGAAAGAGGCTATAAAAATTGTTATTGCTACTTTTTCAGTTTTTCTGATTTTAGGTATTGTATTCAAATTAAATGTGGCATCATTAATTGCTGGACTTGGAATAGGAGGTTTGGCAATTGCTTTGGCAGCTAAAGAAACACTTGAAAATTTATTGGGTTCATTTACCATATTTTTAGATAAACCTTTTGTTGTAGGTGATTTAATTAAAGTGAATGGGCTTGAAGGGCATGTCGAAAAAATTGGATTTAGAAGTACACGCATAAGAACACTTGAAAAAAGTTATGTTACAGTGCCAAACAAAAAAATGATTGATTCTGAGTTGGATAATTTATCTTTAAGAATTCAAAGACGTGCTAAATTTTCAGTTGGCTTAACGTATGAAACATCCTCAGAAAAATTTAAAGCTATAATTGCCGAAATGCAAACATTTATTGATGCTCATCCACAAACATTGCCCGGTGAAACTCGTGTACGGATGCATGAATTTGAATCAAGTTCAATTTCTATTATGGTTTTATATTTTGTAAATACACTTGAATTTGATATCTATTTAGCTGTTCGCGAAGAAATCAATTATGCAATTATTGATATTGTAAATAAACATGGCGGTAGTTTTGCATATCCTACAACTTCGGTAATTATGAAATAGCCAAATACCTTGGGCATACAAACCGAGAATGAAGTTGTGGCGTATTCCATGTGACAATAAAAAGTAAATTATCTATACATGAAAAAATAATTTATTGCTTACACAATAATTTTATAAATCTTATGTTTTACTAAATGTAAAGTGTTTTAACGCATCCCTGCATATACTATTAAGCTAAAAGCTGCTCACTTTTATCCCCACTTAATAACTGATTTATTTTATTTATTGTTATGGATTTTTTTCATAACAAGCATCTATTAAGAAAAAACAGTTTAATTATCTAAAATTTAGCAGCCATGAACACACCACAAAATTCCAATAAAGGTTTCAATGAAATCATTTTTGAAAATAGAAACAAAGCTTACGGAGCTTATTCATTAAGACTAGAAGAAAATGCAACCGTTTTTAAATCATTAATTACTACAGCCTTGTTTTTTATTTCTATTGCCATTTTTTCTTATTACTTAAGTAACAGAGAAGATAAAATAAATACAGATGTTGAAAATATTGTTCCTATTATTGATTGGGGAAGAGAAATCGATAATACGCCAAAAGAGTTACCAAAAGAGTTACCAAAAGAAAAACCCAATGAAGCACCAAAAAGTGAGTCAGGACAGGCAACTGCATCGGATGAAAAGAACGATAATAATTTATCAACCAATAATGATTTGAATGTAAGCAAAAATCCAAACCCCGATGGAAAACCTGCAGACTCTACATCAACAGAACCCAAAGAGCCCGTTGTTGTTAAAAAACCAAATGATGAATTGGAGCGTTTTCCTGATGAAATACCTTCATTTATTGGAAGTATGCAACAGTTTATGAATAACAATTTGCACTACCCTGTTATTGCAAGAGAAAGTAATGCTCAAGGAACAGTTTATATTTCTTTTGTTGTAGAAAAAGATGGTTCATTATCTAGTTTTAATATTGCCAAAGGAAATGTAGGATACGGTTGTGAAGAAGAAGCCATTCGAGTATTAAAACAAATGCCTAAGTGGAAAGCAGGAATTAAAAAAGGAGAAGCTGTGCGTTATCCTTGTACCTTGCCTATAAAATTCTCGCTTAAATAAACCTTAAAATAAACATAGTGGTGTTTATAAGTTATACCGAAACAAAAAAAGTGCCTTGTACATATAATTAATTTAGCAATCACAAGTTTATATGCTTGTGATTGCTTTATAACTATAAAAAAATAAACTATGTTTAACTCAATTTTATTACAAGGAATTGTAACAGGTACAGCAGCAGTTGTAGATACTGCCAAAAATGTGGCTTCGCAAATGCCTATTCAAGATGCAGCAGCAAAACAAGAAGCACATCTATCGTTGCTTGATTTAATCATAAAAGGTGGTTGGATTATGCTTCCAATTGGAATTTTATCAGTACTTACTATTTATTATTTTATTGAACGATTGATGGTAATTAGCAAAGCATCAAAATTGGATAAAAATTTTATTAATAATATAAAAGATTATATTACTAATGGTAATATGGATGCAGCAAAAATATTGTGTAAAAGTACAGCTTCGCCTGCTGCACGTATGATTGAAAAAGGAATTACACGTATTGGCAAACCAATAAAAGAAATTGAAGAAGCGATGGATAATATTGGGAAATTGGAAATTAATAGAATGGAAAAAAACTTGAGCATTTTAAGTTTGATAGGTAGAATAGCTCCAATTTTTGGTTTCGTAGGAACTATTGCTGGAGTTATTAAAATTTTCTATGATATATCTTTAACCGACAATATTAGTATTGGTGTTATATCAACTGGATTGTATCAAAAAATGATTACATCAGCTTCAGGGCTTGTAGTTGGGTTAATTGCATTTATTGCATATTACGTTTTAAATGGAATGTTAGACAAAACAATTAATAAAATGGAAACTGCTGCTGTAGAGTTTTTAGATATTTTACACGGTCCAGGAAAATAGTTTCAGTACTACTTTATTAATTGATATTAAAAGCTAAAAAATGAAATTAAAACGCAGACATAAAGAAGGAGCAGAAGTAAGCACGGAATCGTTAAACGATATCATGTTTTTTCTTTTGTTATTTTTCTTAATCATATCAACATTGGCAAACCCAAGTGTTATCAAACTTACATTACCCAATTCAAAAGCTGCAGAGCAAGTTCAAAAACAACAAATTACTGTTCAAGTTAGTGCCGACCATGAGTACGCAATAAATGAAACTATAATTCCGTTTACTGATTTAGAAGCAGCTTTAAAAATTAAAATAGCAGACACAGATAACCCAACCATTGTATTACGATTTGATAATAGTTTATCTGTTCAGGATTTAGCAGATGTAATGCAAATAGGTTATAGCTTAGGAGCCAAAATGGTTTTAGCAACAAAAGCAACTACTAAATAGACTTACACAAATGGACGCAACAGCAGAAAATAAAAATAGATATATGGCAATGGCTATTACAGCCCTTATTCATGCAATTTTATTTTTGCTTTTAATTTTTATTGTTTTTGTTACTCCCATCCCTCCTTTTGAAATCAAACCTGTTCCCGAAATTGAAATAGGTTTAGGAGTGGAAGGATTGGGTAATGCTGATGCTGGTGGTGCAGGGCAGCATGATAACAGTATTGCTACAAACAATAACTCAACCAATATTAATGATAACAACTCTTCTTCAAACATTATGACGGATGATACAGAGCCGACAGCGGTTGTAAAAACAAACCCTAAAAATAATAAAGACGATAATAAAGTTGAAGAACCAAAAGAAGATAAAGAGTTGTTGGCTGCATTAGCTGCACTAAAAAATAAAAACAGAAATGATGGAAAAGGTGAAGGCGATGGTGCTGGGGGCTCTGGTACAGGAAATAACAATGGAGTAGGAGATGGCAATTCCACAGGACATGGAAACGGACCTCCAGGTTTTAATGGAGGCGATGGTTGGGATTTGAATGGAAGGATGCTAGTTAAAAAACCAGAAAGAATGACCGATGCAGAGGAAGAAGGAAAAGTTAGAATTGATATTATTGTGAATGAAGACGGTAAAGTTATAAAAGCAAGTTATTCTCCAAAAGGTTCTAATACAACCAATGCTCGTTTGATTTCGAAAGCAACACAAGCTGCATATCAATATAAGTTCAATAAAAGTGCTGATGGTAAATCAGAACAATATGGAACGGTTACTGTACATTTTTCATTGGAGTAAAATTCTTCTATTTTTGCATTTCCTTTTAGTAAATAGCTTTTGGAAAATGCAATGAATTACCAACAAACACTCGATTATCTTTATAGTAAATTGCCAATGTTTCAACGCATTGGAACAGCAGCTTATAAAGCTGATTTATTAAATACCATTGCTATTTGTGATTTATTGAATAATCCTCAAAACAATTTCAAAAGTATTCACATTGCTGGAACCAATGGTAAAGGTTCTACATCCCATTTGATTGCATCTGTTTTACAAAGTGCTGGGTATAAAGTAGGATTATATACTTCGCCTCATTTAAAAGATTTCAGAGAGCGAATTAAAATCAACGGACAAATGATGGGACAAAAATATGTTGTTGATTTTGTAAAAAAATATAAATCGGATTTTGAAAAAATTGAACCATCATTTTTTGAAATGACAGTAGGCTTAGCATTTGATTATTTCAAAAACAAAAAAGTTGATATTGCTGTTATAGAAGTGGGTTTGGGTGGACGATTGGATTCTACCAATGTTATAACACCTTTGCTTTCTGTTATTACAAACATAAGTTTTGATCATACTGCATTGTTGGGTAATACGCTTGAAAAAATTGCAATTGAAAAAGCAGGAATTATAAAAGATAAAATACCTGTTGTTGTTGGTGAAACACAATTAGAAATTAAAAATGTTTTTACCCATAAAGCAAAACAACATGATGCTGAAATTATTTTTGCTGATGAACTTTTTCAAACAGATAATAGTAATTATGTTGGAGAAGGAAAACAATTTTTATCCTTAGATATTTTTCAAAATAATAAATTGAAGTATGAGCATTTGTTGGTTGAATTGCTTGGTTTGTACCAACAAAAAAACCTGAAAACAGTTTTATGTGCTGTTGATATTTTAAATAAAATAGGATTTGTGTTGGACGAAAAATCAATTCGAGCAGGATTAAAAAATGTGGTAAATCAAACAGGGCTTTTAGGACGTTGGCAAATACTATCTCAAAATCCTTTAACTATTGCTGATACAGGACATAATGAAGCAGGCATTAAAGAAGTGTTGTTTCAATTAAGTAAAACGCCCTATAAAAAATTACATTTTGTTTTAGGAATGGTAAATGATAAAGATGTATCGCCTATACTTGCCATGCTTCCAAAAAATGCTGAATACTATTTTTGTAAAGCAAATATCCCAAGAGGATTACCAGCCGAAGAATTAGAAAAATTAGCGAATGCCGTTCAGTTAAAAGGAAAAATTTATAATTCTGTTGCCGAAGCGTTTTTAAATGCAAAAAATAATGCACAAGCCAATGAGCTTGTTTTTGTTGGAGGAAGCACTTTTACAGTTGCTGAGGTAATTTGATTTAAATTTGGGTTAAAACACTTCCACAAATCCTTTAAATGTTTTGCCTGATTTTATTTCTAATATGTAATAATATGTTCCATTAACGTTTGTTGTCCAATTATTGGCATAAGAATCCGAATGATAAATTAAATTTCCCCAGCGATTGTATATTTTTATTTTGCTGGATGGTGGCAAATTTTTTATGTAAAAAAAATCATTAACTCCATCATTGTTGGGAGTAAATACATTTGGGATTTGAGGCTTATAATCAACATTAACTGTTATATTTCTAATAGCAGGGCAATGAACTCCATCATTGTATGAAACAGTATAGGTAGTAGTTTCTGATGGAGTAGCAATTGTGGTGCTACAGGTATTACACGATAAATTATCTGTTGGATACCATTGAATCCAAGCTCCTGAACCATTTACAAACAATTGTACCGAACTTCCGTAATCAATAGTAGTATCACTTGAAGTTGAATTGATGATATTAGGATTACTTTGGTCAAAATAGTTCTCTGGAAAAATGGGTAAGCCAAAATAAGATTTTGTTGTTGGATAAATTAATGATAAGCTTGCATTTAAAACATTACAAGAGCCTCCGCTAAGATTGGGATTTTCTATTGTTGATAAATAGGAATATTGATCTGCTGAAATATAAATTTTAAAATCTTTCCCAATTTGCATAGCAGGAAAAGGCGATTGCATTATTCCTACAAGAGTTTTAGATGCTATAATAGCAGTAACAGAAGATAATGATACATCCCATTGGTAAATTATAGTAGAATTTGTATTCCCCATCGAAGCATACAGTTTTGTATTGTTTGGAGAAAAACTCAAGCCATACATAGATTCTGCATTTGAATAATTGAGTATAATAGGGTTTGATAATAAACCTGTGTAATTATCGAAATCAAACAACTGTAAATAATTATCCATTCCTAATCTACCGAAGTTTGTTGCAAATTTTTTACCATCAGGAGAGAATTTACTTTGTCCCCATCCGGAAGCAGAGGTTGGTAAACCAATTGTATTGATTATTGGTGGCAGAATTCCATTTGCTGTAAGTTGGTATAAATAAAAAGTATTTCCTGTTTCGGAACGTGCAATTATCCAATAGTCGGTACAATTGGCATGTAATACAGCATGATTTACTTCGGCACATGGTGCAAATAATAAGTTGTTTTTGGAAATAACGGCTCCATTTCCTCCGTTTGCATTCATATCAACAATGGAATAGCGAAAGCCATTTGCGCCAGTATTTTGATACGCATCTGCTGTAAATAAATAATAAATGTTGGAATGCGATGGTTGTGGTACAATTAAAGCCCCCATTGCAGATGATTGATGCCCCATCAAACCCATTCCATTTTGCATAATAGCATGGTTTTTATCCCAAACAGTAATGCCGTTGGTGTAAAACAATAATTCGCCAGTAACAGGATTGCTTACAGCAGAAGAACTTTCATCACTAACAGATTGACCAGTAATGGCAACAGGGCTGCCCGATGAAAAATCTAAACCAGCATGGTCGCCAAAAAACCAAAAGTTGGTTTGGCTATTTGCATTAAAAAAACAAAAACAAATAGAAATTATAAATGTATAAACCAGTTTATGCTTTATATTTTTCATTTTTTTAATTTCACAAACCAGTTTTTACCATTATAGTTTGTTTCAATCCATAATTCATTTTTATACAACTTTCTTATTTCCCAAGAAACATATCTTGCACGCAATGGTCCCCATACATCATCTCCTCCAAATAATCGTGTTATCAAAATGTTTTTATGTTGCCTTAAATCCCAATAACCATGATACTGGAAACAAATAGGGTTATAAGGAGGTTTTCTTTCAGAGGCAAATATCTCAAGCCCACTGAATCCTCCACTTAAACGAAAGTGAAACTCAAAATTATTGTTACACATTTGTTCCCAAATATTTTTATAATAATTTGTGGAGTCGTAACCATCTATTCGTATAAAATCAATTTTATACGACCCCTTAACTCTTTTTTCGGCTTTTTTAAATGAAATAGCATCGTCTTCAGGATATTTTTTACAGGCACCTAAAACAATACTTATTATGAGAAATAGAATAATTTTATTATACATTTTCTAAAATTATTTTAATTGCTTTCATTTTTTTAAATATCACGTTTAAATTTTATTTTTGATGTGTCTGTTATTAAAGTAAGGTCGCGATCATCAACCGAAATAAGATACTCTTCAATTCTATTATTTGCATTAATCTTAATACATGTACGATTGTTGGCAAATTCCCATT
Source organism: Arcticibacter sp. (assembly GCA_021155045.1). Taxonomy (GTDB): domain Bacteria; phylum Bacteroidota; class Bacteroidia; order 2-12-FULL-35-15; family 2-12-FULL-35-15; genus 2-12-FULL-35-15. The sequence goes on from JAJNQB010000001.1 coordinate 45,906, forward strand.
TTCCATTATAACCCCATAAAGCACTCGACTCTCCTATGAACTTTCCATTGCGATCAAAGTATATTTCATCACCAATAACGCCCACCCTTTTCCAAGCGCAAGGATTCGATGAGATTCGTGAAAACTGACAGGTTAAATTATATTTCCGTTCTGCTTTTTCACAGCCAAAGAAAAATAGAATAAAAGCAAGGAGATAAACATTTTTCATTTTCACAAACCAATTTTTACTATCTTTTTAATTTCACAAACCAGTTTTTACCATTGTAGTTTGTTTCAATCCATAATTTATTACGTAAAATATAGAAAATGATTACAAACACTTAATCGTAGACAATTGTTTTTTACTGTCTGTCTATGGTTTAATTAAACCAACAGCTACAAGCCAACTTAAATCAGGGGTATAACAAATGTATAAATTGTTTTTGAAAAAGCAATTTTTTTAAATAATAATTGCAATTTTGTATCAAAATAAATTTAAAAATTAAAAAAATGAGTAATCAAATAAACGAATACATCGAAAAAAATAAAGACCGTTTTCTAAATGAGCTTTTTGAATTGTTAAGAATTCCATCTGTTAGCGCAGATCCAAAATATAAAGGTGATGTAAATAAAACGGCTGATGTAATTAAACAAAAGTTAGTAGAAGCAGGTGCTGATAATGTGGAAATATGCAAAACTGCTGGTTACCCTATTGTTTACGGGGAAAAAATTATTGATACAAAGTTGCCAACTATTTTAGTGTATGGGCATTATGATGTTCAGCCTGCTGACCCATTAGAATTATGGACATCTGGTCCGTTTGAGCCCGTAATTAAAAAAACAGAATTGCATCCGCAAGGAGCAATTTTTGCTCGTGGTTCATGTGATGATAAAGGGCAAATGTACATGCACGTAAAAGCATTTGAATTGATGATGAAAACAAATTCGTTGCCTTGTAACATTAAATTTATGATTGAAGGAGAAGAGGAAGTTGGTTCAAGCAATCTTGCAACATTTGTAAAACAAAACAAAGAAAAATTAAAAGCAGATGTTATTGTAATTTCGGATACAGGAATTATCGCAAATGATATTCCTTCTATAACTGTTGGTTTAAGAGGCTTAAGCTATGTAGAAGTAGAAGTAACAGGTCCAAACCGTGATTTGCATTCTGGATTGTATGGAGGAGCAGTGGCAAACCCAATCAATATTTTATGTGAAATGATTGCAAAAATGAAGGATGATAAAAACCATATTACTATTCCTGGTTTTTATGATGATGTAGAAATATTATCTGCCGAAGAAAGAGCAGAAATGGCAAAAGCACCATTTAGTTTAGATGAATACAAAAAAGCATTGGATTTATCAGACATTCATGGAGAAGATGGATTTACAACCAACGAAAGAAATTCAATTCGCCCAACATTGGATGTAAATGGCATTTGGGGTGGATACACAGGGGAAGGAGCAAAAACGGTTATTGCTTCCAAAGCGTATGCTAAAATTTCAATGCGATTAGTGCCTCATCAAAACAGCGATAAAGTTACAGCACTTTTCAAAAATTATTTTGAAAGTATTGCACCCAAATCTGTAAAAGTAAAAGTAACGCCACATCACGGTGGCGAACCTGTTGTTACGCCAAGTACTTCAGCAGCATACAAAGCAGCAAGCAAAGCTATGGAAACAACATTTGGTAAAAAACCCGTTCCGGTTCGCAGTGGTGGAAGTATTCCAATTGTGGCAATGTTTAAATCAGAATTAGGGTTGGATTCTGTGTTAATGGGATTTGGATTAGATTCAGATGCGATACATTCGCCAAACGAACATTTTGGAGTATTTAACTATCTAAAAGGAATTGAGACAATTCCACATTTCTTTAAGAATTACGCAGAATTGAGTAAGTAGAGATTTTTTTTCATTTGAAATGAAATGACACTTCGCGTTTGTCATTCCGAACAGTTGGAAGAAATCTTTATAAACCTTTTTTTATAATTGGTATAATCCGCATTAAGACAGATAGTGCAGCTTTTCCAAAGTTTTCTACTGTCTAATTGTGGTTAAATTTTTTATTCCTTTTCTTTTGCTTTGTTGCAAAAGAAACAAAAGAACAAGACTGAATAAAAATTTTCTAAAATTCAATTTATTATCAAGCGGAGTCTTTAAACTCGTTTCGATTTGAAAAAAATCGAAACTCAAACACCAAAGACTCTGCGCACTATCCATCGCTTTTGACAACTAATGAATTTTTGAGAAAATTTTTATTAGGTCAGTCGGAAGTAGCGCAGATTGTCAGTTAGCTTGCCCTCCTCCTGAGTATATAATATATCCTAATTCATTTTCTACAAACATTACATCTCTATGGGATGTTGAATAGCTCCATGGGAGCGACCTGCATTTTTAAATATGAAATTTAAACAGGCTTTTAACCCTAGCCAGACAGTTTAAAAAAATAACTGTCTACAATTAAGTGTTTGTAAACTTTCTTGTATTTTATGGGGATAAGAAATTCTAACAAAAACTAAATCGGGATTATCCGCATTAAGACAGATAGTGTAGCTTTTCCAAAGCTTTCTACTGTCTAATTGCAGTTTAAAAGGAATAGTTGTAACCTATTCCTAATACATAATTTGTCCAAGGATTTTTTACATTGATTTCTTTATCAATCATGTAAAAAATGTTGAGTGTGCTAAACTTATTCATTTCATAATCAAAACCAGCTTTGAATCGTAGGTTGTCGATATAATTTTTTAGCTCATAAAAAATTTCACCCGAAACAAAAGGAGTATATTTTTTTCCGAAATTATATTGCAAAGTAATTTTGCTTCTAAAATAATTTATTGGAATACCTCCGTTATCGCTTCTTCCGATATTTTTATAAGTTGATTGGAATCGTTCTCTTAAGACAATACTTAGTTTTTTTACTTTTATTTTATAGCTCAAATCAACATTATATCGGTGGCGAAGCCCATAAAAATCATCTACTCTTCTTTTTTGTGTAAAGCGGTAATTACCGGCTAAAGTAAGACGTTTTGCGAGTTTGTATTTTAATCCAATTTCTGTAAATGCAGTTCCTAATTCAGAATAATTTTCATTTAATCTGAAACATTGGTTTAGCTGAGTAGAAAATTTTTGTGTTATCTTTTTTTCTGCACTAAGAGTAAGCCATAATCCAGCATCATTTACTTGTGAAAATGAATTGTTGCATACTAGAATAACGAAACAAATAAAAATAATATGTTTGAAAAATTTATTCATAATAATAAACGCGAATTACTGCTGTGTCTTTTAAAAAATCAACTTTATTGATGGTGATTCTATTGATTTTTATTCCTGTTCTGCTTTCTAAGTCAGCAATTAATTCTGTTCTAAATTCTGGTTTTATCATTTCAATATTTTCATATTGAATCATTTTTGAAGATTCTTTTTTGAGTAATAAATTACTTTCTAATAAATAGGTAAATGCAATGATAATTAAATTAAGTAAAGATAATTCATCCCAGTTGCCTTTACTAACAGCAGTGATGAGTCCCATTGCAATCACTAAAAAAAGATACGTCATATCCTTCATAGAAATTCCTTCGGTACGGTAGCGAAGCATGGAGAAAACAGCAAACAACCCGAAGGCTGCTCCCATACTCATTTCTACTTTGTTTAGTAAAAATGTAATTAAGAAAATAATTAAATTGAATATAAAAAAAGTAAAAAAGAATTCTCTGTTTTTATAAATTGGATAATAAATAAAACGAATCAATACAAAAACAGAAGCAAAGTCGATAGACAATCGCAACCAAAATTTGGATGTAAGTTTTTCAAATAAATTAAAGGCTGTACCAACAGTTTCTTCATTAACGGCTTGTAATAGTAGCATAAGTTATTTTTTTTATTGGTATTAATTTAGGTTTAAAATTGTTGTGTTTTATTTTTTCAAAAAGACTAATAACTCCAAAGCAATATTTACTTATTGAACCTTCACGGATGTGTAATTTTTTCATCAATTTTAAAAATGGAGATGATGTTGCTTTGCTTTGTTTTACTTCAGCTATTATTAGGTTGTCAATGTTTTTTAATTGTTTATTGCTTTTAAAATGTAAATTCAGATCTAAGGTTACGCGTTCTGGTGTGTGTTTATTTACCAAGGTAATTCTTGAGTAATTCACCCAAAATTTTGCTTCAAGGTTTTCTGATTTAAGCGGTGTTTTTTTAGTTAGCAACTCTTGAGCATTGTCATAAATTGTGTTGGCTATTTCTTGTTGTTTTACTCTATCTTTAATTGTTCTTCCTTTGTTGTTTTTAAATTTTACTTCAAAAAAATTTAATTCAGATTCTACATATTTTCTAAACCGAATTTTATATCTGTTTAACTTTCCCGTTTGATGTTTATGATATAGCTCAAAATTTGGTGTGTCAAAGTATAATGATTCGTATCTGCTAATTTTATTATTGTTTACATCTAAAATTTTATAGTTAGGAATCAGCTGCTCTAAAATAGCTGCCAAATCTTTTTGACTGAATACAAATTTAGTGTCCGTTCTATCCATTAATTTTACACTATCCATTTCTGCCAGTGTAATTGGCTCAAATTGGTTTAGTATATTTTTAATAGATTCCATATTAGTATTCGTAAGTATATTTTTTTGTGAGGATTAAATCTCCATTTGAGTCATAGGTTTTTTTCTCTGTTTTCAACCCGTTTTTATCGTAGGTGTAAAGTGATTTTTTAATGATTTTTCCTTTTTCATCATAAGTAAGTTCCTGTATTTTTTCACCTCTTGCATTGTAAGAAAAAATCGTTTTTTGTACTATTTTCCCTTTGCTATCATAAACAATTTCTGTTGTGGGATTTTTATCATTGTATTCGGTGGTTGTTTTTTTTGTTACAGCTCCTTTTTCATCATAAATAATTTCTTCGATCACATCATTATTTTTATTGTATTTGCGTGCCTCTTTCTTTTTAAATGATCCATCTTTGTTGTATTCTTCTTCTTCCACAACATTTCCATTGGCATCATATTTTTGGTAAGAATCTTTTCCTTTTTTTTCTTTGCCTTCAACTTTTGAATCAACAACCGTAACTGTGGTACTTTTAATTTTATATTTTCTTACTTCTTTTTTTGTTTGCGCAAATAGAGAAATGTTAAAAGAAAAAAGAATGATTATTAGTTTAAAAATCAATTTCATACTTTATTAGTTATAAATGGTTATTGTTCCAGCATCCACTACTTCCTTTTTCTTTGAAATCGTTGCATTTACAGTCATTGTTACTTTCCCCGATGGTGATGTTAGCGTTTTATCTTTTGAATACACATAGATAGTATAATCGCCTTTGCGTAAATATTTGAACTCAAAACTACCATCAGGAGAAGCTTTTATTTTGTCGCCATAGCTGGTATTGTTACCATAAATGATATATACATCTTCATCAGCGCCTGCATATTCTGCATTAAGTGTGGTAAAAGTTGCGTTGTAATCTTTCACCCAGATTTTTCCTTTAATGGATGAATTACCACCTTCTCCTGCTTCTTTTTTGCAGGATGTAATAAATAGTACTAGGCAGAATAATAAAATTATTTTTCTCATTGTTTGATAGATTATTGAATAAACTTTAATACAATATTAAAGAATATTAGTTAATACTGAAAATGTAAATTATTTAATCATTTTATCACCTGTAGTTTTTGTGTATAATTATTATTTATTGTGATAAAATATAGTCCATTCGAGAGCTCGGAAGTATTTATATAAGAGGCTTTTTCGCTAGAGATAGTTTCAAATATTACATTGCCGACAGCATCAATTATTTTAATAGTATTCATACTATTTGAAGACAATAAATCTACAATCACATAATTATTTGTGGGGTTAGGATAAATTTTAAACCCTGAAACAGTATTATTTTCTTCAATAGAAGTAACACAATTGAGTGCTTCTGGAGTAGGTGGCGAGATGGTTATAAATGCACCTGTTCCATTTGCGCATCTTCCCATTGCCATATCTGCTGTTTGTACTCCAAACGAAATACTATCTAAAATTACTCCTGCAATATTGGAAAGTACTATTTGTTCTCCCGAACTTGATAATTTAAAGTTTGCGTGTAAATAAGATGTTGTACTTGCGTCTTCATCTGCAAAAATTAAAAGATAACCATTTGGTTGAATAACACTGTTTTGAGGAAAAGCGAATTTTGTGAGATTCGTATAGCTATCTGACAGGTACAAGCCATATAAATCTAATGCTGTTGAAGTGTTGTTATATAATTCTATCCAGTCTTCTCTTTGCCCAGCTTCATCTTGGATTCCTGTATTGTTGATAGCCAAAAATTCATTGATTACAACTTGCCCTGGCGCAGAAACTGCTATACTTGCTGTAAGTGAATAAAATTCATGTTCGGCTCTTTCTGGCGAAAACATTCCAGCATTATTATTTTCTGCGTAAACATAATATTGGGCTTGTAAATTATTTAAAGTAAAAGACGCACCATACACATTATCTCCCGCAGCTCCATCGTTATGAGCGCCATCATCATACATTAAAACTCTAACAAATTTTTCAGTTTTCGCAAAACGATAACCTAAATAAACAGCGTTTGTGTTTGTATTTATTACTTGTGCCGTGATAATTACATTTGAACTAACAGGAGGATTTGTATTGTTCGGTAATACGTTTGTAATTGTTGGTGCAATATTGGTAAAGTCTGATGTTGATTGCAAATAAGTTACTCTTGCTCCCATTAAATTAGAAATGCCTGGGATGGTCAGACTTCCAGAAGTAACATTACCTGTCATCCCATTTTGAAACTGAGTGTAGCTGAAAAATTTATTTACATCACTCAGTACTGCAGTATCAATTGTAGTTTGTAACTGTGTAGCTAAAGTTTGATAATAATTATTTGCAAAAAATTCATTCGTAATTGTTTTAACATGGGCAACATACATTCGTTTGTAAGTAGCATCGCTCATAATATTTTTAATAAGAGGCCAATAAACATCTGTACTGTGTATTGTAGTAGGCAGTTGTTGCATATTTGTTAAAGAAAGAGTTCCCAAGCTACTTGCTCCTGCACCCAAAAATGGAAAACCTCCAAATGTCATATTCAAATCCCATAAAATTGGATTATATCTTAAAGTGGCATCTTTGTATAAATAATAATTTTGACAAAATGCTCCACTATAACTATCGAGATTAATTAATACATTATTAAACGCAAGCATCCATATAGCTCTGTCCACATCTACTAAAGTGGAAATAGAAGAAGCATAATTTGTAACGGTATCGCAAAGTTTTACTAAGTCATTCCATCCGTTTGTTGATTTTATTTCGTAAAAATTAAAATAATTTGAACTGTCGTTTGTGATGTATTTTAAATTGCATTTAGTGGCTGGTCCTGGATTTACAATAGGATTACATTTTATAAATGTTTTATTCGATGATGAAAAGCGATCAGATAGAAATTGTTTGTTAATACTTTCCGAGTTTGAATAAAGTCCAATACAATTTCCATTAATATAAACTTGTGCAAAATTAGAGCGAGGACAATCCGTATAGTTTTCTAAAATGTCATAAGCTAATACTTCTCTTATCATGGAAGGGTCTTGATAGCAGTTGCTTAGTTTAATGTCTTTAACTCCTTGGTATGATTGAGATTTATATGTATCCAATTCGATATGTAAAGGATTTTTAATTCGAGTAGAATCAAAAGAGCTATTTCCTTTGTATTTTACACCTACACTATCATACATAATTCCATTTATTTTTATCCAGTCAGCCATTGTATAGCTTTCGGAACCATATTTTGCGGTATCCATTCTGTAATCCCAATCTGGAATTGAAAAATACACTTCTATTTTTTGAATGGTATTCAAATCATAAAATGTGGTTTGTGCAACCATATTTTTAATTTGAATAAAACAAAATAAAAGAGAGAGAGAAAGTATTCTTTTTAAAAACATAGAGATTTTTTATTGAAAAATAAATTTTGTTTTTGAAATAGTATTGTCTGCATATTTTACATTAACAAAATACATTCCTGCATTTAAGTTTTCTTTTTCTATCTGTAGTACATTTGAATTCGACAATCCAAAAGATTTAACCACATTGCCATTTATATCTGTGATTACAATTGTTTTATATGAATAATCATTAAATTCAATTTGAGCAACATTGTTACTAGGATTTGGGAATATCTTAACTGCATTTTTAGAAAGCTCATTTATTCCTGTTACACAAATGCCGCAAGAGGAAAAGCAAACTGTATTTAAGAGTGTATCATTAAAAGTTAAAATGCTTCTGTTGCCTCCAACATTACAAGCCGATGGAACAATTTCGGAGTCGCCCGATGAATTACCATTATAAAATTTGTAGTTGTATGTCGTTGAGGAGTCTACATAATTAATTACTTCATAAACACCATCTGGCGCATCAACGAAATGATATAAAATATCAGTAGCAGTATTCCACATTTGAAAATCTCCTGCAACATGAATTCCGTTTGACGAAACTGTTTCATTTGTCATATCAACAAAAAAGCGAACGAGCTTTTTCCCGTTCGGGGCATTGCCACCAAATTTTATAGCACCAATAAATGTGGTATCGTTTGCTAATGAATCAATATATAACCATCGGTTATCATTAAAATTATAATTTACACGTGATTCGAAAGGAACAAATTCTGCTTCATAAAATTGGTCGCCATTAATAAATTTATACTCGTACTTTGCAAAAGCAGGAATGTTTACCACAATACTGTATATATTTGTATCAGCAGTTTCTTGTGTTAATGGAGTAGTGTTCGACATCCAATCACCACCAGAAAAACCAGCTAATGTTTGAAAGTCGCCAGCAATGTGCATCCCAAAAGGACTAATTGCAATGCCCGACATATCAACTGCAAATTTTACTTTTTTTGCGCTTAGAGTTAAAGTGAATAATACTAAAAAAAATGTTAAGATTGTGTTTTTCATTTGTATGATTATTTAGCTATAATTATTTTTGAATTTATTGTTTTCGATTTTTCTGGAACGATGGTTATATAATAAACTCCATTTCCAAATTCTGATAAATCTAATTGATAGATAGTTTTGTTTTGAACTAATAATCTCCCAACTGCATCATAAACAAAGATCTCAAAACGTTTTCCGCTAAGATATGTATCTAAAATATTTACAATTCCTGAGGACGGATTTGGATAAATTGCAAAAACTGTTTCTTCTAATTCTTGATTTATACCTGTTGGCATAGAAAAAGTATATCCATTAGAATATTGATAAACACAACCATTAGCATCCGTTATTCTTACTAAATACATTCCACTTTGAGTAGGAGTATAAGATTGGTTGGTAGCACCTATAATTTGTTGCCCGTTCAGATACCATTGATAAGTAGTTGCAGAAGTAGAATTGAGTGTTCCTCCCGCTTCTGATATTGATGGTATTGCTGGAGCAGTATTATTAATATAACAATCGCTATATCTGAATGCTTTTGCATTTCCTCCAGTTAATGTTTTTGTCCAAAGCAAAGTTCCTGTTGGACTATATTCTTTTATGTATCCAGATATTCCCATATTAATCAACGTATTTCCATTTGGTAATTGTTGAAAGCTTCCTTCATTGCTGTTGTATCCACCAGAAGCTTGGCGTTTTACATAAGTTGTAGGGGCATAAGCAGAACCTGACGTAATTGAATAGTTGTATCCAGAAACTGGAGGAACAAAAATATCACCACAAGAAGCAGTGCTTGAAATCCCTTTGTTATTGTATCCAGAAAGGTGTCCAGAGTTAGGACAATCTTCTGTTACCCAATGACCATCGTGAACAACATTAAATATTTGTGTTCCTGAAGCACCATAAGCTGCCGGATTTCCCCAACGGTAAAGAATATCTCCGCCTTTGCCTGAGTTTCCGCCAGAATGACTCGCTGCTTCAGCGGTTGTGGTGCTGTGGTCAACAACATAAATTTCATTTAAGTTATGCGAACTGAATGTGATTTGATCGAGTATTGGATTGTAATCAACACCATTTAAGTGCAACCAATCTTTTTGTGCATTATAATTTATGTTTAATAATTCAGGATGATTTACGATGGATGTTTGATAATTTGCAGCCGATGAATTTGTATTTTGTACCAAATGATCCCAAATATGCCATTCCCAAACTACAGTTCCTGTAGTTGCACCTGTTGGTTGAACTTCTACTATTTTATCTGGCCACATTTCACTACTGAAAGTAGAACATCCTGCAGCAGTTACTTCCGAAGCTGTTTTTCTTTCGTAAGCAATCATTAATACATTTCCATTTGGCATAGGACAAATGTCGTGATGCGAAACGTAGCTAGTTGTGGAATAAGTATAATCCCATAATAGTGTCCCACTATAATTATATTTTTGCACCCTCCCTGATATTGGTCCGCCAGTAAAGGATGTTCCGCTTAATGTAACTGTTCTCCATAAAATACCACCTGGCATTACATAGGTTGAATAGCAGGTTGGACCAGTAAGAGGTGTCCACGTGTGGTAGGTTGTTCCGTTTGTGTCAACAAGATAGGCTGCGGTAGAATTTTTTATACTATACGATGTATAACCAGGGTGCTGTTGTGCTTTAGTTGTATTTGTTGCTACTAAAAGTACTGCTACCAAAAGGATTGAAAGGAATTTATTTTTTTTCATATTCATCTAAAGTTTACAAAAAGTTAAAAATAAGTTAGGTTTATGTTAAAGTTAGACGATGTTTTTTTTTTCATCCTTCGCTTAAGAAGTAATTATTTATCTTTTTCTATGAAACAAACTGTAAATTAGAATTTTTCGATTTTTGTGAAATAGCGATTATTTAGATTTAAAAAATAAATACCACTATTTAAAAAAAATAAATTAATTTTTAATTCATTACTGTTAAAAAATTCTGAGTAAACTTCTTCGCCAATTAAATTATAAATTTTAATGCTATTTCCCGTTTTTAAATTTTTTAATCGAACATTTATGTAATCGGAAGTTGGATTTGGGTAAATCAATAAATCACTTATTTCTATATCATTTTCATTAATACCAACTGTACAACCTTGTGTTGCTAATTCAGCAGCTATTGCATTTCTTCTTGCTGTTATAAAAGGTTTTAATCCCATAATTGTACTTACCCCTGGACTTCCTGTAACATTTATATCCATTGTTAGATTATCTTCAAATTGAGTGTTTGTAAAAAACTTTTTGGTGTCGGCATATACATCTGCTCGTATTGCATTTGCAAGTGAATCTATTTTTGAATCTAAATTGGAATTACTAAAATCATATTGAACCCAATTGCAAAAAGTATTTGTTAGCTCATTTTTATAAATGGTGTTGGTTAGCATTTTTTGAATTATTGGTCTGTTACTTGATGGGCTAGACACCCAATACATACTCATGTTTTTTAATTGAGGTATAGTCATTCCCATTTGAAAATTTCCAAAAGATTCATTCACGTCCCAAGTAAGCCATTCAAATTTTTTACTGAGAGTATCATGGTAAATAAAATAATTATGACCGCTTCCTAAGTAAGAATCAAGATTTACAAATAAATTGCTCAATGCCCAATGTTTTATAAACACACTTGTATTCATCATTGTTTCTAATGAATCATAAAAGTAGGTGCTGCTATTATTAATTTTATCTATCAATTGTACCAAATCTGTCCAGTCATTTGTAGTTTCATTTGTTTTTAATTCATATTTAGAATAGTAGGCAGATGGAGAACTACCATACCATTTTAAATCTCCATTAGGGTCGCCTTTAAACATGTTTCCTTGTTTATTGTTATAATGTTGCTTTAAAAAAGTACCATTATCCATTTCTTCAACAAACATATATAAACCCCAATAAACCCCATTTATGAAAACTTTAGAATAAGAACAGCGTGGTGCAGATAAACCATGATCTCTACAAAAATCCAAAGTAAGTTTTTCTCTAATAAAAGTTGGATCTTTAAAGCCATTGTTTAGGTTGAATTTTTTTAATCCGTCAACATTTTGGCCGCTTACAAACTCATTCATATCTACTTTAAATGATTTTTTATCACTTGGATTCATGTATGAAGAATTGCCTTTAAATTTTATTCCAACATCAGTATAAGTAGTTCCATCAAAAACAATATTGCCTCTTAAATACTTATCTATGGTGTAATAGTTTGTTAAAGAATCCCAATAATTTGTTTGGCTAAAAGTCATGTGCACTTCATGAATTTGTGCAGCATTAAAAGTGGTGTTCCCTTCATTTTGGGCGTTTAAAATTATTGAATAATTCAAACATACCATCAAGGATAATGAGTAAAAAAAATGTTTCATGGCGGAGTAAAAAAATGTTTATACCTCAAATGTAAATTAATAATGCCTAAAAGTCAATAGGTAAATGGTATTAAAATTTTATCTTTGATTCAACTATTACTGAAATGGATGAAAAAACAAGAACTAAAAATATCTTATTTTGAATACGATTCCGAAAAAGAATTGACAAATGATGACGCAGAACTACTTCAAAAAGCTCGTGAAATAACCGATTCGGCTTACGCCCCCTATTCTCAATTTTATGTAGGTGCAGCATTACGCTTGAAAAATGGAAAAATAATTACTGGTAACAATCAGGAAAATGTAGCCTACCCAAGTGGTTTATGTGCTGAACGTGTTGCTATTTATGCTGCGGGAGCACATTATCCACAAGAACCGATTGAAGCAATGGCAATTACCTGTAAATCAAAAACATTTCATGTGGCAGAACCATTATCTCCATGTGGAGCTTGCCGACAAGCCATTGCAGAATATGAGATGCGATACCAATCAAATATTAAAATAATTTTAGCAGGTGAAACAGGAAAAATAAGGGTTGTAAGTAGTATTTCTGATTTATTACCTTTTATGTTTAAAGCCGAAGAATTAAAAAAAGTGTAGTCGTTGCAACAAAAATTGACTGTTTTATATCATTTTTATCGTTAAATTTGTTTTCTCTAAACTATTAAAAGCTATGGAAAAAGTGGCAGCAAAAACAAAAAAAGAACCAGCAGAGAATAAAACAGGTACAAAGTTTAGTAAGGAAACTTATATTAAATGGTACGAGTCGATGTTGTTGATGCGCAAATTCGAAGAAAAAACAGGACATCTTTATATCCAACAAAAAATTAGAGGATTTTGCCATTTATACATTGGACAAGAAGCTTTAGTTGCTGGCTCCGAATCAGTATTAAGAAAAGAGGATAGAGTAATTACCGCCTACCGTGATCATGCTCATCCGATAGGAAGAGGAATGCATCCAAAATACATTATGGCAGAAATGATGGCAAAAGCTACAGGATGCTCAAAAGGTAAAGGAGGCTCGATGCACATGTTTTCGAAAGAATTTAATTTTTTTGGTGGACATGGAATTGTGGGCGGGCAAATACCTTTAGGTGCAGGTATTGCATTTGCCGATAAATACAATGGAAATGATAATGTAACGCTTTGTTATATGGGTGATGGTGCTGTTCGCCAAGGCGCATTGCACGAAGCTTTTAATATGGCAATGCTTTGGAAATTGCCTGTAATATTTATCATCGAAAATAATAATTATGCAATGGGTACTTCTGTTGAGCGTACTTCTAATGTTCATGATTTATGGAAATTAGGCTTAGCTTATGATATGCCTTCAAAACCAGTTGATGGGATGACATGCGAAGCAGTTCATGAAGCAATAGAAGAAGCAGTAAATAGAGCTCGTAAAGGAGATGGTCCAACATTGTTAGAAATGAAAACATATCGTTACAAAGGACACTCTATGAGCGATGCTCAAACATATCGTACAAAAGATGAAGTAAAAGAATATCAAGCACAAGACCCAATTGAAAAAGTATTAGCAACCATCAAAAAAAATAAATGGATGACAGATGCTGATATTGAAAAAGCGGAACAAAAAGTAGATGATATCGTAGCTGAATCAGTTAAGTTTGGTGAAGATTCACCTTACCCTACAATAGACGAATTGTATAAAGATGTTTATGTTCAAGATGATTATCCGTACATAGTAGAATAATTATGAATTATAAATTATAAACGGAGAGTATCTATGGGGAAAGATAATCCGATTTTAACAAAATCATTTGAGTTTTCACTTACAAGAATAAAATTATACAAACACTTAACAGAAAACAAGGAATACGTTTTATCAAAGCAATTGTTGAGGTCAGGAACAAGCATAGGAGCAAACATAGAAGAAGCGATTGGCGCAATATCTAAAAGAGAATTCACTGCTAAAATGGGAATCTCTTTAAAAGAAGCAAGAGAATCTAAATATTGGTTGAGACTTTTAGATAAAAGCCAGATGGTAAGTTACAATTACAACAAAGAATTAAAAGAAATAGATGAGATTGTAAATATTTTAACTGCAATTGTAAAAACATCACAAGGCAACAATTAATTTATAATTCATCATATATAATTTATAATTTCAAAATAAGTATGGCTGAAATAGTAAGAATGCCCAAATTAAGTGATACCATGACAGATGGTGTTGTAGCCAAGTGGCATAAAAAAGTTGGTGACAAAGTAAAATCTGGCGAATTGCTTGCTGATATCGAAACAGATAAAGCAACCATGGAATTTGAATCATTCCAGAATGGGGTTATTTTACATATTGGAGTTCAAGAAGGGAAAGGCGCACCAGTAGATTCTATTCTTGCAATTTTAGGAAAAGAAGGTGAAGACATTACCGCTTTATTAGCTTCAGAAGCAGGCAATGGTGTGGAAAGCAAAGCGGCAGTTCAAAGTTTAACTGTTGAAAGTTCAAAAGCTAACACTTCGACTCCGCTCAGTGTTACAAAAGCCGTAGAAATAAAAATACCTGATACTGTTCAAATTGTTCGTATGCCTAAATTAAGTGATACGATGACGGAAGGGGTTGTTGCAAAATGGCATAAAAAAGTTGGTGATAAAGTAAAATCAGGAGAGTTGCTTGCCGATATTCAAACAGATAAAGCAACAATGGAGTTTGAATCGTTTCAAGATGGAATAATTTTACACATTGGAGTTCAAGAAGGCAAAGGTGCGCCAGTAGATTCTATACTTGCAATTTTAGGAAAAGGTGGCGAAGATGTGGCTGCTATTATTGCTGCGGAAGCAAATAAGAGCGAAAGTGTTGAAGTCAAAATTCAAAAAGAAGAAAAAGTTGCTGATACAGCAGTTGTTTCTAAATCCGAAATCAAAAATCCGAAATCCGAAATCAGCGAAGCTGGTGGGCGAACTAAAATTTCTCCTCTTGCAAAAAAACTTGCTGATGAAAAAGGAATAAGTGTAAATGCTTTGAGAGGAAGTGGTGATAATGGAAGAATCATTAAGCGTGATATAGATAATTTTAAATCAAATGGTTCGGCACCAGCTTTTGTTGGAGTAGAAAGTTATACAGAAGAACCTGTTTCGCAAATGCGTAAAACGATTGCAAAACGTTTGGGCGAAAGTAAATTTTCTGCACCGCATTTTTATTTAACAATGGAAATTGATAT
This sequence comes from Arcticibacter sp., assembly GCA_021155045.1. Taxonomy (GTDB): domain Bacteria; phylum Bacteroidota; class Bacteroidia; order 2-12-FULL-35-15; family 2-12-FULL-35-15; genus 2-12-FULL-35-15. Next base: position 61,364 of record JAJNQB010000001.1, read on the forward strand.
GGACGAAGCAATCAAAGCTCGTGAAGCAATCAATACTGTTGCAGGAATAAAAATTTCATTTAATGATATGGTGATTAAAGCCGTTGCAGCAAGTTTACGTAAACATCCAAAAGTAAATGCGTCTTGGCTGAGTGATCCTTCGACAGGCTCAGGACAGGCCAAAATTCGTTACAACAACCATATTCACATTGGTGTTGCTGTTGCTGTAGAAGAAGGATTATTAGTTCCTGTTGTTCGTTTTGCTGATGGTAAAACATTAACACAAATAGGAACAGAAGTACGCAACTATGCTGTAAAAGCAAAAGATAAAAAACTTCAACCAAGTGATTGGGAAGGAAATACATTTACTATTTCTAACTTAGGAATGTTTGGTATCGAAGAATTTACTGCGATTATCAATCCGCCAGATGCTTGTATTTTAGCAGTTGGTGGAATCAAACAAACACCAGTAGTTAAAAACGGACAAATTGTTCCAGGCAATATTATGAAAGTAACATTGTCTTGCGACCACAGAGTGGTGGATGGAGCAATTGGTTCTGCTTTCTTACAAACAGTAAAACATAATTTAGAAAATCCTGTGTTGATGTTAGGAGCTAGTTCTATTTAATATTTGCCGCGAAGGCGCAGAGGTTGCTAAGAATATTTTAAATGTCAGCTAAGGCTGACATTTTTTTTGAGTTAGATTTTGTATTTTAGTTGCACAAAGCCAACAGGGTTTGGTAGGCTTTGTGTAATTTTATCACACATAAAAAACCCAAACGGGCGCAGGCCTGGGATTGTTAAAAACATTACTATGTCTACAACCTCCATCCGTAAAGTAATAACAGCATCCTCAGTCGGAACAATGATTGAATGGTACGACTTTTATATTTTCGGAAGTTTGGCTCCAATTATTGCTACACAATTTTTTCCAAAAGAAAATCCTACTGCTGCTTTTTTAGCAACCCTTGCTGCTTTTGGAGTTGGGTTTGTAATTCGCCCTTTTGGTGCCATTGTATTTGGAAGATTGGGTGATATTGTTGGAAGAAAATATACATTTTTATTGACGCTACTAATTATGGGTGGTGCAACATTTGCCATCGGATTAATTCCTAGTTATGAAAGCATAGGAATTCTTGCGCCCATCTTGGTTTTTGTTTTACGTGCACTACAAGGACTTGCGCTTGGAGGCGAATATGGTGGTGCTGCTATATATGTTGCGGAGCATGCACCCGAAGGCAAGAAAGGATATTATACAAGTTTTATTCAAACAACAGCAACTTTTGGTTTATTTATTTCTCTTGCAGTTATTCTTACTTGCAAGTCATTTATGAGTGCAGATGATTTTAACATTTGGGGCTGGAGAATTCCTTTTTTGGTTTCTATTTTCTTGGTGATTATTTCTTATTACATCAGAACAAAGATGGAAGAATCGCCTGTATTCAAAGAATTAAAAGCAGCAGGCAAAACCTCCAAAAATCCATTGAAAGAAAGTTTTGGTAAATGGAAAAATTTAAAATTAGTATTGATTGCGTTGTTTGGCGCAACAGCCGGACAAGGAGTAGTTTGGTACACAGGGCAATTTTATGCAATGAATTTTTGTATCCAAAATTTAAATATTGATGCAGCACAAGTTCAATGGATGTTGATTCCTGTTTTATTAATTGGAACACCTTTGTTTATTGTCTTCGCAAAATTGTCGGACAAGTATGGAAGAAAAAGGATTATGTTAACAGGAATGGGATTAGCTGCTTGTTTGTATATGCCGATATATCATGGAATGGCAGCACAGGCGGATTGGAAAAGCTGGGAAGAAATTGGTCAGGTAAATACAGTTGGAAACTCAATGGCTGAGAATTCTTCAGAAGGCAAAGCTATTTACCATTATACAAATGGAGGGGAGCGTATAGAAAAAATAGAATTTTCTATGAAACCAGAAGACCATCATAAAGTTTTAAAAAGAATAAATACAATTAAGCTTCCTTCGTATAACATTTTCATGATTGGACTATTGATTTTCATTCAATTAATATTTGTATGTATGGCGTACGGACCAATTGCTGCATTTTTAGTAGAATTATTTCCTCCAGAAATTAGATACACTTCGTTATCACTTCCTTATCATATTGGAAATGGAGTGTTTGGCGGATTAACTCCATTGATTGCAGCATCCTTAGTTGTAAGTACAGGCAATATGTTTGCAGGATTATGGTACCCAATTATTGTTGCAGCTACAACTGTGGTGTTGGGAATTTTTCTTATCAAAGAGAAAAAAAGTTGAAATGCTTCCCGTACTTTTCGATAAGCTAAGAGTAACAAAGCGTGTGCGAATAATTTGTAATAGTTAAACCAAACATTTACCTGTCATTTCTGTAGGTTGATTTACACCTAATAATTTTAAAATTGTTGGAGCAATATCAGCAAGCCTTCCATTATTTATTTTTTTGAACTCATTGTCAATTAATATACATGGAACAGGATTGGTTGTGTGTGCTGTATTTGGTGAGCCATCGGGGTTAATCATATAATCAGAATTTCCATGGTCGGCAATTATTATGAATGAATAATTATGTTGTATTCCTAATTCTACAATTTTTTTTGTGCAAGCATCTACAGTTTCCACAGCTTTTAAAACAGCATGGTAATCACCAGTATGTCCTACCATATCTGCATTTGCAAAATTCAAGCAAATAAAATCAGTAGCTTCTTTTTCTATTTCAGGGAGTATAGCATTGGTTAATTCAATTGCACTCATTTCGGGTTGCATATCATACGTTGCAACTTTTGGTGATGGAATTAAAATTCTTTTTTCCCCATTAAATTCTTTTTCTCTACCCCCAGAAAAAAAGAAAGTAACGTGTGGATATTTTTCTGTTTCGGCAATACGTATTTGAGATTTGTTATTTTTTTCTAATACTTCACCCAGCGTTAATGATAGATTTTCTTTGTCGTAAACTACTTTTACATTTTTAAATGTACTATCGTAATTAGTGAGAGTAACATAATAGAGTGGAAGCGCATGCATATTAAATTCGTGCATGTCCTGTTGAGTTAATACTTGTGTAATTTCTCGGCATCTATCTGTTCTAAAATTAAAACAAATAACAACATCATCTTTTTGAATTACTGCAATTGGATTTCCTTGTTCGTTTGTATGAACAATCGGTTTAATAAATTCATCTGTTACATCATTTGCATAAGACTTTTTTATGGAAGATAAAACATCAGTAGTTTTTTCTCCAGCTCCATTAACCAATAAATCATAAGCCAACTTTACTCGTTCCCATCTTTTATCTCTATCCATTGCGTAATACCTTCCTATTACACTTGCTAATCGAACCACTCCTCCCTCGCTCCCCGAAGGAGATGAAATTTTAGTAATATGATTTTGTAAATTTTCTAAATAAGCTAAACCACTTTTTGGGTCAGTATCTCTTCCATCTGTAAAAGCATGGATAAAAACATTTTGAAGGTTATGTTTCATTGCCATATTGCAGAGGTGATGCAAGTGTGCTTGAGAAGAATGTACTCCACCTTCAGAAACTAAACCTATAAAATGAACGGCTTTATTATTATTTTTTGCGTAGTTAAAAGCACTTAATAATACGGGATGATTATCAATTGTATTTTCTCTAACAGCCTTGTTGATTAAAGCTAAATCCTGATAAACAATTCTGCCTGCTCCAATATTCAAATGCCCTACTTCTGAATTTCCCATTTGTCCTTGTGGCAAACCAACGTCTTCTCCTGATGTTAATAATGTTGAATACGGATATTTTTTATACAAACTATCTACAAAAGGCGTGTTTGCTTGTGCTATGGCATCCGACTTTGATCCATCGCCAATCCCCCAACCATCTAAAATTAATAATGCAACTTTTTTCATTTGTTAAAATTAATAGCGCAAAGGTAAGGATTAAAAAGTTTTTTTCGATTCTGAGTAATTTTTATCATAAAAAAAACTCCTGCGAATTTCACAGGAGTTTTTTAAAAAGCAAATTGTTATTTATTGAGCAGGAGTCCCTGCTGCATTTTTGAATCCAAACTGTTTGCTATCAGCCTCAATAACTTTATTTAAAAATTCTTTTATTTGAGGGTAATCCTTTACACTCACTTCATCATTTTTAACAACAAACGTTCTGGTGATGGTTACTTTTGTTGCACTTACTTTGTATTCCAAATTATATTCAGCAGCACCACAACTTATTTTTACTGGTTTTGGTTGCTCTGCAAGTGTTTTTCCTTTTGGAATTTCAATGGTAATGGTTTCTTTTTCAACCTCAGATGACGTCAATTCCCATAAATTGAAAGGAAATTTTCTGTTTTCGTGTGTTAAATATTCCAAATAATTTTGAGAATCAGCCCAAGGTAATTTGAATAATTTAATTCCAGAAAAATCTGTTACCGCACTTTTTGCAGTAAAGCTGTAATTGTAACCAACGCTATCTGCTAATGTTTTTAAATCGGTAACAAATAGTAAATTATTTAATTTTACGGGTGAAGTAAAATCTTTGCTGATTGCTTTTGTCATGTATTCTTCTTGTTTGTCTTTTCCAACATCGGCATAGCTTCCGCGTGTTTGACGAGCATATTCACCACTCTTAATTGTTTTCCTATCAACAACCATATCCGCACCACTAAAAGAAATAGATGATTCTCTATAAGAGGCATTCAACGGTCTGTTTTTGCTTTCAATTACAGTAAGTGCAGATTTTAGTTGTTCATTTTCTCTAGGAATAAGTAAGCAACTAGAGTTTTTTGAGTAAGAAGTAATTGTTCCAAATGCTAATTTTTGGTCGGTTAATTCAACCATATATTTTTTACCATCTAATTCTGCTTGAACAATACAATGGTTAAAATCAATTGTAGGTTGGTTCATTACTCGTTCTCCATTATCACGGGTATTTACCAAAACAAGATTTGCTTTTAATCCAACTTCTTTTGCCATTGCAACAAATAGTGTTGAAAAATCTTTACAATCACCAAGTTTAGTATTGATAACACGAGAAGCTTTTTGTGGAACTAATGCGCTATGCATGAAAGATACATTGCTGTAGGTCATGTTTTTTTCAATATAATCATAAATGATACGTGCTTTTTCCAGTTCAGATAAATTCTTTTTGTCTTTAAACAATTGTTGAACTGTTTCTTGAACTTCAAAATCAGATTTCGCTTTTGTTGATGCCAAATCAGAATACCAATTTGCAATAAACTGCCAATCAGGAATAGAAGAAAGTTCTAATCGTGTTGAGATTTGATTTAATGGAGGCATTATACTTTCTGATTTGAATGAAGGACTATTTTTTAATTCCCATGTGTATTTTTTAAATCCATCAATATCTTCTGTTACTGGTTTCATATCACTATTTGAAACATTGTAAGAAAATGTTTTATTGTCTGCCACCATTAAACTGTAACGTGCAAGCTGACAAGGAATAAAATAGTTGAAATTAAAATCATCCCAAAAATGCAAAGCCATTTTACCTGAATTGTAATTTTCTATTTTGTATGATAAATGGATTGCATCACCAGGCTCAAGATTGGTAAAAACAAAATAATCGTTACTGTACTCGGATTTTATTCTGTTTCCATTTGCTTTTAAAACTTCTGCTTTATCAACCACCAAACGTTGTGTGTAACCATTGTAACCAACATTGTATTCTTTCCAAGTATCAATTCCTGCTTGGTCGAATACTTTAATTAATAATTCTGTTTTTTCTTCGTTAGCACCTTCTTTAAAAACAATGCGTTGTCTGTCATGTAACAATATGATACTATTATCATCTGGAAAATCTGTTTTAGAAGGAGAATTTTTGAAAATTTCATAAACATCTTCTGTAGCAAAATTATCAAACAAATCTTTTTTGCCATCTAAAATCGCAAGCTGTTTACGAGCACTATAATTTGTTGGTTCGTAATAAATAGCTTTTTGATAAGCATCTCTTGCATCACTTGTTTTATTTAAAGATTCATAAAGTTTACCCATTTGATTGTAATAATACCCATGATACAAGGCTCTATTTAAACTTTCTTGACGAAATTTAAGAGCAGTTGCATAATCTTGTTTCGCTTCATAAATGTCAGCCATATCGCCATAATTACCAATTACGTAAGGGCGGTTGGTTACACGCATTTGATAAAGTTTTATTCCTTCATTTACATTGCCTAGTTTAAAATAATTATCTGCAAGCGTTGTAATCACATCATCCGAATAATTTGTTGCCATGTATTTTTTTAAAATACCGTTTGCTTTAGCTAAATCTTTCGAAAGTTGCGTTTCTAAAACATATTTTAAAGCCATTACAGAATAATCGTCAGAATATTTTTTGTATAAATCATTTACTGCTTTAATAATTGCATCTTGATTTTTTTTCTGTGCAACCATATCTATTTTTTTCAAATCAGTATAAATAGTAGCACCATAAATTCTAATCATTTCATCAAGTATATCTTCTGCTTTTGTGTAATCTTCTTTTTTCTTTGCTTCGTTATAAGTTAGGTTTAAAGCATACAAGCTTTTAGGGTCGTTCTTTTTAATTTTTTCTTGCTCTGTGGTATATTCGGTGTTGTTTCCATCTCTATCATACACTTCTAACAATCTGGTAGAAACGTAGGTGCAAGTTGGAGCCATAGCTTTTGCTTTCATGTACGTTTTACGAGCATCGAACATTTTATCGTTCTTTACATGCGTTTCTGCAAGCAATAATAAATCAATAAAACTATCGGGATTCTTTTTTAATTGTTCGTTAAAATAATCTTCAACAAAAAGATTACTTGATTCTAATTTATATTCATTTGCTTTTGTGTAAGGTTGATAGCTTGCTGATGCTGTTAGGTTGGAAATCACATTGTCGTTTAAATCCGTAAAACGAACCATAAAATTAGCTCTATCAATTTCGCTTTCTCCAATTTGAACCAAAATACGGTTATAACCTTTGTTTAATTTTACTTTGTAGGAGAACACATCTAAATCAGCATTTCTTTCTTCTTGTTCTGTAATAATTAAAAAATCATTTACCCATAATTTCATAGAGCCCGACATTCCTGCTTTTAGAATTACCTCTTGGTCAGTTGGGCTGTTTACAAATGATTGAGCATACATAATAGAATTAGAGAAAGCAAAATGGTAATTGAAATCGAACCATCTGTCGGTACGAATGTCTTTAATTTCGAACCAAGAAACTTTTGCTCCAACTTTATTTTCAAATTCAGCATCCGGTTTTGGGTTTTCTAACACTTTAAAATCTTTGTTAAATCCGCTTGCTGAAATATTATCAAATGTTCCAGTGATTTGCCAATTATTAATTGTTCCCAACAGGGCAAATTCCATATTTGCTTTTTTGAAATCACCAATAGCACTATAATGGTATCCAATCATTGAATGTACCATTGCTTTCATTAAGCTGTTTGCTCTTTTGTCGAGCAAAATAGAATTTAATAGTGCTAATTCTTCCTTTGATTTTTTGCCATATCCGTCAAATAAAGAACTAGACGACCATAAAGCATAAAAATAAGGGTATGGATTTGGAGAGGATTTATAAAAGTTCATCATACACTTAAATCCTTCTTCACGTTTTCCCATTCCTCTGTAAACAATTGCTAAAGCCAAATTTGCTTCATCTTTTGTATCTGCATCATTTGCTGCTTCTTTAAAAAGGTTTATAGCTTTATCTCTGTCGTTTGTCATAAAGGCTTCCCAGCCTTTTTTCAAATCGTCATTGTTTGCAACGGATATTTTTGAATTAAATAACAGTACTAATGTTATTGTAAATAAAAAAAGTTTTTTCATAAGTTATAATTTAGTTTTTTCCCTTAGGGTATATTTCGATAAATGTATATTGATTTTTTTGAAGAACAAATAATTATGAAACTTATTTTATTCTTCCATTAAAAATAATGCTTGATTGAGTTCTGATAAAGTTTTATTGTTTTTTTGAAGTTTTGCTATTTCTATTCCCTTATTATAAGTAGTAATGGCTTTTTTAAAATCATTTATTTGTTCATAAAATTGCCCTAACTGATAATAGGCACCTAGATAATTTTTGTCAGCATTAATAACAGCTTCAATAATTTCAATAGCTTTTTTCAATTCATTTTTTTTTGCATATTCAAGAGCTAAAGCATAATTCAAAAATGAATCGTTAGGTTCATTTTTTATCATTTCTTGCAATTGCTCTAAGCGGCTACTCATCGCCAAAAATTAGATTACAGATTTAAATTGCTTTAAAAAACGAACATCATTTTCGAAAAACAAACGTAAATCTTTTACTTGGTATTTTAGCATAGTGATGCGTTCTACGCCCATACCAAAGGCAAATCCACTATATTGTTTACTGTCGATTCCACAATTGTCGAGTACGGCAGGGTCAACCATGCCACAACCTAAAATTTCTACCCAACCAGCACCTTTACAAATATTACAACCAGCACCTTTGCAAAAAGGACAAGAAATATCCATCTCGGCACTTATCTCAGTAAACGGGAAAAATGAAGGGCGCAATCGAATTTCTGTATTTTCGCCAAACATTTCTTTTGAAAAATAAAGTAGAGTTTGTTTTAAATCGGCAAACGAAACATTTTTATCAATATACAAACCTTCTACTTGATGGAATTGGCAGTGTGCACGAGCAGAAATAGCTTCATTCCGATATACTCTTCCTGGCGAAATAGTCCGTATTGGAGGCTTGCTATTTTCCATAATATGAACTTGAACAGATGATGTTTGTGTTCTTAAAACAATATCAGGATTTTCGCTGATGTAAAAAGTGTCTTGCATATCTCTTGCAGGATGATCAGCAGGAGTATTTAATGCAGTAAAGTTATGCCAATCATCTTCAATTTCGGGTCCATCAGAAACAGTAAATCCTATTTTTGAAAAAATTTCTACCAGCTGATTTCGTACCAAAGAAAGAGGGTGGCGAGAACCAATTTGTAATTTTTCTGCGGGTAATGTTAAATCAATTTCTCCTAATCCATTGTCGGAAGTTGATTCATATTTTTCTTTTAATGTATCAAGTTTTTCTTGGGCTTTATTTTTAAGTTGGTTCAGCATTTGACCAACATCTTTTTTTAATTCTGGTGCAATCGTTTTAAACTCATCAAACAATTCAGAAACTTTACCTTTTTTACTTAAAAGTTTTAATCGGAATTCTTCAACATGTTCTCTGCTGTTTGCAGAAAAATCTTCAATCTCTTTTAATAAATCTTCAATTTTGTTTTTCATCTTGTAATTTAATTATCCTGCGAATTTAAGGAATTATTGACATCTTTATTATTCGAATATCTGTCTTTGGTCTATTGTTTTCATCTGTTTTTTGTGCTGCAATCATTTCTACTACGTTCATTCCTTCCGTTACTTCGCCAAATACAGTATAACTTCCATCTAAATGCGGAGTGCCACCAATGGTAGAATAAGCTTGAATTTGTTCGTCTGAAAATTTATACAAAGGAACGGTTGAAAATTCAGCATCTACTTTTTTATCAAAAAAACTGTAATAAAAATTTGCGCTATCTGTATTTTTATTTTTTGCAAAGGATTGATATTTCTCGACATAAATTTTATTTTCTTCTCTGTTTATAATTTCATTAAACAATTTCATTTTTGTGATACGTTTAGCCAAAACATTCCTAAGCAAAGAATCATTAAATACTTTGCCTTGAACAATATAAAATTGAGAACCAGAAGATTCTTGTTTTAAATTATCCAAATCACTTTCTCTGGCAGCAGCTAAAACTCCTCTTTTGTGAAATAATTTTGTGTTAAATTCGGCTGGAATAGTATATTCCGGACCACCTTCTCCTAAAACAACATTTGGCTTTGCTTTTTTTGAATCAGGGTCGCCACTTTGTATCATAAAATTTTGAATACAGCGGTGAAACAAAACACTATCATAATAATGCTCTTTAACCAATTTTATAAAATTGTCGCGATGTTTGGGTGTTTCGTTATAAAGTTTTAGTTTGATATTGCCAACATTGGTTTCAATTAAAATATGGGTTTCTTTTTGGTTGTCGAAAGACGAAAAACCACATAAAATAGCAGTTATAATTGAAAAAAGAACGAAACTTTTTTTGTAATTCATAATTATTAGTTAAATTTGTTTGTTGTATCCATTGTTTTTCAACCCTAAAATTAAAGATAAATATTAAACTATATAATCAAATGAAAAATTTTATAAATAAAACAACCACTATTTCTTTCATAGCTTTATTAATAATAGGCTTAACTGCAAGTTCATGCAGAAAAAAAGAAACATGCGAAGGCAAGGTAACAGTTATTGATACAGCTGGAACTATGGTTTCTGGTGCTACTGTAAAATTATATGCTCCAAATGGACAAGTTACTTATGATGGAATTACGGACGGTAGCGGTTTAGTAACATTCGAAATTAAATTACCTGCAATATTCAATATCTCGGCTACTAAAGCTACTTACCCCGGCATGGCTGGAACAGGAATTCTAAGAGTTGATGAGCCAGGCAAAAAAGATGTGGTTACTGTAAAAATTCAGTAATTGTTACCCCAAAAAGAAATAAAAAATCCTCTGATTTTCGGAGGATTTTTTTATTTATTGAAATACAATTTTTTAGTTCTATGTTAGTTAAAATTCATTAAATTTGCTCGCATATATAAAACAAACAATAAAACAAGTGAAATTATCAAAAGAAGCCAAAGTTGGAATTGTTACTACCATAGCCATTGCTTGTTTTATTTATGGTTTTAGCTTTTTAAAAGGCAAAAACTTTTTTTCTTCTCAACGTACATTTTATGCTGTTTATACAGATATTGATGGTTTAGTGGAAGCCAATCCATTACTTATAAATGGCTTTAGAGTGGGTATGGTAGGAGATATTAAATTTGCAGGAGATAATTCCGGTAAAATATTGGTTTCATTCATTGTAAATGACGATATCAATATTCCCAAAAATTCAATTGCACGTGTTGTAAGCTCCGATTTGTTGGGCTCAAAAGCTGTTCAACTGATTTTAGGTAATGATAAAAATTATGCAGTAACAAATGATACATTAAATTCTGACCAAGAAGATAATCTAAAAGCAGCAGTAAATAAAACCATTGCTCCTTTGCAAAAAAAAGCAGAGGGATTAATTGCTTCCATTGACTCTGTAATGGTTGTGGTGCAACAAGTTTTTAATGAAAGCGCAAGACAAAATTTAGCTAAAAGTTTTGAAAACATTAAAGATGCAATCACATCTTTAGAAACAACTGCTTATCGTTTAGATACAATGGTTTTAGCCGAAAAAAATAAAATCTCAAGTATTCTTACGAAAATCAATCATTTAGCTACAACACTCGATAACAATAGTGATAAGCTTGCAAACGTAATTCAAAATTTTTCAAATATTAGCGATTCTATTGCCAAATCAAATTTAAAATCTGCTATAAATAATGCTGATATTGCTTTATCACAAGCATCTAGCATTATGACAAAAATTAATAAAGGAGAAGGTTCTTTAGGTTTGTTAGTGAATAACGATAGCCTGTATCGTAAGCTGGATAAATCTTCCGAAGACTTAGATAAATTATTAAAAGATTTAAGAATTAATCCTGAACGTTATGTTCACATTTCTGTTTTCGGACGAAAGGATAGGAATAAACCCAAAGATTAGTTCTTGATTTGTATTTTAGAGTTTAGATTTTCTACTGTATGGTATCAAGCATAGTTTTTATTATTTTGTTTTTAGGAGGCTCTGTTTTTTTTGCAAAAAACGCATTAAAAATAAGACGCAACATATTATTAGGAAAAGAAATTGATAGAAAAGACAATCCTGTTCAACGTTGGAAAACAATGATACTTGTAGCATTTGGACAAAAAAAAATGTTTGCAAAGCCAATTCCTGCTATCCTGCATTTTTTTCTTTATGCTGCATTTATAATCACTCAAATTGAATTAATAGAAATAGTTTTTGATGGAGTTTTAGGAAAACACAGAATTTTTAGACCTGCATTAGGAAGTTTCTACACATTTATGGTAAGCTTTATTGAAATACTTTCAGTTCTAGCATTTGTTGGAACGGTAGCATTTTTATCTCGCAGAAATTTATTAAAAGTTCCACGACTTGTAAAAAGTGAATTAAATGGTTGGCCCAAATTAGATGCTAATCTTATTTTGATTGCTGAAATTACTTTAATCTGTTTTATTTTTATGATGAATGGTGCTGATGAAGTGCTTTATTCAAGAGGTTTTTCTCATGCTGAAAATTTAGGTGATGGCTCTTTTGGTTTAACGATAAGTTCAATAATAGGACCAGTAATTTTTGGAGGAATGGGTGATGGTGCTTTACATATTGTTGAGCGAGTTGGCTGGTGGGGACATATTGTTATGGTATTGGGCTTTTTGAATTTTTTACCTTACTCCAAGCATTTTCATATTCTTTTAGCTTTCCCAAATACCTATTTTTCAAACTTAAAAGCAAAAGGTGAATTTACCAATATGACTTCAGTAACAAATGAAGTAAAAGCAATATTTGATCCTTCGTTTACTCCGCCTCCTGCCGACCCAAATGTATCAATGCGTTTTGGTGCAAAAGATGTAACAGATTTATCTTGGAAACAATTACTAGATGCATACACGTGTACAGAGTGCGGTCGGTGTACTTCTGCTTGCCCAGCAAACATCACAGGAAAAAAGTTATCTCCCCGAAAAATTATGATGGACACACGCGATAGATTAGATGAAGTTGGAAAAAATATAGATACAAATAATGGTGAATTTAAAGATGATGGAAAAGCGTTGTTAGGAGATTACATTACTCCAGAAGAATTATGGGCATGTACATCTTGCAATGCTTGTGTGCAAGAATGTCCTGTGAATATTGATCCATTAAGTATTATTGTTGATATGAGAAGATTTATGGTGATGGAACAAAGTGCGGCACCAACAGAACTAAATGGGATGTTTACAAATATTGAAAACAATGGTGCACCTTGGCAGTTTTCGCAAGCAGATAGATTGAATTGGAAGAATGAATAAGGGTTGAAATTAGATTTGAGATTGATTAAAAAACATAAAAAAACATGAACTTAATTGAGAAAGAAGAAAACGGAAAGTTAATTAGCCCAGTGTTACCTTCACATATAAAAAACTATTTGATAGATATTGATGGAACTGTTTGTGATGATATTCCTAATGAACAGCCTGAGCGTATGGCTACAGCGGTATTGTATCCTGAAGCATTGATAACATTAAACAAATGGTTTGATGAAGGACATATCATTACTTTTTTTACTTCTCGTACTGAAGAACACAGAATAATTACTGAGGAATGGTTGAAAGAAAATGGGTTTAAATACCATGGTTTATTAATGGGGAAGCCAAGAGGAGGAAACTATCATTGGATAGATAATCACATGGTTCGTGCGACACGATATGAAGGAAGATTTACAGATTTAATTGATAAAGAAGTAACAATACAAGTATTTGAACAATAAAGCACCACGAATTACGAATTTGTGTTTATATCAAATCGTGATATATTCCCCTCTTGAGAGGGGTTAGGGGTGTGTAAAATTTGCTTAAAATTATATTATGAATCAACCTTTGAATGTACCAACAGTAGCAGATTATATAGCCAAAGGCGAAGCCCCTGAAATTTTATTTTGGGTAGGTTGTGCTGGAAGTTTTGATGATAGAGCGAAAAAAATTACAAAGGCTATTGTTAAGATTTTAAATCATGCTCATGTAAAATTTGCCGTTTTAGGAGCAGAAGAAAGTTGTACGGGCGACCCAGCAAAACGTGCAGGAAATGAATTTTTGTTTCAAATGCAAGCAATAAATAACATAACTGTATTAAATGGTTATGAGATAAAAAAAATAGTTACAGGTTGCCCTCATTGTTTCAATACATTAAAAAATGAATATCCTGCTTTAGGAGGAAATTATGAAGTAGTGCATCATACAGAGCTTTTACAAGAATTATTAAATAGCGGAAGAATAAAAATTGAAGGCGGAAGTTTTAAAGGAAAAAAAATAACATTTCACGATCCTTGTTATTTAGGTAGAGCAAATGATGTGTACGAAGCACCACGTTCAGTGATGATAAATTTAGATGCTGAATTGATTGAAATGAAACGAAGCAGAGCGAATGGTTTATGTTGTGGAGCAGGAGGAGCACAAATGTTTAAAGAAGCTGAAAAAGGTGATAAAGAAGTAAATGTAGAACGTAGTGAAGAAGCATTAGCATTAAATCCTGATGTAATTGCTGTAGGTTGTCCATTCTGTAACACTATGATGACAGATGGAGTGAAACACTTTAACAAAGAAGATAAAGTAAAAGTATTGGATGTTGCTGAACTTATTGCGCAAGCAAAAGATTTGTAATAATTATCTTATTCTTTTTAAGTAAAAAGAATTAATCACGTTTTTTAGAGTAACACCTCCAGGCGAACTGCCTTCTACTGAGCTTATTATAACATTACTATCCACAAGTTTTGGATTATTGCTTACAGCAAACATCATAGGTACAAGCAAGGAATTATAAGAAAAATATTCGGAAACCATTCCTTTATTTATCAAAGAGAAAACACAACTATTGATAGAAATATCAGCTAGGCTGCCTTTGTCGTCAACCAAAACAAAACGACCTCTATAGATCTTCGGAAAAAGCTTTGATTTGTATTCTTTAGGTATAACAATTTTAAATGTAGCATTGTTTATTTTTATTGTGTCCGTTATTTCTTCAGGCATTTCCAAAATATTCCCAAAATCATCTTGCTTTTCTTTCACAACTTTTATTGTTCCTCTTTTTTCTTGAGCAACAAGTGTAAATGCACATAACAAAAAGAATAAAGCGAGTTTTGTTTTCATCTTTTATTTGGATAACGTAACGATAGCTAAAAAGATACAAAACATTTATAAAATGTTGATAAAAATCAGGTTTTAAATTGGGTTTTATTTCTAATTTTGAACTGCTTTTTAAAAGCTAATTCATTCAGTAACTGTTTAAATTTATTAAAATAATTTAACAGGTATTAAGAATGTCATTTCGACCGGAGGGAGAAATCACAAGTAAAAAAATAAAATTTAAACAGACGCTCAATAATTCATCAAAAACACACAATCATTATGGGATTTATAGCTAGTGTACAAGCACGTCAAATTTTAGATTCAAGAGGGAATCCAACAGTAGAAGTAGATGTAATAACAGACCAAGGGGTTTTAGGAAGAGCAGCCGTTCCTTCTGGAGCATCCACAGGCATTCATGAAGCGGTTGAGTTACGTGATGGAGATAAAGGGTTTTATTTAGGTAAAGGAGTTTTAAAAGCAGTAAACAATGTAAATACTGCCATTCGTGAAGCTCTAACAGGAATGTATGTTTTTGACCAAAATGCAATCGATTTAAAAATGATTGAATTAGATGGGAGTGAGAATAAAGGAAATTTAGGCGCAAACGCAATTTTAGGCGTTTCATTAGCCTGTGCAAAAGCTGCTGCTGAAGAAGCTCGTCAGCCTTTGTATCGTTATGTTGGAGGGGTAAACGCAAACTTACTTCCTATTCCTATGATGAATATTATTAATGGTGGTTCACATGCCGATAACAGTATCGATTTTCAAGAATTTATGGTTATGCCTGTGGGAGCGACAAACTTTTCCGATGCAATAAGAATGGGAACAGAAGTGTTTCATCATCTAAAAAAAGTATTGAAAGACAAAGGTTATTCAACCAATGTTGGAGATGAAGGAGGATTTGCACCAAATTTAAAATCAAATGAAGAAGCCATTGAATCAGTATTAAAAGCCATTGAAGTAGCGGGTTACAAACCAGGAGAAGATATGTTTATAGCTATGGATGCTGCTTCATCAGAGTTTTATATCGAAAAAGAAAAAGTATATCATTTAAAAAAATCGTCTGGGGATAAACTTACACCAGCTCAAATGGTTGATTATTGGGCTAGCTGGACAAAAAAATATCCAATTATTTCTATTGAAGACGGTTTGGCGGAAGACGATTGGAAAGGATGGAAATTATTAAGCGATAAAATTGGTGATAAAGTACAATTGGTAGGTGATGATTTATTTGTAACCAATGTAAATCGTTTGCAACAAGGAATTGATAAGGGAATAGCAAATTCTATTCTTGTAAAAGTAAATCAAATTGGTTCATTAACAGAAACAATTAATGCAGTACAATTAGCGCAATCGAACTCATATACGTCTGTAATGAGCCATCGTTCGGGCGAAACAGAAGATGCTACCATAGCAGATTTGGCAGTAGCTTTAGGCTGTGGTCAAATAAAAACAGGATCTGCATCACGTTCCGATCGTATGGCGAAATATAATCAATTGTTGCGCATTGAAGAGCAATTAGGAGAAACAGCTCGTTATTTAGGTAAGGATTTTAAATACGTAAAAAAAAGATAAGTTAATTTTAGATAAAATTTTTGTCAGATAGTTTTTAATTTGATAAAAAGCAATTATCTTTCGGAAATAAGAAACACAACAAATCATTCTCAAAAAATAATATGGATACATTAAAGGAAAAATTTGCAGCCAAAGCAGGTCCAATGGCAGCAGAGATAAAACAACTAATCAAAGAAAAAGGAGACGTTAAGTTAGGCGAATATACTGTAGCTCAGGTATATCAAGGGATGAAAGGGATGGTTGGTTTGGTTACCGAAACTTCAAAATTAGATCCAGAAGAAGGAATAAGATTTAGAGGATATACCATTCCTGAATTACGTGAGAAATTGCCAAAAGCACCTGGCGGAACAGAGCCTTTGCCTGAAGGAATTTTTTATTTAATGTTATTAGGAGAAATGCCTACCCATGAAGATGTTTTGAGTTTGAGCAATAATTGGGCACGCAGAGCAATTGTTCCAAAACATGTTTTTGATGTATTGGATAAATTACCTGCATCAACACATCCAATGACTCAGTTTGTTATTGCAGTTATGGCAATGCAAACAGAATCAGTATTTGCAGCAGCATATAAAAAAGGAATAAACAAAAAAGATTATTGGGATTATGTTTATGAAGATTCCATGAATCTTATTGCCCGTTTGCCAAGAGTTGCAGCCTATATTTATCGAAAAAAATATAAAAATGGAGAACATATTGAACCAGATCCAAAATTAGATTGGGCAGCAAACCTAGCACACATGCTTGGTTACGAAGAGTTTGATATGAAACGCTTAATGCGTATGTATATGACCATTCATGTTGACCATGAAGGAGGTAATGTTTCTGCACATACAACACATTTGGTTGGTTCTGCTTTAAGTGACCCTTACTTGTCATTTGCTGCTGGAATGAATGGATTAGCAGGACCATTACATGGTCTAGCCAACCAAGAAGTATTAAGTTGGATTTTGGAATTACGTGAAGAATTGGGAGGAGGCTTGCCTACAGAAAAACAAATTGAAGATTATATTGTAAAAACATTGAAAGAAGGAAAAGTTGTGCCAGGGTACGGGCACGCTGTGTTGCGCAAAACAGACCCGCGCTTTTCTGCACAACAAGATTTTTATTTGAAATATATTAAACCACAAGGAGCTGATGATTTGTGCGAAATAGTACAGATGGTGTATAAAGTAGCTCCTCCAATTTTAGAAGCAACAGGAAAAATAAAAAATCCTTGGCCAAATGTTGATTCTCATTCTGGTGTTTTATTAACACATTATGGAATGGTAGAACATGAATTTTATACCGTATTGTTTGGCGTTTCTCGTGCACTAGGAGTATTGGCTTCTTTAATTTGGGATAGAGCATTAGGTCATCCAATTGAAAGACCAGGCTCAATAACTACCGAAGGTGTTAAAAAGAAAATTATTGCTGCTGAAGCTAAAGCATAAAACAAAAACTCCGAAATTGTTTCGGAGTTTTTGTTTTTAAATACTTATCTCATTTGTTTGAACTCGATTACTGATATGTCCTGAACGGTCGCGGATATAAATTTCAAATTTTACGATTGTATGTCCTGGTACATAAATAGGAGGAACTCTTAGTTTTGCTTTTATTTCACCATCTAAAGCTTTGTATTGTCCATCAGGGGTTAAATAAGGAATCCTATACGAATAAAAAAGTGTATCCATTACTGCGGTAGTATCAACTATATCAAAAGGATGAAAATTTCCATCCGTTCCTTTATATAAATACTTCATTACAAAATCGTCTTTAGAAATAGTATCTCCTTGGTTAATTCCAATATCACCATCACCATCTTTAAATGATATGACACAATCTGCAGAATCATTTGCATACTTCACATATTTCAAAAATTCAATTGTAGGCTCAGGAGGAAACGATTTTTCTTTCACACAAGATGTTATTGCTAACATTGCAAGAACTAAAATTAAAAATATGATTTTATAAAATTTCATTTGTAAGCTTTAATTACAACACTAAAATTACTAAAATATTGCTGGTAAAGCAAAAAAAACAACTGCCTTTTTATAGACAGATGCATGTAACCCTTAACAGATAACTGAATAAAACAGATATAATCAGTATTACTAGAAATGATAATTGCTGAAAAAAAGGGCAGTTTTATTTTTTTAAACAATTTATTAGTACTTTGTGGTAGGAAATTCATACACAAAATTATTTTTTGGAAATGATTAAAAAAATAGTGATTGAAGTAGGTTTAATAACTCGCTTTTCATTAAGGTTTTTTCGTGAATTATTCAAACCTCATTTTGAATTTTCCGAATTTTTGCGCCAATGTTTTTTTATAGGAAACAAATCGCTACCGCTTGTTGCTATTACAGCATTTATTATGGGATTAGTTATTACAATTCAATCTCGCCCAACTTTAGTTGAATTTGGAGCACAAGCATGGTTGCCAAAAATGGTTTCTGTTTCATTGGTTAGAGAAATAGCTCCAGTAATTACTGCTTTAATTTGTGCTGGAAAAATAGGGTCAGGAATAGGGGCAGAGCTTGGTTCGATGAAAGTTACAGAACAAATAGATGCAATGGATGTTTCAGGTACAAACCCATATAAATTTTTAGTAGTAACTCGGGTAATGGCTACAACACTTATGATTCCTATTTTAGCGATACTTGCCGATTCTGTTTCATTATATGGAGGTTATTTGGGTTCAAATATTCATGGTGTAGTTAGTTGGAATTTGTATTGGAATCAGGTATTTGATACACTTGTATTTGCAGATGTAATTCCTTCTATCGCAAAAACATTCTTTTTTGGTTTTGCAATTGGAATTATAGGATGTTTTAAAGGATTTAATTCTAGTAAAGGGACCGAAGGTGTAGGACAATCTGCAAATTCTGCTGTTGTTATTTCTTCTTTATTAGTTTTTATAATTGATTTATTAGCGGTGCAGATTACAGATATTTTAAATTTAAATTAAATGATGGAATATTCTGGAACTATTAATAAAAATCAAAAAAACATAGCACCTGTTGTTAGTTTAAGGAATTTGCATAAATCCTTTGGCGATAACCATGTTTTAAATGGATTTAATTTTGATTTATATCGTGGAGAAAATGTGGTGGTTTTGGGAAAATCTGGTTCTGGAAAATCTGTGCTGATAAAATGCATTATTGGTTTAATAAAGCCTGATGAAGGAGAAATAAACGTACTTGAAAAGGATGTAATTAAATTGAACTCAACGGAATTAGATAAGTTGAGGGTTAAGGTAGGTTTTTTATTTCAAAGCAATGCTTTATATGATTCAATGACAGTTAGAGAAAATTTAGAATTTCCTCTAAGGAGGCATTGGATAAAAAGAGATAAGGAAGAGGTGAATAGGCTTGTAATAGAAACCCTAACGAATGTTGGTTTACAAAAAACGATTGATATGATGCCGTCAGAACTATCTGGAGGAATGAGAAAAAGAATTGCATTGGCAAGAACGTTAATTTTGAAACCTGAAATTATTTTATATGATGAACCAACAACAGGCTTAGATCCTATTACAGGGAAAGAAATAAGTAATTTGATGCTTGAAGTTCAAAAAAAATATAACACGTCATCAATCATTATTTCACATGACATTAATTGTGTGAAAATTGTTGCTAATCGGATTGTTATTTTAATTGATGGAAGATGTTATGCTAGTGGTTCTTATGATGAACTTCAAAGCTCTGAGGACAAAAGAATAAAACAATTTTTTGAATAATAAAATGACTAAAGAAACATCAAAAAATATTAGAGTAGGTTTGTTTGTTTTAATTGGAACAGGCTTGCTAATTTTCTCATTTTATCTCATTGGGGTAAAACAAAATTTATTTGGTTCTACATTTAAACTTAAGGCTCAATTTTATAATGTTAATGGCTTAATGAACGGTAATAATGTTCGTTTTACAGGAATTGATGTAGGAACAGTTGAAAGTATAGAAATTATAAACGATACAACAGTAATTGTAGTAATGGTTATTGAAGAGCGAGTGCATGAATTTATTAAAAAAAATTCAGTTGCTATTGTTGGAACAGATGGCTTAATGGGGAATAAATTAATTAACATAATTTCTTCTCCAGGAGACTATCCTAGTGTAAGTGATGGAGATGTTTTGCAGACACTAAAACCTATTGGAACAGATGACATGATTCGTACCCTTAACGTTACAAATGAAAATGTAAAAGAGATTACTATACAAGTTAAAAATATAGTTCAAAAATTGAATAGTCCTAATACGTTGTGGAGTATCCTAATGGATACTGTTGTTGCTGAAAACGTTAAGCAAGCAATTGTTAATATCAAAATAACAGGAGAAAGAACTGCTTTAATAACAGGCGATTTAACCCGAATTGTTAAACATGTAAAGTCTGGACAAGGAACTGTGGGAGCATTACTAACAGACACTTCTTTTGCAAGTTACTTGCATCAAAGTATCGTTAATATTAAATTAATATCTGATTCATTAGCTATAGTAACAGGTGATTTGCAATACATTACTTCAAAAGTAAAAAAAGGAGAAGGGGCTATTGGGACAATATTGATGGATACTACTTTTGTAAACAACTTGAATAAAAGCATGGAAAATATAAGGAGCGGAACAAAATCATTTGATGAAGATATGGAAGCCTTAAAACATAATATATTGTTGCGTAATTATTTTAAGAAAAAAGAAAAAGAAGCTAAAAAAAAGTAGGTCTTATTTCACTTTCACTACCAAAGTGTGAAATTGTTTAACGCATCCATTTGCTTCTATTTCTGTTACATCAATATTTCCTGAACTGTTATTCCAATTTAATGTTATAGAGTTGCTATTATCATTTTTAATTATTTCGCAAGTATTTGGAACAGTCCATTTATATGTTGAGTTACTATTTAACGGAACAGAGAATGTTAAATTTTTTTCATTTGCTTCCACTTCTGTTTTTCCTGTAATGCTTGGTGTTGGTATCAATCCAAAATCATAAGCAGTAAAAAGGGTTGAATTATAATTTTTATCTTTTGAAAAAAAACCTCTTCTACCTCCCTCGTATTTGCATTTGCCCGGATTAATAAGCAATGCATGATTCAATTTATTTACTTTGTAAAACAATATAACATTTTTTCCAGCATTGTTTGTATAAATATTTTTCTCAATGTCTTTAACACTTGCAAATTGTTTAATAGTAGTTGTGGGTGTTGTTCCTAGTTTATGTAAACTCGTCCATTGTTTCATCAGCTCTATTCCGTTTCTTCTGTTTACTACCCAGTCGCTATTCCCTTGATAAATAATCATACGGGGATATTCACCTGTGTAATTAGGATTTTGTTTACGAACAATCTTTCCCCACTTTTCGGCAGATTTTACTCGCCAGCCCAACATCGCCATCACTGCAGTAATATAACCGTTTCCTGACTTATAAGCTCCTCCAGCAAAAATTGCTCCTGCATTAAAAGTTTCTGGATAATCAGCCATCATAATTACTCCCATAGCTGCGCCAGCAGATAATCCTGTAATAAACACTTTTGAAGAATCGATAGAATAATTTTTTTTCATAAAATCCACCATACTTTTTATAGAGGCATTTTCTCCTCTATTTTTATTGGTGTGTTTGCGTTTGTACCAACGAAAACATTTTTCAGGATTATTAGTAGCACGTTGTTGAGGATACAAAACATAAAAACCGTATTCATCCGCTAATTTGTTCCAGCCTGTTTGTGATGCAGCTTTGCTTGCACATTGCAAACATCCATGTAACATTACTACCATTGGTGCAGGGGCATTTTTATTTAAGGAGGCTGGTTTATATAAAAACATTTTTAAATGACCTTTATTTTTACCGAATTTTCGTACTCGTTTTAATTCTTGAGCGTTTGTAGTTGCTGAAAATAAAAAAAAGATTAGAAAAATGATTAACCTGTTTGTTTTATTGAGTAGTATTGTTTTAGTTTTATTCATATAAATTATATACTATTGAATATATTTGTAGTGTATCAAAACTACAATTTTAATTCCAATTTAAAATGACTACAGAAGAAATTTCAAAAGTCTTAAAAATTACATCACAATTGATGGAGCTGCATGAAGAAAATCCATTTAAAATAAAATCAATTGCAAATGCTGCGTATAAATTAGACAAAACAGATATTGATTTAGAAGGAAAATCGCTACAAGAACTCGAAAAAATAGAAGGCATTGGAAAAAGTATTGCAGCAAAGATTATAGAATTACAAACTACAGGAAATTTAAAAGAATTATCCGAATATGCTGAAAAAACGCCTGTTGGTGTTATTCAGCTTTTAGCAATAAAAGGTATTGGACCCAAAAAAGTTCGTCAGCTTTGGAAAGAACTGGATATTGAAAGTGTTGGGGAGCTCTTATATGCTTGTAATGAAAATAGGTTGATTACATTAAAAGGATTTGGTGCAAAAACACAAGCTGAAGTAAAAAAACAAATTGAATTTTTTCAAACAAACATTGGAAAATTTCATTTTGCCTCTGTTGAAAAATTTGCGCTAGATATAGTAGAACACCTGAAAAATAAGTATAATACATCTTTTGTTTCATTAACAGGAGAAATGCGTAGGAAGTGTGAAATAATAGAATCAATTGATGTTTTGATTGCCAAAGAAAATGCAATTATTGAAAAAGAATTTGAAAATTTAAGAGGTGTAAAAATAAATTTGATTTCTTGTACTGAAAAAGAATTCTACAAACGATTATTTGAAACAACAAATGCAGCAAGTTTTAACATACAAAATATTTCTTTTCCAGAAAATATAAATTCCGAATCAGAAATATTTTCATTTAATAAATTGCAATACATTGAACCCGAATTGAGAGAAAATAACTCAACAATTGAATTGGCTCGTGAAAATAAAATTCCACAATTGATTGAATTAAATGACTTAAAAGGGGTTTTGCACAATCATAGTACTTACAGCGATGGGCTGAATACGTTGAAAGACATGGCATTGTATTGTAAAGAGCTAGGTTATCAATATTTGGGTATCTGCGACCATTCTCAATCAGCATTTTATGCAGATGGTTTAAAGCCAGAGAAAGTATTTGAACAACACAAAGAAATCGATGAACTAAATAAATTACTTGCTCCTTTTAAAATATTTAAAGGTATTGAAAGTGATATTTTAAATGATGGCTCTTTAGATTACGAAGAATCTGTTTTAAAATCATTTGATTTTATTGTGGCTTCCGTACATTCTAATTTAAAAATGACGGAAGAAAAAGCAACTGCTCGTTTATTGAAAGCAATTGAAAACCCCTACACAACTATTCTTGGTCATCCAACAGGTCGCTTGTTACTTTCACGGGCAGGCTATCCAATTAATCACCAAAAAGTTATAGATGCTTGTGCAGCAAATAATGTTGTTATTGAATTAAATGCTCATCCCTATCGTTTGGATATTGATTGGCGTTGGATTTCATATTGTATTGAAAAAGGAGTTAAAATTTCAATTAATCCCGATGCGCACGAAAAAAGTGGTTATCATGATATGTATTATGGGATTTGTGTTGCGCGAAAAGGAATCTTGACCAAAGAAATGTGTTTTAATGCATTACCCTTAAATGAAATAGAAAAATATTTTAAAAATAGGTTAAATGATTAAAAAATTAAATTGTTGAGTAACTTAAGTATGGCTAGTTTACTGATCAACTAATGTGTTACATCGAACGAGCTTGCCCTGAAATTGTTGACGGGGATGAACTAATAAACCAATAAAAAAATGTCAGTATTAAATTCAATAGCAAGTTGGTGGATGCGCAAAAGAATGCATCAAATTGAATTATTCATGAAATATCCTCATGATGTTCAGAATGAGTGGCTGCGCAAATTAGTTGTTTCTGCAAGAGATACGGAGTGGGGAAAAAAATATGACTATAAAAACATTTCAAACATTGAACAATTCAGAAACAACATCCCTATTCAAGATTATGAAACATTAAAACCATTTATTGATAGAATAAGAAAGGGGGAACAAAATATTTTATGGCATTCGGATATTAAATGGTTTGCAAAATCATCAGGCACAACAAATGATAAAAGTAAATTTATTCCTGTTAGCACCGAAAGTTTAGATGCGGCACATTACAATGGAGGTAGAGACATGATTACCATACATTGTACGTTGAATGAAGACACAAAACTTTTTACTGGAAAAAATTTAGCCCTTGCAGGAAGCTTAGTTACTGATTTTCAAAATGGATATGAATTACAAAATGGAGATTTGTCTGCCATTGTAATAAACAATTTACCTATGTGGGCAGAATTTTTTCGCGCCCCAGATTTATCTATTGCTTTGCTCGAAAATTGGGACGAAAAATTAGAAAAACTTGCTCAAACAACTGCTAAGGAAAATATGGTTAGCCTTGCAGGTGTGCCTTCTTGGATGCTTTTAATCATGAAACGAGTTTTGGAAATTAGTGGTAAAAAAACAATTGCTGAAGTTTGGCCCAACTTAGAAGTTTATTTTCATGGAGGAGTAAATTTTAATCCTTACCGTGAACAATTCAAAAAAATGTTTGGTAACGATGAAATGAATTATTTGGAATTGTACAATGCTACCGAAGGTTTTTTTGGAATACAAGACCAAAAAAAATCGGATGAACTTCTGTTGATGCTTGACTACGGAATTTATTATGAGTTTATTGAAATATCTGAAGTAGGAAAAGATAATCCGAAAACATTACGATTAGATGAAGTGGAGTTAAATAAAAATTATGCACCTATTATTTCTACTAACGCTGGATTATGGCGTTATATGTTAGGTGATACCATAAAATTTACATCCATACAACCATTCCGATTTAAGATAACAGGGCGAACAAAACATTTTATTAATGCATTTGGAGAAGAAATAATTGTTGATAATACGGATAATGCACTAGCTATTGCTTGTGAAAAAACAAATTCACAAATTTCGGAATATACTGTTGCGCCATTTTTTATGAACGAAAATGAAGCAGGCGCGCACGAATGGTTAATTGAGTTTGAAATACCTCCCAATAATTTAGATTATTTTATTGAAGTGTTGGATAATGCTATGAAATCAATAAACTCAGATTATGAAGCAAAACGATATAATAATTTAATTATTAGAATGCCTATTGTTAACGCTTTACCAAAGGGCACTTTTTATAAATGGCTTGCATCAAAAAATAAATTGGGCGGACAACACAAAGTGCCAAGGCTGAGTAATGATAGAAAGTATATTGAGGAAATATTTTCTATTATTTAACCACACTAAATCGTTTGGTACTTACATTTTTATTTCTATCAGTTAAGCATAAAACATATACTCCATTTTGGAATTTCTCTGTATTAATAATAAAGGTGTTTTCTGTAATGTTATCGGAAACAATTATTTTTCCTGTAATGTCCATTATTTGATAATATTCGGGTACAATACTTTTTTTATAATTTACATTTATAAAATTGTTTGAAGGGTTTGGTGAAAGAAATATAAAATTAGAATTGTTATACTCAGATACTGAAGAAATATAATCGCAGGCTACAAGACCTAAAGTGTAAAGAGGGAAATTATCATCTGAATAGCATCTTAAAGAAATTACTGGAGGAGAAGGACAAATTACACCACATAAAGCATAACTAACCATAGTTGGTTCAAATGAAGCAAGAACACCTTTGGATGGTCCAACTTTTTCAATAATTTTTCCGTGTATTCCCCATTGTGATGTCGGAGTTGGGCTCACACAAATATATCTTAGCGATTCTCCATTTATTATCATTGTTCCTGAACTATCAATCTTTGCTGCTCCAAATGGATTATTGCAAAATCCATTGTATGTAATATCGATTCCTCCTGGAATAATCATTGTATCTCCAACTGATGCTGTGAAATCATACACGGGATAAAAAATAGAGTCGCGTAGCATATAAACCCTATCATTATCGGCATAAGTATATATTGATTGAGTAAAAAGTGTTTGATGGTATTTATCAACTTTTTTGCAATTAATTCCATTAATAATTGTATCGGCTTTATATTCATATTTTAAATACGAAATATTTCCACCTAGCCATGGGTCCCAAGTAAAATGTTCATAATACCAAGTAGCACCCGGAGGACACCATGTCTGCGATTTCACATTTGTAAATGCTGCGACAAACAAAATAATAAAAAGCACTTTTTTCATCGGGGACTAATTAAATCCATATCGAATTTAATCTTTAATAAGAAGAAAAGCAAAATTATTTCTTAAAACTCAATTTTCATTTCTTTTTCTGTTCTTCCTTCGTTTGTCATTCTGGCGTAATACGTTCCTTCTGGCAAATCTTTGGTTCGGAATGTGTAATAGATTTTATGTTCTCCTCTATCGTGTGCAATATTTTTAAAAATAAGTTGAACCATTTTTCCAGAAACATCATAAATGGCAAGTGTTACATGTCCTGTAGTATTTAAAGTATAATCAAATACTCCTTCTATTTTAAATGGATGACCAATTACTGAATTGTTATTTCCTTCTTTGTAAGTAATGTTATAAGATGGAATGGGCTTTCCTGTTACTAGTGAAACATAATTTCGGATGGCTTTTACAATTTTTTCATCTCCTCCATAAATACTTGCTAATGATTTATTATCCGAAACGCACCATACTGCTTGTTGTGCTGTGTAATTATCGTAATATTTATTTTTATCTATAAACTGCGCTATTTTAATCAAATTGCTATCAGCCATTGTTCCAACGGTATAATCAGAATTTACTCTAGGGCATGAGTTTCCTGCCTGACAACACATGCCCATTACATCTAATTTTTTTTGTTGATTAGCATAAATAATTAATTCTTGCGCTTGTGTTACTAAAATATCTTGCTCGTTATTGTTTTTCGAATCTAATTTTCTGCCTGCTTCTAATTTTAATTCAATGTTTTTTGTGGTGTTGTTTTTTATTTTCATTTCAATAACATTCCCTGTGTAGCCTCCTTTGCTTTTAATGAATAGTTTTATCAATCCCCTTTTTGCAGCTTCTTCAACGGAGATTGCATTGTTTTTAAAAAATGGGCTTGCTGTAATGTTCAATACTAAAAGCGATAAACTAATAAATGCAAATGATTTCATTTTGTCCTCCCTTTTTATTTGTTTGTTTATTTGATAACGGAGAAAAACAAAAAAGTTACACGAAAAAAATAAATAGAGAGGGACTTAAAATAATTTCCAAATAGTTTCGTTTAGCCCCAAATAAATTCCATCTGTTCTAATTTCAATAGGATATGTTTGGGCGCAATCACCACCGCCACTTTTTGCACGGCCAGTTATTAAGTCAAAATGGTAACGGTGAACAGGACAAACTATAGTATTTTCTTTAGTGCAATAACCATTGCTTAATGATGCACCATTATGAGGGCATTTGTCATTTATCGCAAAAAAGCCTTTTGAGGTATGAGCAATACAAATTTTTTTGTTGCCAACATTTAAAGTATTTACACTCCCAATTTTCACAAAAGCATTAGCAGCTTCAATGTTATTAAATATTTTATACCAATGAATTTGTTTTTTGAAAAACATACTACGAATTTAGTCTTTCTTTTTCTTTTTTATCATTGAATAATCAAGATAATACAAAAGCTTAATTGAAAAACTATTTGTTTGTGCTGAGTTAAACATCATATCGACATTGTCAGAATAATGTTGAATTATTTCTCGTCCAAAAGTATAGATGGAGTTTTTCCATACAATACTTACTTCACTTCCAGGTGAAAAACGCCAACGATAAACCAAATCAATATTAAATGCGTTAAAATTTACATTTGAATTTCCACCATACAAGGGCTCATGAAATAATTTTCCTTTGTCGCTTAATGTATAATATTGTTTGTATTCAGCAGTTGACCAATAATGCCTTGCTCTAAAAGTAAGTGCCATTTTATTAGTAAACTTATAATCTACATTAAATGTGTTTTGAATAGTTAGTAAATTTCTTCTTCCAAATGTTATTCTGTCTGATGTTTCGTCATGATATACAAAACCAATATCATCATTAATATAATCTCTATCAAAATCATAAACAAATGCTAATTTATTATTTACTCGAAAGCGTGGAGAAAGCCCAAAAGCAATATTATATCTGTTGTTCTCTTTAAAATATTTATAACGAACTCTTGCATCAAGAGCAAATTTTTTTCTGTAGTCTGACGACATCCATATATAGCCCATGTAATCTTTTGGATATTCATAGTACCTTCCTGCCATTCTCGGCTCCCAATGGTCGTATGTGATTATGGGTTCTAAATTAAATCCTCCTCCAACTGTAAAAAAGTTTCTAAAATTACAATACATATCACCCCAAATATTGTAATTCCAAAGTTTACCTGGATTGTAAAGTCTAGAATAGCCAGTTCCTAATTCGGCACGCAAATTATTTATTCTCCAAACAGGAGTAAAAATATTATAGCTCACAGAAGCGTATGTTTCAAGTGTATTGTTTTGAAAAAGTATTCCTAAATCGTTGATATTGTATTTATCATCTTTCACAGTAATGTTTGTTCCGAATTGCCATTTTCCACTTATTTTACCAGCAAAAAGAGAATATTTGTATCCTAAATTTGGTTTTATATTTGGATAATATAGTTGGCTTAAAGAGCCATCGCCAATTAGAGCATACGTATTTTTTTTGTTTGCTAACTTAAATTCTGTTCCCGTTACGTTTGCGTCATACTCGCTTCCATTACGTGTAACATTTGTATTGATAAGGCTGATGTATGAATTATTTTTTAGCGCTTGATCAAAAACTAAAATATTGTAATTGGTTAATGGAGCTGTTTCGACTTTTCTAGTATTTCCAGCAGAATCTGAAACAATTGCATACATTGGTTTAGAAGTGGCATTAAAAATTCCAATGCCCAAATTTTTATTTGTTCTTCCTGAAACTTTGGTCGCATTAATTAATTGAGAAGTACTTGGATTTTCTTTTACATATTCTTTTTCTCCAAGTTCGAAATAAGGAGCATAAAAATTTATTGGCTGTGCGCCAATTCTTCTCGAATAAAATAAATTAGCTCTGTTAAATAATTCCGTTCCTTCAGTAAAAAATTGTCTGTTTTCATTGTATTGAACTTCAAAGGGAGAAAGATTAAGAACTCGATTATCGCTTTGTACCTGCCCAAAATCGGGAACAAGTGTCATGTCTAATGTAAAACTTTCGTTTATTCCGTATTTAATATCCATTCCACCATTTAAAGAATAGCTGTTATTACTTTTTCCTTGTTCGTTGTAAGGATAATTTTCAATATAGCTCGAAACATAGGGAGTAACAGATAAGCGCAAGGGGGATTTTATGTTTGTTACTCCAGTTAAATTTCCAAATTGATTTACAAACCCATTTACTTGAGGTTTTATTTCATTCCAAAAGGAGTCTTCTCGTGTACGCCTTATTTTACGGATAAAGTTGATGCCCCAATTTTGTTCAGCCGTTTTAGGAAAGCGAAGTGCGCCATACGGAATTTTTAATTCTGCAACCCAACCATTTTCATTAATTTTTGTTTCACTATACCAAACAGCATCCCAATAAAAATCTTGATTATCTCCTGATGAATAGCGTGCATCAATTTGTACACCTGCTGCCGAAACAAAAAAGCCATAACCATTTAAATCATCATTATAAGTATCAATGATTAATCCAAACAAATCAGCATTTGCTTCATTATCTCTAGTTGTTAATTCTCTTAAAATACTATCAGGTTTTTCGTCAAACATCATAGCTCCAATATATATTGCAACATCATCGTAAACAATCTTTACCTCTGTTTTTTTATTTGAAATAGCACCTGGGTTGGGTGAGCGTTGAATAAAGTTATCTGCAGATTCTAAATCTTGCCATGCTTCATCGTTCAAATCTCCATCTATTTTTGGAGCGTTTACTACTCTCGTAGCCGAAACACTTCTTAAGTCTTGAGCAAAGGAATTGCTAATAAATAAGCTGAATAAAAATATGTATAAATAGTTTTTCAATTGTATGTTGATTCTTTGGTAAAGATACGTTTGGTATGTTGTTGTGTTTTTATTTTTACACTAATGGTTTAATTAAACAGACGAATGGATAAAAAGAAAGCCCCATAATTATGGGGCTTTCAAAAGTTTTGATTTTATTGTTTTACCAAATTTCAGCTCTATCTGCTTTTGGTCTAAACATTTTGTCACCTTCTTTTACTCCAAAAGCATCATAAAATTCCGGCATATTACTTAACGGAACATTTGCTCTAAAGTTGCCCGGAGAATGGGGGTTTGTTTGTATCATATTTCTTAAATACGCATCACGCATATTTATTCTCCATCCTTGTGCCCATGACATGAAGAAACGTTGCTCTGGCGTAAATCCATCAATTTTTCCTGCAGCTGGCTTGCCTTCCATTGATTTTTTTAGAGCATAATAAGCAATTGTCAATCCTCCTAAGTCGGCAATATTTTCTCCTAATGTTAATTCTCCATTTACATGTAAATCATCTATTGCAACACAATCATTAAATTGTTTTATCAAAACATCTGTTTTTGCTTTGAATTTATTTTTGTCTTCTTCTGACCACCAGTTCTTCAAATTTCCATCACCATCAAATTGAGACCCTTCATCATCAAAACCGTGTGTTAATTCATGACCAATGATAGCTCCCATACATCCATAATTTACAGCATCGTCAGCATCTGGATTAAAGAAAATTGGTTGCATAATTCCTGCAGGAAATACAATTTCGTTTAACGAAGAATTGTAGTATGCATTTATTGTAGGTGTTGTCATCAACCATTCTAGTTTATCAACGGGCTTTCCTAATTTAGCAACCATGTCTTTAAACATATAGTTGTTTGAACGGAAAAAATTCTGAATGTATGAATCGCGTTTTATGTCAAGTGATGAATAATCTTTCCATTTGTCTGGGTAACCAATTTTGCGCATAATTTTGTGAAGTTTATCCAATGCTTGTTTTTTTGTTTCTTCACTCATCCAATCTAATTTTTTTATGCGTTCTTCGTAAGAAGCTGTAAGATTGTCAACCATTACATCAACACGTTTTTTGCTATCTTCTGGGAAATGCTTCTCAACAAATATTTGTCCTAATGCATCTCCCAAAGATTTGTCAGTTGCTTCCAAAGAGCGTTTCCAGCGAAGTTTTAAAGCAGGAGTTCCTAAAAGAGTTTTTCCGTAAAAATCAAAATGCTCGTTTACAAAATTATCACTTAGCTTGTTAGCTGAAGCATCAATCAAGTGCCAACGTAAATATATTTTCCAATCGTTTACAGAAACTCGTTTTAATTCACTATTTAATGCTACAAAAAAATCAGGTTGTCCTATTATTACATTCTCAATTCCTGTAACTCCAGCACTCTCTAAATAAGCAGCCCAGTTAAGATTAGGTGTAAGCGCAGATAATTCTTTTACGGTTTTTTTATGATATGTTTTTTCTGGGTCACGCATTTCTACTCTACTCATTGAAGCTTTTGCCAAATTTGTTTCGATTGCATAAATTAGTTTTGCATTCTTTTCAGCAACTTCTTTTTTATCGCCCAGTAATTCAAACATTTTTGCAATATGTGCCACATAAGCTTTTTGAATTCCAACAAATCTTTCTTCCGTTTTTAAATAATAATCACGGTCTGGCATTCCAATTCCTCCTTGAAAAAATTGTGTAATGTATTCGGTGCTTACTTTTGCATCTTGACCAATATATCCAGAAAACATTGGACCAACGCCTATGGTATGTAAATGTGCCACAGCTTTTACTATATCATCAGTAGTTTTTATAGCATCAATACTTGCAAATTCATTTTTTAAAGGAGTAGCTCCTTCCATATTTAATTTAGCGGAGTCCATTGCTAAAGAATAGAAATCGCCAATTTTTTGAGTGTTAGTTCCTGCTTTTGCATTTTTATCATTGGCAGCTCCTTCAAGAATATCTTTTAGTTTAGCCATATTTTTTTCATATAGTTCATTGAAGCTTCCCCAGCGACTTTCAGATTCAGGAACGGGATTGTTTATAACCCATTTTCCATTTACGAATTGATAAAAATCATCAGTTGGTTTTGCAGTACTATCAA
This sequence comes from Arcticibacter sp., assembly GCA_021155045.1. Taxonomy (GTDB): domain Bacteria; phylum Bacteroidota; class Bacteroidia; order 2-12-FULL-35-15; family 2-12-FULL-35-15; genus 2-12-FULL-35-15. Next base: position 93,760 of record JAJNQB010000001.1, read on the forward strand.
TATTAGAGATTTCAATTCCAACTCCAGGCTTGTTTTCTTCTGTGTGATTACAAGCAGTTGCTAATACTATGGTAGCGGCTCCTAAAATGTTTATTATGTTTTTGTTCATCGTTTTTTTATTTGAGAGCGAATTTAGATTAATTATGGAACATGGCAAAATGATTTTGATAGATGGTTAAAAAAGACGTGTAGAAGGAAAGAGGGCTATTCTATATTTATCTCATCTTCATTAATATATACCAATAATTTTTGGGTTATGGTATAACCCATTTCTTTTAATAAATCAGCATATTCTTCAATCTGTTTTTTATGTGCTGATTTTTTTTCTCCTGTTTTATAATCTATAATAATTGCTTCGTTATTTTTAATAACAACTCTATCTGTTCGGTATATTTTTCCGTTTGCTGTAATTATTTCAGATTCATTTTTGATAATATACGTTTCCGAAAAATAGTCAACAAGTTTTTTGTGATTAACAATTTTATCGAGTTTTTCGAATAAATTTTGTTTGTCTGGCATTGAAATAAGTCCTTCATTTACCATGGCATTTAATGCCGAATCAACATCATTTTTGTATTTTATTTTGGCGAGTGCTGTGTGTAAAATAACTCCATAATCTCTTTTATTTTCCGCAAAATGAGTGTTCCAAATGCTTGGAGCTGCTGCTCGCATTTTTACAATTTCTCTCCAGTTAGTAGAGTGGAATGTATGAATGGTTTTGCTTTCTGTAAAGTGACTCTTTTTTTCCGTGTTTTTTGTTTTTTCTCCAAAACGATAAATATTTTCTGATAAATCGTATTCATTTTTTTGTTGGTAGTAGAAAATAAAAAAATCAGTAAGTGTTCCAATGCCGTTAATAACTTCTTTTTGTTCTCCAGTAAAAATATATAATTGATTTACTGGTCGGGTTAGTGCAACATAAAGCAAATTTAAATTATCTAACAATGATTTATTTTTTTCATTTGTATATAAATCAGAGTAATTGGTGTCTAATAATTTTTTTTCATAAGGAACAATTGTTGTTTTTAGAGTTTCAATTTCATTGTTTTTCAATTCAAGCCATAGTGTTTTGTTGTTTTGCGATTCTATTTTAGAATTTAAAAATGGCAAAATAACAATCGGAAATTCCAATCCTTTTGAACGGTGAATAGTCATAATATTTACTGCATTTATTCCGCTAGGCATAATCACAGAGGCTTTCTCTTTTCTGTTATTCCAATGTTCTATAAAATCGTTTAAGCTATTGTTGTATTTATTTGAAAATTGATGAATTTCATCTAGAAAAAATTGGATATACGCATTTGGTTTTTCATTCAGTTTAAATAAGCTAATAAGTGATTCGCATAACTCATAAATAGCCATTTTTGAAAAATGGTATGAGTGCATCACAACACCATGTTTTTTCATAAAAAGAACAAATCCTATTTCTTCATTTTCTTTTAAGGCATCATTTAAATTAGCTTGTTTTATAAATTTTGTTTCAATTAAATATTCTATTATTTCAGCTTGAATAATTGGCTGGTTGGGCTTAGAAAAATACTGAAGCAAAGAGAGTATAAATTTTATTTCTTTGGAATTGTTTAGCAACAGAGATTCTGATGAAATAACGGGGATATTATTTTTTCCTAAAAAGTTTGCAATTGTGCTTCCGTCATCATTTTTTCTTACAAGTATTGCAATGTCGCTATAATTATAGTCATTTGCTATTAAATCATTTATCGTTTCTATGATTTTAGTTAGGTTTATTTCTTCTGCTTCAACTTTATTTTTCGCATTAACAAATTCAACATGAACAAATCCACCGTTGTTTTTAGGATTAAATTCTTGTTCTAAATTTTCATAAATGCTTTTTTGATTTTCATCAATACAATTTGACAATATTCTAAAAAAAGAATTGTTAAATTCTATAATTTCTTTTTTGCTTCTGTAATTTTTAAATAAAACTTTTGGATTATAATTTCTTTTTAATGCGAGTTCTCTTTCAGCAATAATTGAATTTTTGAAATGGTTGTTAATGTCTGGCAATGAATTAAATTGTTCAACATCACCGCCACGCCAACGATAAATTGCTTGTTTACCATCTCCAACAAGCATGGTAAAATGACTTTCTGAAAGAGAATTGTCAATTAACGGCAATAAATTTTGAAATTGTAAAATAGATGTATCTTGAAATTCATCTATCAAATAGTTTTTGTAACGCTCTCCTAATCGTTCATAAATGTATGGTACAGGCTGTGTTAAAACTATTTCCGCAATTTTTTTATTGAAATCACTAATATGAATGACACTATTTTCTGTTTTGTATTCATTTATTAGTTTTTCAATTTCATTTAATAAAGCAAGAGAATAAATGTTTTTATTAATTAAACTAAACAAAACATATTCAGGATAATCTTTTAGTTTTATTTTTTGTATGTTATAAAATAAAATCTCGAGCTCTTTTTTTATAGAATCAATAGCACTTTTTTTATCGTTTGTTATTTTTCCTGCATACCAATTGTCTTCATTAATGGTTGTGAGTACCCTTGAATTTGGTGATATTTTATCAATATTGCCTTGTGATAAATTTGAAAAATAAACGCCAATACCAGTTGTCCCATAATAAAAATCGTTGATATCAATATTGCTTTGTTTTATTAAGTCCTTAGCTTTTGTACTTTCTGTAATGATTTTATTTTCGAATAATTTTATTTTAGCTGCCAATTCGCTTTTTATTGTAAAAAAATCGTCAATACTCAAGTGTTTTAGCCTTTCGATATGAAGTGTGCCTTCTTCCTTTAAAAGTTGTGCAGCAAAATTTTTCAAATCATTTTCTACATGCCAATTTTTTTCGTCATCTGTTTTGCTTTCGGTAAATTCAATGAGTGCTTTTGTAAGTTTATCATCATTTCCAATTTGTGAAATTAACACATCAATGCATTGAGTTAGCAGTTTTTGAGAATCTGTTTCTATTTCAAAATTGAGTGGGATTTTTAGGTCGTATGCAAATGTTCTTACAATTTTATGGACAAAACTATCGATGGTTCCTATTGCAAAGTCGGAGTAGTTGTGAAGTATTGCTGTTAAAATATTTTTTGTTCTTGCTCTAATGATTTCATCATTTAAAAAGGGGGCATCTTCTTTTATTGCCTCTAAAGTATTTTTCGAATTATTTGAAATTGAAAAATAATCATCAGAAGAAAGTTCTTTCAAGGCTTTTATTATTCGCTCCTTCATTTCACCAGCAGCTTTATTGGTAAAAGTAATTGCTAAAATATGTTTGTAAGCTTGTGGTGGAACAGAAGCATCTTTTAATGCAAGTAATAAATACTCTTTTACAAGAGTAAATGTTTTTCCAGAGCCTGCCGAAGACTTATATACTACAAAATTTTGTTGTTCCATTAGCATTGCAATTTACAGATTAATTGATTAATATTGTATATGGTTAATAATTTTGGAAAATCCAATAAAACCACCATCAATATAAATTGAAATGAAAAAAATTACCATCTTATTTTTTGCTTTTTTTATTTTGTGTAATAAATTGATTATTGCTCAAGAGTCTAATATAAACGGAGGAGACTTAATTGTTTTGCTAAAACATTCTGCTGAAGCGAATGACCTTTGCTCCGATTTGCAGTTGTTTGATAATATTGAAACAAAATTAAAAGCAGTAAAAAAGCTTTCACAAACCATGAATATTTATTTGTTTCAATTTGACAATACCGTTGTGAGCCAAGAGAAAATGTTGAATGCTGTTAAAATGAATCGTAATGTTTTAATCGCTCAAAACAATCACACATTTACAGAACGCAATGTGCCTAACGACCCTCAATTTGGTGTTATGTGGGACATGCATAATATCGGACAAAGTGGAGGCACGCCCGATGCAGATATTGATGCCCCCGAAGCTTGGGATATTACAACAGGAGGTTTAACCACAGAAGGAGATACAATTGTAGTAGCAGTAGTAGATGGAGGTTTTAAATTAAATCATGCCGATTTAAATTTTTTCAAAAATTATAATGAAATACCAAACAATGGAATTGATGACGATGGAAATGGATATATAGATGATTTTGATGGATGGTACACGGTAGGTAATAATGATAATTTACCCGTTCAAACACATGGAACCCATGTTGCAGGAACTGTTGGAGCAAAAGGGAATAATGGAATAGGAGTTACAGGTGTAAATTGGAATGTTAAAGTGATGCCACTTTCTTATGGTAGCTCTGGAGGGCTCGAAGCTAATGTAGTAGAAGCTTATGGTTATGCCTTAGATATGAGAAGATTATACAATCAAACAAATGGAGCAAAAGGAGCGTTTGTTGTTTCTACAAATTCTTCTTTTGGTGTGGATTTAGCCCAACCATCATCATATCCTTTGTGGTGCGCTATGTATGATTCGCTTGGAACAGTAGGAATATTAAGTGCTGGAGCAACGGCTAATGCAAACTATAATATAGATACACAAGGCGACATTCCAACTGCTTGTCCGAGTGATTATTTAATTGCTGTAACAAACACCACAAGAAATGATGCAAAAGCAACTGCAGGATATGGCACAACAACAATTGATTTAGGAGCACCAGGTTCAAGTATTACTTCAACTTATTATAGCGGTAGTACAGATACATATTCTGCTATTTCAGGAACATCAATGGCTACACCGCACGTAGCAGGAACTGTTGCACTAATGCTTTCCGTAGCTTGTAACCAATTTATTGCCGATTATAAAGCAAACCCCAGCGCTATGGCATTGGTTATTAAAGATTCAATTTTAAATGCTACCGACCCAATTAGTGCATTAAACGGAATTACAGTTACAGGCGGAAGATTAAATTTATATAAATCAGTAAAATCAATCCAAAATTATTGTTTATCTACTGCTATTAATGAAGAAGTTGCACACCCCGAAATTATTGGTGTATATCCAAATCCAACAAACGGATTTATAAACCTAGCTTATAAATCATCTAACAAAATAGAAGTTGTAATAACAAACATTTTAGGGCAATATGTGAAGCAACTAAATTTGCCTTCTACATCTGGAACTCAACAAAACATTCGAATAGATCTTGCTGAACTTACGAAAGGGCTTTATTTTGTGAGCACTAGAGATAATAATCAAATTTCGAATGTTTATAAAATAGTTATTCAATAAACATTTTTGTTGAAAGTTTTAGCTCCAAAAAACAATTCGTTTTTCGGAGCTTTTTTTATCTCTTTTTTTCGTAAAATCAATTCTGTCTTTTGCAAGTTTTTTTTACTGTTTTTTATTAACGAATTGTTAATAAAATGTCTTTATTTTAAAGCTTTAAAATAGCAGTATTTTCGGGCAAAAGAAGTATATTTGTTAGCATTTTAAAATACACAAAAAATATAACCTAAATTATGGAAGAAACAGTAAACGAACAGGCAAAAAAATCAACAGAATATGGTGCAGATAGTATTCAGGTTCTTGAAGGGTTAGAAGCAGTAAGAAAACGCCCAGCAATGTATATTGGTGATATTGGGAATAAAGGTTTGCACCATTTGGTTTACGAAGTAGTAGATAATTCTATTGATGAAGCTTTAGCAGGGCATTGCAAAAATATTTTCGTTACAATAAATGAAAACAACTCTGTTACAGTTAAAGACGATGGTAGAGGTATTCCTACGGATATGCATCCAAAAGAAAAAAAATCGGCATTGGAAGTTGTAATGACGGTGTTGCATGCAGGAGGTAAATTCGATAAAGATTCATATAAAGTTTCAGGAGGTTTGCATGGAGTAGGTGTAAGTTGCGTGAATGCACTTTCAACTCACTTAACTGTAAATGTTCATAGAAATGGAACAGAATATATTCAAGAATACAATATTGGTAAACCTTTGTATCCTGTGAAAGAAGTTGGTAAAACTGATTACAGAGGAACAATTGTAACATTTCAGCCAGATGCGTCTATTTTCACACATACTGTTTATCATTATGATATACTTTCTGCTCGTATGCGAGAACTAGCATACTTGAATAAAGGAATTACAATATCATTAACGGATTTACGAGAAAAAGATGCAGAAGGAAATTCTCCTGCTGAAATTTTTCATTCCGATGGCGGACTTCGTGAGTTTGTTGAATACCTTGATGCAACACGTGAACGCCTAATTGAGGATGTTATTTATATGGAAGGCGAAAAAAATGGGATTCCTGTTGAAGTTGCTATGATGTACAATACCTCTTTCTCTGAAAATTTACATACTTATGTTAATAATATTAATACACATGAAGGAGGAACGCATTTAGCTGGATTTAGAAGAGGATTAACTCGAACATTAAAATCCTACGCAGAAAAATCAGGTTTGTTGAGTAAAGTAAAAATTGAAATTAATGGAGATGATTTTCGGGAAGGGCTTACTGCTGTAATTTCTGTAAAAGTTCAAGAACCTCAATTTGAAGGACAGACTAAAACTAAATTAGGAAATAATGAAGTGATGGGAGCAGTAGATACTGCTGTAAGTGAAATGCTTTCAAATTATTTAGAAGAACACCCGAAACAAGCTAAAACAATTGTAGATAAAGTTATTTTAGCTGCCACAGCTCGTCATGCAGCTCGTAAAGCACGTGAAATGGTGCAACGAAAAAATGTGTTGACTGGTACAGGCTTGCCTGGAAAACTTTCTGATTGTTCGGATAATAATCCAGAGAATTGCGAAATTTATTTAGTTGAGGGTGATTCGGCAGGTGGAACAGCTAAACAAGGACGTAATCGTGCTTTTCAAGCCATTTTACCATTAAGAGGTAAAATTCTAAATGTTGAAAAAGCAATGGAATACAAAATTTATGATAACGAAGAGATTAAAAATATTTTTACAGCATTGGGCGTTTTTAAAGGAACAACAGAAGATGATAGAGCTTTAAATATTGATAAATTACGTTATCACAAAATTATTATCATGTGTGATGCCGATGTGGATGGTAGCCATATCACTACTTTGATTTTGACTTTTTTCTTCCGTCATATGAAAGAGTTGGTAGAGCAAGGACATATTTATATTGCAACACCTCCGCTTTATTTAGTTAAAAAAGGGAATAATCAAAGATATGCTTGGAATGAAGAGGAGCGTTTGGCTGCTATTAAAGAAATAGGTGGAGAAGGAAAAGAAAGTACTGTTGGGGTGCAACGCTATAAAGGTTTAGGAGAGATGAATGCCGAACAATTATGGCAAACAACAATGAATCCTGAGTTCCGAACTTTAAGAAAGGTAACAATAGACAGTGCCGCTGAAGCAGATAGAATTTTCTCAATGCTAATGGGTGATGAAGTTCCTCCTCGTAGAGAATTTATTGAGAAGAATGCTAAATATGCTAAGATTGATGCTTAGTTAAAGCTAAGTGAATATTTAAAATAATTTATTCAAAAACAAAAACTCCCGAAATTTTTCGGGAGTTTTTGTTTTATATTTATTTTAGAAATTATTTATCGTTTTTCTTTTGATTTAGGTTTGCTATTTCCAATTGGTTCAACAACCTTCTCATCATTAAATCTTGGATTAGTTGTTTCTTCAGGAACTTTTAAGCTAACATTTGTTTTTTGAGGGCCTGGCGCCAAAGGAAATCTTTCTTTAGAGTAGTTTGACCAAGAACCATCGCTTAATTGTTCATCAGCACGATTCGCAGTAATTGTCCAAGAAAAATTAACATTAGAATTCCCATTGTCTAATTCAATAACATCAAACCCATTTACTGTTTTGCTTGTTACATAAACACCTTTGCAATCGCCTTCTAACTGAACAAACACACGTAATGGATGTTGCTCATTTACAACAATATTTTTAGAAAGAATAGGATCCAATGTTATGTGAGCTCTACCATTTACTAATTTTCCAGAACCATAATCTTGAAAAATATTTTCAGGCGTTTCAGGACAAGAAAGAGCAACTAAATTTTCATTTAAATCTTTTACGATTGTATTAACTGTTCCTGGTCCAATGATTTTTCTTAAAACTCCACCGTTATCTCTAACGGCAACGTAAGACCATGTTTGGGCAGTAAATAATGTTGCAGCAACAGTTCCTACTTGGAAGTAACCACCAGCAGAAGCATTGGCACCATTTGTTCCTGCATCATTATTTGGATTTGTATTAACAGTAGTTGTAGCAGTACCGGCAACACCAAATTGTGCACCATCACCAGAAACACCAGCACCTCTTGCTAAAGTATAATAACCAGCGGAATTGTTTCCTGTGCCATGAACAGCCGTTCCTAATGCATTGTTGTTTGCTCCAAATACACCGATACCTCCTGCAGATGCGTTGTTTCCGTACAATCCAAATCCAGCACCAGTAGCTGCAGTTGAATTTCCGTAAACACCTATAGTAAATGCTCCAGCAACAGGGGTGGCAGTTGCAGCTCCTCTAACACCAGCAGAGAAACCTCCAGCCGTAGTTAATGTTCCTGCAACACTTCCTAAAACACCATAAGCAACATCAGTTCCGAGTGGTAGATTAGTATTATTAATACCTCTGATACCAGCTGCTCCTTTTGATGAACTAGCTTGCCCTTGAATACCGTGCGATGTTAATAAAGTAGATGTATTTATCCCTAGGACCCCAAATCCATTTTGAGAGCTTGTTTGTGCAATAACACCATAAGCAGCGCCAGTTGTAACTGTATTGTCCATAATACCTAAAACGCCAGCCGTTAAACCTGTTCCGCTAGGAATACGGTTGCTGTAACCTTCCACACCATAAGCAATGTTATTTGCTCCTAAAGCTGCGACAGCATTAAAAGCTTCTCCATATACTCCAATAGTACCCCCTATATTTGTAGTTCCGCTTACATAACCATAAACTCCTTGCCCAGTACCTATATTTTCTCCATAAACACCCGCAGCTGCAACAGCACTGTAACCACTTACAGGATAAGTCATAGTAGCAGTGGTGTTAATAGCACCTGGATAACCGAATCCAAAAGAAGAGAAGACATCTGTCGTAGGACTTACAGATGCAGTATTGTTTACTAGATAATTACCAGTTGAAGATATTCTTGCTCTTTCATTTGTAGCTGCTGCACCTCCAGTTTTCATTACCCAATCAATAGCATCGTTTGTTCCGATATAATTCGTTCCTGCAACAGTACCCGAATTTCCTGTGGTTAACCAACTACCACTCGTTGTAGTTAATGGTCCACCAGAACCAGCTGTACCATTTAAAGTAATTGTTCCGTTAGTATTGTAAGTCAAAGTAGATAATGTCCATGTTGGTCCAGTTGCACCTGTAGCACCTGTACTTCCTGTTGCTCCGGCAACACCAGTAGGTCCAGTTGTTCCAACAGCACCCGTAGCACCTGTTGATCCAGTACTTCCAGTTGCTCCAGCAACTCCAGTAGCCCCTGTACTTCCTGTGGAACCAATTGTTCCTGTAGAACCAGTTGCTCCTGTACTTCCTGCTACACCCGTAGCTCCAGTACTTCCTGTTGAACCTATACTTCCTGTTGCCCCAGTTGCTCCTGCAACACCCGTGGAACCTACAATACCAGTACTTCCTGTGGGACCCGTAGCGCCAGTTGTGCCCGGTGTTCCTGATCCCACTCCCGTTGGTCCAACTGGTCCTGTTGGTCCAGTTACGCCAGTAGCGCCTGCAATACCAGTTCCTGTAGGTCCTGTTGCACCCGTAACACCATCAATTCCATTTGTCCCTGTAGCGCCAGTAACTCCATCGGCACCTGTTGCACCAATTGCACCTGCTGTGCCTGTTGGTCCTGTCGGACCTGTACTTCCAGAACCACCACTAGAGCAAAGAGAAGTCCAAGTTGTAGTTGCAGTTATATAATAGTAAAAACAATCAAAGTTCGTATCATAAACTAATAATCCATTTGCCGGAGTGGCAATAGCTAAACGTTGTGCAGTTGTTAATCTAGGAACAAGAACACCTTTGTCTGTTGCTTGCATCTCTAGTATAGAGCTAGCATTTGGAGTAGTAGTTCCTATACCTACATTATTTTGAGCGTACATTTTTATAGAAGCCAAAGAAGCAACTATAATACTTGCTGTAAGTACTTTTTTATAATTAATCATGTTGATTTGGTTTTGAGTTTAGTGGTAACAAAATTAAAATAAAATTTCGAACAAGAACAATATTATAGCTTATATAATTTTATAGATTAAAGCATCTAAATTTAATTAGGTTATTAACCCCGTTTATCGACATTGTTAATAAAAATATCGCCAAAAAAGATAAATTTGTCGCCAAATATTTGTTTTGTATTAAAAAAAGTGTACTTTTGCACTCGATTTCAAGACATAAAAACAAAAAAATGAAAAATTTAATCCTTTCTTTCTCAGTATTAGTAAGCACTTTGATGGTTTCTTGTAAAAAAGAAAACTCAGTTAAGCCTCAAACGACTCCAGCACAACAAACAATAAGTGTGGAATATAGAATCATCAGTGAATCTGGAAATGTTGGAATCAACTACTTAAAACCAAATGTTGATGGTGTTTTTGTAACAGAAAACGAAACAGTTACTAGAACAAACTACTCTATATTTTTTGAAGCAAAAGCTGGTAATAAATTTATGGTAGAAGCTTATAATACTTTACCTGCACGTAAAACAGTTCATGTTCAAATATTTATTAATGGAAACTTATTAAACGAGGCTTTTAGTTACGATCCTTCACAAAAAGCAATTGCCCAAGGCAATTATTAATAATTAGATTTAGTTTAGAGAGAGATTTATCTAATTATCAAAACCCCGAATTATTTTCGGGGTTTTTTGTTTTTTTATAAATTTCTTTGTTTTAATTTTATATCCTACTTTCTATAACTGATTATGGCTACAACGTACAAATTTAAAGATATTAAAAGCTACTCTTCAGACGAGTGGATGGCAAATGCTACTAAAAAATACCGTAGCGTGTTTGATAGAGCAGAAACAACATACATTCGAGTTGAATTTTCTTTTTACAATAAATTTTTTGATGAGAAAGATTGGGACGCAAAACTAACATTGAAAGCTTTTTCTATTAATGGAAGTGAAAAAAAAGAGTTGTGTAAATTGGAGTCAAGCAAAATAATTAAATCAGATGAAAATATTGTTTTTTACAGAGATGGGTGGGGGAATGCTAAGGAAGGAACATATTGGATGCAAGGAGAATATCAATGGGAAGCATATATTGATGATGAGTTGGTTGGCACAAAAAAGTTTTTTGTGGAGGAAGTAGGAAAGGTTAGTTCTTCTGACAATCCTTATTTTTTTGTTGAGCATGTAAAACTATACTCTGGCGGAAACGATGCTAGTAAAAACGAAAGTAAAATTTATTACAAAAAATTTAATAGAAATAATACATCATACGTTTGGGTAGAGTTCAAAATAAAAATAAAAACATCGAAAGCATTTAATTATGAATTGTTTTTCAATTTTTATGATGATGCCGGACAGCCTAAAGGACAAGTTTTGAGAACCGGAAAAATTGAAGGAGAAAAAAAAGATTTTACATATACATTCGATGCTGGCTGGGGAAATGATATTGCAGGTTCATGGAAAGATGATAAATATACTATTGAAATAGTTTTTATGGATACGCTTGTTGCTTTGGTTCCGTTTGAAGTTGGCGAAAATTCCGAGGAGGGAGTCTTGCAGCCTTTTACCGTTTTAGAACAAGCCTTTGCCTCGCAACCTCAAAAAGTGGAAAATTCAGAAAATTTAAAAACAGAAGGAACTCAAGAGGAAATTTTGAATGAAGGTTTAGCAGAATTAAATGCACTTACGGGCATGGATAATGTTAAAAAAGAAATAAATGAACTAGTAAAACTTGTTCGATTTTATAAAGAAACAGGAAAAGATGTTTTAAATAAGTTTTCATTACATAGTATTTTTACAGGAAACCCTGGTACGGGAAAAACAACAGTTGCGCGTATTGTTGCAAAAATATACAAAGGGTTAGGCTTATTAGAAAAAGGACATTTAGTAGAGGTGGATAGAGAAGCTTTGGTAGCAGGATATATTGGTCAAACAGCAATTAAAACAAGTGAAAAAATTGCAGAAGCTCAAGGAGGTGTTTTGTTTATAGATGAAGCATATTCATTAGCAAATAAACATATAAGTAATGATTTTGGGCAGGAAGCCATTCAAATTATTTTAAAAAGGATGGAAGATTTGAGAGGAAAGTTTGGAGTAATCGTTGCTGGTTATACCGATAATATGAGCGAATTTATTCAATCAAATCCAGGATTAAAATCTAGGTTTGATAGAACATTTCATTTTTATGATTATTCTTCAGATGAAATGTTTGTAATTGCAAATTCAATTTTTGCAAAAGAAACTATTACTCTAAATTCAGATGCTGAAGCACATCTGAAAAAATATTTTGATTATTTGTACAATAATAAGGATAAACATTTTGGGAATGCAAGAACAGTTCGACAAACTATAGCCGAAGCAATTAAAAACCAACATTTAAGGCTTGCCGATATGAAAAAGGAAGAACGAACAGAAGAAATGTTGCAAACATTAATATTTGAAGACGTAAAAGAATTTACAGTAGAAGATGTCCGCTCTCAGGGTTCTAGTTTAGGATTTAAAATTGGAAAATAAGCTGTCTTTTTGTAATGTTCAAAAATTGATTAAATTTGGATAAAACTAAACCAAACCTCATGAAAAAAATTACTCTTTTCCTCATTATAGTGCTTTGTGCTTTTTCGAGCAAAAAAACACAAGCACAATGCCCTGGATGTTTAATGAATACAACATTAACAACACCCGGCATTTATCCCGATACTTTACCAACGGGTATCCAGAGTCAGCCTTATGACCAAGATGTTACTTTTGTGATGTTTACAGATACATCAGGATTAACGGTTAATTATTTCAAAATTATGTCGGTTACAGGTTTGCCTTTTGGATTAAATTGGCAATGCAATAATTTTGCAACGGGATGCCAATATGATCCTGCTGTTAGTATTCATGGTTGTGTAAAAATTTGTGGAACCCCTATTCAAACAGGGAGTTTTGTGATTGATGTGGGTGTTGTTGCAAATTTATCTTTAGTTGGGAACCAATATTCTGTTATTCAGGTTTACTTAGATGTTTTGCCAGCTGCTGGTGGTAATGCAGGATTTACATTTACTCCTGCTCAATCTTGCGGAACAGCAAATGTTAGTTTTAATAGTTTAATTAGTGGTGCTCCAAATCCAACGTCATATTCGTGGAATTTTGGAAATGGAAACACAAGTACCGCACAAACTCCTACTGCTCAAAATTATTCTACACCAGGTACGTATGTAGTTTCTTTGCAAACAGATATTTTGGCATATATTATTACCGGAGTTAATGTAACAAGCCTAAATAGCAATTGGTGTGGAGACGTGGAAGAAGCGAGTTGCACGTTTAATAATCCTGACCCCTATTTTGTAATTCAAAATTCACTGGCTACAACTTTATATACATCATCGTTTTTAAATAATGTTCAGACAGGTTCTTGGACTGGTTTAAGCATTATGCTAAATAATCCTCCATACACTATAACAATATGGGATGATGATAATGTTTCACCAGACGATAATTTAGGTGCATTTGCATTTAATGTTACAGGAACAGGAACCATTCCTTTTAGTGGAGCAGGAGGAACTTCTGGTAGTATCGTAATTGGAACTACAGTAGTTCAGTCTTTTACACATTACGATACAATCCATGTTTTTGCAAATCCTTCTCCTGCTATTTTATCCTTCTCTCCTAACGATAGTATTTGTGCTGGAGATTCTATTTTATTAACAGCAAGTGGGATTGGCTCAGATGCTGTTCAATGGTACAGAGATACAACTCTTTTAATTAATGAAAATGGACCAACTTATACCGTTCTCCAATCGGGAAATTATTGGGTGCAATTAACAAATTCAAATGGTTGTACTTCAAATAGTGCCTTGCAAAATATCACTGTTGTTCCTTTACCAATAACTCCAACTTTTTTACCAAGCGGAAATGTATTAACATGTTTCTTAACTGGATTTAATTTACAATGGTACTTAAATGGTTTTCCAATAAGTGGCGCAACAGGAACAACATATACAATTACTCAAAGCGGGAATTATTCCGTAATAGCAACAAATAGTTTTGGTTGTACGAGCCAGAGTATTTCTATGTTTGTTACATATGTTGGTATTGATGATATTGATATGCTTAATACAATTTCTATTTTTCCAAACCCGACTAGTTCAGATGTTACAATTGTTTCAACAAAAAATATTATTGGTTATAATTATTATTTAACGGATAATATTGGAAAAACAATTATACAAGGAGTTATCACGGATGAAAAAACTCAATTGTCTTTACAAGAATTAGAAACTGGATTGTATTTTTTAAGTTTAGAAGGCAAAAACAAAAAAACATACAAATTGTTAAAGAGATAAAGCAACGTTATAAACAAAAAGAGGCATAAATTTATGTCTCTTTTTTATTTTTACTAATGTTGAAAATAATTAATAATGCAAGAAGAGGAATTAACCACATAACTCTTGCTGAAAAGCGATTTGCAACGGTTGAAAGAGAAGCACAAATAAAATCATTTAAAATAATTCCAAATAATACAAATAAAAAAAAATACATATTCTTCCTAGAAATGTATAATCTTTTTTTTAAAAACAATAAACCTATAATTATTAAAACAAAAGAAAAATAAACAACATTTTTTTGAATAGTGTTGAAGTCGTTAAAAAGCAAAAAATTATTATTTGTTTGTTTGCTTTTTTCATATCCATTCAAATCATTAGGGATGAATACTCCAATTCTTTCGTGCAATTTTGTTCCATCCCCAAATGCTATGTTGCCTTCTCCTAAATTAAATTCAGTTAATTGTTTCTTGGTGTTAATTAAAGCAGAGGCTATGTGAAGTTTTAAGTATTTAGGATTGGAAAGAGTTGCAGATATTATTTCATTAAACTCTTTTTTTGTTGTTTTCCAACCTCCTAATTTATAAATTGGACTGTTTTCAAAATCCCACAAGAATCGGTCGGCATTTTTTGGGAGAGAATCTTTATAATCACAAATTTGATAATGCCTATTTTCGCACGTTTCATCCAAATATTTTTTTAGAATTCCGTTTTCAACCATTCTACCCATATAAAATATATGTTTTGATTTCGACATAGCAGACGACATGATAACAATTCCAGAAAGAGTAATAAATAATAAAATGAGTAATTGTTTTTTTGATTTCAATATAGTGTAAAAGCCTGTAAACGTGAAATAACTTAGCAGTAAAATGGTGATAATTAAAAATAAATTTATTAGCAAATGCGACATGTGCATTGCATTTGAAAGAAAAAAAATAAAATATAAAAAATATTTTTCTTTTTTTGTTGTGCTGTTTGATAATAGTAATATTAAAAGAGAGATGATAGTAATGGGAGTAAAGATATCTGCTATGAGCATTCCGCTTATCCAAGGAAGACTAGAGGTAAAAGATAATGTTATAATAGATAGTAAACTATAAAGAGAGGGACTGTTTGTGTTTGTAAAATATTTGAACAATAAATAAATAAGATAAACGACAATTAGAGATTGGAAAAAGACTGTAAACCACAAAGAAACGCCACCAAAGCTTGTTAAGTAGATAAAAAGTCCATAAGTAATAGGTCTATCAAAAGGTGTTTCAAATTCAAAACCGGAAGACAGATAGGTTGAAGTGTCAGAATAAACAATTGGATAGCCATTGAAAAGAGCAACCCAAGAGATTGCAACTGCGCCTATTAACAGGTAAAACCAAAATGAATTTGAAATTCTTGTTAATTCCACTTATTTTAATGCGTTTTAGTCAAATTTTCTGGAGTAACAATGATGTAATCAGCAACATTTAATAGCTCTTTTGCTAGCGAATCTGTTGCCAATTGCTCCGTTGATGCAATGGTAAATATTTTTAAATTTTTATTTTCTTGCTTTAAATACCATTCTATTCCTTGGTGAAAATTACTATGATAACTGCCGTTATAGTGAATAAATATTTTGTCTTTACTCCAATTTTTTGAAATAAAGTAAGCCATAGTAGCATCTTTTACTGCTTGCGATTTTGGTAGGTTTTCTCCTCCGTGTCCACCCGCAGATTCGTAAATATCTTTATAGCATTTTAGATTAGCATCATATTTCATTGGTAATGGGCACATCCATTTTTTAGCTTCCGCATCAATACTATCTAGCTTCTCAATTCCTTTTCCGTAAACAAGATTTGCATAACGTCTCGGAATATTAGCTGCAACAAAATTTAAATTATTTGTTTTAGCAAAATCTAATAAAGGTTTATAATCTGTTTTAAAATTGGGCCATAGTTTAACTTCATCTTTAAATGTTTTTTCGGAAATTTTATTTTGTAAGTATTCATTTATTGCAATTTGGTCATCGGCTTCAAACATTTCTGCACCAAGAACCAACTTGTTTTTTTTAATTTCGAACAAATCTTTTGTTAATTCCAATTGTAACCAATGACAAATGGGATTGTCATGAAGCTCTCCAAATAGTATTATATCCGCTTGTTTGGCATCATTTAAAAGTTTTTCATAGGTAGTTTGTTGTCCCTTTGAATCAAACAACTGATAAGATTTCTTATCTCCTTTAAAAGAAAATAAGATAAATGCAGCGAGCGTAATAGTGTAAATTCTTGTTTTCATAGGCTTTCGAGTTTATTCAAAAGTACAACTTTGATCTATTTAAAAAAATAAATTTGCTTTGAAATAAAATTATTTCATACATTTGTCCCGAAATGAAAAATATGTTATACATACATCATCATCATTCTTATCCAAAAAGGTAGGCAGATGCTGTATTGTGTAAATTAAAGAAAATATAACAAAAACAATATATCTAAAGGGCTTTCCAAATCGGCAAGCCCTTTTTTATTTATAAAAAAATATGAAAACAACATTAAAAATAGCTATTCAAAAATCTGGAAGATTAAACGAAGATTCTATAAAAATATTAAAAGAATCAGGAATTGAGTTTAATAATGGATTAAATAAGTTAAAAGCAGATGCAATCAACTTTCCATTAGAAGTGTTTTTTTTAAGAGACGATGATATTCCTCAATATGTAGAAGATGGAGTTGCAGATATTGGTATTGTTGGAGAAAATGTCTTATTTGAAAAAAATAAAAATGTTTTTATAGTTGATAAGCTGGGTTTTGGTAAATGTAAACTTTCTATTGCAATACCTAAAAATCAGAAATATAATGGTATCCAAGATTTAAATAAAAAAAGAATTGCAACAAGTTATTCATTTCTACTTACTAAATTTTTAAAAAAAAATAAAATAAATGCAGAAATTCACGAAATAAGCGGTTCGGTAGAAATTGCTCCAAGTATTGGTCTTGCAGATGCAGTATGCGATTTGGTTAGTTCGGGAAGTACACTTTTTACAAACGGACTGAAAGAAGTTGAAGTGATTTTTAATTCTCAGGCAGTTTTAATTTCGAATAATAAACTTCAAAAAGAGAAACAATTAATATTAGAGAAGTTGTTGTTTAGAATTAATTCGGTAAAAAAATCGAAAAATAATAAATACATTCTTTTAAATGCACCCAATGAAAATTTAGATGCAATATGCAAAATATTGCCAGGCATGAAAAGCCCAACTATTTTACCTTTGGCGGAAAAAGGCTGGAGTTCGGTGCATAGTGTAGTTAATGAAAATGATTTTTGGGAAATAATTGAAAAATTAAAATCAAAGGGAGCTCAAGGAATTTTGGTTGTTCCAATTGAGAAAATGATTGTATAAGATGAAAACAATAAAATATCCATTAAAATCAGATTGGATTGGTTTAATAAAAAGACCAATGCTTGATACTACTATGCTTGAAGGAGTAGTAAATAATATTTTGAATGATGTAAAACTAAATGGTGATCAAGCGATTAAAAAATTCACTAAACAATTTGATAAGGTTGAATTGAATAATATTCAAGTAGATAATGCTGAAATTGTTGAAGCAGAAAAAAATGTTTCAGACAAATTGAAACAAGCTATTCAGTTAGCTAAACTCAATATTGAAAAATTTCATACTTCACAAAAAGAAGATATTAAAATTATTGAAACGATATCTGGTGTTCAATGTTGGAGAAAATCAGTTGCTATTCAGAAAGTAGGTTTATATATACCAGGTGGTAGTGCACCTCTTTTTTCAACTATTTTAATGCTTGGAGTTCCTGCAATAATTGCTGGATGTGATGAAATTATTTTATGTACACCGCCAGATAAAAATGGAAAAATTAATGATGCTATTTTATATACTGCAAAGTTGGTCGGAATCACTATGATATTTAAAATTGGAGGAGCACAGGCGATTGGAGCAATGGCTTATGGCACCGAAAGCATTCCTAAAACATATAAAATATTTGGACCAGGAAATCAATTTGTTACTTGTGCAAAACAATTAGTAAACAAATTCGGAGTGGCTATTGATATGCCTGCTGGTCCTTCCGAATTAGCAATGCTTGTTGATGAAACTTGTATTCCTGAATATGTAGCAGCCGATTTGCTATCGCAAGCAGAACATGGAGAAGACTCACAAGTAATTTTAGTTTCAACCAATTATAGTGTAATTGAAAAAATTAATGATGAACTAAAAATGCAAAAACAATTATTGCCAAGAAAAAATATTATAAATAAAGCATTAGAGAATAGTAAGGTAATTCTGGTTAAGAGTATAGATGAAGGAGTTGAGTTGTTGAATGAATATGCTCCTGAACACTTAATAATTGTTTGTAAGAATGAGAATATAGTCGCAGAAAAAATAAAAAATGCTGGTTCTGTTTTTATTGGAAATTATTCTTGTGAAAGTGCTGGAGATTATGCATCCGGAACAAATCATACTTTGCCTACTAATGGCTATGCAAAATCGTACAGTGGGGTGTCATTAGATAGTTTTTATAAAAAAATTACTTTTCAAAAAATCAATGAACAAGGAATAAAAAACATAGGAAACGCCATTGAATTAATGGCGGAAGCAGAAGGCTTAGAAGCACATAAAAATGCGGTTACTGTTAGGTTGAATTCTTTAAAATAAAATAAAATGAAATTCGAATTAGATAAAATTACGAGAGAAAACATTAAAAAGCTTGTTCCTTATTCTTCAGCGAGAGATGAATACAAAGGTAATGAAGGAATATTTTTAGATGCAAACGAAAATTCTTTTGGTTCACCTATTGGTTCTGATATTGAATATGCAGAAAAATTAAACCGCTACCCAGATCCATTGCAACTGAACTTAAAAACAAAATTAAGTCAGGTAAAAGGCTTACCTATAGAAAATATTTTTTTAGGAAATGGTAGTGACGAAGCAATTGATATTTTGTTTCGTGCTTTTTGCAATCCAGGAGTAGATAATATTATTGTTTGCCCTCCAACTTATGGAATGTATGAAGTGTCAGCAAATATAAATGATGTGGAAGTAAAAAAAGTTTCGTTAACTGAAAATGATTTTCAGTTGGATGTTGAAAAAATAATAGCAACAATTGATGCGAATACAAAAATCATTTTTGTATGCTGCCCTAATAATCCAACTGGCAATGGTGTTGCGTGGAATTCTATAAAAAAAATTATTGAAAAATTCTCAGGAATTGTTATTGTTGATGAAGCGTATATAAATTTTGCAAATTATAGAAGTTTGATTTCCGAATTACCAAATTACCCAAATCTGGTAATATTACAAACACTATCAAAAGCATGGGGCTTGGCAGGAATTAGAATAGGAATGGCTTTTGCTTCGGAACAAATTATTGATATTTTTAACAAAATAAAACCTCCCTATAATATTAATTACGTTTCTCAAAAAATTGCAATAAAAGCATTGAATAACATTAATCAAATGAACAACTGGATAAAAGAAATAGTTTTTGAAAGAGAGCAACTAAAATCTAAAATTGAAAAATTCCCTTTCGTTTTAAAAGTTTATCCTAGTGAAGCCAATTTTTTATTAGTAAAAACAACAAATGCGAATGAGATTTATTCTTTTTTAAAATCAAAACAAATTATAGTAAGAAACAGAAATGCGGTTTCGCTCTGCGAAGGATGTATCCGTGTTACTGTTGGGACTAAGAGTGAAAATCAAAATTTATTAGAATCACTAAAACAATTTAACTGACATAAAATGGAAAAAATACTTTTTATCGATAGGGATGGAACATTAATTTGGGAGCCACCCAACACGTTTCAAATTGATAGTTTTGAAAAATTAAAATTTTTACCAGGTGTAATTACTTGGTTAGGAAAAATTGTTCGAGAGTTGGATTACAAACTAGTAATGGTAACAAATCAAGATGGCTTGGGTACAGAAATTTATCCAGAACATACATTTTTGCCCGTGCAAAACTTTCTTATTCAAACATTGGCATCCGAAGGGATTGTGTTTTCTGAAATTTGTATTGATAAATCATTTGAATCTGAAAATAAACCAACTCGAAAACCCAATACAGGAATGCTTACTACTTATTTATCGGGCAATTACGATTTAAAAAATTCTTTTGTAATTGGCGATAGAATCACTGATGTAAAGCTTGCAAAAAATATAGGTTCAAAATCTATTTTAATAAAAAATTATGATAGCGCAATTGGATTTGAAAATGATATTTCAGCTATAGTAAATGATTGGGAAGAGATTTACAATTTTTTAAAATTGCCAGCAAGAAAAGCCGAACACATTAGACATACAAATGAAACAAAAATTTCTATTGAACTAAATTTAGATGGTTCGGGGAATTCTAAAATTAATACTGGGATTCCATTTTTTGATCACATGCTAGAACAAATTGCTAAACATGGAAATATTGATTTGTTAATTGAAGCGAAAGGCGATTTACAAATCGATGAACATCATACCATCGAAGACGTTGGAATTGCTTTAGGAGAAATATTTTTAGCAGCATTAGGCGATAAAAAAGGAATAGAACGCTATGGCTTTGTATTGCCCATGGATGATTGTTTAGCTCAAGTTGCCTTAGATTTTGGAGGCAGAAGTTGGATTGTTTGGGATGCAGAATTTAAAAGAGAAAAAATTGGCGAAATGCCAACTGAAATGTTTTTTCATTTTTTTAAATCTTATAGCGATGCGGCAAAATGCAATTTGAACATTAAAGTTGAAGGACAAAATGAGCATCATAAAATAGAGTCAATTTTTAAAGCCTTCGCAAAATCAATAAAAATGGCAATAAAAAGAGACCAAAATAATATGACATTACCAAGTACAAAAGGAATCATTTAATGAAAGTAGCAATTTTAAAATATAATGCAGGAAATGTTCAATCTGTGAAATTTGCTCTAGAACGATTAGATTTATTTCCAATTGTTACAGATAAAGTAGATGAATTACTCTCATCTGAAAAAATAATTTTGCCGGGTGTTGGCGAAGCAAGTTCTGCAATGAATTATTTAAGAGAACGAAATTTAGATAAGTTGATTCTGTCCTTGAAACAACCAATACTTGGAATTTGTTTAGGAATGCAATTGATGTGTGAATATTCGGAGGAAGGAAATACTGAGTGTTTGGGAGTTTTTAATTCTAAAGTCAAAAAATTTGAAACTCTAAATAATGAAAAATTAAAAGTGCCTCAGATTGGATGGAACACAATTAATAATCTAAAGTCTGATTTATTTAAAGGGATAAATGAAAATGAATTCATGTATTTTGTGCATAGTTATTATGCTGAAAAATCAAATGATATAATTGCAAGTACAAATTATGGCATCGATTACAGTTCGGCATTACAAAAAAATAATTTTTATGCTGTTCAGTTTCACCCTGAAAAATCGAGTGATGCAGGGCAATTGATATTAAAAAATTTTTTGAATTTATGATAGAAATAATTCCGGCAATTGACATAATAGAAGGGAAGTGTGTAAGACTTTCTCAAGGTGATTATGCTCAAAAAACTGTTTACAATGAACAACCATTGGAAGTTGCCAAAATGTTTGAAGGCATTGGAATAAAACGATTGCATTTAGTCGATTTAGATGGTGCAAAAAAAGGGTCGGTTGTAAATCAAAAAACGTTGGAACAAATTGCCTCACAAACAAAATTGATAATTGATTTTGGTGGTGGAATAAAAACGGATTCAACTATTCAGTCTGTTTTTGATGCGGGTGCCTCCATAGCAACAATTGGCAGTGTTGCTGTTACCAACAAAGACTTGTTTTATTCATGGATAAAAAAGTATGGGGCTCAAAAAATAATGTTGGGAGCCGATGTAAAAGACGAAAAAATTGCAATAGGAGGATGGTTAGAAAATACAAATATTTCGATTGAAAATTTTATAAAAAAAAATTTAGACTTCGGAATTACGAATATTTTTTGTACGGATATTTCTAAAGATGGATTGCTACAAGGTCCATCTTTTGATGTGTACAAAAAAATAATAGCACAATTTAAAACCCTTAATTTAATTGCTAGTGGAGGGGTTTCTTGTGCCAATGATTTGATAGAATTAGAAAAAATAGGTTGTTCAGGAGTAATCATTGGAAAGGCTATTTATGAAGGAAGAATAAAATTAAATGAGTTAAAAACATACTTATAAATGTTAACAAAACGAATTATTCCTTGTTTAGATATCAAAGATGGACGAACAGTTAAAGGTGTAAACTTTGAAAATGTTTGCGATGCCGGAGATCCTGTTGAATTAGCAATTGAATACGCTAAGCAAGGTGCAGATGAATTGGTTTTTTTAGATATTACTGCAACCAATGAAAACCGAAAAACATTTTCTGAACTTGTTACAAAAATTGCAAAACACATAAATATACCTTTTACTGTTGGTGGAGGAATCAATTCAGTTGAAGATGTTTCTGTTTTATTAAATGCTGGTGCAGATAAAGTATCCATTAATACTGCTGCTTTCAAAAATCCACAATTAATAAATAACATAGCAAGTCAATTTGGAAGCCAGTGTGTTGTTGTGGCTATTGATATAAAATTTCAAGAGAATGATTGGTATGTATATTTAAATGGTGGTAAAATAAAAACAAATACTAAAGCGATTGATTGGGCTAAAAGTGTTGTGAAATCGGGTGCAGGAGAAATCCTTTTAACATCAATGAATAACGATGGAACTAAAAAAGGATTCGCCAATGAAATAACCAAACAAATATCTGAACAGGTAAGCGTACCTGTAATTGCTAGTGGTGGAGCAGGAACAATGCAGCATTTTAAAGATGCTTTTGTTGATGGTAAAGCAGATGCTGTATTAGCAGCAAGTGTTTTTCATTACAAAGAAATTAGTATTCAAAAATTAAAAACATATTTATTTAACGAAAAAATAGAAGTAAGAATATGAAACCAAATTTTACTAAAGATTCAGATGGACTTATTCCGGCAATCATTCAAGATGAAAAAACAAATGTAGTGCTGATGCAAGGCTACATGAATGAGGAAGCATTTGCAAAAACGCAATCTGAGAAACGTGTTACTTTTTTCTCTCGCTCAAAAAATAGGTTGTGGACAAAAGGGGAAGAAAGCGGTAATTTTTTGGATGTTTTAGAAATTAAGTTAGATTGTGATAAAGATTCAATTTTGATAAAAGTAAAGCCTAGCGGACCCGTTTGTCATACTGGAAGCGATACCTGTTATAATGAATCTAACACATCGCAGGATATTATCAATAAAATAGAGCAAATCATTAAGCAAAGAAAGGAGAACCCTATAGAAAGCTCTTATACATCTTCACTTTTTAAAAAAGGAATAAATAAAATCGCTCAAAAAGTAGGAGAGGAAGCAGTAGAGCTAGTTATTGAAGCAAAAGATAATAATGATGATTTGTTTCTAAATGAAGCCGCAGACCTGTTTTTTCATTATTTGGTGCTTTTAAGCGCAAAAGGTTTTCAGTTTACAGATATTGAAAAAGTGCTAAGCGCAAGACATAAAAATGCTTAAAAAACAAAAATCAGCTATAAAAGCGTAGTTTCTTTTGATTTTTTTCGTATAATTGGGGTAATTTTACATTTAATAACTATTATTTTTTCAGAATAAGAGCAAGTTTTTATGGATTTAAATAAGAGCGGATCCGTTGAAGAATCGATTTTTACTGCCAAGGTTAGTAGCATAAAAAGTGCTTATTCAGCTGCAGATAGTAAAATAATAGTTTCTCATATTGGCGAATTAGACCAAAATAAAGTTAATTCTATTTCATCTTTAGTTGAAACTCAAATGGAATATTTGGGTGTTAGCAAAAGTGCTGTAAAAAGAATATTTAATATTGTTATTGAAACATTACAAAATATTTGTTTGCATGGCGAAAAAGATAATAATGGTTATCAAATGACTTACTTTATTATTGGTAAAATACAAAATGATTTTACCATATTTTCAGGTAATATAATAACCAATTTAATGGCCGAAAAATTGAATAAACGGTTAAATTCAATCAAGTCTTTAAGCGACACTGATTTAAAAAAGCAGTATATAGAAGTACTTTCAAATGGTGAACTTTCTGCTAAAGGTGGAGCTGGATTAGGATTTTTAACAATAGCATTAAAATCAAGCAATAATATCGATTTCGAATTCCAAATGCTTAATAAAGAATATTCATTATTTTCATTACAATCTAAAGTGTCGGGCTAAAATGAACAGATTAGAAATAAAAGAAACAAACAATACCCCTCATATTATTATGGATGCTGCTTCTAGCTCTGTTTTAATTGAAGGGAAGTCCTTTCCGGAAGATAGCAAAGAATTTTACAAATCAGTTGTGGACTGGATTGATAATTTAAAAATTTCTAATCCGAAAGAGCTAACCATAACCATTAACTTGTTTTATTTAAGTTCCTCTTCCATAATATCAATCAAACAATTATTAATGAAAATTGAAGAGATGAAAAATAATGGAGTAAAAACTAAAATTGTTTGGTGTTTTGATGATGATGATGATGATATCAAAAAAACAGGAGAAGATTACGCTAGACTTACAAGTTTAGAATTTGAGTTTAAAATAAATTAGTATTGAAAATAGCAAAATTTAAAAACGTCTCGGAATTTCTGGGACGTTTTTTGTATAAAACAGTTAAATAAATAAAACCTAAAAAAATGAAAACAGATTTGTACACAAAAGTAGTTCTAACAACCATAGCCATTGCATTGGTTGTTTTAGTTTTTAAAAACAATACAATTCTTAATGAAGCTCAGGCAGAAAAACCCAACTTTAACAAATATGCTAGTATTCCTATAAACGAGGACGGTTCAATTAATGTAAGAATGATGGCAGATATGGATGTAAATATTAAAAGCCTTGGAGGTAGCAGTATTTATGGAGCATTACCAATTAATATTAAAGAATTGGGCGGAAGTAGCTTTTATGGTAATGGTTTACCCGTTAATTTAAAAGAATTTGGAGGAAGCTCCGTAAATAATAGCTCAGGAATACCCGTTAATATTGAAAGTGTTGATGGAATGAGTGTTTATAGCGCTGTTCCTGTTAAAGAAATTAAATAATAATGATTTTTGTCACTTATTTCATAATAACTTGATTATCAATAATGTAATATTGTGAACAAATTTAAAAAATCTTACTAATTTTTAAATTAAAACGGTTTTTTTAATACATTTGCCTCATTACTAACCAAAAAAAATTAAACAAAAATGAAAAAACTATTAATCGTTGCTGTTGTTGCTGTAGCATCATTAGCATCTTGTAAAAAAGATTACACTTGTACTTGCACAACCTCTGCTGCTGGGTTTACAGGAACTCCTCAAGTTACAACCTACCCTAAAGCAAAAAAATCTGCTGCTAGAGCAAATTGCCTGAGTTCAACAGAAACACAAGGAGGAGTTGTTTATACTACAACTTGTGAATTGAAATAATTAAACTATTAAATCTATAAAAAATAAAAACACATGAAAAAAATTATATTTATTGCTGTTGTTGCTGTAGCATCATTGGCATCTTGTAAAAAAGATCGTACTTGTACTTGTACTCAAACTAGTACTCAACCAGGATATACTGGAGGGACTCAAGTTTATACTGTAGTTAAAGCTAAGAAAAGCGATGCTAAAAAAGCATGTATTACTTCAAGTACTACAACTGGCGGGTATACATATACTACAACTTGTGAATTAAAATAATTTTATAAAATCTTAAAAATAAAAAACATGAAAAAAGTTATATTTATTGCTGTTGTTGCTGTAGCATCATTAGCATCTTGTAAAAAAGATCGTACTTGTACTTGTACTGATACTAGTACTGAACCAGGTTACGTTAGCACTACTAGCACAACAACTTATACTAAAGCTAAAAAAGGCGATGCAAAAGCAGCTTGTTTAAGCTATTCTTATACTCCAACTGGTAGTAGTTATACATATACAACTACATGTGAGTTAAAATAATTTATAGATTTATAATCTATTTAAAAAAAGCATTCGTCAGCAGACGAATGCTTTTTTTATGTAATTTTCATTTGTGATGATAAAAAAAATTATCTTAACTATTCTGTGTCTGCTGTTGGGTTCCGTTTTTTTGTATTCGGGCTATGCAAAATTATACCCTATTGAACCGTTCGAATATACATTTGTTGATTTAGGTTTTATAAATTGGCAAGTTGCTCCTTTTGTAGCTAGATTGATGATAGGGGCAGAATTTTTAATCGGGATTTTTCTCATCCTACATCTTAATCTTAAAATTGTTTATAAAACCGCTATCATTCTTCTTCTTGTGTTTTGTGTTTATTTAGGATTGTTGATTTTAATTGTAGGGAATAAAGGAAATTGTGGTTGTTTTGGAACTAAAATTGAAATGACTCCAGCGCAAGCAATTATTAAAAATGCTTTTATGATTCTTGCACTAATCGTATTGAATAAATACCATAAAGGAATAACATTAAAATCTAAATTTCGATTAGTAATTCTAATCCCAATAATAGTTTCTATTTCAATACCATTTATTTTAAATTATGTTGAATTAGATTATTCCGAAGCGTATCTAAACAAAGCAGAAAATAATTTTAAGTTAGAGTTAGATTCTTTGTATAAAGATGCCACTTTGTTCGTTCCACCAAAAACACTTTCAGAAGGGAAACATATTATTGCTTTTATGAGTTTAAAATGTCCTCATTGCAGAATTGCTGCAAAAAAAATGAGGATTATGTATGAAAGAAATGCTAATCTTTCCTTTTATTTTGTTTTAAATGGAGACGAAAAAAATTTAAAACCATTTTTTGAAGATACACAAACACAACTAATTCCTCATTGTATTTTAAACGGAAAAAATTTTGTTTATTTAGCAGGCTTAGAAATGCCAACTATATATCTGGTAAATAATAGTATTGTTGAGTATTGGGTTGATTATATTGATTTAGACCAGCAAGAAATTGAAAAATGGTTAGTCGAAAAATAATTATATCACAATATTTTTTAATATAATTTCAGTAGCACCAATATTGTTTTCAATATAATTTTTACAAATTTTTGATGCTTGTTTTAGATTGTTTTCATTGTCTAAATAAATCATTCTATCCCTAAAATCGCTTTCATTGGTAATCGAAAAAGCACCACCCATATTAATTAGTTCTA
This sequence comes from Arcticibacter sp., assembly GCA_021155045.1. Taxonomy (GTDB): domain Bacteria; phylum Bacteroidota; class Bacteroidia; order 2-12-FULL-35-15; family 2-12-FULL-35-15; genus 2-12-FULL-35-15. Next base: position 121,245 of record JAJNQB010000001.1, read on the forward strand.
TTGCCTCAGAAAATTTTTTGTAGTTGGGTCCAAACAACACAGGTAAACCAAAAGTAGCAGCTTCTAATATGTTGTGAATTCCACTTCCAAATCCCCCTCCAATATATGCTATGCTGCCATATTTATACAAGGAAGAAAGCATTCCAATGTTATCAATAATTAAAATAGAATAATCTTTTACATCTTTTATGTTCGCTTTTGAATAGCGTAAAATCTTTTTCTTTTTAAAGAGAGTTTCAATATTTTTTAAATGGTTTTCATCAATTTCGTGTGGAGCAATGATAAGTTTAGAGTTGTTAAAATCAAAAGATGATAGTATTTTTTCGTCTTCTTCCCATGTACTTCCCGCTACAATAATTTTTTTGTTTTCACAAAAAGCTCGAATAATTTCAAATTCTTTTGTTTGTTGGGATATTTCATAAACTCTATCAAATCGGGTATCTCCAGCTATTGTTACATTTTGTATCTCAATTGAGTTGAGCAAAGATTTAGAAGTTTCATTTTGAACAAAAAAGTAGTTAAAATTTTTCAATTGATTTCTATACCACAAAGCATAAGATTTAAAAAAATAATGATTTGGTCTGAAAATACCGCTGATTAAATATGTTGGAATATTCTTTTCTTTTAACGCATTCAAATAATTAAACCAAAATTCATATTTGATAAAAAATACAGCTGTCGGTTTTACAATATCAATTAATTTTTTTGCATTTGATGTTGTGTCAAGCGGTAAATAAAAAATGTAATCTGCTTCAGAATAGTTTTTTCTTATTTCATAGCCTGATGGGGAGAAAAAAGTAAGAAATATTTTTATTTCAGGATATGTTTTTTTTATTTTTTCAATCAGCGGTCTTCCTTGTTCAAACTCCCCAAGAGAAGCACAATGAACCCAAACTGTTTTGGAAGTGTTATTTTTAAATTTTAAATGAAGCGAATCGAAAATATTCTTTCTCCCCTTTAACCATAATTTTGCTTTGTGATTAAAAAGAGAAGCAATCAGAATCAATAATTTGTACAAATAGATAGATAGATTGTAAATTATTTGCATTTCTATTTATTTCGAGAATTTAATATGTGTAAAATTCTTGTGGGGCTTTTTTGTACAATGGTAAAATCCATGAAAGTTTTGCTCCATACAAAATGTCAATTCGCTTTTTTGTGTCTTGCTCCATAGTATCAAAGTTATAACTTCGTCTGTTTTTAGTAAATCCTTGCATACATTCAAATCCGATATAAAAATTTGCTAAGCGATTATTACTTAAATATAAATAGCCAATATTTTGGCTTAGCAAAAAACCGTTGCTGAGCCTATCATAGCCTTTTTTGTATTGTTTTGATAGTTGAGGAGTGTTGTTTCCAATTGCTTCAATTCTAATTTTATGTTGCATAAACCCGAAGCCAACATTAAATACTATTCCAGAATTTTGATTTGGTTTTTTTAAAGTAAAAATTCTTCCTAGTGTAATGGATGTTGTGAATCCTCTTTCAAATAAGCGAATGTCTGCAAATTCACCATTTTTATTGATGATGTATCCAAGGCTATCAAATAGATTTTCTTTGATGCTATTGCCAAAGAAATAACTTCCATTGATGCCAATCATTGCTTTCTTTTTAGATTTAAAATCTAAATTCAGTTGCACCGATGAATTATTTCCAAATCTATCAGCCATATCTCCTGAGGGGAAATAGTAGCCATAGCTTAATCCTAAAATAGGCGTTGAAATAGAAGAATCTTTAACGCTTACCTGTGAGAAGGAAGGAAGTATTGAATTGGCTATTAATAAAAAGAGTATTGTAAATTTTTTCATTGTTTCACTTGAACGTATAAAGTTCAAATTTATTTTATAATTTTTCCATTTTCAAACTGCACAATAAATGCTCCTGCAAAACCTTGTTCAATCATTTCTTTTTTACGCTTGTTGGCATCTTCATAGGATTCAAAGTTACCACTAAAATATTTTGTTATACCATTTTCTAGTACAATTGTAGAAATTTCAGGAACACTTTCAATTTTTGGTTTTTGGCTAAATGCTCCAATTTGCACACGGTACGTTTTTCCTAAGCTAATAGGTGCAGCTGTTACTGGTATTTTGGAGGTAGGAGGCAGTTGTTGTGTTTTTTCTTTTGTTTCTATGATTTTTTTATTTTCAACCTTTTTGTTTTGAACAATTATTTCTTCTTTTTTTTCTTCCGATTTATTAAATGTTTGTTCCATGCCATCAATGATTATTTCCTTAGATGCTAATTCATAAATAATCCTTTCGTTATTATTTATATAAGAAATTTTGCCTGTAAATTTTATCTTTCCACTATTATTTTGAGGAATGGTTATTTTGTAACTTATTTTAAACTCCTCGGCAATGGGAGGTGCCACCCAAACAATTTTTGCTGTATTATCAACAAAAGAAAAACTTCCTCCAACATTTTCATTTTCTGTAGCAACAATTCCTTCTGAAAGTTCTTGTGCAAATTTCATAAAACCTGTTATAGTTCCTTTTTTTATGATAGCCTCAATAATGTATGTTTTTCCTGAATTTAACGCCTCTGGAAAAATTTGAGTAGCGGTTAATTCTTGGGAATAACTGTTCTTTAAAAAAAATACAAAAGCTGAAAGTATAATAATATTACGCATTGTACTAAGTTAAATAGTGAGTCAAAATTACTAAAAACTAATTGTCTTGCGAAGTAAATACTACAAATAATGAGTAGTTTTGTGAAAAATTACTGAGTAATGAAACATAAGATTCAAATACAAATACGGTTTAAAGACGTAGATAAATTAGGGCATGTAAACAATGCAAATCATATTACTTATTTTGAGCTTGCAAGGGTTGATTATTTTAATGCTTTGATGGGGGAAGATATAAAAATTGATTGGCAAAAAGAAAGTCTAATTCTTGCAAAAATAGAAATGGAATACAAACTACCCATTTTGTTGGACGATAAGGTGTTTGTTTATACGTGGGTTTCTAATATTGGCACAAAAAGTTTTAATATGGAATGTTCTATTGTTAAAGAAATTAATGGTGTTGAAATAGAAGTTGCCAAAGGCCTAGCGATAATTGTTTGTTTTAACTATGAAACAAATAAAACGATTGAAGTACCTGAGCAATGGAAAAATAAAATGATTAAAATGAGATAATTTATTTTTTTCTCATAAAAATTTGAATAGGTACACCTTCAAAATCAAATTGTTCACGTAACCTGTTCTCTAAAAATCGGATATACGATTCTGAAACATACTGAGGGAGATTACAATAAAAAGCAAATGTTGGTGCATGAGTTGGCAACTGATTAATAAATTTAATTTTAACATACTTGCCTTTTAATGCTGCTGGAGGGTGGTTTTCAACTATAGGTAGCATCACATCATTTAGCTGACGTGTTTTAATTGTTTTTGTTCTGTTAGCGTAAACTTTTTCTGCAATTTCAATTGCTTTTAAAACCCTTTGTTTTGTAGTTGCGGAAGTAAAAACTATTGGTACATCACGGAAAGGGGCAATTTTTTCACGAATTTTTTCTTCATATTCTTTTGTAGAATTCGTGTTTTTTTCAACCAAATCCCATTTGTTAACAAGAATAACAATTCCTTTTCTGTTTTTTTCTGCTAAATGAAAGATGTTCAAATCTTGAGCTTCAAGCCCTTGTGTGGCATCTATTAAAAGCAAACAAACATCACAATCTTCAATAGAGCGTATTGAACGCATTACAGAATAAAATTCTAAGTCTTCTTCTACTTTCGATTTCTTTCTAATTCCTGCTGTGTCAATTAAAACAAAATCATGACCAAATGCTGTGTATCGTGTGTTGATACTGTCTCTTGTGGTGCCAGCAATGTTTGTAACAATGTTTTGATCCTTACCAACCAATGCATTTACCATAGATGATTTCCCAACATTTGGTCGTCCTACGATTGCAAATTTAGGAATATCAAATTCTTCTGGCTTGGCTTCTTTATCCAACTCTTTAACCACCTCATCTAATAAATCTCCTGTACCACTACCACTAATAGCAGAAATATTGTACACTTCTCCTAAACCTAATACATAAAATTCTCCAGATAAAGCTTGTCTATCGTGATTATCTACTTTGTTTGAAACTAAAAAAACTTTCTTTTTTGAACGTCTTAATAAATCAGCAACTGTTTTATCATCATCCGTTGCACCTTCAGTAACATCTACAACAAACAAAATTATATTTGCTTCCTCAATTGCCAATTGTACTTGTTTTCGAATCTCACCTTCAAATACATCTTCCGATCCATTAACATATCCACCTGTATCAATCACAGAAAATTCAACACCATTCCAGTCGGATTTTCCATAATGTCTGTCTCTTGTAACACCCGATATTTCATCAACAATAGCTTTTCGGCTATCTGTCAAACGATTAAAGAGCGTTGATTTTCCAACATTTGGTCTTCCTACTATTGCTACTATATTTGCCACCTTTTGAGTTTTATTTTAATTATTAATTTGAATATCCGAAACGCTTTAAATGTGTATCACTATCACGCCAATCTTTGTTTACTTTAACAAACAACTCTAAAAACACCTGTTTTTCAAAAAACGTTTCTATATCTTTTCTTGCTTCTGTTCCCACTTTTTTCAAGGCTTTTCCTTGATGCCCAATGATAATACCTTTTTGAGAATCTCGTACAACAATAATTTCTGCTCTTATTTTAATGATTTTTTCTTCCTCTTTAAATGCTTCAACTATAACTTCAACAGAATAGGGGATTTCTTTTTTGTAATTCATCAAAATTTTTTCTCTTATAATTTCAGAAACAAAAAACTTTTCAGGTTTATCAGTTAATTGTTCTTTATCATAAAAGCCAGGACTTTCAGGTAAAAGAGCAATTATTCTATCGAAAATATAATTGATGTTGAATTTTTTTAATGCGGATACCGGAATTACTTCAGCTTTTGGGACTTCATTTTTCCAATATTCTACTTTTTCTTCAAGTTTAGTTTGGTCTCCCAAATCTATTTTGTTTATAATTAAGAGTACTGGAGCTGTTGAATTTTTTATTTTGGATAATATTTTTTCCTCAATTTTTATGTCTTCATAAATGTCGGTAACAAATAGAATCACATCAGCATCCACAAGAGCTGTATGTACAAAGTCCATCATCGACTCTTGAAGTTTATAATTTGGTTTTAAAACACCGGGAGTATCAGAATAAACTATTTGAAAATCCTCACCACTAACAATTCCCATTATTCTATGTCTTGTAGTTTGAGCCTTTGATGTAATAATAGAAAGACGTTCGCCAACCAATGCATTCATGAGTGTTGATTTGCCAACGTTTGGACTTCCTATAATGTTTACAAAACCGGCTTTATGCGCCATTAGTTAAAAATGTTAATAAGTTATTTGGAGTACAAAGAAACAAAATATATCTTTGCACCGCAATTTAAAAAGGCAGTTGAACCTTTTCGTTCTTTTAATGACATATTTTATACGATATATTGCTCCGTAGGAGTTCCTATGGAACGGGGTGGATTCGCCAGCTGGCGAATTGTTGGGCTCATATCCGCCAGTTGGCGGACGTAAGTTCGAGTCGGGTAGTAAGTAAAAAAAATAGTTCTTAAAAATATATTGCTCCGTAGGAGTTCCTATGGAACGGGGTGGAGCAGTTGGGAGTAAGTAAAAAATAGTTCTTAAAAATATATTGCGGGGTGGAGCAGTTGGTAGCTCGTTGGGCTCATAACCCAAAGGTCGTCCGTTCGAGTCGGGCCCCCGCTACTACAAAGCGATTCAGAAATGAATCGCTTTTTTTATTTATATATGTTTACAGTTTACGTACTATATTCTTGTGAATTCGATAAAATCTATATTGGTTATACTTCGGATATTGAAAAGAGGATGTTGTCGCATAATCAACTTGCAACCAAAGGTTACACTATTAAGTATAGACCATGGAAAATTATTTATACAGAGATTTTTGAATCCAAGTCAGAAGCATTGAAAAGAGAAAAACAATTAAAATCTGCAAAAGGAAGATTATTTGTTCGAGGGTTAATTAAATAAAATGGGCTCATATCCGCCTTTGGCGGACGTCCGTTCGAGTCGGGCCACCGCTATCCGCCAGCTGGCGGACGATTTAGAAATGAGTCGCTTTTTTTACCCAATGCGTTTCATCATTTTTTTTTGAATCCTACTCGCCAAAATTGAAAAGATTGGTGCAGCAGCCACATCAATAGAAAAATGTACGTGCTGTATTATTAGAAATATTCCAATAACAAAACTTCCTGAATAAAAGAGCGCTTTCAATTTTGTGTTATTAAAGTATAGTCCAAATAAAAAAATGGTTGCGGTATGTCCTGAGAAAAATAAATCTTTTAGATTTTCTCGTCCGCTATAAAAAGTATTTTCAAGAAAAGGGTCGTTCAGCGGGATAATTTTTTCTGGTGCTTCAAGAGGGAAAATGGATAAACAAATAATTCTTAATACGGTTAAAATTAAATATGCTTGAATAATTTGAATGAAGAGTACAGGCGTTTTGATTGAAATAGAAAGTCCGATAATTGCTAATGAATAGGTTAAAGAAAAAGTAAAAACAGAAAATTCTTTTGGTATGATTAATTTTAAAATAGGGTCGTTAAAAATATAACCAACTCTATTTTCATTATATGTTAAAAAGAACAAAAAAGAAGTTAAAACAATAGCAAGAAAAATAAATGTGGAAGTAAAAACAAATTTGTTTTTATTGCATTGCCAATATTTTTTCCATTCCATTTGCATATTAAAGGCTCATCATGTCTTTTAATTTTGCTGCTTGCCTGCGCGAAATTTCAACTTGTTCGCCACCTTTTAATTTCACCATTAATCCGCCATTAAACCAACTTTCAATACTATCAACCCATTTTAAATTTACAATATGTTTTCTGCTTGCTCTAAAAAATGTTTTGTTATTTAGTTTTTCATCTAAATTATTAAGCGACCTTAATATAAGTGGTTTATTTGTATCAAAATAAACTCTTACATAGTTTCCTTCTGATTCAAAAAGCCGAATGTTGCTTAGTTTTACAAACCAGCATTTTTCTCCATCTTTTACAAAAACTTGGTCATCGTCATTTAAAGTTGGAAAGTTATTTTTGTTTTCTGTTTTTTCAGATACTTCTTTTTGTAATAATTTTTTAACTGTTTCATTTAATCTAGATGCTTGTACTGGTTTTAATAAATAGTCTAAGGCGTTTACTTCAAAAGCTCTTATAGCATATTCATCATAAGCTGTAACAAAAATTATTTCTGGCAATGCACTAATTTCCTCAAGTAGCTCAAATCCATTTTTCCCTGGCATTTGAATGTCTAAAAATATTACATCTGGTTTGTGTTTTTCAATACATTCTATTGCAGTATCCGAATTTTCAGCTTCGCCCACAATTTCAATTTCTTTAAATGGGGTTAAAAGCTTTTTCAGTTCCTGTCTTGCAAGACGTTCATCGTCTATTATCAATGCCTTCATAATAAAGTGTTTTTAGGAATAATTAATTCTGTAACTACATTTTCTGAATCTAAATTTTTAATTGTTAGTTGGGCTTCCTTTCCATAGAGTAACTCCAACCTTTGTATTGTGTTTTTTAATCCGAGACCTGTTGTTGATTCTTTTTGTTTTGATAATTGTCCACTATTTTTTATTTCAACAATTAAATTTTGTTTATTAATAGTTGTTGTTATTTCTATTGTTCCTCCTTTAGTTAATTTTGAAATACCATGCTTTATTCCATTTTCTACTAGTGTCTGAAGCATTAAAGGTGGAATATTAAAATGTTTACTTTCTGGATGAATTGTAAATATTGTTTTTAACCGTTCTTCATATCTAATTGTTTCGAGTGATAAATAATCCTGCACGATTTTAAACTCTTCATCAAAAGAGATAACTTTATTTTTACCCATCAGCAATGTACTTCTTAAAATATTGGAGAGTTGTGTTACGGCATCTTTTGATTTTTCTGGGTTTTCATCAATCAAAGCTCTTATGCTATTCATAGAATTAAACATAAAATGAGGATTTAATTGCGATTTTAATTTATTTAGCTCAATTTCATTGATTGAGGCTTGCCATTTTAAGTTTTCAATTTCTACTTTTTTATAATTTTCGATATAGTGAATTAAAAAATAAATAAGCGACCAAAAGAAAAATAAGAAAGCAAGATTAAGAATATTTACAATTATTGTAAGGTTATCCGAATGTTTGATAATTGAAATTTTCATTATCCAACCAATAAAATATTGAGAGTATTCCAGAATGGTAGCAAGAACAACAGTAGAAAAAATTACTCTTGGTATTAATTGAATAGCATTGAGTTTTAGCCAGCCGAATTTTACAATAGCATTTCTGTACAAATGTGAAAGGCTGATGCCGAAGGCAAGCAGAATTAATAAGCTAACAATTAAGTTTAGTGTTAGCGAATTATTTAATTGAAAAAAAATACTTTGGGCAATAACAAAAAACAACCAGCCTCCAATTTGGCAAATCCAGTATAAATTTTTTTTTGTCATTGCGTAGTAAATTTAAAATTAAAGTACAAAAAATAAAAGGAATGGCTGCTACTACCATTCCTTTATGAAAGGATTTTAACGTATCTAACCTTTAGGATAAGTCTAATTCCTGTACAAATGTACGTTAGCACTTTGTTTTGGTTTAAAAATTTACACGAGTGGTTTTAAGGGCAATTCCAACGGAAAATAATTATTGTTCAGTTATTGTAATTTTTTCCATTACATCACCTTGCCTGAGATTATCAATAATGTCAAGACCATCTGTTATTTTTCCAAAACAGGTATGGTTTCTATCTAAATGCGCTGTTTGCGTTCTGCTTAAAACAATGAAAAATTGTGAGCCTCCTGTATCTCTTCCTGCATGAGCCATTGAAAGCACTCCTTTGTCGTGAAATTGATTCTCGCCATTTAATTCACATTTTATTTTGTATCCAGGACCACCATTTCCAATTCCGTTTGGACAACCTCCTTGCACTACAAATCCTGGGATTACTCTATGGAAAGTTAATCCATCGTAAAATCCTTTGCTTGCTAAATCACAAAAATTTTTTACTGTTCCAGGTGCATCTTTTTCAAAAAATTCAACTTTTAATAATCCTTTGTTTGTTTTTATTTCTGCTGTTTTCATAATTATTTTTTTTCAAATATAAAGTTCTTTATTTTAATAATATTTAGTTTTCATGAATAATTTGATTATATATTAACTTAAATTAACATTGTATTTTTTAGAAAAAATGTACATATTTGCAAATCTTATTTTTTAAATGGATACTGATAATAATATTTATATTGTAGCTAATGAAAAGATTATTTCTTTCTCTTCTTCTTTTTTCATTACTGATTAAACTCTCTGCAAAGTCTGCCGATTGTTCATTCGGTGACTTTTCTCAATACTATGTCGACTCCGATACTGTGCCTTATGAAATTGATGAGGACGAAATGGCTGATTTTAATGATTCATTGATTCTTTTTCCTGCGTATGATTTATACTGCAATTGGGATACTATAAATATTCATTCTCCAAAATTTGATGTAGCAACTTTAAAAGATAGTTCTTACATACTTTGCTTGTATGATGAAAGCAGTTGTGGATACTACCACCCTTTTTCTGGTAGAGTAACTTCTGATTTTGGACCAAGAAAAAGACGATATCATTATGGAATTGATATTGATTTAGAAACTGGAGATAAAGTAGCTGCTGCTTTTGATGGGAAAGTACGGATTGCCAAAAAAAGCAAATCGTATGGAAATGTTGTTGTGATTAGGCACAGCAATGGTTTGGAAACGTATTATGCTCATTTATCAAAAATTAATGTTGAAATAGGGCAAGAAGTATTTGCAGGGGATAATATTGGTTTGGGTGGAAATACGGGGCGTTCAAGAGGTAGCCACCTTCACTTTGAAGTGAGGTATTTAGGGCAACCAATTAACCCTAACAATTTAATTTCATTTAATGATAAAAAATTGTTGGCTGATACATTATGTTTGAATAAAAAAACATTCGCATACATATCTGATGCAAAAAAAGTTGCACTAAAACAAGGAGGCAAAGGTGCTGTAACATATAAAAATGGTGTTAAAGTTTATACAGTTAGAAAGGGAGATACACTTTCTGGAATCGCTCGTAGATACGGAACAACAGTTTCAAATATTTGCAAGAAGAATGGAATAAAAAGCACTGCTGTTTTAAGGTTAGGGCAAAAATTAAAGGTTTAGTTATTAAAATTTTCTTGTTTCCAAATAAATTTTCCTGATTGTAAGTTGAAATATGCAATTTTTTTATTGCGTTGTATTTTAATAAATGAGTCTTTAACTAATTCTATTTCATCGTAATCGCAGGTGAGCACTACATTTGTTTTCTTATCAATTATCCCCCATTTATTATTGATAGAAATTAAATAATATTTAGAATTTAACAGTTCTATTTCGTCATATTTAAAATCGATAACAGCTTTCCCTTGTTTGTTAATGACTCCAATACTTTCATTTTTTTCTGCAATGGATATACCATCCTTGAAATCAGTTACATTATCATAAATAAATTGTATTTGGAGTTTAAATTTTTTATCAATAAATCCCCATTTTTCTTTTTTGCAAACAGCCGCTAAATCTTCGTTATAGGGGTTTATTTTTTCGTAATCTTTTGGACTTACGTATTTGCCTGTTTTGTCTATCAAGCCTTGCTTTTTGCCTTTTTCGGCTATTGCATAGCCATTTTGGAATTCAATTGGCTTGTTGTTATAATCGAATTGAATTGGAATTATTGTTATGCCATTGATGTCAGCAAAGCCATATTTATTGTCTTTAACAATCATTATTTTATCTTCAACAAACTCGCCTAAAATATCATATTCACAAGGCAATATAAACTCTCCTTTTTTATTAATAATACCTGTTTTTTTTAAATATTTAACTTTTGCCAAATTATTTTTAAATCCATCTGCCCAATCATATTTAAAGGGAATTATGATATTCCCTTTTCTATCAATAAAACCACTTTGCCCACCAAATTCAACAGCAGAAAGTCCTTCCGAAAAATCAGCAGCTTTTGTGTAAATTATTGGAATAACTAATTTTCCTGTTTCGTCAATAAAACCGTATTTTTCATTTTTTGTAACAGATGCTAAACCTTCAGAAAAATAAGCTATTTCATCATATTCATATTCTGTAACTTTTGTTCCTGTTTTATTAATTACTCCATATTTTTTATTCAATTTAACAATTGATAATCCATTTTTAAAAGGTTCAACCTCCTCATAAATAAATGGTATTTTTAAATTTCCTGCTTTGTTTATGAAGCCTGCTTTTCCATTCAATCCACAAGCAGATAAGCCCTCTGAAAAAGGTTCAACCCATTCGTAAACACAGTTGATGGCAATTATTCCTGTGCTATCAATAAAACCCCATTTCTCTTTTTCCAATATTGGAAATAAAAATTTTTGTGATAGCTCAATGTCCTTGTTTACAATGTCAGCATAAGGATAGTCGGGAAAATCCAATTTAAATTCAACAAGTGATTCTGTTTTGTAGTCGGCTGTATAAAGCGAATACAAATTGTGCCAAGCTGTTTCAATGTTATGATTTGTTGGGTATTTTTTAATAAAATCATGGTATTTTTTTATGGTTCCTTCGGCAGTATAAAAAGCATAAATTAAATTTTCAGCTTCAGCAACATAAGGGCTGTTAGGATAGTTTTTTATGAAATTTTCGTAATCAATTATAGTATTGTTTTTTGTTAATTCTTGGAACAAGGATGATTCATAAAGTTCAGTTGCTAATTCAATTTCTTTTGCAAGCGGATAGGTTTCAATAAATTTTTTATAAGCTTGAAACGTATTTTCTTTCTCAGCTATATCAAAAGCCAACTTGTTTCTAATATTAATAGCATCAAAGCATTGAGGGGCTGTTATATATACATTTATGTAATGATTTAATGCGTCAATAGTGTTTTTGTTTTTGTAAAGTTCAAAAGATTTGTGATGAATCAACTCTTGTAATGAGTCGATGCTTTTTTTTGTTACATTATATTGTTTGTAAGCTTCAATTGATTTTATGGATAGAGCAGAAAATTTATTTTTACTTATAATTACAAATTTGTAAGCACTATCAATATTTGAGAAGGGATTATCTGGTCGGTAATATATTATACTTAAACCATAAGCAGCAGCCGCAGGTTCCTTTTTTATGGCTGACTCAAATAATCGTTTGGCTTCAAAATAATTATACACACTCAATGCTGTAAAAGCTTTTTTTATTTTTCCAGCATAAGAAAAATTGAAAAACAGAACAAAAATCAGGAAAAATATATTTTTTTTGTGAACCATTGTTTTATTGCGATTGTGTAAAATTAACAATATCAAATCATTTTGTTTATTTCTTTTTCATTTTACAGAGCATTTAATTGTAATTTTGCACGATGTTTTCGAAAGGACAACTTATTTTTGCTTTTGTTTTTTTTATTTCGTTTGTGTTTGGTATTATATACGCTTACCGGGGCGACAGGGCAAAAAATAAAATAATGTTTAAAGGAAGTTATAAAGTGCTGGTATTTGTGGTGCTTGTGTTCTTTGCGTTGTTCTTTTTAGTGAAATTGAAACGATTTATGTACCCCTAAAAACAGGCTTTTCAAAGAAAATAATTTTTTCAATGAAAATTCGGTTAAATTTGAAATATATTTCGATAAAATTCATATATTTGTAGACGAAAAATTAAAATTAAAACCTAAACAATGAAAAATAGTATTGTTACATCTTTATTGTTTTTAGCTTCAATACCCCTGTTGAAAGCTGGTGTTATTGTGGTTGAAGGAAAATATCAAGAAAAAAATCTTTATGTTCAAAATGGATATGCTGGTAATGGTGTGGGGTTTTGCACATATGAAATTACAATTAATGGGCATGTTTCTACTGATGAAGTAAATTCAAGTGCATTTGAAATTGATTTTAAAGCTTTTCAAATTACCCCAGGTGCCGAAGTAACCGTGGAGATTAAACATAAAGATGATTGTAGCCCTAAAGTTCTTAATCCAGAGGCTTTAAAACCAAGAGCTACATTTGAAATAATAGCCATTAATGTTGATAAAACAGGCTTGTTAAGTTGGTCAACAAAAAATGAAATGGGTTCGTTACCATTTGTTATTGAACAATATCGTTGGAATAAATGGGTGCCGATTGGACAAGTTGATGGAAAAGGAACAATAACAACAAACTCTTATTCATTCCAAACAGTAGCACATTCAGGTGAAAACAAATTTCGTGTGAAACAAGTTGGTTTTGGAGGTTCTTCTAAATTTTCGAATAGCGTATCTTTTGTTTCAACATTAATTCAACCTACTTATACGCTTGCTAAAGACGCAAAAAACATTCAGTTTTCAGGAGAAACATTGTATGAAATTTTTGATGTTTATGGCAATGTAATCAAGCGAGGATTTGGTGCGAATCTAGATATTGCTAATCTTACAAAAGGAGAATATTATCTGTGTTACGATAATATAATGTCAGATTTTAAAAAGAAATAAATTTTTCTTTTAGCTTATCATCTGGAATCATACACGTTTCTTTTTTTCCAAACCATTTATAACGGTTGTGTGCAAAATAGTCGTAAATAATGTTTCTTATAAATAAAGGAACGATTATAAAGCCATAAAACAAAGAGTAAGCTCTATTTAATTTTCTTGTGATTCTAAGAGCAGCATTGGATTTTGTAAATATTTTATTGCCTTCAATCAAAACCATTGTTGTTAGTTCTTCTGAATCAACATTTATTTTTTCGCAAATATTTTTCGCAAATTCTGATTGTAGAGGAGCAAAAAGAAAATAATTTTTTTTGTCGTGTTTGATAATAAAATTTACTGAAGAATTACAAAAGTTGCAAACTCCATCAAATAAAATAATTCCATTTTTTTTATACTTGTTCTGCATAATTACTTTCGTATTCCTACAGAGTAAGGGTCAACAGCTACTTCAATTCTTTTAGGCGTTCCATCATCTCGTTTAAGTACTGTTAAAGATGTTAAATCAATAAAAGAAATATTACCGTTTCTTCCTCCACATTCGCTGGAGTGGTGGGGTGCAGGAGCATTGCTTGCTATATTTCTATTGGCTACAACAACTAATTTTTTTGCATCATCAACTGCAATTCCATGAGGCTGAAATCCTGTATATAGATATTTTATAAGCTGATGTGTTTGATAATTTATTACAGCCACGCTTCCTCTTTTTCCTGAAAAATTTATTGTGTCTGCTGTACAGCTAACAAACATATAGTCTGTGGAAGTAGAAAAACTCATTTCTGTTGGAGAATCTCCTACAGGAATAACAGCAAGAAGTTGATCATTTGCAGTTGAAAATATTCTTACCTCATTTGTTCCTTGGCAGGTTACAAAATATTTTGTTCCATCGGGAGTAAACACAACTTCGTGTGCATTTAAAAATAAAGTAGGAGGTGTTCCGCTGTAAAGATTTATTTCCGAAAAACTAGAAAAATCTGCAACAGGAACTTTGTAAAGTTTATTGCTATTTATCTGTTGTGTAACATAAAGAGTATCATCCGTATTGTTTAGTGCCACTCCATGAGGGCTATTAAAAGGTTGTTGTGTAAAGGCTGTCATATTTGTTAAATCTACAACTGCTATTTTTCCACTGGAGTTTAAATCGGAACAAAATGCTGTTTGTGAATTACTAGAAATAATAAAAGCATTCCAAATTCCGGATCCAATAAACGCTCTTGAAACAAAACGGTCATCAGCAGTTTTATATTTTTCTAAATAAGTACCTCCTAAGTTTATCACATACCAATATTGTCCGTCAGGCGAAACTCTTACCATGTGTGGGGATTCTATTCCGGGAGTACTTCCAACATTAATATAACGCATTGGTAGTAATGTTTGTTGGTCGATAACAGTAACTACATCACAACCTTGATTGGTTATATAATATTTTTTTCGATTAGGATTGTCAGAAAATTTTACAAATCCATTTCTGTCGGGCGCACCAGCATTTATCCAATCTCTAAGAATAATTACTTCTTCTTTAGTTAAATGATTAGATTGGTAAGGCATTGTTGGCGAAAGTCGAACGCCTAAATCAGCAAATGTATTTGTATAATAAAAAAATGTGCTATAATCATGTCTGTATGGAATAATCGTAGCACTATTTCTTCCTCCTTCAAAAAGCTTATCCCAACTTTCTAATGATAAGCCACCAACGGCATCCTTACTTTGATTGGTATGGCAGCCTGGTGTTGCACATTTTGTATAAACAATCTTACCTATTTCATCGGGATAACCATTGTAATCAGGAACTCCTTTTTCGCTAGTACATTTAGAAATTAAGATACTAAGTATTACTAAGCTTCCAAATATGGAAATATATTTTTTCATGCTGGTAATTTTCAATATCAAAGGTACTAAATATAAAAGCCTTCTACAATTGTAGAAGGCTTTTAATATCTCATTCTGTTACTAGAACATCAATTGTGTTTATTTTATTGTATTTAAGCTTTACGCTAATTCCTCCCTTCACAACTTCAGAAATGGAATTGTCATACCCTAAACCATACAAATAATAATTGCCTTTTCTTAAGCCAGAAAATTCGTAACGCCCATTTGCATCAGCAGTTACAGATGCATCATAATTTGCAGTATTGGTACCTGGGAACTCTGTTGCACCATATTTAATATAAACAACACAATTCGGAATAATTGAATTGTGATGTTTTACATAACCATTTACCATTGATTTCCCTCCTGTTCCTTCTTTATGACAGGAAATTAATAACAAGAAAGAAGCAAAGGATAGAAATAATATAGAAGACTTTATTTTTTTCATTCTACGAAGTTAATCATTTAATTTTTTATGTTAATTGGAATTAAAAGTTTAAAGCTAAAGTTTCTCCCCATATTGTAAACACCCATTCTATTCGTTGAATAATTTTCTGGTGCATATTTTAACCTGCTTAAATGATTTTGATAAGAAGCATCCATCACATTATTTATGCTAATAAATACAGAACAAACTGGCTTTTCTTTTTTATTGAT
Source organism: Arcticibacter sp. (assembly GCA_021155045.1). Lineage (GTDB taxonomy): Bacteria > Bacteroidota > Bacteroidia > 2-12-FULL-35-15 > 2-12-FULL-35-15 > 2-12-FULL-35-15. Next base: position 137,290 of record JAJNQB010000001.1, read on the forward strand.
GATATTGGTTCCTAATCCTATGTTCAATAAATTATATGCTGGAGTTTTTGTTTCTGTATTGTAAGCAGAATAAATTTTAGTTTGTTCAAAATGATTTTCCAATTGAATTTTGAAATAATTATTTTTGAAATATTTACAAATTGTTTTTAAATCCACTCTTAGTTCCGAAACTAATTTTGGTGCTGGAATCATTGGAAGATATTTTGTTGAATCGGTTTGTTTTTTTAGCGTTCCTTGAACGAAAGAAAATGTGTTTTCAAAATGCAACCAATCAAAAGGATGTGGATGAATATCAAAACTGAATTCACCTCCGAGTAATTCAGCATTTCCTTGGCTAAAAATAAATGTTTGATGTCCATTTGTGATGGAATCTAAATTTGAAACACTTTGTAATTTTTGCAAGTAAACATAATTGCTAATAGAATTGTGAAATAAATCTAACTCAGCAGTTATGTGTTCTGTGTTGATACCGAATCCTAAATCATATTGCAAACTAAATTCTGGTTTTAGATTTATATTTCCAATTTCGTATCGCAATGTCCCTTCATGTATTCCATTGCTTCCAAGTTCTGCAATGTTAGGCGCACGATAACCTCTTGCAACATTCGCTTTCATGTAAAATTTTTCTGAAAAATCATATGCTAAACCTAAGCTTCCTGTTATTCCAGAGAATTGCTTCTGAAAAGCTTTAAATTGTTGATAGCTTGAAGAATCAACTATGTTTGTTTCGCTTCCACTTGAATCTAAAAACAAATTTTCACTGTTTTGTATTCGTTGGTCATAACGAACGCCTCCGCTTACAGTTAGTTTTTTATATGTTTGTTTTGCGGTAATAAAACCTCCAATGTCAAAAAGTTTGTATTGAGGAATAAGAAACTCTTCACCTAAATTTTTTGATGACTGCTGCATTCCGTTTGTGCCAAAAGATAAATTAAAATTATTTTCGGAATACACATAACGTAAATCGTAATTAATGGTTCTAAGTAAAAAATACAATTCGTATTCGTTTGTATGAAAAGGATTGGAAAATTCTTTTCTGTGATTTTGCTGAAACCCTATTACTGCTTTTAAATAACCTTTGTTTAGAACAAAGCTATTGTTTAATGAAACTTTATAGTGGTTTATTTTTTGAAAAGCTACAAATGGTTTGTATGATTTAAAGTCTTTTGGCGAAACAATTTCATCAATTAATGTTGAATCATTAATTGCATAAGGTTTTGTGAACTTCCCTGTTGCACTGTCTCTTTCGCCTTCTACAATTCCTGGATACATTTCATAAATACTGTAATTCAAATGAGAATAGCCCCAAGATTTGTTTAAACCTACTGTTCCTGTAATTGCATTTTCTTTGAATCCAGAATTATAAACATAGCCATCATATTTATTTTTATAAGCATGAGCCATTTTATTCGAATAACGCAAATCCCAAATAAATCCTTTTAAATTTCCTGCAATATTTGTTGAATAAGCAATTAAGCCATTATTTGTTTGGTAATTTGCTAAGGCATTTACTTTTATTGTTCCTTCTGGCATTGGTGGTGCCGACAATATATTTATTACCCCAGCAATTGCATCTGAGCCATAAGCTATACTTGCAGGTCCTTTTAAAATTTCAATTTTATTGACTGAAAATTCATCAATCTCAATTCCGTGTTCATCTCCCCATTGTTGCCCTTCCTGTCGGATTCCGTCATTTACAACAACAACTCGGTTGTACCCTAAGCCTCTAATAACTGGTTTGGAAATTCCTGAGCCTGTTGTTATTTGAGATATTCCAGGTTGAGTAGCCAGTGCATCAATAATACTACTAGATGAATTTTGTAGTAATTGAGTTTGATTGATGGATGAAATTGGAGTAGGGATTTTATTTTTTTCTTCGGCAGTTGAATGGCCAGTTATAATAATTTCTTTTATTTCTTTTACTGCAACCTCTAATTCGAAATCTTTAATTTTAGTTTCTTTCAAATCAATTGTTTCAATAATTGTTTTGTAACCCACAAAACTTACTTGAATTAATATAGTTGAGTTTGGTAGATTGTCTAAAATATATGTTCCATCAGATTTTGAAATGGTTCCTGTTTTTAAATCAGGAATATAAATTATAACTCCAGGGATAGTATTGCCCGTTACTTTATCAATAATTTTTCCAGATAGAGACGCTTTAACATTTTCGGTGGAGGCAAATAAATGAGTTGAGTTAAATAAAAATAGAGATATGCTCAAGAGCATAATAAATGATTGTTTCATAAATAAAATAAGGTTTTTGTAATTGTTTTTTCTAAAATTTAAAATTGTAAAAACAAATAGTTTTACATAAACAATTACGCTTTGGGAGGAGCTCGTGCAGAAAGATTATTAAAATAATTTTCGCTTTGTTTTATAAAATTAGCCTTATGGTATTTTATAATTACAAAGTTGTTGATGATTAAACAATCCGATACAGGTGTTTCTTCTTTGTCTGGAATAATGTAATCGCAAATTGAACAGACATGTTCTTGTTCATGAAAATGCTTGTCGGAAGAAGTACAATGAAAATCGTCTGAATGTTCAAATGCGTGTAATTGCTGTTCTATTTGTGGAAACAGAAAAGCAATTAAAAATAATAGAGAACAATATTTTTTTATAATTAATTTCACTTTATGACGACAAAAGTATATTTTTTTTTAATGTTGAACAATTATTCTTTTTGAAAGCGTTTGAATTGTTCCAGTATTATTTTGTTTGCTCGTTACCTTGCAAACAAAAACCCCTTGCGAAAACGCCTCTGTATTTATTGAATAATTATTTTCTTTGATAACATCACTGAAAACTAATTGCCCAAGAATGTCATAAATTTCTATTGTGTAAATATTTTTTTCTATGTTGTTAATTCTAATGTTTAAACTATTGTTTGCAGGATTGGGATAAGCATCAAAGCTCCACAAGTATGAACTATTAATATCATGTACGGTAATAATACTACTTACACCTTTATAAAAAGAAACGCCACCTTGGTAGTTTCCTACAATTAAATCCAAAAACCCATCATTGTTTATATCCGCTCCAAAAGGTGCAGTACGAGTGCCTTGCCAAATTCCTAAATAAGTAGAATCTAACATTGTAAATGGACCTGTTAAGTTTCCATCAATATGGTCGTATAACCTTAAATATCCACTTTCTGCTCCGCACAAAAGTTTTGTTTGTCCTGCATCTTTAAAAACAAACGGAAAGCTATACCCAGTAAAATATCCTGGCATATTTACTTTTAATTGCCCCCAAAAATACGAAACAGAATCCATCACAGGAATTGGCGCTGTTCCACTTCCTATATGATTAAAATAAGCAAGTTTGCCATTTCTACAACCAATAACAATATCATTTTTTCCATCGTTATCTACATCAACAATTTGTGGTGCTGCAGCATCACCAATATCAATAATTCTATTGTTTGAATTTTTAAAATTAGCTTGTGCTAAAACAAAATTTGCTGTACCACCAATAGGGGCTATGTTTCTGAAGTAATGTAATTTCCCATCTCCAGCTCCGATAATCATATCGGCATCTGTATCGCCATCTAAATCACCAAATGCTGCAGTAATATTGCTTATGCCAAGCGAACCAAGTCCAGCATAATCACGAGTAATTAAATCAAATTTAGGTTGTGTTGGAGTGCCAATATTTTTGAATTGTGCCAAGCGATATTGAAATCCAGATGAGCCATAATATCCATAATTTCCAATAAACATATCTTTTAAACCATCATTATCATAATCGAAAAAAGTAGGGTAGGCACCTTCTCCTAAATCTATCATTTGGTCTTGTAATAAATTAGACTGTTGATATTGAAAAATAGGAAAAGTATTTGTCCCATTATTTTTATAATACACTACGCTATTAAAATTTTCAGATGCATTTGGAGCATTAGGGCTAACAATTAAATCTTTTACACCATCATAATTTACATCAGCATAATAAGCACAAGGAAACAATGTTAAATCAACAGGAATGGTACTTGAATTATTCATAGGAAAAACAGTGTCTTTTGCAACAAAATTTGAATTTGTTGGAGTACCTCCATTTGTAAGCATTGTTAAATTGGCAAATGAAACATCGCCAGCTATAAATTCTTTATCGCCATCATTATCCAAATCAATACATAATTGGCAGGAGCCAGCATGTCTTTCTAAAGACCGGTTGTCTTCAATTATTGCAGGTAATTCAGCACCCGAAACATTTCCAAAACAAGTATCATGTAACGTATAATCATTACTCAAAGGATGCTCGGAAGCATATCCCCAACAACGATTTGCCATTTGAAAAATCAAACTATCACAAGTGCCATATAGTTCTTTGCTCATGTTTTTATGATATTCCATATAAGAACCAGTGATTGCAAATGTAACTACATCAAGATCTCCATCATTATCAATATCGCTTATAGCAGGTAAATCAACTGAGCTGATGTATAAATTTATTAAACTTCCGCTTGGTGGGTTATATTTTGATTTTTGTTGAGTAACAACTTTTTGAAATTGTAATCCTGTGGCAACAGTTGATATGTTTTTATAAACATCAAATCCTCCGCCAATGGTTGAATAGCTATAAATATCTTCTTTGCCATCGCAATTATAATCAGCAAGTAAAGCCCATTCTTGTAGTTTTGGGAAGCGAGTTTCAAAAGATGGGTCGTAGCGATAATCTATTGTGTTAGCAGTTCCTTTATTGATAAATGTTCTTATCTTATTACCAGTACGGTCAAAAACAAATAAATCTTTTTTTCCGTCTAAATCTAAATCTATTTCAGAAACTTGTACAAAGTTTAAGCCGCCAGCCCAAGGATTAGCAACATAATTCCCACTGATACGAACTTGGATACTATCAAACCACTGAAAATAAGGCTGGGCAACTAGTGAGTTGAAAGCCAAAAATAATGCTAGGATAAATAATGCCTTTATTAACTTCATAATTTTGTAATATATTGACTATTACAAATATACTAAATATAATGCGTTGAATGAAATTCGAGTAGGGTTGTATCTAATAAAAAAAACGCTCAAAATATTGAGCGTTTCCTTTAAAATGTATTTTTTTACATATGAATTACTTCGCCATAGGCAGCAGCAGCAGCTTCCATTATGGCTTCACTCATAGTTGGATGAGGGTGAACTGTTTTAATCAATTCATGCCCTGTTGTTTCTAATTTTCTAATGGCAACTATTTCGGCAATCATTTCGGTAACGTTTGCTCCAATCATGTGAGCACCTAGTAATTCGCCATATTTTGCATCAAAAATTAATTTTACAAATCCATCTTTTGCTCCAGCAGCACTTGCTTTACCGCTTGCAGAGAATGGGAATTTTCCAATTTTTACTTCCAATCCTGCTTCTTTTGCTTTTGCTTCTGTCATTCCAACAGATGCAATTTCTGGTTGGCAATAAGTACAACCTGGTATATTATTATAATCTAATGCTTCTGGATGATGCCCGGCAATTTTTTCAACACAAATTATTCCTTCTGCTGAAGCAACATGTGCTAATGCTTGCCCACCAACACAATCGCCAATTGCAAAATATCCCGGAATGTTTGTTTGATAATAAGGGTTTGTAAGTATTTTACCTTTATCGGTAGCAATTCCTGTTTCTTCTAATCCGATATTCTCAATGTTTGCTTGAATGCCAACTGCAGATAAAACAATTTCAGCGTCAATTACTTTTTCTCCTGATTTTGTTTTGATTTTTACTTTACAATCGGAACCTTTTGTATCAACACTTTCAACACTTGATTCAACCATTACATCAATTCCAATTTTTTTGAATGAACGTTCTAATTGTTTTGAAACTTCAGCATCTTCAACAGGCACAATACTTGGCATAAACTCAACCAATGTTACTTTTGTTCCCATAGTTGCATAAAAATATGCAAACTCACTTCCGATAGCTCCAGAACCAACCACTACCATTGATTTTGGTAGTTTTGGTAATACTAACGCTTCTCTGTAGCCAATAATTTTTTTACCATCTTGTGGTAAGTTTGGTAACTGACGAGAACGTGCACCTGTAGCAATTATAATATTTTTTGCTTCAACAGTACTTACTTTTCCATCAGTTGCAGTAACTTCTATTTTTTTTCCAGGCTTAACTTTTCCAGCGCCATTGATCACATCAATTTTATTTTTTTTTAATAAAAACTGAACTCCTTTGCTCATTCCATCAGCAACATCTCTGCTGCGTTTTACAACTGCACCAAAATCCGCTTCACCGCCTTTTACGGTAATACCATAATCTTTAGCATGATTCAAATATTCAAATACTTGTGCGCTTTTTAATAAAGCTTTTGTAGGAATACAGCCCCAATTAAGGCAAATACCTCCTAAATTTTCTTTTTCTACAATTGCAGTTTTTAAACCCAATTGAGAGGCTCTGATTGCAGCAACATATCCTCCAGGACCGCTACCTAATACTATTAAATCGTAACTCATGTTTGAAATTATAAATTGTGAAATTGAATTAATTTTTATGCATTGCGAAAGTAACAAAAATATTTGGTACGAATAGCGAATCAGAAGGAATTTGCATGCAGCAGATGCTATTTTTATGGATATGTAATTTAATTGCCATAATTATATCTTGTACATTTGTTTAAATATTTGAATTATTATGAACTATATTATTTCCTACACTAAAGCCCATAATCATTATATTGATATTGAATTTATTGCTGCTGTAAATTCAGAGGAAACAACTATTCAGTTGCCTGCATGGCGACCAGGCAGATATGAGTTAGGTAATTTTGCTAAAAACATTCAAAAATGGACTGCCTTTGATGAATCGGGAAATGTATTAGCATTTCAAAAGAAAACCAAAGATTCTTGGCTAGTGAATACAAAAAATGTAAAAAAAATTCACATAAAGTATAACTATTATGCTTCCGAAATAAATGCAGGTTCATCTTTTTTAGACAACTCTCAATTATATGTGAATCCTGTAAATTGTTGTGTTTTTATTCCTGAAAAAATAAATGAAAAATGCGATTTAAAAATTATTGTTCCTCAAAGTTATAAGCTTGCTATAGGCGCAAATTTTAAAAAAGAGAAAGAAGGGTTTTTAATTGAGCTAAATGATTTTCATGAATTAGCAGACTCTCCTTTTATTGCTTCTGAAACAATACAACAAAATAAATTTGAATGCGAAGGAATTGAATTTAATTTATGGTTTCAGGGGGAATGTAACCCTGATTGGAAAAAATTAGAAACCGACTTTAAAAAATTCTGTAGTTACCAATTAAAAATGATGGCTTCTTTTCCTGTAAAAAAGTATCATTTTTTATTTCAGATTTTACCTTATAAAATGTATCATGGAGTTGAACATATTACAACTACTGTGATTGCTTTGGGACCAGGTTGTAATTTGATGAATGGAACATTGTATGAAAACTTGTTAGGTGTGAGTTCTCACGAATTGTTTCATGTGTGGAATGTAAAAACTATTCGTCCAATTGAAATGCAGCCTTACGATTATACAAAAGAAAACTACTCAAAACTTGGTTATGTATGTGAAGGTATTACCACTTATTATGGTGATTATTTATTGTTCCGATCAAAAGTTTTTAATGAGCAACAATATTTTCAAACATTTAACGAACGCTTACAAAAGCACTTTGATAATTTCGGAAGATTTAATTTATCAGTAGCCGATTCTTCTTTTGACACTTGGTTAGATGGATATTCACCTGGAATTCCTAATCGTAAAACAAATATTTATGACGAAGGAAATTTATTAGCATTTGTTACAGATGTTTTTATAAGAAAAAATTCAGACAACAATCATTGTTTAGATGATGTGATGCGTTATTTGAATACAGCGTTTGCGCTTAAAACAAAAGGCTACTCAGATGTTGATTATAAAAAATGTGTAGAGCAGTTTGCTGGTGCTTCTTTTGATCATATTTTTCATAATTATATAAATGGTGTAAAAGATTATGAACCACTTTTATTGGATGCGCTAGAATATCTTGGTTGTGAGCTTTCGTTTGTACCCTCATCAAAAGTTTTTGAAAAAAACTTAGGCTTTAAAATTATTGATTCGATGGGGCAAATAAAAGTTTCTGCTGTTTACCCGAATTCTGTTTCTGATACAGCAGGACTTTCAATAAACGATGAGATAATTGGCATCAATACTATTCATATAAAAGGCGATATGCAGTTGTTTAATGATTGGTGTAATTATTTTATGAATAAAGAAATAGTTTTGACGATTTCTTCTGCTGGAATAATAATAAAGCACTTGAAACTAAAATTAGATGATTCTAAGGTTTATTACAAACAAGTTAAAATTCAAAAAAGAAAGGATGTTAGTGAAAAACAAAAACTAAATTTTGAATTGTGGAGTGAAAATAAGTTTTAAATGGTTCGTTATTTTGTTAATAACTAATACAACTGTTAGCTCGTTCTGTTTTCAAAAATGTTTTTTCTTTGTGAATAATTAATCAAACTAACTAAATAAAAAATTAAAATGGAACAAACACAACAAACACCACAAGGTAAAGGAATGGGAGTAGCAGGATTTGTTATTTCTTTGATCGCATTAGTATTATACATTGTTATTGCAGGTATCGTAACCGTGCAAGCTGCTTTAGGAGGAGGTTATGGATTAGGTATTTTCTGGTTATTACTTAGTATCGCTGGAACAGGATTAAGTGTAATGGGAATGATGAAACTAGGAAAAACAGGTGGAAAAAAAGGTTTATCTATCGCTGGAATGATTTTAGGTTTATTAGCTACCATCTTTTCTTTAATGTTAGTAATGGGAATCAGCAAAGTTCAACAAGCTGGAGATGAATTTGGTGATAAATTTAAAGATGCAATGGAACAAGGGTTAAATAATAGCTTAGATTCATTAAATAATGAAATGAACAAATCTTTGGACTCTTTAGAAGGATCAACTCACGAATAAGGCTGTGTAAATTCTATAAAAAGCCTCTATGAATTAATTTCATAGAGGCTTTTTAACATTTCTACATTAGAATGTTAATAAGTTAATTCCTTAAATTTTTAAACAAAGCTTATTTTTTACTTAATTAGCTATACAAACCAATTAAAATTTACTAACCCTTAAAAAAAAAACTATGGAACAAACTAACGCAGGCGGTGAAACCGCAAAAAGACCAACATTTTTGACAGTATTATGTATTTTATCTTTTATCGCTGCAGGTATTGGAGTTGTTGCTTCAATACTTGGATATGTGGGTATGCAAGCTGCTGAAAATATGGGAATGAGTTTATCAAACAGTATGGAAGGTATGGAGGGAATGCAATCTATGCCAGGAATGGAAGATGCGATGAGCATGATGACTCATGCTAAAACATTATTAATTGTTGGAATTGTTGTTACATTAATTGCATTGTATGGTGTAATTCAAATGTGGAAACAGAAAAAAATGGGATTCTATATCTATACAGGAGCTCAATTGTTAGGTATTATTGTTCCAATTGTTATTGCAGGTATGGCTGCGTTTTCAACAATGGGAGTGCTTTTTTCAGTAGCATTCATTGTAATGTACGGCTTGAATTTAAAACACATGTCGTAATAAACAGATTATAATAAACAAAAATCCCTCTGTAAATCAGAGGGATTTTTGTTTTAAATTTTTTATAACCCTTAAAATTTTATAACCATGATAGGAGTTGCAATTTTTGGAATTTTACTTTACTTGGCAATTATAGCATTAATAATTGTTTCCATGTGGAAAATATATACAAAAGCAGGAAAGCCAGGCTGGGCATCCATAGTACCAATTTATAATCTCATCATTATGCTTGAAATAGCAGGAAAACCATGGTGGTGGATTTTTTTATTTTTTATACCAATAGCAAACATCATTTTTTTGATAATGATGTACAATGGTGTTTCAAAAGCGTTCGGTAAAAGTGAAGGTTTTACTGTTGGATTGGTTTTACTTGGAATTGTGTTTTTTCCAATTTTAGCATTTAGCGATGCAAAATATACCGCACCACAGATAAAAGAATAATAAACCTCTTTGTAAATTTATAAACAGGTTAATTAGGTCAAGCAAATCGGCTTGTGAGAATCCAGAACAAATTATGTTCTGGATTTTTTTATTTCATTGCAATAACACTAATTTCTACATTTACGTTTAGCGGTAATTTCGAAACCTGAACTGTTTCTCTTGCTGGAAAATCGGCAGTAAAATAACTTCCATACACTTCGTTTACAGATGCAAAATCATTCATATTTGTTAAGAAGATGGTTGTTTTACAAACATTTGAAAAATCCATTCCTGCTTCTGTTAAAATAGCTTTTAAATTAAACATTACTTGATGTGTTTCATCTTTTATGTTGCCTAAAACCATTTCTCCATTTTCAGCTTTTTTAGCCACTTGACCGCTAATAAATAATGTATTTCCAAACAATACGGCATGGCTGTATGGTCCAATAGGAGCAGGTGCATTTTTTGATGTAATTACTTTTTTCATTTATATGTTGTTTAAAATATTTTTCTCTTTTAATATTTCCGTGATTTTCCAAGTAGGAATATTAAAGCTGTTCAAAATTACTCTTTTAGTTTTAAATTCATAACCATCATAAAAGGTAAAATTTAAAATGTGGTTGGCGTTTGAATCAAACTGCGAGTCTTCCTTTTCAACTTTTATAATTTGAGCATAGCTTAGTGTTGCTTTTTGAGCATACAAATCAAAAAAACCTTTCTGAAAAAAAATAGTTTTATCGTAAAATTGAATTGTAAAATAACGATTATTCATAAAAACAATCGCACCGATAGTGAGAAGCAATGCAGTGAAATTAGAGAATGTTGTATTTTGAGGAATTAAAATAAACATAAAAAAAATATATGCTATAAAACGTATTCCAAAATTAAATAACGTGTTTCTAAGAGAAGCCTCAATTTCTAGTTTTGGCGCTTCATTATAAGTACTTGGAGGTGTAATTAACAAAAATTTATCTCTTGTACTCAGTAACGTTTGCGTTTTACTAGGTTTCTGATTTAACAAAATACAGGTTTGTTTAAAAAGCTCAGAAGATTCTTTTTCAAATTCATCGGGAGATTCAAAAAAATGTTCAGTACAAACACTTAAAAATTCATTGATATTTTCTGCGCCATATTTTCTAAAAATGCTGGGTTCCCCTCTTCTTAGTTTCCTATATTCGTGCATGGAAGTTGCAATCCATTTATTGATATATGCTTCAAAAAAATAATCACTTCTAGCTCCTTTAAAACTATTAAATCTTAATGCGTGCATCCATTCGTGCAAGCCTAAATTATAATTGTCGTTGGTATTATCCACTCCGGTTTGAACATGGTTCCAACTCAGGCAGATAAATCCTCCTAAGTTAGTCTCGCCTCTGTGCCTTTTCCCAGTAACAGGAGAATCATAGATATCAGGGTAAATTAAAACGTATTCAAAATGTTCAATTAAATATTCGTCTAACCCAAATGTTATTTGAATGGCACAAGCGGAAATAATTATAACAATGTGTTGACTCAAAAATAAATTTTGGCGAGGGACAAATTTTTTCTCTTTGATAAAATGATATGTTCTATTTACAAAACGTTTTTTAAGTTCGGGACTTAATGTTTTAAAATAGGGAAAAAAATTATCCAACTCAGCATGAATAATTTCAGGTGCGATAGCATTTTGTATGTAATTATTGAATTCCAAAAAAAATTATTTTTTTATATCGGTACGCAATGAATTAAAAAAAGTAATTAATTTTTCTTTTTGAGCTTCTGATAGTTTGGCACTACCATGTATAAGCGTATAACTGCTCATTGGCATTTCTCCTTCTTCAACTAATTCAACCGCTTCTTCCATTTTATGATTTGCTTTTTTGGGTTTATAATTTCCCCATTCCGAAAAATTTAATTCTTCTCTCGCTTCATCAATATGATGCTTTATCCACCACGATACAGGAGCTATATTGGTGTACCAAGGATAGGTTGATTCATTTGAATGGCAATCGTAACAGGAAGTTTTGAGAATAGTTGCTGTTTCCGTATCAGGGTTTGTAACAATAATAAAATCTTTTGTGCTATCGGTCGTTGGATTTGTTTTATCTATGCGTACAAATTGTATTAATACTAAAATGATTAATAACACTACTAAAATTTTTCTGATTATTTTTTTCATTGTTTTGTGAATTATCTTGTTTATCTATAGTCGAACCAATCTTTCCTTCGCGTTAATTTTAAGTCCCGTAGTACAGACGATTTTACGTTTATATCAATTGAAAAACTTTGTCTGAAACCAAATGGCACCCAATTAAAGTGCATTTCCCAGCAATGCAAATCTCTATATACATTAATGGATGTTAAGGTAAATTCTTTTCTTGTAAAATCATAGCCTGAGGTAACACTTACTTTCCATTTTTTTGTTAAACTTAAATCGCCACTAAATGTTAATGATTGTGTTATTTGTTCTTTAAAAATAAAGCTTGTGCTGTTATTAATTATTTGTGTTACAATTTGTTTGTTGTATTGTATGTTGTAATATACATTCAGGTTCCAAGGAACATCAAAATCAATATATGCATTTGGATTTTTATTTATAAAATCTAACTCATCTTGTGTGGCTAAAGCACTTGATTTTGGTTTGCTTTTTTCTTTACTTCTTAAGTTGGTGCTTACCGATAAGCCGCCATTGGTTAGCCTTCCGATTCTGCCATTATTCCATTCAAATTTTTCAACTCGTTTTCCTATTGAATCAACTTGGTAGGGGTCAAGTGTTGCAGTAGAAAAAATATCAAAGCGTTTAAACAGCTTAGTTCTTGCATTCAAATTAATAGTACTCCAATTGTAATTTTTTGCAGCCAAATTATAACTAAATGCAACTCCCAAATTATCAAGCAAGGTAGATTTTTTGTAAACACTACCTGAATCACTTTGCTGGCGAGTTTTTGCCTCTAGTGTATTACTTAAACTAAAACCAATTACTCCTGATTGCCCTGCTGATGGTGAGCCGTAAACACCATTCTGAAAAATAGAATATTGTTGTGTTGTTCCATTGGCATCACTTTGAACTTGTTGGTAATATCCGTATTGGCTCTCAGAAAAATCAGGTCTGTAACTGGTGCTAATCGTTGGAATAGCAACATGGCGAATTTGTTTTAACCTTCTTGTTTTAAAATAGTAATCACCATAAAGCCTGGTGGTTAAGCCTGCGGAGAAACTAAAATCATTTGCCATTTTTACTTCATTGATAGTATCTGTAAATATTGTATTTACATTTGAATCATATCTTTTTCTGATGGTTTGAAAGTAAATGCTACTCGAAGTATTAATAGTAGGAGTGAGGGTAAAATATTTTAAAACATTGAGCGAAGTACTTATAGGAACATTAAAACGCAGTCCATTTCGCATTTTATTAATGGATTGATTTGTAAATAAAATACTGTCATAAGTATTTATATCGTTTCTGGCATTTGCTGTGGCACTTACTCCAACTTTATCATACCATTTTGGTTTAATTCGATTCTTGTTTTTTAGTGGATATATCCTATTCATCGTTAATGCCAATTCGGGTAAGGTGATATCCATTTTTTTTGTAATAGTATTTTGGCTGTGTCGTGCATTTGCACTAAAATTAAACGGTGTGCCAGTAAACGATTTTGAGTAAACAATATTTGATTGAAATGTATTTGACAAATAATCACCAGCAACACTACCATTGTAACGGTTATAAGAACTGCTTCCTGCATTTACATTAGCAGAAAACCTACTGCTTGGATTTGATTTTGAATCTTGTTGATGAAACCATCTTACAAACACGTTATTTAAAATCGTTGAATTTGGCAATTCTCTGTCCCCTTCAATAATTCTCGAATAGCTGATGTTTGTGTTTCCATTGTATTTATATCTAACGCTATAATTACTGCTGGCTCTTGCTCCGTAACTTCCATTCGAATAAATATTTCCTGTTAATGCCAAATCAATTTTTTCGCTTCCGCCAAAATAAAAACCACCATCTTTTAAAAAAAATCCGAGATTATACGATTCACCATAAGTAGGCATAATGATACCCGAAGCTCTTCCTTTTTTATTTGGAAAATAACCAAAAGGAATTGCAAGTGGAGTGGGTATGTCGGCAACATAAAGCACAGCAGGTCCTGTAATGATTTTATCGTCAGGAATAACTTTTATTTTTTTTGCTCCGATATAAAAATGAGGGTGTTCTAAATCGCAAGTAGTGTATTTTCCGTGTCCCACAAAATAAACATTAGCAGAATCTTTTTTGATATCTCTGCCATGTATGTAGCCTTCGCCTTGTTGTGTAATTACATCTTTTATTTTGCCTTTTTTTGTTTCAAAATTATATGTGATTTCTCCCGCATCGTATTTTCCATCAGCATTATCAAAAACGGGTCGTTGTTTTATATTGCCAATACTATCTTTTAAACCTGATGCATGTACTAAATTGTTTTTAAAATCTATTTCAATATAACCAGCTTTCATGTGCATATCTTCATAAAAAACTTCGGCATTGCTATAGAGGTATGCTTTTTGATTAATAATATCAACGAGTATAGAATCCGTTGCTGTATAGTGTACTTTTTCATTTAAAAAAGAATTACCAGAAGCGGTTTTTGTAATGGTATCAGTAGTAATAATAGCAAGAGCTTTACTTTGTTCAGTTATTAACAAGTAAGCGAGGATAAAAAATATTTTAATAGTTACTGAACGCAATATTTAGGGCTAATTTTGTGTTTTAATATAGATAAACATGATTAAGTAAGGTCAAAGCTAAAAAAATAACCAATTGCTTAGGGTTTACTTTTTGTAAAATACCAACAAGCAATCATTGAAAAATAAAGCTCTGAAAAAGCATCATTAAAATGAAAAAATACACTTTTATATTACTTTTTTTTGTTGCCTGTTTTTTGGCGAGTTCGTTCTCTTCAAAATTCAAGCCAATATTTGGTGTAAAAACGGTGGTAATTGATGCCGGACATGGTGGTAAAGATCCTGGTTGCCATGGCGATAAGTACAAAGAAAAAGACGTAGCACTTGCAGTAGCTCTTAAATTGGGTAAATATATAGAAGATAACATGAAAGACGTTAAGGTGGTTTACACACGTAAAACAGACGTTTTTCTTGAATTACAACAACGAGCAGAAATAGCAAATAAAGCAAAAGCCGATTTATTTATATGTATTCATTGTAATTCGGCTTGTTACCGTGATAAAAAAGCAAAAAAAGACATTTGTAATAATGACGCAAATGGTGCAGAAACATACGTCATGGGTATTAAAAACGAACAAGGTAAATTGGATGTTGCAAAACGAGAAAATTCTGCCATTTTATTAGAAGATAATTATGTGCAAAAATACGATGGTTTTGACCCCAACTCTGATGAATCTTATATCATCATGAGTATGTTTACAGATACTTACGTGAATCAAAGTTTAAATTTTGCTTCAAAACTTCAAAAGCAATATAAAGGAAAAGCTGGCAGACAAGATAAAGGCGTAAAACGTGCAAGTTTATGGGTGCTTTGGCGCACATACATGCCAAGTGTTTTAACCGAAATTGGATTTTTAACGAATCCTGCAGAAGAACAATTTTTAGGTTCTACAAAAGGGCAAGAATATATTGCAACTGCCATTTTTAGAGCTTTCAGAGAATATAAAGATGAAATAGAAGGTGCAATAAAAAAATATGATGATGATTTTGAAAAACAAGAATCGTATAAAATGACAAAAGAAGATTCTTTGGAAATTGAAAACAATAAAAAAAGTAAACTGCCTAAAAAAGAAGAAGAAGTGGTGGTTGATGAAAAACAAGAAGATAAGTTAGAAGAGAAACA
The DNA here is from genome assembly GCA_021155045.1 of Arcticibacter sp. Classification (GTDB taxonomy): domain Bacteria; phylum Bacteroidota; class Bacteroidia; order 2-12-FULL-35-15; family 2-12-FULL-35-15; genus 2-12-FULL-35-15. Next base: position 153,104 of record JAJNQB010000001.1, read on the forward strand.
AGAAGAAATTGTTATAGCAAAAAAAGAGGATAAAGTAGAAAAGAAAGAAGACAAAATAATTTCAGCACCTTTGGTTTATAAAGTCCAAATAGCATCATCGGATAAACAAATAGATTTAAAATCCGACAAATTTAAAGGGGTAGAAAATGTTGGAGAATATTCTGATAAAGGATTATATAAGTATACTGCAGGAGAATTTACAAAACAAGATGATGCTGTTAAATTACAGCAAAAATTACGTTCTCAAGGTTATAAAGATGCATTTGTGATTGCCATGCAAGATGGTAAAAGAGTTCCACTAAAATAAAGCTTACTTTCCTTCCAAAAGTGCGATTGCTTTTTGGGTTTCGGTATTATCAGGATTTAGGTGTAATGATTTTTTATAGTATTTAATTGCTTCTTCTTTTCTTCCCATAATTCGGCAGGTTTCTCCTAAACCGTTATAAACGCACCAAGAGTCGGGGTAATTGATTTCATTTTGTTTGAATACTTTATACGCTTCTGCTGTTTTTTTCGATTTTAATAACTGAAAACCTATATCATTAAAATGATTGTCGGAATAAGGATAGGAGAAGGGAGTTAAACCACTAATTTCTTTTTCAACCAATTTTACTTTAGTTATAAAATAATCAAAGGGAATAGAACCATCAACCAAATCTTGTTCATACTTATAAATGCAATTTTGTAAAAATGAACAATTGTCATTATTAGGTGAGCATTTGCATTGAGTATAAGTATTATACATTCTATCACCATCAATTAAAAAAATAGTATCAGTATGTTGCATTACCAATGCATCAAAATTGCAAAATGCAGCTAATGTTAATTGAGAATAATTTTGTGAAGCATTTTTAAATCCACCATACGATGTCTGCCATACTTGTTGTATCAATTGAATTCCCCCTTCAGATGGATTAATTTTTCTAATAACACCAGCAACATTTCCTGCCCCTGCATGGTAAGTATGCATCACCAAAAGACGAAACCATAAATCTGTTTCGTTGTAAGAAACATGTGCGCTATCCAACATGGCTTTTGTGTAGGGAATACAAATTCTGCTTAGCAACCTAGATGCGCCAAGTGCAGCTTTTTCTATATCAGTACGTTCATCCACATATTTGTTTACCACCAAACCTTGTTTTATAGCAACGGATTTCATTAGTTGAAAAGGACCATTGGCACCAACACCAGATTTCATTGTATTTTTACCGGGGCTTTCAATCAATAAAATTGCTTGTGCATACCAAGGGTCAACACCATTTTTTTGAAATACATCAATAGACTTATTGATATAAGGAATAACTTTTTTGAATTCGTAAAAATCTTTTTTTCCAACAGTTACTAAAATACTCACGCTATCTGGTATTTGATGCATTTTACGAATGCTATCTTTATAAACAGTTTTTTGTGTATCAGAAAGTTTGTTCCAGCTTTTAATAGAGACTTTATCAACTATCTGTCTGTTGTATGGAACACTTACCAAAGCTGAATCAGGAGGAAGCAACATTATTTTTTTCCAAAACAATGCTTGTGGCAGTTTGTCCCAACCTTGATTGTACAGTATCGAGTCATTAATGAATTTGGCTTTATCAAATTCGTTATATCCTAAAACATATTTTTCTAAAATACTCACATTGCATTTGCTTTGCGCAGAGCCAATGCTTGTAAAAAGCATGAAAAAAACGATGAATGATATTTTAGATACTGTTTTCAATGGTTTTTTGAATTTTTATAAAGGTACTGATTGCCATTTTTTATTCAGCAACAATCACACCTACTTTTCAACAATGTACTTTTAACAATTATACTTTGAAACGTAAAAAATAAATGTTTGTTGCATTTTACCCTGCCCAGCCTTCACGGTCGAGGCTTCGATATTGAATGGCTTCTGCTAAATGTGTAGTTTCAATGTTTTCGCTGCTATCTAAGTCAGCGATGGTGCGGGCTACTTTTAAAATTCTGTCGTAAGCACGGGCAGATAATCCTAATTTTTCCATTGCTGTTTTTAATAATTGATTTCCTGTTTCATCAATCTTGCAATACTCTCTTAATTGTTTTGATGTAATTTGTGCATTACAATGTACTCCTTCTTTTTCTTCGTACCTTTTTTCTTGGACAATGCGGGCTTTCAAAACACGTTCTCTTACAGAAAAACTTTTTTCGGAAGTTCTTTCAGCAGCCAATTCGTTGTAGGATACGGGAGTAACTTCTACATGAATATCGATTCTATCCAACAAAGGACCAGAAATTTTATTCAAATATTTTTGTACAACACCAGGAGGACAAACACAATCTTTTTCGGGATGATTATAAAATCCGCATGGGCAAGGATTCATAGAAGCAACCAACATAAAACTTGCAGGATATTCCACCGAAAATTTTGCGCGTGAAATAGTTACAATTCTATCTTCAAGCGGTTGGCGCATCACTTCTAAAACAGTTCTTTTAAATTCGGGCAATTCATCTAAAAATAAAACTCCGTTATGAGCTAATGAAATTTCGCCTGGTTGAGGAACTCCTCCGCCACCAACAAGAGCAACATCTGAAATAGTATGGTGCGGACTGCGAAAAGGGCGAACAGAAACGAGTCCTGTGTTTTTTCCCATTTTACCAGCAACGCTATGTATTTTAGTTGTTTCTAAAGCCTCATGTAAATTCATAGGGGGCAAAACGGTGGGCAGTCGTTTTGCAAGCATTGTTTTTCCTGCTCCTGGAGGTCCAATTAATATTACATTGTGTCCGCCTGCTGCTGCAATTTCTAATGCACGTTTTATATTTTCTTGCCCTTTTACATCTGAAAAATCGTATTCTGTTTCATTCAGTTTCGAATAAAATTCATCACGTGTATTAACCGTTATTTTTTCGAGTTCAATTTTTTCATTAAAAAAATCGATTACTTCTTTTATTGATTCTACCCCATAAACATCTAAATCACTCACAATAGCAGCTTCTTTAGCATTTTGTTTTGGTAAAATTATTCCTTTAAATTTTTCTTCACGTGCTTTTATTGCGATAGGCAATACTCCTTTTATGGATTGCAATCCACCGTCTAAGGAGAGTTCTCCCATGATTATATAATCACTTACTTTTTCAGCTTTAATTTGTTCGGATGCTGCAAGTATTCCTACTGCAATGGTTAAATCGTAGGCAGAACCTTCTTTTCTAATATCGGCAGGAGCCATATTAATAACAATACTTTTGCCTGGAATTTTATACCCGTTATTTTTTAATGCTGCATCAATTCGTTGCTGACTTTCTTTTACCGCACTATCGGGCAAACCAACCAAGAAAAAATTTACTCCTGCATTAATATTTGTTTCAACTGTAACAGTAGTAGCATTAATGCCATACACTGCGCTGCCATAGGTTTTTACTAACATATAAATTTTTTGAAAATTATAATCAATTAAATTCTTTTAACTGCCCCCGTTTATTATAAATTACTTTCGATACTGTGTATTAAGGAATGTATTATTTTAATATGTATTTCTTGTGCTCTATCAGCATATTTACTGTGTGGAGCACGAATTTCGATGTCGCACATTGTTGCCATTTTACCACCATCTTTACCTGTTAAACCAATAACAAACATTTTTTTTTCTTTTGCTGAAGCTATTGCATTTATTACATTTTGAGAGTTTCCACTTGTGCTAATGGCAAGTAGTACATCCCCTTTGTTTCCAATGGCTTCAATGTATCTAGAAAAAATTTTATCGAAACCATAATCGTTACCAACGCAAGTAATATGAGAAGCATCTGAAATAGAGATTGCTGGCAAGGCTTTTCTATCCTCTCTGAATCTTCCACTTAATTCTTCTGCAAAGTGCATTGCATCGCACATAGAACCACCGTTACCACAAGAAAATATTTTATTTCCGTCATTGATTGCATTAAGCATTGCTTGTGCCGACTGCTCAATAAGAGCAATGTTTTGTTTGTTGGAGATAAATTGCTCAAGTATTTCTTGTGCTTCTTTGAAATTTTGTTCTATTATAGTGCGACTCATTTATTTTTGATGTATAATACTGATTATGTTTTCAATATAGTCCAACCTTTACTCTCCTCGATTGTGCTATTCTTAAGCTATATCTACATTCTCATTGTAAAATTATAAAATACTTTGAACAACTTAATAATTACAATTGATACAATTGCAGAAAACGAAGATACAAATTAATAAAAACTTAAAATTAATTATGTTTGGCATAAGGTTTGAAAAATGAAAAGTAAATTTTACATTTATCAAATATTATTTATTAATTTGCAACCTACATTTATTTTTAATATGAAAAAAACTCTTACTACAATCGTACTATTTATTGGTGTTATTCTTTTGAGCAACGCACAAAATAAAAAAAATTCAACCAATGATGGTGAAAACAACTGCTATTTAAAATGGGCTCAAAAATTTGAGGAGCGCGGAGCTGATGACGTTACTGATGGTGTTTATACAGACGTAATTATTACTTTTAGAAATGGTAGTGATGCTCAGTGTTACAACGGAAAGTGTGAAGTAAAGGAAGGCAAAATTATTTCGATGTTTATTAAGTTAGAAAATGGTTCTTATGAGCAAGTAAAGAAAAAATTGCGTTATGATTTTCCAGTAACGGTAACGAATGGAATGTCAAAAACAGTTTTGACTTTAGAAGACGAACTTATAAATGTATTATTTATTAAAAAGATTAAACCTAAAAAAGCGGGTCCAGAATTAGCTCCAGACCCAGATGATAATTAGCGTTTTTTATTTTACTCCCGCAAAATTTAGTATCCAATAGACTATTGCTCCAAGTAAAGCACTTACTGGAATAGTTAATATCCATGCCCATAAAAGGTTTATGGTAACGCCCCAGCGTACTGCAGAAATTCGTTTTGTAACACCTACACCAATGATTGAGCCCGTAATTGTATGTGTTGTACTTACTGGTATCCCTAATTTTTCGGTCATGAATAATGTAAGTGCACCTGCTGTTTCTGCACCAACACCTTCAAAAGGAGTAACTTTTGTGATTCTGCTTCCCATTGTTTTTACAATTTTCCACCCACCCATCATAGTTCCAATACCAATAGCACTATAACAAGCCATAGGCACCCAATTTGGAATATGTTTTATTGCCATTTTCCCTTTGGAGTCAGCTTCTTGAATTACGTTTGCCCAATCAGGAATATCTATTCCTTGTGCATGTAATTGTGCACCAAATACTAAAAGTCCTGCTGAGATAATACCCATTACTTTCTGTGCATCGTTTCCTCCGTGTCCGATGCTAAACATTGCAGAAGAAACAAGTTGAAGCCGCCTAAACCATCTATCGGCTCGGGAGGGGTTGGCTCGCTTACAAATTTGCATGATTATTAATGAAATAATTGCTGCTACTATCATCCCAATAAGAGGAGCTAAAAAAATAAAGGCAAATGTTTTCCACATTTTTTCTTGATTTACAACTCCAAAACCAGCATAAGCAATAGCAGCTCCAGCAAACCCTCCCATTAATGTGTGGGAAGAACTAGAAGGAATTCCAAACCACCAAGTAAGTAAATTCCAAGAAATAGCTGCAACTAGTCCAGCACAAATAACAGTAAAGTTAATTGCATCACTATGTACAATTTTAGCAACTGTATCTGCTACTTTTAAATCGAATATTGCAAAAGCAACTATATTAAAAAATGCTGCCCACAAAACAGCTTGAAATGGTGTAAGTACTTTTGTTGAAACTATAGTAGCTATTGAATTTGCTGCATCATGAAAACCATTAATCAAATCAAAGATTAATGCAAGTATGATAAGGATAACGAGTAAAGTCATTTTAATAATTTTTTATTGAAAAAGAGAAATAATTTCTATTGGTTAAAAATTCTAAGCATTTTTAACCAAAATAGAATTAATAACATCTGCTGCATCTTCTGCTTTATCTGTTGCTGTTTCCAGGGCAGATAATACATCCTTCATTTTTATAATTTCTACAGCATTTTTTTCATCTTCGAACAAGCGTGCTAGTGCATTATCAAAAATATCATCAGCATGATTTTCGATACTATTTATTCTAACAGTAGCTTCTTTAATTTTTGTAATATTTTTTAAATTGCGTAGTTCTTTAACTGCGGTATTTAATTCTTCGGAGCATTTTAAAATTAGCTCAGAAAGTTTTATAATAGCTGGAGTCATCGTTTCTACTTTATACAATTCAATTCTTTTAGTAGAACCGTGTACATAATCAACAATATCGTCAATTGAACTTACAAGTGCATGAATGTCTTCTCTATCGAATGGGGTAATAAAGTTGGAACTCAATTCAAAAAAAGTTTCGTGAGTAATATTATCACCAACATGTTCTAAGCGTTCAATTTCTTTGAATAATTCTCTTCTTCTGTCGGGAGAAGAGGTGTTTACTAATTCAACAAGCGCCTTTGAAGTTTCTACAAGGTTTGCGGTTGCTCTTTCGAAGAGAGGAAAAAAGTTTTTGTCTTTTGGTGTAAAATATTGAAAAATGTTAAGTGTCATGATGTTTTTATATTTTTGTTTCTATTATCCATAAAATTGCTTTACAAATGTAATTTTAGCTAGTTAGTTGGTCGGCTTTTTAGGGGTTATGTTTCCATTAATTCAATGTTAAGAAATTGTTACCTAAAAATTTAGTTGAACTTGTAATCTTAACAAGTTTCCTTTTTGCCTGTTATCTTTAAGGATAGCATCTTCAAATCTTCTGTCTGAAATGGTGTACATTGCTACAAACTCAAAGTTTTTTACTGGTTGCCATTCAAAACCAATTTCCAATTCACTCACAGAATAGCTTCGTGCGTCTAATTCGTGTTTTTTACCTCCTTCATACATTTGATATTTGACAAAAGGGAAAAGAAATTGATTTTTCATTTTAATCATATAATTAACCATTGCATAGCCCCCATACAATCCTTTTTGTTCAATTTTATTACTATCTGCGTTGTATTCTGGACCAGTTCCGATATTATACTCTGCTTGAAATCCAAAAGGTTGTGGATATAAAATAATACTTGCAGCAGCTCTTTGGTCAAGGTATTCTGCTTTTGAATTTATTGTTTTAACATTGTTTGTTTTGCTTGTTATAACGTAATTTCCTGTGTATCCCTGAATCCCAGCTTCTAAAATTTGTCCGTTTTTGAACATAAATGGATAAGTTAAACGGGCTACATAATGTTGGCTATTGTTTGCTTCTGGTTTATTTGCGGTTTGTCCGTTATAAGCACCAAATGCAAAAACACCATAATCACCAGATCCTTTCAAGCCTGTACTAACTAATTCTGAAAATCTTTTTCTAATTTTTTTTGGTGCCCAATAAAAAAACACTCCTAAATCTCGTTCGTTCGATACTGCGCTATTTAACGGATCGTTTCGATCAAGTGTTAACCTGTTTTGGCTAGATTGCATATTTTCAAAACCAAAAGGAACTTTACTTTGTCCAAAACGTAATCGGAATTCTTTTTTCTTGTCCAATGATACATCAAAATAAGCATCTCTAATTTGACCAAAATGTAGAGCAGAGGCTGAAGCTGAAGAAGCAAAGTCTGGTTGAATATAAACATAAACTCTTTCATGAACATTTCCGTAAAAGATTAAACGGATTCGTCTAATAAACAGTCCTCCATTTTTTCCCCAAGATTTGTCACATTGTTCACAGTTTAAATCTGGATTTGTTTCTAAAAAACGGTTATATCTAACTTGAGTGTATCCTCTTAATGAAATGCTTTCATACCAAGGCTTTTTTTCAGCATCAGCAGGGATGGCTGTTAATGACTTTTCCTTGGTTGATTCTGTTGTTGTGCTCTTTACCGTGTCAATTCCATTTTGAGCAAATATTGTATTAATTGTTGTTGCAAAAAGCAATGTTAAAAAAAGGTTTCTCATTTGTGTTATTTTATTTAGTCTATAGTTAACTAATTATTTTATGCGACAAATGTATTTTAACAATTTGTTACTTATGTTATGTAAATGTTAAGCAAGTGTTGTTTAATTTTAAATAAAAAACAGCCGATGAAAATTTTTCATCGGCTGTTTTATTATTAAAGTACTATTGTTAAATAATTAAATTTAATTGTCAAATTGATATACAGTAGGCAATTCCTCATTACTACTAAACGATATTTTCAAGTCTTTAATAATTCCGTCATGTATATCATATACCCAACCATGAACATGAAGTTTTTCTTTTTTTGCCCAAACATTTTGAACGATTGATGTTTTGCATAAATCATATACTTGCTCCATAACGTTTATCTCTACAAATCTTCTTCCGCGTTCTGTTTCGTCTTTAATTTTATCAAGTTCCACATGATGAATTTTGTAAACATCTTTTATGTGTCTTAGCCAATTATCGATTAGTCCATATTGTTTGTTTCCCATAGCAGCCAAAACACCGCCACAGCCATAATGTCCACATACTATAATATGTTTTACTTTTAACACTTCTACAGCATAAGAAAGTACGCTTAGTAAATTCATATCTGTATGTACAACCATGTTTGCAATATTTCTATGTACAAACATTTCTCCTGGTTGTGTTCCTGTAATTTCGTTTGCGGGAACTCGACTATCAGAACATCCTATCCATAAGTACTCCGGTGTTTGTCCTTTCGATAATTGATTAAAATACTGCGGGTTGTTTTTTAGTTTGTTTGCAACCCATTTTTTATTGTTTTCAAAAAGGATGTTATATGATTTTTCCATTGTTTAATATTTTAAAATGTTTACTTAATGTGCTGATGTTTTCATATAATCAGGAATATTTTTTAATTCTATTGTTATATTTTTTTCTTCAGCTAAATGGTTTTTGAAATTATAAATAATTTCCAACACATCATAATCTATATTTACAGAGCGTGTTCCATCAATTAATACAGAAGAATCTTCGGGAAGCTCTTCTAGCATAAGTTGAATGCTTGCTTTATTCAAAAATGTAACCTCCTCTGATAATTCAATACATATTTGTTTTCCTTGTTCAATTTTATCTTTATGCAAAAAATAAGAAGTTCTGTAATTGCTACGAAGTATATAAAACACTGCTACAACCATTCCTATTCCAATGCCTTTTAATAAATCTGTAAATAGAATTGCAAGTATCGTAACAACAAAAGGAACGAATTGTTCCCACCCTAGTTTAAACATCTCTTTATATAAAGAAATTTTAGACAATTTGTATCCAACCAATAATAGTATTGCTGCTAAACTTGCTAGTGGAATTTTATTTAGTAACCAAGGGATACTAATAGCACATACTAAAAGCAATATACCATGAAATATGACAGATAGTTTTGTTTTTCCTCCTGAACTAAGGTTTGCAGAACTGCGAACAATAACTTGAGTTAGTGGTAAACCGCCTATCAATCCTGAAATAATATTTCCTGAACCTTGAGCAATTAATTCTCTGTTTGTTGGGGTGTTTCTTTTTTCTGGATCAAGTTTGTCGGTAGCCTCTACGCATAAAAGAGATTCTAAACTTGCCACAATAGCTATGGTTGCAGCAGTAATATACACTTGAGGGTTGGATAGTGCTGACCAATCAGGAAACGTAAAAAAGCCTAGAAAATCATTTATACTATTCGCAACAGGTAATTTTACTAGGTGTTCATTTTCAAGTGTCCATTCGGGTAGTGTAGAATTAAATAAGCTATTGATAATTATACTTAATACAACAATAATTAAAGCTCCTGGAATAAAACGGAATACCGCAATTTTTTTCATGAAGGCAGTATCAAATAAAGTTAAAATCGCAATAGAAATTATACTGATAAATATTGCACCATTACTATGATATTTAATGGCGTAGTATATTTCAGAAAAAGTGTTGTGTTTATCTTGCTGCCAAAAACTATCATCACCAATAAGGTCTTTATCAAAACCTAAGGCATGTGGTATTTGTTTAAGGATTAATGTTAAGCCAATAGCTGCAAGCATTCCTTTGATTACTGATGATGGAAAATAGTAGCCAATAATTCCAGCTTTTATTAATCCTAAAATTATTTGGAGGATACCCGCCAATACTACAGCTAGCAAGAATGTTTCGTAAGAACCTAAGCTTGTGATTGCTGTTAATACAATAACTGTTAATCCTGCAGCCGGGCCGCTAACTCCAATAGCAGAGCCACTCACCATTCCAACAACAATTCCTCCAACAATTCCTGCAATAATACCTGAAAAAAGGGGTGCTCCTGATGCTAAAGCTATCCCCAAACACAATGGCAATGCTACTAAAAACACAACTAAACCTGCTGGTAAATCATATTTTAGATATTTAAATGATAAGGATTTATTTTTTGCAGTCATACAAAAGGTTATTTAAAAATACATGAAAAATTTAATAAAATATTACTAAAAGAAAACAAAGATGCTTTGTCGTGCTACTTATGAAAAAAAATCGGGAGGAGAATATATGGGATCAAAACAACCGTTGATTGTTTGTAATATAATCAATGATTGACATTTGTGTTTTACAAGTATTTTGGAGTAGATAAATTCAAATTCGTAAAAAGTTCCGTCATTAGAAAGAGAAGAAAAATGTTGAGCTTGTACTTTTGATTCTTTTACTTCTTCATTAACATCTTCCTCTATTGAATTATCTTCCACAAACGTTTTTTCAGCATTTTGCTTTTGTAAAACACAAAAAGAAATAACAGCATCTGCAAGGATTAATGCAAAAAATAATACAAATACTTTTTTCAATGTATGCGTTATGCTTTTTTTCATTTGGAATGCGAAGGTAATAAATAATACAAATGTTTCTCTGTTAAAAAAATAAAAAAAAGCCGTGCAAATTAATTTGCACGGCTTTTACCAACTAATAGTTTATCCTTTAATTTTTTATGTCCTTATTATATGCTTCAAAAAGCTCAACAATATTTTCGTACTCGTATTTTTTTTCTTCTACCGCTTTTACGATTTCTTCATTGTCTGCCATAGCATCCGTTACTTGTTTTTTAAATTTTCCAGACTTTATTTTCACAAATTCACCATTTGTTTTTTCCATATAATAATCACTTTTAACACGTATCTCATTCATTTGCAAAACTTCTGTTTGCGATTCATATAAATTTACATTTCCTTTTGAAAGACGTTTTACAAAAACTTGTTCGCCATCAACGTTTCTAGAAACATAACTAACGCCATCTACACAATACTCTTTAATTTTAGTAGCATTGTATGTTTTCATATCTACATTTTCCTTTTTGCGATATTGAGCTTTTACAAAATTATCGTATTCTCTTTTTGGGTTCTTTTTTATTTCACCTTTTAATGTATCTCCATTTAGCAGGATTACGTACCCTGGGTAATATTTTGCTTGAGCAATAGAGTTGGATGAAAGTCCGAAAAACAAAGTTACAACCATTAGGGTTGTCATTAAAAATTGTGTTGATTTCATATTAAAATACGGTACAATATTATTTAACAGGCGGCAAAATAAAAATATTTCCTTTATTTCTATATGGTCTCTTTAAAACTTGATGCAATTGTTAATAACTTAAAAATGCCTTAATTGTCCTTTGCTCAATGTTAATAGGGTTTATCTAAAATAGTTTTCATAATTTTGGGAATATCATACAAATACTCTTTTGAAAAAGACTCTTTACTTATTTCTTGTTTTTTCTTTGTTTTTAGTTGCTTGTAATAAATGCTCAACTGAGAAACCAACTCCTGTTATTCTTTTAGAACCACCAGAAAAAATTAATGAAGAGGTGGATAAGTTACTTGAAAATAAATTATCTCATATAGATACTTCGGATATTATCGTGATTGATAAGGATAGTTTAATTGCTTCAAAGTTTATTATTGAGGTATTCAAAAACCATAACTACAAACATTTGTGGACAGATACCGCTAATCTTATTCCTCAAGCAGATTCACTTTTAAGTGCTATAAAAAATGCTGATGAACAAGGCTTACTTCCTGCCGATTATCATTATTATAAGTTAGATAGTTTAATAAAAACAAAAAAAGATTCTGTAACTAAAAAATACGATGCAGTAAAAGTATATGCTATTAATTTATATTTAACGGATGCATTTTTTAAATTTATTGTTCATCTGAATAAAGGTAGACTTAATGTTGATAGCCTAACCGCTGAATGGAATCCCCAAAAAATAGACACTAACCTTGTTCAGGTTTTTGAAGAATCGTTTGGTGCTAACAAAATAAAAGAAGTAATAAATTCTTTTGAGCCTCAAAACAAACAATACCAGTTGTTAAAACAAGCATTAAAAAATTTTAAACTTGAATTTAAAAATTCCAACTGGGATAGTCTTGCCACAAGGGAGTCGGATTCGCTAACATTTAAAGAACGATTAAAAAACAGGCTGATTGCAAGTCATGATTACTTTGATGAATTTAGTGGTAATGATTCAATTAAATTGATGAAGTCGATAAAAAATTTTCAGTGCAAACATTTTTTAACGGAAGATGGAAAAGTAGGAAAACTTACCTTTAGAGCTTTGCAAAGAACTAAAGAGGATTATATAAGAGATATAGAATTAAATATGGAACGCTGGAGGCTTTACAACCCTCCAAAAGAAAAAAGATATGTGTGGGTAAACATTCCAAAGTTTGAAATGCGAGTGATGGAAGACGATACACTTGTCATGAAATCAAGAGTTATAACGGGCGCACCTAAAACACAAACTCCTCTTTTAAAAAGTTCGATTGGCTACTTTATTATTTATCCTTATTGGACCGTTCCTTTTAGTATTATTGTAAAAGAAACACTTCCCATTTTAAAAAGAGACACTTCTTATTTACGAAGAAAAAACTTTGAAGTACTTGATGCAAACAATCAAGTATTAGATGCAACAAAAATTAACTGGAAAAAATACAGTAAAAATTATTTTCCTTTTAAAATCCGACAACGTATCGGAAACGAAAATTCACTGGGTATTTTAAAATTTAACTTTAATAATAAATATGGAGTTTATATGCACGATACCGATAGCAGAAAGCTTTTTGCTAGAGAGATGCGTGCACTGAGTCATGGTTGTGTGCGTTTAGAAAAATTTGTTGATTTTGCCCGATTCTTAATTCGTGAAGATACTTTAAAATATCCTTACGATTCCTTGATGGCAGATTTAGCAAAGCCTAAACAAAAATATGTGTTTGTGAAAAAACCACCTGCTATTTATATCCATTATTTTACAGCAGAAGTAGATGAAAATAATGCTTTGTATTTTTTTATTGATGTTTATGGAAGAGATGAAAAAATGCGTAAAGTGCTGTATGAAAAGTAAGAACCATTTAAACTGTTTGTATAGGGTTAAAAAGAATTCATTTTTATTGTAACGATTATTCATATAGAAACGTACAACGGCTTACTTTTGACTTTTAGTATTCACCACTTAAATTGTTGCGCCATGGAAAATCTTACTAACACCACCCAGAAACCAGTTAAAATTGAAAAGGAAAAAATAGCAAATTTAACCTTTCCCGATACTGAAGTTTTAACTACTGCCGATGCTAAAAAAATAAGAACGGCAAGTTTGGATAGAGCCATGAAGCTTGGCAATATTGAACACAATAAAATAAAGATTATATTTGAGGATACTGAAGGGGTAAAAACAGTAGAAACTACTGTTTGGGGAGTAACCGACAAAAGAGTTATTTTGAAACAAGGAGTAACCATTCCTATACACAGAATATATGAAGTGATTTAACAACAATTAACATCGATTACTAATAATATTATAAAAACAACCCTGAATATTCGGGGTTGTTTTTTATTTTTACATTTGGTTAAAGCATAATGTTATAAATACCCTATAAAACTGTATGAAACACCTTTTGAAATTTGGATTGATAATATTATCAATAATAGTGTTCGTAAATCATTCCTTTGCACAAGACAATCCTGTAAAATGGAAACTAAGCAGCAACAAAATAAGTGATTGTGAATACGAACTTATTTTTACTGGAACTATTGAAGAACATTGGCATGTTTATTCCCTAACAATGAAAGGTGATGATGGACCAATGCCTGCAAGCATTATATTTGATAAAAATGCAGGATATGAAACTATTGGCAAACCAACAGAAGGGAAGCCCATAAAAGCATTCGACAAAGTTTTTGAGATGGATGTGGCTTATTTCGAAAAGTCTGTAGTGTTCAAGCAAAAGATAAAACTAAAAACAGATAAAGAAGTTGTTGTAAAAGGAAAATATGAATACCAGGCCTGTACTGAAGAAAAATGTATTTTTCCGCCTGCTACACCCTTTGAATTTAAGTTTAATGGTTCAAAATCTTGTTTAACTGATACTAAAGAAACTGTTGAAAAAAATGAAACGGAAAAAGTTGTTGAAGATTCAAATCAAATAGCATCTGTTGTTACTAATATAAAGACTGCAGATACTGTAAAAGGAACTAATGTTTCTAATAATAATTCTGTTAATACTCAAGATGATGAAACATCTATTGAAGGTAAGGTTTGGTGGGTGATTTTTCTAACTGGTTTTGCTTGGGGTTTTGCAGCTTTATTTACCCCTTGCGTATTTCCTTTAATTCCAATGAATGTTAGCTTTTTCTTAAAGCGTAGTAAGGATAAAGCAAAAGGGAGAATGAATGCTGTTTTGTATGCATTTTCTATTATAATTATTTTTGTTTCATTAGGTCTTGGTATTTCAGCAATATGGGGAGGGGGGGCTTTACATACATTTTCGACCAGCGCAGGATTTAATATTGTAATTTTTCTGATGTTATTAATATTTGGTGCGTCATTTTTGGGTGCTTTTGAAATAGTCTTACCATCAAGTTTTGTGAATAAAATAGATAAGCAAAGCGATAGGGGGGGGTATATTGGAATATTTTTTATGGCCTTAGCCTTAGTTGTTATCTCATTTTCTTGTACAGGTCCAATGATTGGAAATGCATTAGTCGCAGCTTCAACTTCAGGGAATACCTCTGGGGCATTTTGGGCAATGTTTGGTTTTTCAAGTGGTTTAGCATTGCCTTTTGGTTTATTTGCATTTTTTCCTTCCATGTTAAATTCAATGCCTAAAAGCGGTGGATGGTTAAATACAGTTAAAGTAGTACTTGGATTTTTAGAACTGGCTTTAGCATTAAAATTTGCATCAAATGTTGATTTGGTTTATCAAATGGGAATATTAACTCGTGAAGTATTTATAACTCTTTGGATTGTTATTTTTGCATTGATGACGATTTATTTAATAGGTGGATTCAAAACAGCGCACGATAGTGATGTAAAACACCTCTCCGTAACACGAATTTTTTTCATTATTTTTTCTTTTTCTATAACCGTTTATCTAATTCCAGGATTGTGGGGAGCCCCATTGAAATTGTTTAGTGGTGTCTTGCCTCCGGCAGAATATTCAGAATCTCCCAAAGGTTTTGGTGCAGGCGAGTCGCATTCTAATCAAACAAAACTAGATGTTGAGTTTGGAAAGTATATGGAAATAAATAAGCATGGCGTTCCTTATTTTAAAAATGATTATGCAAACGCTTTGGCTTATGCGAAAAAAACAGGAAAGCCATTAATGGTTGATTTCACAGGACATGCTTGTGCAAATTGTAGAAAAACAGAAGACTTTATTTGGCCAGATCCTATAGTATCAAAAATTTTAGCGGAAGATGTAGTTTTAGTTTCTTTATATGTTGATGATAAAAGAGAATTGGATAAAAAGGATTTCATCAAAGTGTTTTGGTATGGGCAAGAGCGAGAGATAACAACTATCGGAGATAAATTTAAGTACATGGAAGAAACACTTTATAAGCAAAGCACCCAACCTTTATATGTATTGTTAGACCAAAACGAACAGGTGCTGAATGCTCCAAGAGGTTATAAATCAGGTATTCCAGAATATATTAATTGGTTGAGTGAGGGTGTAAATGAATTTAAAAAAAGAAACAAAAAATAATTTATTGTACCAATAAATTACAACCTCTAATATCACTATTGTCAAATCGCCCTAAAACTTCAAAAGAATTGTTAGGGTTTGTTTTTCCTAAATCTTGGGTAGCTATAAATGAGCAAGAATAGATGTTTGCTAAATCAATAATATTTATTCCTCCTGTTTTGTTTTTACCAACATAACTTAGCGGATCATTAGTATCACGAATTAAAACTTTCATCCAAGGTGGGCAATTAAATATGCCATCTCCTTTTGAATAAGCTTGAGATAATAATTCTGTCATGCCGTATTCGCTATGGATTGCTTCAACTCCAAACCCACTGCACAAAGTAGCGTGCAATTCCTCTCTGACCATTTCTTTGCGCTTGCCTTTCATTCCTCCTGTTTCCATTACAATTAAATTACCTTTTGGAAATTTAAAGAAAGGAAATCTATCCACTAAATCTAATAATGCATAAGTAACTCCTAATAAAATTGTTTTTTGTTTTTTCTTTGCGAGGTCTTGAAGTTTTAAAATTAATTCGTCATAATTATGTAGATAAAATCCACTTTCAATATGTTTGCTTTTATTGATTAAATCATCAGCCATATAAACGAGTGATGAACCTTCGCGTTCAAGATAGGATGGAAGTATTGCTAAAACACAATAATTTTCAATGTTTCCATAAAATAATTCAAATGTTTTTAAATAACTTTTTTGATAAACAGAAATATCTATAACATGATGTTTGCTTGTGATTTGTCCTGTAGTGCCGCTGCTTGTAAAGGTTGTTGAGTTAGAAGTGGTTGATGAATCTTTAGAAATTATTTCGAAAGTTTTAAAAAATTCGATTGGTAAAAAAGGGATTTGCTCAACAGAATTTATTGTGCGAATATCAATTTTTAAATTTTCAACATAATTTTTGTAAACGGAATTATTCTTTGCTTGAAAATTAAATATTTCAATAGCATATTTATTAAACTCTTCGGGGGTTTTTATTTTAAATATAGTATCGATGTTGAAACTCATCTTATTTTTTACAATAAATATCTGATTCTTCCATTGGATATTTTTTATCCAAATCAATATTATTAAATCCTTTGTTTTTTCCCCAAGAAAATAATTTTTCGAAAAAAGGAAGCAACTTATTATCTTTTATTTTTTCTAAAAAATAAACTTCATGTTCTTTTTCTTTGATTCCCATCCCATAAAGAATAGCATCATGCTCCTTTATTCCAAGCGAATTAAAAAATTGTTTCATTCTAAAATATTCGCAAACATTTCCACTTTCGAGTCTTCCTGCAAAATAAAAAGGCATAAACCATCCTATAATATAACAGCTGTACCAGATTATTTTTCCTATTACGTAAAATCGTACTTCATACCATTTAGAAACAGGTATTTTATATAGGTTCATAATTTTCAATACTTCAGCTCTATGGTTCCACTCATCAATTTCAATTTGTTTGATTGCTATTTTTTCTTCTTTGTTTTTTACAGAGCGAGCATGTCCAATATACGCAAATGCAGCAGCCTTTTCAGCAGAGTATGCTTGTTGAAGTAGTTTAGTTAATTCGTGGTGGTTAAGTTCCATTAAACCAGTTTGTATTCTGTAATGTTGTAAATAATTTCAGCTTTTGTTGTTCCGTTGTATTGTATCACCAAATTATAAATCCCTTTTTCAATCTTGCCTTCTTTTTCGAATAAGTCGAAATTAAAATTCAAAGGCAAAATGATGTATCTGTATTTATGATGGTTAAGTTTATTGTTTTCAATAATGCTTACTTTCTCAGTTCTTTCAATTTCATTTAAAAATAATTCTTGAGGTTTCACTTTGTGATGTAAATAATAATCTACAGCTATCAATTGTTTTAAAACTTCATCATTAGGAAAATTAACTTCAGCATAAGTTGTTATAATCGAAAAAATGTCAGTTAGTGAATATTTATGATAATTACTTACTTCACCAAAATACGTTCCTAATCCAAGTAAAAAATCAAAAATGCTATAATTTTCAGTAATATATTTTAGAGTACGAATTGTTTTTTTTCCGTTCCAATAAATCTCTAAGGCATGTTCCAGTTTTGTTATTTTTTCAAGTTCTTCTTTCGACAAATAATTGCTTTCTATAATTTGATAAGGAGGAAGCGAGTCAAACTTAAATCCATGTTGCTCATATTTTTCACGAACAGGAGTACCTTTTAAAAATTTTAGAAAACCCAATTGTAATTCAGGTGCATATAATTTAAAAACTTCTTCGATGCTGAATTTAATATCACTCCATTCATCAAGAGGTAAGCCAACTATAAGATCCAAATGCATTTCAATCTTATGTTGTAATGCTTGAATGATACTTGTTGTTTTTTCAAAATTTTGTTTTCTGCTTACTTCTAAATTAGCTTTTTGATTAACTGTTTGTATTCCTATTTCGAATCGAAACAATCCTTTTGGAACATTTTCATCAATAAATTTTATAATGTCAGGATGAACAATATCGGCAGTTATTTCGAATTGAAAAACATTTTCAGGTTGATGGTGTTCTAAAATAAATTTGAAAATATCAATAGTAAAATCTTTTTTGATATTAAATGTTCTATCCAAAAATTTTATGGTTCTACCATGATTCATTAGATATAATAAATGAGATTTTATTGTTTCGTTGGGCAAATAGCGCACTTTGTTATCTAAGCTTGCTAAACAAAATTCACATTTGTAAGGGCAACCTCTTGATGTTTCTATGTAACAAACCTTGTTATATAACTCTGCCGTAACATCATTAATGTAGGGATTTATATCTTTAAATTTCTGCAAGTCAAACATAGGAGCAGACGGATTTTCAATAATTGCTCCATCTTTTTTCCAAATCAAATTTTGCACTTTTTCCAAGGCAGAAGAATTATTTAAAAATTCTTGAAAAGCAGTTTCCCCTTCACCAGCAATAATATAATCTACTTCATCAAGTTCGATTATGCCTTTCCAATCATAACTTACTTCTGGTCCGCCCAGCAATATTTTACAATTTGGATTTAATTGTTTTATTTTTTTTAAAACTTCAAGCGTTGGTGTAATGTTCCAGATATAACAACTAAATGCAACAACATCAAATTCAGAACATTGTTTGGCAATATCATCTTTATCTTCTTTTATTGTAAATTCTTTCCAATGCAATTGTTGGTAATCTTTATTCAATTCATATAGCAAACGAATTGCTAAATTCATGTGAATATACTTTGCATTTAATGTGGAGAGTAGTACTTGCATTTGTGATATAAAGGTAGGGGTTTATTAGAAAGCGAGGCAAAATAAGGGTAAAAGAATCTATTATATTCGAAGTTTTTACCTAAAAATAGAGTTCAATTATTCCTAAAATATTTTATCTTTACCTACTCATTTTTTAATGCTATCATACAACATAAAAATTCAATAAAATGGTTCAAAAATATTTAGTTGTCCTATTTACGATACTTTCAATATCAGCTTTTGCTCAGTTTCCTGAAAGTACATTCCAAAGTGCTGAAAACGTATATTATTGGAAAAACCGAAAACCTTTTGAAGGTTATTGGCAGCAAGATGTTCATTATAAAATAAATGCAACTCTTGACGATAAAACAAACATAATAGACGGAAACATAGAATTGACCTATTATAATAATTCTCCTGATGATTTATCTTATGTTTATTTCCATTTGTATAGTAATGCTCAGGCAAAAGGTTCGTATTTAGCGGATTTATACAAAAATAATAGCATTAAGTTAAAATTTGGCAACTATCAAGAACAAGGTTTAGGAACTAACATTTCAAAAATCACATTAAATGGTGTTGATTTAAAAACGGAGCAAGATAATACAGTCTTAAAAGTATTTCTTCCTACACCTTTAAAATCAGGCGAAAAATTAACTTTCAAAATTGAATTTAAAACATATTATGACAATGGAACCATTCGCAATCGAATGAAATTATTTAATTCATTTGGCTACAAACATTATGATGTAGTTCATTGGTATCCTCGCATTTCTGTTTACGACCGTAAATTGGGTTGGGATACTGACCAACACATGGATCATGAATTTTATGGTGATTTTGGAACGTATGATGTAGCGTTTTCTTTGCCAAATCATTATGTGCTGGACGCAACAGGTGTTTTGTTAAATCAAAATGAAGTTATGCCAGCAGATTTAAGAGCAAAGTTAGATATCAAAAATTTTAAAAATAAACCATGGAACGAAAAACCTTCGGTGATAATTGAGCCCAATGGTACTACTAAAACATGGTTGTTTCATGCCGAGAATGTTCATGATTTTGCGCTTACCGCTGATCCAACGTATAGAATTGGGGAAGTAGAATGGAATGGTATAAAATGTATTTCTCTTTGTCAAGAGCCACACGCAGCACATTGGCAAAATGCGGCTGAATATGCAGCAAAGGTTATCAAAGTAAATTCAGAAACTATAGGAATGTACGGTTATCCCAAAATGATTGTTGCTGATGCACAAGATGGAATGGAATACCCAATGCTTACTCTTGATGGTGGATGGGATCCTGATTATCGAGATTTATTAGCACATGAAATTTCTCACAACTGGTTTTTTGGAATGGTGGGTTCAAATGAAACCTATCGTGCTGCAATGGACGAAGGGTTTACCCAATTTTTAACGTCATGGTCGTACGAATTGATAGATGGAAAACAAAGAGTTCGTTATAAAAATAAATCTGGCTATGTAGAAAAATTTACGGAACCTGATTTTATTCGTAATAGCGAAGTTTACAATGGCTACATGGGTGAGGCAGCAAGAGGCGTGGATGCTAATTTGAATGTTCATTCAGATATGTATGGAGGCTCAATTCGTCATGGAGGCGGCTATCGTCAAGTATATATGAAAACATCTACGATGCTTTACAACCTACAATATACTTTAGGTGATTCTTTATTTTTAGCGGCAATGCAACATTATTTTAATCAATGGAAATTTGCTCATCCGTATATAGAAGATTTTAGAAACTCAATTATCCAATTTACACATGTTGATTTGAATTGGTTTTTTGATGAGTGGATTGAAAGTACAAAAACAATAGATTACGGAGTAAAAAAAGTGAAGAAGGGGAAAGAAGAAAATGAATATAAAATCACATTCAAACGCAAAGGGATGCAGATGCCACTTGATTTTTCTGTGATTGCCAAAAACGATAGTATTTATAATTTTCATATTCCGAATACTTGGTTTGTAAAAGAAACAAAAGCAACTGTTCTTCCTCGTTGGATTGGTTGGGATAAAGTTCAGCCTGAATATACTGCAAATGTTATTATTCCGAGTGGAGTATATGATGTTGTAATTGACCCAAGCACTCGTTTGGCAGATGTGAACATGCTAGATAACAATAAAAAATTTCCTCTAAAATATCGTTTCGATTCAAAAATTTATAATGTAAGCGATTGGACAAGATATGAATTGTATGCTCGCCCTGATTTATGGTACAATGGCTATGATGGTGTAAAAATAGGTGTTCACATGAATGGAAATTATATGATGTACAAACATATTTTTGATTTGAATGTTTGGTTTAATACTGGTTTAGGGCAAAATTATTTAGACTCATTAACAGAAAAGAATAAGTACGATAATATCAGTTTTAGAATTAACTATCGTACAGCAACAGAAAAATTTATGAAAGGTTCTGCTTTTAATTTTTCTGCAAAAGCATTGGATGGATTAAATGCATATACCGTTGGCTTTGATAGGAAAGATATAAAAGGAAAAAATAAAGTTTACATGTACTTTAAATCAATGTATAGAAAAGGCTTGAATGATTTAACATATTTGATTTTGCCAAATGAATGGCAAGTAAATAAATTAAATAATACTATTAATATCGGCATCGAACACACATATAACTATTCAAGAGGAACAGGAAATATTAATTTAGGAATGCGTTCTTCCACTTTAATGAGTGATTACGATTATCAAACAATTAATTTGAATGTAATCAACAGAACCAATTTAGGTCGCTTGGTTTTAAGTACAAGACTAATAGCACAGTATGGAACAGGAAAAGTTTGGGCAGATGAATCATCTTTATTTTTGGCAGGAGCAAACCCTGAAGAAATGATGGATAATAAATACACGCGTTCTGCTGGAATATTTGATCCAACATGGGCTAAAGTAGGTTCTACAACAAATTACTTTCAATATGGAGGAGGACTTAATTTAAGAGGATATTCTGGGTATTTAGCACCACAATTACAGAGTGATGCAAGTATTGTTTACACATACAAAGGACAAACAGGAGCAGCAGTAAATGCTGAATTAGAGTTTAATGGCTTGATTAAACAAAAAAAATCAAACTGGCTAAATAGAACTTTTAATTTAAAAACATATTTATTTGGTGATGCGGGAATCATAAATTATAGTAAACCAACGGATGATATTTTAAAAATGAGTGATGTAAGAGTAGATGCAGGCTTAGGTCTTGCTCTTACAATAAAAAAGTTTGGAGTGCTTCAAACGGTTGAACCATTAACTATACGTTTTGATATGCCTTTCTTCTTAAATAAAATTCCTGCAACAGATAAAGACTTTGTCCAATATCGTTTTGTAATAGCAGTAAGCAGGGCTTTTTAAGGTGTTTGATTTTACAATAAAAAAAACGCTCGAACTACTCGAGCGTTTTTTTTATTTTTTTATAGCCAAACCCTTCGTTCTACGGAGCCTACGAAAAAAGGTTTTACTTCATTTTTTTTATTCTAATTTTTCGAGTGAGATACCAACAAATAATGTTCATTTCTTACTGATTTTATTTCCAACTTTTTTAAAACTCAAAACGTAGAACCGAGCAAAATAGAGAAACATCTTTTAAAAATAAAAACAATTCACAAATGAAAATATTAAACTCATTAATCCCCATTTATTATGAAAACAAAATTTTACATTGGAACATTGTTGGCAATTGCTATTCATGTAATGGTAAAAAGCCAAACACCTTCGAATCAAGTGTTTGAAAAAGACGAAAAATTTGTACTTGGTTATTCTTATTATACAGCATTAGAGAAAAAAGATTTTTCTAAAATTCAAGACCCAAATGAATTGCTTATCAAATCAGAAAAATTAATGGCATTAGCAAAAAAAATTAAAACAGAAGCAAAATCTAAAACTGGTGCTGAACAAGAAATGATGTTGGACGAAGCAAAAACATTAGAAAATGAAGCTGAAATTTGCAAAATTGCTGCTGCTGAAATAAAAGCAAGTTATAATAAAGATGAGTTTATGGCATTTAAAAATTATTTTATTTCTTATCTTGATACGTGTGATGCAAGCTATAATACCGCATACGAAGCTAAACAAATTTATTTTACTGCAGTAAGATGTTTTAGAATAGCTAAAGAAATGAGAGAAGAAGCCTATGCTCAACCGGTAAAACTTGCAATAATTGGTGGTTTGTTAAATGCAGAAGAAAAAGAAATGGTTGCTATTATTAAAATGAATGAAGCAATTAAAACATTGAAAAGAGGTGTAACACTAATGATAGTGAAAAGATAATAGAGAATAGAATGTATTTAAAAAATAAAACCGTGCAACTTTTACACGGTTTTTTTTTTATTTTTTTCCTATCCTACTAAAAATATTTTCTAGGAGATTTATGAATTTTTTCAGAATATCAAAGTAAAGAGTAATTGCAAGAATCAAACTCATTCCCCAAATTACACAGATGTTGAACCAATATGTATCGTAATAAGTTCCCATAAATTTTTTACGAGGAGCAAAAAAATGAGCCCTACCTATATTGGAATCTACAGGATCTAAATAAACAGGATCAATTTTTTGGATGTATTCGCCATCTAAATCCAATATTCTATAAGGTGTGGTTCTGTTCGTTACTAAATCTTTTAAGCTTTCATTTTCATATTCATCTTTTTTCTGAATATATGCAGCTCTAGACATACTGTCTTTATTTAATTTTCCAATTTCGGTGTCTTTTAATTGAGTAGCTCTTTTAAAATTATTTAAGTAAACAGTTTTAAGTGTATTAAAAAATTCACGTATTTGATTCGCTACTGTTGGACCAAAACTTCCAATATTTAAGTTTTCTAATCCCCCACATTTAAGTTTCTCGTTTCCTGGCGCCAATAATTCTTTGTTGATTTCATTTTTAATCATTAAAAATGCATCCATTACTTCTTTTTTGTTTTCTGGATTTTGATAATTACTTTCGCAATAATCAATTTTTTTATTTAATTCTGTAAGCCAATAATCTTTTTTATAAGTGGAAATACTTATAGCTTTATCAAACTTATATAGTTTTTTGTTGAATTCATTGTCTTTAAATTGTTTAATAGCAAGAGCTTCAAAAGCCCAACGAGAAGTCATTACTTCACCGCTAAAAGGAACAACATTCTGTGAAGTTATACTTGGGTTTAACTTGTCAAATTTTACAATTACACCGCTTAATAATAATTGTGGAATAATTAAAAATGGGATTAAAATATATATTGTAACTGCAGAGTTAAAGCTAGCTGAAATATTTAATCCTAACATATTAGCAAAGCACGATGTTGTGAATAAAACAAGCCAATAAGAAAAAGTCATTCCCCCAATTTCTAACACAAAGTTTCCAACTAAAACAAACATGATTGTTTGTATTGCCGACAATACAAACATGATTACGATTTTACTCCATAAATAACTTGCTTTACTCAGATTCAAAAACGATTCACGCTTTTGAATTTTTCTATCTCTGATAATTTCTTCTGCACTTACTGTAAGCCCTATAAACAAAGCAACTACAACTGCCATAAATAAATATGCTGGCATGTTTTCATTTTCTCTGAAAATGTATCCAACTTTGTTTGATAAATCTGTGTTATAAAATTTTATCAAGTAGGCAAGAATAAAAGCTAGAACGGGAGCTTCTAATAAATTGATTGATAAGTATTGTTTATTTGTTAATTTAGACAATACATCTCGGGTAATAAAAACTTTAAATTGACTGAATTTGTTTGGTCGTTTAAACGTACTTTCAGGAATCTCTGTAAATTCAGCAACATCATCGGTTTTCTTTTCTAATTTTTCTCTGTAATGTTTATTCCATTCGCTGGGAGATATTTTTCTGTTGAGTGTTAAATTACCGTACTCATCTAATACTTTAGATTCAATGATGTTGAATACTTGTTCTGGATTTACATTACCACATTCTACACATTCACTTTCATTGCTATTTACATGATTTACAACGGTTTTAAAATAGATAACCGAATCTACAGGGTTTCCATAGTATATTGGATAACCTCCAACATCAAGAATCATAAGTTTATCAAACATTTTAAAAATATCTGACGAAGGTTGATGAATAACCACAAAAACTAATTTTCCTTTTAAGGCAAGTTCTTTAAGTAAATCCATAATGTTTTCAGAGTCACGCGAAGATAAACCAGATGTAGGTTCATCAACAAATAGAACAGATGGTTCTCGAATTAACTCTAAAGCAATGTTTAATCTTTTTCGTTGTCCACCTGAAATAGTTTTTTCTAAAGGACTTCCAACTTTTAAATCACGTGTTTCAATCAAGCCGATATCTGTTAATACAGACACAACCATGTCGGAAATTTCATTGTCTGGTTTATTTCCAAAACAAAGTTTCGCATTGTAAAATAAATTTTGAAAAACACTGAGTTCTTCAATCAACAAATCATCCTGAGAAACATGTCCGATTACACCTTCAATTTCTGTCTTTTGAGTGTGAATATTTATTCCATTAATTTTTACAGACCCGTTGCTTGGTGTTTCGTTTCCGTTTAAAACATTTAATAATGTAGATTTTCCAGCACCAGAACCACCCATGATTCCTATTAATTTTCCGGAGTCTTCACTAAAATTGATATCACGTAAACCTAATTTTCCTCCTTTAAATTTATATTCTAAATTTTGTACAGCAAATGATACTTTAGCTTTAGAAGTATCACTCATGAACGAGCTTAAAATATCACTATAATAAACTGGTTTTACTTTCGAACTTCTCAGAGATGACCCAGGAGTTAGAATATAAACTTTTCTTGGAAATAAAATTTGTCCATTAAGCAATAAATCACTTTTTCCAAAATAAACCAATGCGTACATATTTACACTAGGAATCCATAAAACTCTAGCTTGGCCGGTTACTCCTTCAGCATAAATATGTTTTGTTTCTTTTAGTATGTGGTCGGTGCGGTTATCAATCACCAATACTTTTGATGATTCAGGTATTTGACTTTCTGATGCACGCACAAATTGCATACAGCTTTTGAACTCACTATCTTCAATGTTAAATGTTTCAGCAACAGTAGTAACAAATTCTAATTCTTGCTCGGCAATTTCTTCATTTGAATTAATAAATTCAATTAAGCGCAAAAGCACAACAACTTTTTGTACTTGAGTTAGTTCTTCATTTATTTGCGTACAAATTCTTAAAACTTTAACCGAGTTTAATGAAGTACGTTTTGCCGTTCCATCTTTTTTCTTTGTTACCTGGTGATGGGCTTCTAAAAATTCATCAAATATTTTTAAATATTGATCAACTAATTCTTGATTTAGTTGTTGTTTTAAAAATGATTGAACAATTAATCGCCCGTTGTCGTTTATGCCGTCAACTCTTGCAATAATTGCAAACATTTGCATCAGGGCTTTTAATATACTTTCACTCATACGGTAAGATGCTGTGTTTAAAAAATAAAAGCATTAAGTACCTCAGTAATTAATGCTTTAAAAATAAATTATTAAAAAATTATTTTTGTTGTTTAAAGCCTATTAAAATTACTGCACGACCCGAACCTGCTGAACTGCTTGCAAGTTTTGCTTCAATTATACAATCAAGTGTATTGGTAATTTTAAAATCCCAATAAGGTGCATTTTTGTACTCACTGTTTGTAAATAATAAATTGTGTTCGGTATCATAAACAGAAAAAACTAAGTTCCCATCGCTTAATCCACTGCAAGCAGCAACACGATAAATTGTGCCACTATAAAGTGTTGTATGAAATTCAGCCGTTTCATCCGTATTCATTAAAAGAGCACGGTATTGTTGTCCGTCAGAAATAAATTGAGCTTCTAAATGTTTAGCACATGAATTAGCAACAGTGTCAGAGATTTGGGCAGTAGCTTTATTAACCGATATAACTGTTATTATTGCAATTGCTAATTGTAAAAATATTTTTTTCATAATGTTTATGTTTTGTATAATCTAGTTCTAACTAATTTTATTACCCTACAATTTGAGTTCTGATTGCTTTGATTTTTTGAGTAATCAATTCAATTTGTTCTGGAGTAATATTTACTTCTGATTTACTGTTTATCGTTGTCATTTTTTTATCAGCATCAGTTGTAGGCTTTTCAAAAGTATATTTGAATTCAACACCATCAAATACACTAGACAAGTCGTTTAGATTATCAACAAATTCCATGTATTCTGGTTGGCTGTAATATTGAGTAAGCAATTTTACTAAACTTTGCAAAGATGATTTTTGCTCAGCAATTCTGCGTTTTACAGCATCGTTTGGTTTAGCTTTATAAACATTTGTTGCAAAGTATAAGCTTTCAATCCATCCACCAGCAAGAACTAATCCACTCACATCGCTGCGGTCGTTTGTTTTTAAGTATGCATCACTAGAACGGTATGCAATACCAACTAATACTAACATAGAATCTTTGTTTCCAAGGTTTTTTTGAAAACGTTCAATGGTTGAAAGGTCAAAAGCACCAGAAACACCAAGTTCATCACTTAATTTTTTAGCGGCATTTAAAAAGCCAATAGCATCTTGGTTTTGGTCATAAATTGTTACATAACCCAAATCAGCACCATAAATACCAAGATTTAAAGCTTTAGAAAAGTTGGTAGAGTATTGCGATGACTTATTAGCAGGATTTAAAACGTCTTTGCTATAAGCAGCACCACTACTTTTAATCAAAAATGCTGTTTGAATAGGCGAAGGAATACTAAAAATTTCTCCGTTTATGTTTAAAATTGTAGTTTGTGTACTATCAACAGGTGGTAGTGTATCATCATTATTACCGTTGTCAGTACCACAACTTGTTGCCAATAAAGTTGCAACAGCCAATAAAGTATAATTTCTTTTAAGTGTAAAACGTTTAAATTTCATTTCGTTTTTTGGATTAAATTATTTTTACAATGAAAGTCCAAAAATAATACTTTATCTAATAAAACAAACAATTCATCAGCATTTTTTTCCATTTTTATCATAAACAGGCTAATATGAGTTGCTGTAATGCATAAAGCGCTGATTTACAGTAGAAAGTAAAATGTTGCGCATCAGCCTGTTTTTACAATATCTTTGCCCTTTATTATGAAAACGACCGATACCGATTTTAAAATGATTGCCAAAACCATTTTTGGTTTGGAAGAAACTCTTGCAGCTGAACTTTTAAGGCTTGGGGCAAAAGACATTGAAATTCATAACCGTGCCGTTAGTTTTGTGGGCGACAAAGGTTTTATGTACAAGGCTAATTTGGGCTTACGTACAGCATTACGAATTTTAGTCCCTATAGAAACCTTTGAAGTAGCAAACGAACAATCATTATACGATTCCATACAAAAAATCGATTGGGAAGAGTATATGAATGTGAATGATACCTTGGCAATTGATACCGTTTTAAATTCTGATTTGTTTACCCATTCTCAATTTATTTCACAAAAAGCAAAAGATGCTATTGTGGACCAATTTAGAACAAAACATAATGACAGACCCAATGTGGATTTAGATAAACCTACTCTACGCATTCATTTACATATTTTTAAAGACTTGTGCACCGTTTCGTTGGATAGCTCTGGCGAATCCTTGCATAAAAGAGGATATAGAGATAAAACCAACTTAGCACCAATAAATGAAGTACTTGCAGCAGGTTTGGTGATGTTGAGTGGCTGGGATAAACGCACCAATTTTATTGATCCAATGTGTGGTTCGGGCACAATTTTGATAGAAGCAGCATTGTATGCAAACAATATTCCTCCAGGATATTTTAGAGAAGATTTTGGGTTTATGCGTTGGCAAAAATTTATGGCATTTGAAGAAGAATTATGGGATTTAATTTTTGATGCTGCTGTAAATAAAATTACTAATCATGAACAAAAAATAATTGGAGGAGAGATTTCATCAAACGTTGCTAAAAAAGCAAAAGAAAACATAAAACTTGCAAAAGTGGATGATGTTGTTTCAATTAGAAATTGCGATATGAAAGATTTTGAAGTCCCTGCTGGTAGAGGAGTTGTTATTATTAATCCACCTTATGGCGAACGAATGGTAAAAGACAATATCGAAGAATTGTATAAAATGATGGGCGATACGTTTAAACAAAAATTTGCAGGATATACGTGTTGGATTTTAAGTTCAAATGTAGAAGCATTTAAACATGTAGGTTTACGTCCAACACGAAAAATTACTTTGTTTAACGGGCAGTTAGAATGTAAATTTTTGAAATACGAAATGTATGAAGGAACTAAAAAACTTCATAAAATAAAAGAGTAAGAGCTAGCTCTTACTGTACTGAAACAATTCGAGCTATTACCTTTAAATGGAAAAAAATTAACCCACTTTCCTCTAATTAATTTGATTACCTTTGTGATATTCTTTGGAACTTGCACCATACACTTCTATGTAAGAAAAATTCATTAACAATACGATGCGGAATTTTCAAAATAATAATTCGAAATTTTAAATTCAAAAAATAGAAGTAACAAAACAGCAGAAAGATTTTTTTCATCAGACCGGTGATTAATAATTTTTATTTAATAATACGGTCTCTATAATAATATATACAATGTCATTTGAAAAATTGAATTTAATTGAGCCTATCCTTAAGGCTTTAAAAACAGAAGGATACACAACACCAACACCCATTCAAGCACAAGCAATTCCGTTGCTTTTAAACCGAAAAGATTTATTGGGAGTAGCACAAACAGGGACAGGAAAAACAGCAGCGTTTGCTATTCCGATTATCCAATTGCTTTGCGAAGACAAACGAGCAATACAAGGAAAACGCCCAATTAGAAGTTTAATATTAACTCCTACAAGAGAGCTTGCCATACAAATTGAAGAAAGTTTTGCCAGCTATGGAAAAAATACCAATTTAAAATATAAGGTTATTTTTGGAGGAGTAAGTCAGCACGGACAAGTAGAAGCTTTGCGTGCTGGAGTTGATATATTAATTGCAACTCCCGGACGTTTGCTCGACTTGATAAATCAAAAGCATGTTAATTTAAGCACCATTGAATTTTTTGTTTTAGATGAAGCAGACAGAATGTTAGATATGGGTTTTGTGCATGATGTAAAAAAAGTGATTACAAAATTACCTCAAAAAAAACAATCTCTGTTTTTTTCTGCAACGATGCCACCAATAATTGTACAATTGGCAAATACCATTTTAGTGAATCCATCAAAAGTAGAAGTAACTCCTGTTTCGAGTACTGCTGATACCATCAACCAGGTGATATACTTTGTAGATAAAGAAAATAAAAAAAATCTTTTAATTGATATTTTAAAAAATAAAAAAATTGAAAGAACATTGGTTTTTACTCGAACTAAACATGGAGCAGACAGAGTTGCAAAAGATTTAACCAAAGTTGGAATTGTTGCTCAAGCAATACACGGTAATAAATCCCAAAATGCTCGCCAGAATGCTTTAAATAATTTTAAATCAAAAAAAACACGAGTGCTAGTAGCAACAGATATTGCAGCAAGAGGAATTGATATTGAAGAATTAACACATGTTATCAATTTTGAATTGCCCAACGTTCCAGAATCTTATGTTCATCGTATTGGAAGAACAGGCAGAGCAGGAGCAAGCGGAATTGCTATTGGTTTTTGTGATGCAGAAGAAAAAGAATATTTAAAAGATATTCAAAAATTAATTGGCAAACAAATTCCTGTTATTGATAACCATCCTTATCCATTGATGAATCATGTTGTAGTGAAAAAAGCACAACAACAATCAAGAAGAAGTTCTAATCCAAGAAATTCATCTGGCAGAAACAATACTAAAGGAAACTCAACATCAGAAAATAAGGCAAGTTCAAAATCTGGTTTTAAGCCAAAGAAAAAAACATGGTTTGGAGCTAAAAAATCTCAAAGAGGATAATTAATTTTGTTTTGAAATGCTAAAAAAGAAAAAAATAATTGTTGTAGGTGGAGGTTTTGCAGGCGTTCAGCTTGTAAGAGGTTTAGATGAAAATATTTTTGATATTTTATTAATAGATAAAGTTAATCATCATCAATTTCAACCATTGTTTTATCAAGTAGCTACTTCGCAAATAGAACCGTCAAGCATTTCTTTTCCGTTACGTAATGTTTTTAAAAATAAAGAAAATGTTCAAATACGATTAGCAGAAGTTTTAGGTGTTAATCAAAACTCAAAAACTATATTAACCAATATTGGTGAATTTAATTACGATTATTTGGTTTTGGCTATAGGTTGTAAAACCAACTTTTTTGGGAATGAAGCCATAAGTAATAATGCATTAACACTTAAATCAACATACGATGCTATTACAATTCGCAATCATATTTTAATAACATTTGAAAAAATAATTTCTGCAAAAGAAGAAGAAAAAGAAGCATACTTAAATCTTGTAATAGTGGGCGCTGGTCCAACAGGAGTGGAGCTAGCAGGGTCATTTGCTGAGATAAAAAAGAATGTGTTGCCAAAAGATTATCGTGGAATTGATTTTTCAAGGTTCAACATTATTTTAATTGAAGGAAGCAAAAATACTTTGAATAGTATGAGTGATGTGGCAAAATCGGCTTCTAGAAAATATTTGCAGAACATGGGTGTAGGTATTACCACCGAAACTTATGTAAAAAACTATGATGGAAGTATTTTAACATTAAGTACTGGAGAAACGATAAAAACTAAAACAGTAATTTGGGCAGCAGGAGTAACGGGCAATAAAATTGAGGGTTTTGAAGACAATATTTATACTCCAAGTGGAAGATTTAAAGTTGACAGAATAAATAAAATTACTAATTCAGAATGCGTTTATGCTATTGGTGATATTGCTTATATGGAAACTCCAAAATATCCAAAAGGACATCCACAGCTTGCCAATGTTGCAATAAACCAAGCCAAGCTTTTAGCTAAAAACCTAAAACGAATTGAAAAATTAGAAAAAACAGAAGATTTTGAGTATAAAGATTTAGGTTCAATGGCAACTATTGGACGAAATAAAGCAGTTGTGGATTTACCTTTTATTAAATTCACAGGTTATTTTGCTTGGCTTACGTGGATGTTTTTACACCTGATGCTTATACTAAGTGTAAAAAACAAACTTATTATTTTTATTAATTGGGCTTGGGCTTATATCACAAAAGATACTTCTCTTCGCTTAATCTTAACGCAAGAAAAAAAGAAAATATCATAAATCATTTTACTTTTTCAATTACTGCG
The DNA here is from genome assembly GCA_021155045.1 of Arcticibacter sp. GTDB lineage: Bacteria > Bacteroidota > Bacteroidia > 2-12-FULL-35-15 > 2-12-FULL-35-15 > 2-12-FULL-35-15. Next base: position 185,370 of record JAJNQB010000001.1, read on the forward strand.
TTCAATTCGCTAATCATCATTGCTGTTGCGCCCCAAACGGTGTGTCCTTCAATATCATAATAAGGAGATTTGATAGTATATCCACTGCTATGCTTAATCGTTTTAATGCCTTTAAATTTTGGATTGTTTAATTGAAGTAAATTGGTTGTTATTATTTTTTCTACTTCGTGTTTATCAGCAATAAAATTAGGTGTTTGTGTGCTTATTCCAATAAAAGGACTTACTAAATAATTGCTTGGAGATATATAAACATCCGATAAATTACCAAGAATTTCAATTGTAGAGGGATTTATACCAATCTCCTCTTTTGTCTCACGTAAGGCTGTTTGTTTTAAATCAACATCCTCATTTTCGAACTTACCACCCGGGAAAGCAATTTGCGCACTATGAATACCATCGTAGGTTGGTCGTTGAATTAAAACCGTGTTAAATTGGTTTTGAGCTTCATAAATTAGGACTAAAACAGCGCTTTTTTTAGGTTTCAGAGCGCTAATATTTAACTCCTTCATTTTTACTCTACTTAATGGAGCCATTTCAAATTGGGCGTTTTCGCCTGGTAGGGGCATTTTAAGTTGCTCTTTTAATTTGTCTATAAACGATTGAAACATAGGTTTACAAAAGTAGTTTGTTAGGCTTAAATAGCGAAACATATAATTAAAAATATGCGTTATAATAGGCACAAACAAATTAAACTACATTCCCATGAACTCAGAAAAACTACAAGAAATGGTTCAGTGGTTAAATCAACAGATTGTACATTTGAATGAATCTATAAATGAAGCACGAAATACACATAATTTTGGTAGAGAATCGCAATGCGAAGGAATGCGAGATGCTTTTATTAGATGCTTAAATAAGATTACGAATGCTTGATTTTACTCTTGAATAACATTAATGGATTGTCCCACTTTTAATTTAACTCTTCCTGAGCTCATGCCATTCATTTGTTTTAAATGAGCGGTGGTAACACCAAAGCGTTTGGCAATCTCAAATAATGTGTCGCCTTTTTCAACAGTATAAGTTTTTGCATCACTAGGATATGCCGCAATTCCCCATTTTGTTTTTTTTACTGTTAGCTCTGTGCATAAAAGTTTTTGTTCGCTTAAATGCACAATGTATTTAGGGTTTATTGGAACACCTTTTAAACGTATTTCAAAATGTAAATGTGTACCTGTTGAATGTCCTGTACTGCCGCCTAATCCTATTATTTGCCCTGCTGAAACAATATCGCCAGACTTTACTTTGATTTTCCATAGATGCGCATACACTGTTTCTAAACCATTGTAATGACGAATGATTACTACATTTCCAAATCCTCCAAATTTTTTTGCTATTCTTACCATACCGCCAAATGCAGCAGCAACTTTATCTCCTCTATTTAAATCAATATCAATTCCATTGTGTTGAGTGCTATCTCTCCAGCCGAAATAAGAAGTAATAGGTCCATTAAACGGATGAAAGTAATCATCTTGCCCGTCTTGTTTTAAGTTGATAGTAATTGTACTATCTCCTTTTAATTTAAGCATATCTTTTTCTGAAAATAGCTTATTTATTTCCCAGCCAGCATATATGTCAGCGGCTGGAAATCTATTTTTATCAAAATATTTTGAATTTGTTTTGAGATTCCTGATTGCAATATTAATATCTGCAATTATATCTTGAGGAATTGTATCCATTTCCAATAAAAAATCAACTAAAGTACTTAGTTGAGCTTTATTCATATTCTGTATAAGGCTTGTAATTGGTTGTCGAGTTGATATTGTATCATCTGGACCAGAAAATAAAGATCTAGCATTTGATTGCTTTACGCCACAAATGCTGAACATCATCAAAAAAATAAAATATAAAAAATACTTTTTCACTTCGAAAATTTACTACTCAAGGGTTTTAAGGGTAGCTAAATTATTCAAATAATCTAAAAAAACAAATTCTGATGAATTTGAATTATGGAATAAGCTTATGCTTTATGAAATTGTTTTTCATTTTTTTGAAAACCAAAATCAAGAATACGATCAATAAAATCGTACGGTTTGTAGCCATTTATGGCAGTTTGATGAAATATGCATGTCGCAGGAGTCATACCTGGTAAGGAGTTTACTTCAATAAATATTACCTCAATTTTTTCTGAACTAAAAATTCTTACAAAAGCATCTATTCTGCAATATCCTTGAACATTTAAAATTTTTGCAGCTTTGCCTAAAGTTTCTTTAACCGTGTTCGATATTTTTTGACGTTCATTGCTATCGTTTGAATAGCGTGCAGGAGTGATGTTTTGTCCTTGACCGGCTAAAAATTTTTCTTCTAAAGATAATACTTCTCCTTCACTCAAAGCTTCAGAAGCTTCAAACACCTCATATATAATTTCACCTTTGTTGTTGAATGAAGTAAGCATTCCTCCTGTTATTTCAATAAAATGTTTTGCGTCATTTTTGCTAATTAATTCTTCAACTAGGATTACATTTTTTTGAGGAAATTCTTCTTTATCTTTTATATGAAGCAAATCAGCAGCAAGTTGATTCAACATTTCTTGTTTTCTAAAAATAAGAGTAGCAAACGCATCAAATTCTTCGGGTGTTTTTATTTTTTTTACTGCGGATGAGCAACCGTCATCAACCGGTTTTGCAATAAAAGGATATTTGATTTTTTCTTTGATTAAATTTAAAATTTCGTTTTTATTTTTTGCCCAATCTTCTTCAGCAACAAGCAGGTGTTCTGCAACTAGTAAACCATTTTGTTTTAATAATTCATTCGTTCTGTATTTGTCTATTGTTATCTGTGAACTATCTACACCACTTCCATTATAAGGTAATCCAATTTTTTCTAAATTAGCTTGCACCGCACCATCTTCTCCTGGTCTTCCGTGTAAAGCAATAAAAACAGCATCCACAGCTTTTACTAAATCACTATAGGTTAATCGTTTTGGTTTTGCCAAATTATCGGCACTAACATATTTTTGATTGATAGATTTTGTTTCATCAATAATCTGACTAACTAAGTCGTGAATCTTATAGTTTTCAATTTTATCTTTTATATCATCAGCATTATCTTTCAATAAAATGTTTATTGGAATTTGATACATGATATGTTCGTCTGCACTGCCAGTTAAAAAAACAGGAATGGGTTCGTACTTTGTTGAAGAAGCTAACTTTTCATATATATTTCTTCCACTTTCCACTGAAATGTGGCGCTCAGAAGAGTAACCACCAAGTATAACAGCAACTTTAATTTTTTTTGTTGTGGATGCTTGGTCTTGTTTTATGGCGTTGTCGAGCTGCTTTAATAAGTTAAAATAGGTTGATGTATGTATATTTGTTTTTATTCTTTGAGCTAATGATGTTCGAATGATATAGGTTAAAAACTGAGAAGGATTTAATCCTATTTCTGCTGCTTGATGAAAAAAGAAGGAAGAAGGCATCATTCCTGATGTAGTGTTTGGGTCGTTCAAGAATATTTTTCCATCTTTTGATAAAAAACCATCAATACGAGCATATACATCAAAATGCAGTGCGTAAAATAATCGTTCACATTCTTTTCTGATGGCTTGAATTTGTTCCGTAGGTAAATCTATTGGAGTAATTTTACGAGAAAGCCCAGGTAAATATTTAGAACGATAATCAAACAATTCTTTCCCTTTTCTTATTTCTGTTGGTGGTAATGCAATTGCTTTTCCATGTTCATCTTGAGCTACAATACATGAAAATTCTTTCCCTTCAATAAAACCTTCAATTAAAACGGTTGTTTCTCCATCAATGGCTTCAAGAACTGCACCTTCACTTTCGGTTTTAAAAAGATTGTCTAAATGTGTAATTAAATCAGCAGGATGATGGATGATAGTATCTGCAATTTTTAAAGGCATTCCAATCCCTTCACGGATATCTGATAATACTCGAACAAAACTATTTTTTTCTTGTTCATTCATTTTCAACCATTCCTTAGCATCCATCCATTTTGTGAAGAATGCTTTCTCTACAGCTTCCATAAACGAGAAATGATCATCTTTATTTAAAATAGTAATTCCTATTGAAGAGCCTTGGTTGGCAGGTTTTATAACTAAAGGGAAACCAATTTCTTTTTTTGCTTTGTCAAAAATATTTTTACAATTACCATTTATATAATCTTCTCTCTTAATTGTAAAAAAGTTTGGGGAATTAAATCCAGCATCTACCATCATTCGTTTTTGAATGCTTTTGTCTATGCCAATTGCGGAGGGTAAAACTCCCGAGCCAGAATAAGGAATTCCTGCATATTCGAACAATCCTTGAATTTTCCCATCTTCGCCAAATGGACCGTGTAAGCACAAAAAAGCAAAATCGAAATATTTTTTTAGTTCGTCAATAGTAAGCTTTTTCCCAATTTTGGCAATCATGTCAAGTTGCTTTTGGTTATTTACCTCACCAACTTGTTCTGCATATACTTGAAAATCTCCTTTTTTTTCTGGAATAAATTCTACAGGAGGGTAAAAATCACGAATGCTTCCTTTGTAAATAAATTCCCAATTAAGCAAAACAAAATTTCCGAAACTATCCACAAATACAGGAACAGCATCAAATAAAGATTTATTTAAATTATCATAAACGGTTCTTCCGCCAGCAAATGATATTTCTCTTTCCTTAGAAAAACCTCCGAAAATGATTCCTATTTTAATTTTCATATACGAATTATTACCCCTACAAAAATAAAATTAAGTAATGCTATATCAAAGAATCATATTGTAAGTATTCAACAAGGTTATTAACTTTAATCAGGTATTTATATAATTTAGGTGTTATAATCACTAATTCCTTAAATTAGCCTTCGGATACAAAAGTTACTAGAAGCATTTTATATGATTCCTTTTAATAAACCCTATTTAACGGGTAATGAAACTAAATATATTCAGGAAGCTGCGAAATCTGGAAAAATTTCGGGTAATGGCATGTTCACAAAAAAGTGTCATCAGTTTTTTAATGAAAAATTTGGTTTTAAAAAATGCCTTTTAACCACCTCCTGTACCGATGCTCTTGAAATGGCGGCATTGCTTATTGATACTCAGCCAGGAGATGAAATTATAATGCCTGATTTTACGTTTGTATCTACTGCAAATGCTTTCGTTTTAAGAGGAGCAAAAGTTGTTTTTGTAGATAGCAAATTTAATCATCCCTCAATGGATGAAAATAAAATAGAAGCATTAATTACTTCAAAGACAAAAGCAATTGTGCCTGTTCATTATGCGGGTAATGCTTGTGATATGGATAAAATTATGGCTTTAGCTGATAAATACAATTTATTTGTAATTGAAGATGCAGCACAAGCCATTGATAGTTATTACATAAATAAAAATGGAATCAAACAAGTATTAGGTTCAATAGGGCATTTGGCAACTTTTTCTTTTCACGAAACAAAAAATATAATTTCTGGAGAAGGAGGTTTGTTGGTTATAAATGATGAACAATTTGAAAAAAGGGCTGAAGTAATATGGGAAAAAGGAACAAATCGTGCTGCTTTTTTTAGAGGAGAAATTGATAGTTATGAGTGGATAGATATAGGTTCATCATTCTTGCCTTCAGAAATTATTGCAGCATTTTTATATGCACAATTAGAACAAATTGATAAAATTCAAATTCAACGAAAAAGACTTTGGAGTTTTTATAATGATAGCTTAAAAAAATTAGAAGAGAAAAAAATTATTTCACTACCAAGTATTCCTAATTGTTCATCTAATAATGCTCATATTTATTATATTGTTTGTAAATCAAATGATGAAAGAGAAAAGCTCATAAAGCATTTGGATGATAAAGGAATAAAAGTTGTTTTTCACTATCAATCGCTATCTCACTCCTTTTATTATTCCAACGAAAAACAAAAAACAAACTTAATAAACTCTGAAAAATATTCTGATTGTTTGCTCAGATTGCCATTGTTTTATGAACTAAAACAAAAAGAAATAAAATTCATTTGTAAAGCAATTGATGAGTTTTATATAAATTAATTTTTAGAACTGCCCTTTAGCTAAAAATTCAACTAACTTTTTTATGGCTATAGCCCTGTGCGAAATTTTGTTTTTTTCATTCAAATTCATTTCTGCAAAAGATTTATTATAGCCATCGGGCATAAAGATTGGATCATACCCAAATCCATTTGTCCCTTTCTTTTGAGTTAGAATTGTACCGTTTACAATTCCCTCAAATTGAATTTCTTTTCCTTCTAGTACAAGGGATATAATCGTTTTAAATCTAGCTTTTCTGTTCTTAGCTGATTTTAATTCTTCAAGAACTTTATCCATATTTGCGTTTGAATCTTTTGTTTCGCCAGCATAGCGTGCAGATAGTACTCCTGGTTTATTGTTTAAAGATTCAATTTCTAATCCTGTATCATCTGCAAAACAGTTGAGCCCATATTTTTTGTAAACATAAAAAGCTTTTTGTGAGGCATTTTCTTCAATGGTTGGCATTGTTTCAGGAATTTCTTCTGAACAATTAATATCGTTTAAACTTAAAATTTTTTTGCCAGACGGAATTAAGCATTGAATTTCATTTGCTTTATTTTGATTGGCTGTGGCGAAAACTAATTGCATATAAGAATATTTGTTACTTTTAAAAACCGTATTATAACTATAATTTTAAATTAAAAGCAAGATATGTAATTAATGACAAATTTTCCTTTATTCAATTATTTTTTCATTAAAAAAATTCCTTTTTTTAGACGATTTTTATTTAGGTATCTTCTTAAGTGGGTAAAAAACAATGAAACTCAAAATGTTATAACAACTGTTTTGAATGGTGTTAAAATGAATTTATTTGTAAACGATTGGGTTCAGCAAAATTTATTTGTTTATGGAATTTATGAAAAAAATGAAACTAAGTATTGGATAAGTAAAGTTAAAACGTCTCAAATAATTTTTGATATAGGAACTAATGTCGGCTATTATAGCTTAATTGCGGCAAAACAAATAAAAAAAAATAATGGAAACATTTACGCTTTTGAACCTATAAAAAAGACGTATAATCGGTTAAAAGAAAATATCGAGTTAAATAGTTTTAAATGTATTCAAGCTTTTAATGTAGCCGTTTCTGATAAAGAAGGAGAAATAAAAATTAATATCGGAGATAATAAAAACTGGGGAATGTCAAGTTTAAATGAGCATGATTATTTATCCGGAGAGTTTGAAATTGTTAAAAAAATAGCAATTGATGATTTTTGTAAAGAGCAAGAAATTAAAAGCATAGATCTTATTAAAATTGATGTTGAGGGTGCTGAATTTATGGTTTTGAAAGGGATGGAAACATCTTTAAACAAATTTAAACCAGAAATTCTAATCGAAATATTTGAGCCTAATTTGAAAAAACAAAACATTACGCCAGCAGATGTTTTCAATTTTTTATGGAATAAAGGATATAAGTCTTATAAAATTAAATCGGATTCTACTTTGGATATAATTTTACATCCTATTTCTCAAGAAGGCTTGGTGTGCTTTAGGGCAGATTAGTCAATTAGCGTATTAAAAAGATTTAGATAGTTGTTTTTTTGCGACTCAACAGAATATTTTTCTTCAACAGTTTTTCTTCCCGCTCTTCCAATTTTTTCTCTCAGTTCTTTGGATTCGATTAATAAGGACAGTTTTGACTCCCATTCATTTTCATCTTTCGCTAAAAAGCCATTGATACCATCTTGGATAATTTCAGTGTTTACTCCAACAGGCGACATGATTGTTGGTATTTCTAAAGCCATGTATTGCAATCCTTTTAATCCACATTTTCCTTTTGCCCACTCATCATCTGGTAAAGGCATTATGCCGATATCGAAGGAAGATAATTCGATTAGTTCTGTTTGTTTGTTCCAGGCAAATCCTTTGATATCAAGTTCTTTATTTACATAATTTTCATCGCCAATAACTTTTATTTCAATTTCATTACCATATTTTTGCTTTAATTTTTTTAAAACAGAAATTGAATATTCGAAATGTTGAATAGTAGTAATGCTTCCGCTCCATCCTATAATAATTTTATTTGATTTAGGAACGATAACTTTTTTGTATTCTTGAGTATCTATGGTAGTTGGAATTATTTCAACATTTTTATTGAAGCGGAGAGCATATTCTTTTAAATATTGATTTCCTGCAAAAATTAAATGTGCGTAAGAAATAATTTTTGATGTTTTTTCTGCGTTTTTAAGCCATACAAATGTTTTATTAGCATCCGAAACATTTTGCAACCATATAGAATCATCAAAATCAAAAACTAGTTTAGCTCCTGATTTTGAAAAACGCTTTTCGAAAAAGCTTGAGCCAAGCATAAAGCATTCACGTTGTATAAATATAATGTCGTATTCTTTGGCTTTATTTAATTCTTTAATTCTTTTGATTGAACTTTTAAAAACGATAATAACTTTTTTAAAAAAATGTCCTTTTTTATAAAAAGTAGCATCATCTGTTTCATTTAACAAAAACGAAAAATCATATTGAAACCCGTTTTCATTTAAGAATTCTAAATATTGTTCAAACCTAAATCGTTGGCTTGGTGAGCGATTTGGACGATGAAGCGAGAGGAAAAGGATTTTTGACATTTTAATCTTCTAACCAAATTTTAGGTAGTTTTTCTGTAATTTCAATTCCTTTGAACTTCTCACTACTTTTTACACCTGTTACTTTTGCCCAATCAGCCATTTTTTTAAGTCCAACAGATAAAGAAGTAAAATTTTCATCTTTTAACCCGAATACATTTTTCATTTTAGTATGATCAGAATAAGCATGAAGCACTTCATTTCTTGCTTCTAAATGGCGTAATGGTTGTTCTAAATTCATTGCTTTCATTACCTCTGTAGCAAGTTCATTTACCGAATAGTCAATATCTCCACCTATATTAAATACCTCATTATATGAAGCAGGAATGTTTACCGAATTAGCAATATATGGAGCCACATCGCCAATGTAGCTGAATGCGCGCGTTTGAGTTCCATCTCCAAAAACAGTTAATGCTTTACCTTGCATGAGTTGATTCATAAAAATACCTACTACATTTCTATATCTGTCGCCAATGTTTTGATACTCTCCATATACATTGTGTGGTCTGAAAATCACATAGTTTAAGCCAAACATTTCATGCGTAGTTTTTAAATCCATTTCAACTGAATATTTTGCTATTCCATAAGGATCTTCAGGCATTGGAACCATATCTTCTCTCATAGGAAGTTGCCCTTTGCCATATACAGCTATAGATGAAGTAAAAACAAAACATTTTATTTTATGAATTACAGATAGGTTTATCAAATTAATACTGCCTATCACATTGTTGTTATAGTTAAAACGTTTGATAAAATGGCTTAATCCTTCGGCAGCATAAGCTGCTAGATGATATACATAGTCAAATTTTTCTTCAGCGAACAGTTTTTCTAGTAAAGCATAATCATTTATTGAGCCTTCTATAAATTTTGCATTGGAGTTTACGTTTTCTTTGAATCCACCACTCAAATCATCTAATACTACTACCGCATGACCTAATGCAATCAGTTGGTTGGTAACATGTGCTCCTATAAATCCGGCTCCTCCGGTAACTAATGATTTTGGCATTATTTAAATATTGATAATATTAAGGTTTACAAATGTAAACAAATGAATTAATTTATGATTAGAGTAAATAGAAAGATTGTGTTTGGTGCTGTTTTTTTTATAAATTTGAGACATGAACGATACGGTGTCTGTACTAATCCAACACATTGTTGCTGCTTAATAATTGGTTTGTTTTTTAAAAATATGTTTAAAGCGTTATATCTTCGTTTCAATTCATTGTTTACAAAAAATGTAAAGTCAAGTGTTTTTACTAAAGATTTATTGCTAAATAAGTCTTTTAAGATAGGAGACTATACATACGGCTGCCCAGAAGTTCTCTATCCAAATGACAATGCAACTTTAATTGTTGGCAAATTTTGTTCTATAGCCCAAAATGTTACCATTTTTCTTGGAGGAAATCATCGAATAGATTGGGTTTCGACTTATCCATTTAAGGAAGTTTTTACAGATTTTCCTATGCTAAATAATATTGAGGGGCATCCTTCAACAAATGGTTCTGTTATTATTAAAAATGACGTTTGGATTGGTAGGAATGTTATCATTATGTCTGGAATTGAAATTGATGATGGGGCTGTAATTGCGGCAGGGTCTGTTGTTACAAAAAATGTTGGCGCATACGAAGTTTGGGGAGGCAATCCTGCAAAGTTTATTCGAAAAAGATTTGATGATAATACTATAAAGAGTTTAATCGAATTAGCTTGGTGGAACTGGGAGTTAGACAAAATTATTAAAAATGCTAAAATGCTTTGTAGTGAAAATGTGAATTTTTTTATCGAATCTAAACAATAGAATAATTATAGCAAAGTATGTTAAACAAGATAAGAAAACAAAGTTTGTTGGGCAAACAACTATTGGAAGATAAATTTTTTTTAAGTGCAAAAAAATTAACGGATATCGAAGATAAAAAAGAAATTTTCCGCTTTGATGTCATTAACTACTTGTTAAAACGTTTTGATGAAAATAAATCAAAATATCTTGAAATTGGCGTTAGAAATCCATCGGATAATTTTAACAAAATAAATTGTAAAAATAAATATAGTGTTGATCCTGGGTTAGAGTACGAAATTAATCCTGTTGATTTTAAACTTAGTAGCGATGATTTTTTTTCTCAATTAAGACAAAACAAAATATTGGATGCTACTATAAAATTTGATGTTGTTTTTATTGACGGATTGCATTTGGCAGACCAAGTATATAGAGATATAATAAATTCTTTAGAATTTCTTTCAGAAGAAGGTTTTATTGTTGTTCATGACTGTAACCCACCTACAGAATATCATGCCCGAGAAAATCATAGCTTTAATCTATCTCCAGCTTTAAATAATTGGAATGGTTCCGTTTGGAAGGCTTTTTATAAGTGCATATTATCCGCTGAGCTATCGTGTTGCTGTATTGATAGTGATTGGGGAATAGGGGTAATTAGCAAAAAAAAATACTTTAATCATTTAAATGAAAATTTCAACCCTTTTTTTGAGTTTACAATATTTGAACAAAACCGAGAGAAAAGCCTAAATTTGATCACTTTTGAAATATTCAAAAACACCCTTGATAAAAAATAATGGCACAGCTTACCATTGGAATGCCTGTTTATAATGATGTTGCTTTTATAGAGCAATCAATAAACAGTATTCTTAATCAAACATTTAAAGATTTTGTTTTTATACTTGCGGATGATTTTTCAGATGATGGCAGTCAAAGAATATGTGAAAAGTATGCAAAATTGGATTCAAGAATCGTTTATGTTCGTCATCCAGAAAATATTGGCATATCAAAAAATATGAAATTTCTGCTTGAAAAAGCAACAACCCCTTTTTTTATGTGGGCAGCAGATGATGATATTTGGTCTGAGATTTATGTTGAAAAGCTAATTCAAGGGCTTAGCGAGTCTCCAAATGCAATATCCGTATTTTCTACATATTCTACAATAGATGAAATGGGTGAGGTAATAAAAGACAAAATAAACTATAATTATCAGAATTCGAATACTGGCGAGAGACTTAAAAAATTCATAGCCAACTCAAACGATGCCTTTGGATATGGAATATTTAAAACAGAAAAAATAAAAGATGTAATATTCCCAATTTGGCGGTGGCCCAACCACAAATGCGCCTACAATAATATTTATCCTACTTTGTGCTATTATCTTGCAAAAGGAGATTACATTCATGTTGAAGGAGATTCTCTTTTTTATAATAGAATAAAGCCGATTGAAAAAGTAAATCATAAACTTCCCTTTCAAAATGGTAGTTTTAAAGAATTATTAGCATTTATTGCCCGAAAAATTAATTTAGTTTTCTTTTCGATGAAATTAATTTGTCAGGCTCAGGGTTGTTTACTTGTTTTAAAAATAATGCCTTATATCTTATATCATTGGCTTTTTAAAACAAGTATTATCAAAATAAAATTTTTTTTAAAAAATAATAAAGAAAAAGACATAATAATATAGCGTTATTTGAGTAAACTAATACTTTAAAAGTTTGTCAGTAAATAAAAACATATTTTACACTTTTATAACACAAGTTCCAACATTGATATTGGGGCTTTTTATAAATTTTTTTATAACAAGAGTATTGATGGCAGAAGGAAAAGGGGTTTACTCTTTATTTCAGTCTGATGTTGATTTGTTAGTACTTTTTTTAGGCTTTACAATATCTTCAGCAATTGTTTTTTATGTTTCAAATAATAGAATAAAAATCGAAAAACTTTTTGGAATTGGAATTATTTTTGTTTTAGGAGGAGCTGTTATTTTGTCCCTATCATATTTTCTGATTCCATTATTTTTTTCTGAAAATTTTCTGTTCCCTAAAGGATACGAATCTAAATTTTATCATTTTTATTTATTAGCATCCTTTTGTGTTGTTATGTCAACATCAATATTATCGTCAATTTTTCAAGGAAAATCAAAATTCAAGGTTGTAAACTTTATTTCGCTGTTTAATAGCGTTTTAAATTTTTTGACGTATGCTTTAATTTTTTATTTGTCAGAATTTAAACAATATAAAATAGATGTTGACTTTATTTTAACTGTTTCAATTATAATTTATCTTATAAATATTTTTGTTTGGGCATACTTTTTTAAAAGACAAATTAATATTATGCCTAGCTTTAGTTTTGATTTTAAAGCAGAAATTAAGCCTCTTTTTGTTTTTATTACTATTGGACATATTGCACACATGGTCAATTTTTTAACATATAAAATGGATTTTTGGATTGTTCAACACTATAATGGTGCAAAAGAATTGGGATATTATTCTCAGGCTGTGGGGTTTTCACAAATGTTTTGGTCAATAACAAACCCAATCATTGTAGTATTAACACCCTACTTAACCTCAAAAAATAATAACGAAGGATTAGAAGCGTTCAAGTTTTTTTCAAGGATTAATTTTACAATCATATTAATACTTGTATTGATAGCATTCTTTTTATCGGGATTTATTTTTCCGCTTTATGGAAAAGAATTTGAGTTTTCTGTGCTGCCGTTTAGAATACTTTCTATATCTATAATTATGTCGTGCATTACAAAAATATTTGCAGTTTATATATACGCTCAAAATAAAATTATATATAATTTAATTGCTGCTTCTGTTGCTTTTGTTGTTACTGCAATATGTGATTTTTCACTCATTCCAAAATACGGCATGATTGGAGCAAGCATTGCAACAGCAATATCATATACTACATTAACGGTTATGGTTTCTTATTTTTTGTTTTTTAAATTAAAAGTAACCCCCAATAATTTATTACTCGTTACTAAATCCGACTACCAAAATATATTGCAAAAAGTTAAATCCATTTTTTTTCAAGCCTGATATGAAAAATAAAAAAAACATAACCGATTTTTATGATGCTTTTTCAGAGCATCAAAATATAATGTGGCATAATGAGCGGCATTATTTTTTACTTGAACAAATGAAACAAAATGGATTGAAGTCTGATTCTGTAGTTTTAGAAGTAGGTTGTGGTATTGGAACCATGTCTAATTTAATTGCACCTAAAATTAAAAAAGGAAAGCTTGTATCAACTGATATTAGTTCCAAAAGTGTTGAAATTGCAAAATACAATAATCAACAATATAATAATGCATTTTTTTTTACTGCCGATTCTACTCAACAAGAACTGCCCAAGGATAGATATGATTATGTTGTTTTGTTTGATGTTTTTGAACATATTCCTTTTGAAGAAAGAGAGAGCATTTTAAAAAACATTGCAAATACAATGAACGATGAAACAATTTTTTTAGTTAATGTTCCTGCGCCAAATGCTCATATTCATTCAATTGAAAACAATCCAAATTTAATGCAAGTGATTGAAAATCCTGTGTTTTTACACGACTTTGCTTTGTTATTGAATAATAATGGTATGGCAATACAATCGTTTTTTACTTATGATATGTGGCAAAATGAAGAATATCAGTTTTATGTTATAAAAAAGAAAAAGCCTTATGTTTATAGCAAAACCATTCCGCCTTCTCGTCTAAATCCTCATTCGATTGATAAAAGAATCAAAAGAAAAATTAGTTCATTTAAAAATAAAAAAAATAGCTAATAATGAACATTGCTTTTTTTGCAGATATTAATGATAATCATAACCAGAAGTGGTTAAATATTCTTGCGAAAAAACATAAGATAATTGTATTTACAGAACTAAATAATTCGCTCAAAATTAAAGCAGAATTTGAAACAGATAATATTATAATATATTCTATTCTTCCAACTTCTTATTCTGTCAAAAATGTTTTTATAAAACATAAAATTATAAAAACGATAAATCAGTTATTATTAAAACATAACATTGATTTTGTACACAGCATTTATGCCATCCCATACAGTCTTTGGGCAGGAGATGTAGCTTCTAAAGGGCATATAATTACTACTTACGGGTCGGATATTTTAATCTCCTATGCAAGTTTTTTAAAAACACCTAAAAATCTCAGATATAGAATATCTTATTTTTTATTAAAAAAACGTTTAACACAAATATTTAATAATTCTAATTGTATAACATCTACATCGTCAGAGCAGTTGAAGGTTATAAAGCAAAACGTTTATAGCCATAAAAAATTAATGGTTATACGAACAGGCGTTGATTGTCATTCTTTTATTAATAAATACAATCAATTATTTCAAGAGTCCAATGATTTTATAATTCTTTCCAATAGAGCTATGCGTTCATTGTATAATATTGATATAATTGTTGATGCTTTCTATGATTGTTTTACAAAATGGAATGTGCCGCAAAAGCTTAAACTTGTTTTGCTAAATTATAACACAGAAGAACCTTTTTTTCAGTCGGTTTTAGAAAAAATAAAAAATTATAAAATAGAACAAAGTGTGATACTTTACACTGAATTGGTTGGCGATAAACTAATTCAACAGTATAAAAATGCTTCTGTTGTTATAATGATTCCTAAAAGTGATGGAACTCCCGTTACAGGAGTTGAAACGTTGTTATCAAAAAAACCATTAATTATAGGA
The DNA here is from genome assembly GCA_021155045.1 of Arcticibacter sp. Classification (GTDB taxonomy): domain Bacteria; phylum Bacteroidota; class Bacteroidia; order 2-12-FULL-35-15; family 2-12-FULL-35-15; genus 2-12-FULL-35-15. Next base: position 200,388 of record JAJNQB010000001.1, read on the forward strand.
AGCCTTAATTATGACGAAGATTTGTTCAATGATAATACGGTTTGGAAATTAAAAAACAATAGTAGAGATGATTTAAGTCAAAAAATATTTGAGATAATGTCAGCCAGCCGAACGGATATAGAAAATAAGTTAAAAACAGGCTTCGATGCTGCTTTATTGGGAGGCAATTTGACAGTAGAAATTGAAAAAATCGAACAAGAATATCAAGATATAATAAAAAGTCATTAACATGGAATTTAGAGAATGTACCAGATGTATTTTAGATACAAATGATGATGCTAACATTACATTTGATGGCAATGGTGTTTGCAATTATTGTTTAGAATATGACCAACTGGTTCTTGCGAATCAACTAAATGATAATTTGAAAACAGACGAAAAGCGAAAGGTTATATTAAATGAAATTAAAATAGCAGGAAAACATAAGCCATACGATTGTATAATTGGAGTTAGTGGAGGTGTAGATAGTAGCTTTTTGGTTTATAAAGCCAAAGAGTTAGGACTCAGACCTTTAATTGTTCATTATGATAATGGGTGGAATTCTGAACTTGCGGTCATGAATATCGAAAATCTTGTAAAAAAACTAGATTTGGATTTAATCACGTATGTTAACGATTGGGATGAATTTAAAGATATTCAGTTAGCTTTTTTTAAAGCTTCAGTTATAGACATTGAACTCATTACCGATCAGGCTATTCTAGCAACAATTTATAAAATAGCCCAGAAATATAAAATTAAATATATTCTTTATGGTTCTAATATATCAACAGAAGCTACGCTTCCCAAAAATTGGTATCATTGGAAAATCGATGTTTTAAATATTTTATCTATTCACAAATTGTTCGGAAAATTAAAACTAAAAACATATCCTACTTTAGGTTTTTTTAAACATTTATTTGTAACGAGAGTTTTAAAAATTAAAAGTGTCAATTTACTTAACTACTTAGATTATTCAAAAAAAGAAGCCAAACAAACTATAATTGAAAAACTTAATTGGAGGGACTATGGAGGGAAGCATCACGAATCAATATTTACAAGATTTTATCAATCGTATATTTTGCCACAAAAATTTAGTGTAGATAAAAGAAAAGCGCACCTATCCACATTGATATGTTCGAATCAAATTTCACGAGATGAAGCACTATGGGAAATGAAAAAACCTTTGTATGATAAAGATAGGCTTACGGAAGATTATGAATATGTCTTAAAAAAAATGGGATTAGAAGAATGGGAATTTCGAAAATTAATGGAATTGCCAATAAAAAGTCATACAGACTATCCTTCTTATTTAACAAAACATTATAAATACCAACTGTGGATTTCAAAACAAATTAAATTAATAAAAAAGATATTTTAAAATGATTACAATAGTTGACTATGGTCTTGGAAATTTGGAGTCCATTAAAAATATGCTTAAAAAAATTGGGGTGAAGAGTGAAATTACATCTGATGTAGCTGTGGTGCTAAATGCAGAAAAATTAATTTTGCCTGGTGTTGGTTCATTTGATTATGGTATGAAGCAATTAGCACAATATAATTTGATAGAAGTGTTAAATCATAAAGTTCAAGTTGAAAAAAAGCCAATTCTTGGTATTTGCCTGGGTATGCAGTTGTTTACAAAAAAAAGTGAAGAAGGAATTTGTGCTGGATTGGGGTGGATTGATGCAAATACAATTAAATATAATTTTGAAGAAGATTCAAGTCGTAAAATTCCGCACATGGGGTGGAATACAATTCAAAAGAAGAAAGAAAGCAAATTATTGACAGGGTTTCCGGAGCTGGCTAAATTTTATTTTGTGCACAGTTATTACGTTAATTGCGAAAAAAAAGAAGATATTTTACTCTCAAGCAATTATGGTATTCAATTTACTTGTGCTATCGAAAAAGACAATATTCTAGGAGTGCAATTTCATCCAGAAAAAAGTCATAAATTTGGAATACAGTTATTGAAAAATTTTGCTGAATTATACTAGATATTAAATGGAAAGGGTTCGGGTAATTCCCACATTGCTTATAGAAAATAATCATTTGGTAAAAAGCATAAAGTTTAAAAACCATAGATATATTGGAGACCCTATAAATGCCATAAAAATTTTTAACGAAAAAGAAGTAGATGAACTAGTAGTTATTGATATTTTAGCATCGAAGAAAAACCGAAAACCCAATTTCAAGCTTATTAAAGAAATCGCCTCCGAGTGTTTTATGCCATTGTCGTATGGGGGCGGTATTAGTTCATTTGAAGAAGCTCAACAACTTTTTAAAAGTGGTGTTGAAAAATTAATATTAAATACGTCTAGTTTCAAAACCCCGTTACTTATTGAACAAATTACAAAAGCATACGGCAATCAAAGCGTTGTGATTTCGATAGATGTTAAAAAAGATTTATTAGGTAATTATTACGTTTACAGCCATAGCGGGAGTGTAAAATCGAAAATTAATCCTATCAGCTTTGCAATTGAAATGCAGCGCTTGGGAGCAGGGGAAATAATATTAAATTCTGTTGATAAGGATGGCACTTACTCTGGTTATGATTATGAATTAATAAGAAGGGTTTCAATTGCTGTTACTATTCCTGTAATTGCTTTGGGAGGAGCGGGTTCTTTGTCAGATATTGAAAAAGCAATAAAGTCAGGAGCATCTGCAGTAGCTGCGGGTAGTTTATTTTCTTTTTATGGTAAATTAAAAGCTGTATTAATTAATTATCCATCGCAAGAAGAACTTGAAAAATATTGTAATGTAAGTGAATTTTCAAAATCGCGTGAGCTAAAAATTTTGCACATTACAGCTTGGTACCCTAACAAGTATAATACTCATAGAGCATTGTTTATTAGAGAAAATTTTAATGCCATAGATTTGTTCGCAAATAATTTTTTAAAACATATTGATATAAATTTGGCTGAAAAAAAATTTAGTGTTGAGACTTTTTTTCAATCTAAAAAAGAACGAACAATTATATTTCGTTTCCCATTTAAAATATGGTACTTAGTAGAATTATTATCTTCATTTATTCTAATTTATTATTTACTGAAGAATAAAAATTTCAAAAAATTTGATGTTTTAAATTTTCATATTGCTTATCCTTTTGGGGTTTATCTTAAGTTTTTAAATCTATTTTTTAAAAAACCGATTGTTATATCAGAGCATTGGACAGCATATCATTATCATTTTTATATTAATAAGCAAAAAAGGGGATTAAGAAGAATAAAAAAAATATTTAAAAGTGAAACCCCTATTATTGTAGTTTCTGAGGCACTAGCTAATGATATTAAAAAATTTTCAGGGAATAAAAACCTTAAATATCACGTATTGTTCAATATTGTAGATTCTGCAATATTTAATTCCAGTAAGCCCGATTATCCCAAAATCCCCACTTTTTTGATGGTAAATATGTGGTCAAAAATTAAACAGCCATATATGGGGATTGATGCTTTTGAAAAACTACTGCTAAAATACCCTGATGCAAAACTAAAAATAGGAGGCTTTGGGCCTCTTTGGAAGGAGATTAAAAAATATGTTCAAAGTAAAAATATTGAAAATTCAGTGGTATTACTTGGAAAACTTAATAAATATCAAATTGCTGAAGAGCTCAATTCCTCATCTGCTTTATTGCATACATCAAAATACGAAACGTTTTCTGTAATATCAGCAGAGGCAATTAGTTGTGGTGTACCAGTAATTGCAATTAATGAAGGAGGAATTCCTAGTTTTGTAAATGAAACGAATGGATACCTTCATAACGAAAATACTGTTGATGGATGGGTTAAGGGTATGGAGTATATAATAGAACATCAACAAAAATTTAATAAAACGGAAATAGGTTTGAAAGCTAATAAGCTATTCTCTAAAGATGTTATTGGGAAAAAGTATTACAGTATTCTAAAGCAAGAATACAGAGAATTTTATTCTAAGAAAAAAGAACCGTGTTAAAAGGAAAAAATATACTGATAATATCAAATGAACCATGGGGAGATGTTTGGTACTCAAAACATAATTATGCGTATGAATTATCAAAAAATAATACTGTTTTTTTTGTAAATCCTCCATCTAAATGGAGTCCAATCAACATATTTAAGTTGGGAACAAAAAAAAAATATTCTGAAAATTTATTCATAGTAGATTATTTTAATGTAATACCAGCCAAAAACAAAATATTATTTTATTTAAATAACAGAATCGTCTCTCAAAAACTTAAAATTTTTCTTTCAAAAAACAAGTTTTGTGATTTTATATTTTGGTCATTTGATCCTTATAGATTATTTGCGCCTAAGGTAATAGGAGCATCAAAAAGTGTATTCCATGCTGTAGATAACTATCAATTTAATCATTGGGGCGAAAAAAAATTAGCAAATAATGTAGATAATATTATTTGCGTGTCAAGCGAAATTTCAAAAAATTATGTTTCTTTTAATAAAAAAATACTTGTTGTTCCTCATGCTTTGTCCACTGAAGAATTTTCTTCATCTGAAAAGCCAAATGACATTCCTAGTGGCGATTTTGCTTTGTACGTAGGCAATATAGATAAGCGGTTAGATTATAAACAAATAGAACAAGTAGTTAAAAAATTTACAGCCATAAAATTTGTTTTTATAGGCAAGCTTTCTTTTGACGAAAAAGAGGAGGCTGCTAATAACATTTTTAGAAATAAAAAATATTCCAATGTTACATATCTTGGGGTTAAGAAATTTAAGGAATTAAAAAATTATATATTCTTTTCTAAATTTTGTTTTGCCTTTATGAACAGTACTTTTCACGGAAACAGAATAGCTCACCATAAAATTTATCAATATCTAGCACTCGGTAAACCCGTATTTTGCTCCTCGTTTTCTGATTATATAGAAATTAAAAATTACCTTTATATGGAAGATGAGACAGACAGAATAATTCAAAATATTGATTCGTTTTTAACTATTGGAGAAAATAAAGAGCTTGAGAGAAAGAGAATTTCTATTGCAATGGAGAATACATTTAATGAAATACTAAAAAAAATTGAACAATTTCTTTATGAATAATAAAAAAATACATATTGTTTTTCTTATGGCAAACAATAGTTCTGTTCCTTATTTTTTGTGGTTTGCAGAAAAAGCATTGTCTTACCCAGATATTAAGTTTTCGTTTGTTTTGTTGAATTCATTTAAACCAGAAATGATTGAACAAATGAAACAGTTTAATTGTGATTGCTATTGGGTGCCATTTAATAGCAATAAAAGAAAAAATTCCATGCTTAAAGCAATCCCCCAATTGTACAAGCTATTTAAAAAAATAAAACCAGATGTAGTTCATCCGCATTTATTTGATGACTCATTTCCTGCTTTAGTTGCTGCTAAATTAGCAAAAGTGAAATTTAGATTTATTACCAAGCAAGATACCACATTCCATTGGTTTTATGCTCCTAAGGCAGTCAAAATAGACAAACTAAATAATTATTTTTCAACGAGCATAATTGCGGTATCGGAAGAATGTAAACAATTTATAATTGAAAAGGAGAATGCAGACCCAAGTAAGGTACATCTTATTCACCACGGTATTCCAATAGATAAACTTTCGCTTGCTACAGAAGAATATAAAAAGGAACTGATAAATAGGTTTAATCTAAAAGATAAAATAGTTATTGGAACCGTTGCACGGCTTATTGATTGGAAAGGACATAGAATATTATTGGAAGTTGCCGAGCGAATAGTTAAGCAAAATTCTAATATTGTTTTTTTATTTGTGGGAGAAGGAGAGCTGAAAGCTGAAATTGAACAAATTATTTCAGAAAAAAAATTATCTCAGAATGTAATAATGGCAGGTTGGATTGAAAGAAAACAAATCCCTTCTCTTTATAGTATAATGGATATATATATTCATGCTGCTCGATATGAACCGTTTGGATTTGTTATTGCTGAAGCAATGCTAAATGCAACGCCTGTTCTGTCCACCAAAACAGGCGCTGCACTGGATGCTATTGAACATAAAATAAATGGCTATCTAGTAGATTATGATAGTGTTGATGGATTTGTGGAAGGAATTAATTATTTAGTATCTACTGACAGAAAAACTATGGGGCAAAAAGGAAAAAATAAAGCAGAAGAAATGTATAATTTTGACAAGATGTTTAAAAATTACATTTCCTTGTATGAAAAAATGAGAAACACTTTATAAAATGGGATTGAAACTAAATAGGAAAAAAGATAAAAATATTTTGTTGAGTATATTTTATAAACTGTTTAAGCTATTTACATTTATAAAGCCTCAAAAAAGGCTTAATTTTTTTCTAACAATGGAATGGATTTTCGATCGATTAGCCCATGAAGAATCGTTCAAAGTGTTTTCATACGATAATCATCCTATAAGAATACATACGTTGAATTTTATAAAAAAAAATATAGATACTACAGATAGTGTTTTAGATTTAGGTTGTAACACAGGAGAGATTTCAAATGCCATATCTAACTATGCAAGCAAAGTGGTGGGTATTGATTATAATAGTCAAGCAATCAAAACAGCAAAAGAACTGTTTCAAAAAAACAATTTAGAATTTATAAACACAGATGCCTTTGAATATTTGGCTCAGTCCGATTTTAAATTTGATATTATAATACTCTCACATATTCTTGAACATATAGACAACCCTAAATCATTTTTAGAGAAGTGTAAAGCGTTTACACGAAAAATATACATTGAGTTGCCCGATTTTGACAAAACATATTTGAATCAATATCGTATTACAACAAAAAATCCATTGAACTATACTGATGCTGATCATATCTGGGAATTTGATAGAGAAGATATGAAGTTATTAATTGCTGAGGCAGGTATGAAAATTTTAGAGAGCGATTATAGATTTGGAGTGATGAAAATCTGGTGCGAAACCAATTAATTAAATAAGTATAATAACTTGTTCAGCAAAAACCGTGAAAAAAATCATTAAAAAAATATATAATGCTATTCCATTCAAACCAGCGTTTTACGGATGTTTGAAAGAAATTATAAAACTTCCACCATCTATTTATCAACATTTACATTTTAAAGGAGTGTTTGAAGTTCATGTTTTTTCTCAAAAAAAATTTAAAATTTACCATCATGGAGGAATAGAAGAGAATGAAATATTTTGGAATGGTTTAGAGAATGGTTGGGAAAAAAAATCAATATCATTATGGATTGAACTGGTAAAAATACACTCAACCGTTCTTGATATTGGTGCAAATACAGGTTTGTATGCCTTGATTGCTCAAACGCTTAATCCTCAAGCTAAACTTCATGCTTTTGAACCCATACCTTCTGTTTTTAATATTCTTCAAAAAAATGTTGCCTTAAATAATTATACTATTAAGAATCATGAAGTAGCACTATCAGATTATAATGGAACGGCAAAAATATTTATGCCAATTGATTCTGATTTTGCATATTCTGTTACAGTAAATAAAAATAGGCTCAATGAAAAAACAAAAGTAAAAGAGCTTAATGTTAAAACTCAAACATTAAAATCATTTATTGAGGAAAATAATATTGAATCTATTGACTTAATGAAAATTGATGTAGAAACACATGAGCCTGAAGTTTTAATAGGTATGGGTGAATATTTGAAAAAATTTAAACCAACTATAATTATTGAGGTGTTAGACAATGAAATTGCAGAAAAACTTAATCATATTGTAGAAGGACTTGGTTATCTGTATTTTAATATTGATGATCAAAAAAATAGTATAAGACAGGTCTCTAAAATTGAAAAAAGTGATTATTGGAATTTTTTACTTTGCAACGAAACTGTCGCGAAAGAATTAAAATTAATTTAATGAACCTAGTATCCATAATTATTCCAGTATATAATGCCGAAAAATATATTTCGGAAACCATTGCATCAGTGCTTTTTCAGACTTATTCAAACTGGGAGTTGATTATTGTGGATGATGGTTCAACAGACGATTCATTAGAAATAATTAAAAAAATACATGTAACAGATTCCCGAATAAAATTAATTTCTAAAAATAATTCAGGAGTTTCAGATACTCGAAATGTTGGGATTCTAGGTTCTGGAGGAGAATTTATTGCATTTTTAGATGCTGATGATGTATGGATGGATAATAATTTGGAGGAAAAGGTCAACTATTTAATCTCAAGCAATATTGATGTAGTTTATTCTTCTTGCGAAATCATTGATGAAAATTCGAAATCCAAAAATATTTTTTTGTCAGGAAGTCATCACCCTATTTTGGAAGATATATTGCTTTTGAAGGGAAACTACATTACTGCTCCATCGGGAGTTGTTTTTAAAAAAAATGTTTTCGATAGTATTGGTTTGTTCGATGAAAATTTATCCAATAATGCTGACCAAGATATTTGGATTAGAACATTAGCAGAGAATTACAAAATTGGATTATTGAATTTAGTTTTATGGAAATATCGGATGCATGGCGGAAATATGTCATCAAACATTCGATTATTAGAAAAAGATTCTTTTTACATGTTTAAAAAAGCACAAAAAAATAAAATTTTTAAATCTTTTATTTTTAAACAAAAATGCTTTTCAAAGATGTATCTTATGCTAGCTGGAAGTTGGTGGAAAAATGGTAAAAATAAAAAGAGAGGGTGCTATTTTTTAGTTAAGTCTTTTTTATCCAACCCCATGGTATTTTTCAACAATATAAAATAATAATTTCTTTGAAAAAGAAAGATCAAAACATATTAGTATTAACTTATTGGAGCTTTACGGATGCTTTAATACAAACCTATACGTTGCCTTATGTTAAAATTATAGCTGATTGTTTGTCTGAGAATAGTAATGTTTTTTTGATGACACTTGATAAGAGTGCAGAAAAAAATGAATGTAATCATAAAAAAATTTCGAATATAAGTTTTGAATACAAAAACTATGGTATAGAAGGCTTTTTTATGTGGTTGAAACTAATATTAAAATTGTTTTTTTTAATTCGAAAAAAAAACATCTCAACTATTCATGCTTGGTGTATGCCTGCTGGTATGCTGGGTTATATTCTTTCGAAAATTACAGGAGTAAAACTAATTATTGATAGTTACGAACCTCATGCAGAAGCTATGGTAGAAAATGGGACTTGGAAGAAAAATAGTTTTGCCTTCTGGCTTCTTTTTAAATTCGAAAAGTTGCAAACAAAAAAGGCGAAATATTTAATTGCTGCTTCAAGTGGTATGAGAGATTATGCTAATAAGAAATATGGACATTCTAAAAACAATTATTTCGTAAAACCAGCTTGTGTTGATTTGGATTTATTTTCTGAAAAAAATATCAAAAAAAAATCACTTATTGAAAAATACAATTTAGAAAATAAAATTGTTTGCGTATACGCTGGTAAATTTGGCGGGATTTACCTTGATAATGAAGTTTTTGATTTTTTTAAAGTGGCAGAAACCTATTGGGGAAATAAGTTTGTAGCCATTATTCTTTCGTCTCAAACAAAAGAAGAAATAGATCGTTTTGCCAATAAATCCAATCTAAATAAAAATACAATTATTCATTTATTTGTAAAACATTCTGATGTTCCTGATTATATGGGTTTAGCAGATTTTGCTATTACACCTGTTAAAAAAGTTCCAACAAAAAAATATTGTTCCCCAATAAAAAATGGAGAATACTGGGCTTTAGGGCTCCCTGTAGTTATAACAGACGAGATATCAGAAGACTCTGCTATAATCAAAGAAGAGGAAATAGGAAGCGTGTTATACGAACTCAATGAACAAGCCTATTGGGATTCTATAAACAGAATCAATGAATTACTTTCTCAAAAACACGAAATAAATTTATTTTCGAAAATAAGAAATATAGCAGTGAAATACCGTAATTTTGATATAGCTCAAAGCATTTATGAACAATTATATAAGGCTAGTTAAATATTTTTGAAACACACCCTAAAAACAAAACTTTGAAAAAGATAAACTATACCTTTCAATATATAGATACCTGTAATATGTGTGGCAGTTTAGCCTCTGATTATACGGTTTTAGGTAAGCGTTTAAATACTTCACAAGGAGTTTCTCCTCAAAATAAGATTGGGATAACTACTTCAATTGTGAAATGTAAAACATGTAATCTTATTTTTTCAAATCCTCAACCAATTCCAAGTGATATTGCAGACCATTATGGAGTTCCTCCAGAAGATTATTGGAAAGATGAATATTTTATTGAGGATAATGAATATTTTGAAACCGAAATTGAGGTTTTAAAAAAACTTATTAAAATTAATGAAAACTCAAAAGCATTGGATATTGGTGCTGGAATCGGAAAGTGTATGAGTGCTCTTAATAAAAATGGGTTTATTTCATACGGATTTGAACCGTCTGAACCATTTTACAGGTGTGCTATTGAAAAAATGAAAATAGAACCTTCTAAACTAAAATTAGCTTCTATAGAAAATGTCGAGTACTCTAATAATGAATTTGATTTTATAACATTTGGAGCAGTTTTAGAACATTTATATAACCCCTCAGATTCAATCGTAAAAGCGTTGAAATGGTTGAAGCCTGGTGGAATTATGCACATTGAAGTGCCATCCTCTCATTGGTTAGTTGCAAAGATTATTAATTTTGCTTACAAAATTCGAGGAATGGATTATGTGTCAAATATTAGCCCAATGCATAAGCCTTATCATTTGTATGAATTTGGACTGAAATCATTCCTTTTAAATGGAAAAAAAAACGATTATGAAGTTATTCAGCACAACTATTATGTATGCGAAACATACATGCCTAAAATAGTTGATTTTGTAATAAAACCATGGATGAAATACACGAACACAGGAATGCAGTTGGTGGTATGGATAAAAAAAAATGAGACAAAATAATTACTTATATTTTTTGTTTTTTTTCATCAAATAATCAACGATAAATAGGCTGGAAACTAGAAATGGAAGTATGGGTATTTTAAAACGAACGAGAGCCCCAAAGTTTGAAGTAGTTAACCCAATCATAAAAGCAAAAAGCATGGTAAATATGAAGCAGAACAACAAAAGTGGGTTTTTTACTATTAATTGAAACACTCCAGTAATTTTTGTTTTAAACAAAATATAAATTACAAAAACTAATAAGAATAAATTTTCTAATCCAGCTATAAGTAAAACTAAGCTTTTGCTTTCCCATATATAAGGTCGGAATAGCCCTGCGTTTACTGCTGGAAAAAAAAGTTTGAGCATACCTCCAACTGTGCCATCAAAATCACCAATATTAAAACTAGAGCCCCCATAATAATCTTGTTTTAAATCGTAACTTGTGATTGCTGCTGTTTCTAAAGCATTGTCAATTGAAAATTTCGACATATTATCTCCAAGTTTAGTGAGAACAAAATAGGAAACAAGTGAAACAGCAAACAATAAAATAGGGAAGAAAAAAAAAGACAAGAAAGGACTTTTGAGTTTTACGATTTTATCGTAAAAAATCCACAATAATCCACCAGGAAACAACACTAAAAAAATATATGGTTTAATGCTTATTATCATCCAAGAACTTAACAATAACAATAGTAATAATTTATATGACCGATCTTTCTTTATAAAAAAATTATGTGCACTATAAACAAATAATAACGTAGAAGTGTAAGTATATGTGTCTTTAGAAACTCCTCCCGCCCAAAATAACGTAGAAGGAAAATATAGTACAGCAAAGGCTATATTTTTTTTAATTTCTGGAACGTACGATTGAAAAAGCACAAATATTTTCCAAACACCAAGATAGGAGATGTAAGCTAATAGAATAGAAGTTAAAAAATAACTCCGTCCGGTTAAAATGGTAAGTACGCTTGTTAATTTAACAACCATAAATGTTTTTGAATCAAAATAAAGATAAGACCATGGATATCCAGTTCGGTCGTTAAATAAAGAGTGGGCTTCTGGAGAAGGAGGAGAAAACAAAGCTTCAAAATACTTTGATGGACTTTGATAAAATAATTTTGCCATTGCCATAGACGATTCAAAGTAAGAAGTTGTATCGCCTCCTTGATAGTAATACAGATAAATTAAACAGAAAATCAAAGAGCCTAAAAGTTTTAAGAAAAGTCCTTTTATATAAAATTTATAAATAGGTTCCTTTATACTTTTTTTGTGAGCATACAAAAAAGAAAACATAAAAATACCAAGTAATAAAATTACAAGGGCTACAAATTCCCAATTTTCAACAACAATTCGTTGGTCATATTCCCATATTTCTCTTTCAACGATTGCAGCCACTTTTGGATTTTATTAAGAAAGAATTTGATTGTTTTTTTCCCATTTCCATGCACTTTCCATCATTTCATCTAATGTGTATTTTGCTTTCCATTCTAATATTTTTTCTGTTAACGATGTGTCTGAATAAATAGCAGCAACATCTCCAGCTCTTCTGGAGCCAATTTTAAAATTTAATTTCACTCCCGAAATTTTTTCAAACGATTGAATAGCTTCAAGAACACTCACTCCGTTTCCGGTTCCTAAATTGAAAATTGAAAAATTATTTTTTTGCTTTTTGTCTATCAAATAATTTAATGCTTTTATATGTGCAGAAGCGATGTCTGTTACATGTACATAATCTCTTATACAAGAGCCATCACGGGTTTTGTAGTCATCACCATAAACGGTCATTTCTTTTATTTTACCTATGGCTGTTTGTGTTATAATAGGAACAAGATTATTAGGCTTGTTTATTGGATTTTCGCCTATTAAACCTGATACATGTGCGCCAACTGGGTTAAAATAGCGAAGGGCGATAATTTGTAAGTTATTATTAGTTGATTTACTATAATCTTTTAGAATTTCTTCACCTATTTGTTTTGTGTATGCGTAGGGCGATTCTGCTTTGTTTAAAGGCGTTTCTTCGCTTACAGGCAATGTAGCAATGTTGCCATAAACAGAACAAGAGGAAGAAAAAATAAAATTTTCTATATTATTACTCCCACAAGCTTCCATAACATTTAGTTGTGAATTTATATTGTTATGGTAATATTTGTAAGGATTTTCAACTGATTCGGGAACAGATTTAAATGCAGCAAAATGAATTACACCAACAATATTGCTGTATTTTTTAAATAGTTTATCCGTTTCTTCTTTATTACACAAATCAATATCAAAAAAGTCGAATGGTTTAGGATTTATTTTTTTGATAAGCTCATACGTTTTATTTGTTGAATTGGAATAATTGTCGATACTTACAATGTGAAAATCTGTGTGTTCTAATAGTTCAATGATTGCATGAGAACCAATATAGCCTGCGCCTCCTGTAACGATTACTGTTTTCTTTTCGTTCATAATTTAACTCTTCTTTTTTCTTACAAATTTTTCACCTGGCAAAACAAAAAATGTTTTTAACCAACTGAGTGCACTTGTTTTATTTGAAAACATCTTTGTTGGCACTTTTGGTTTGTATATTTTCAAATATAAATTAAACATCAGTTTGTTTGCCATAGAATTGGTAACGAATGCAATTGCAATTCTTTTTTTTGTAGCATCTTCAGTTTGCCCGTAAGCTTTTGCTTCTTCCGTAATTGAATATTTTTCACTTGCATCAAACAAAACCAATGCGCTTCTATCACCTAATAGATTATTGGATACTTCAAAATATTCCTGTATTTTTTCAAGTGTTAAATGTGCTCCTTTTTTTATTTTAATGTTCAAAATCCCGTCCTCATCAATACGCATTTCTGCGACTGATGTCTCTGCCTTTTTCATTTTGGCTATTATTTTTTGTTTGCGGGGATGCAACCCAAAATTAAGTAAAAATAATCAAACGCCATTTTAAAAATTCATAGTAAATTTATACTTTAAATTCTTAAGGGCAGTTCTAAAAAATAACGTTTAAATTTCCTCCGACCACAGGCGAAGGTTAAGGGTTGTGTATTTGAAAGCACTATTTTTAGAACTGCTCTTAAACAAATCGCGATTACATTTATGCAAAAGCAGCAAGAAATTGATTTAGAAGCAGAGAAAAAGGAAATTTTGAAAAGATACCGAGCTTTATTAAGAGCTTGTAAGCGATCAATTCAAAAAGGCGACAAAGAATTGATTCGTAAAGCTTTTGATATTGCTTTGGAAGCGCATAAAGATATGCGAAGGAAAACAGGAGAGCCTTATATATATCATCCTATCGAAGTTGCTCATATTTGTGCCGAAGAAATTGGTTTGGGAACTACATCAGTAGTTTGTGCTCTTTTACATGATGTTGTTGAAGATACAGACTTAACATTAGATGATATCAAAGGTTTATTTGGAGAAAAGGTTGCTAAAATTATTGATGGTCTTACAAAAATATCTGGTGTTTTCGACCAAAGTTCATCTATTCAAGCCGAAAATTTCAGAAAAATATTACTTACGCTTGCTGAGGATGTTCGTGTAATTTTAATAAAACTCGCAGATAGATTACATAATATGCGAACGCTTGATAGCATGAAGCGAGATAAACAATTGAAGATAGCCTCTGAAACGCTTTATTTATATTCTCCTCTTGCTCATCGTTTAGGGTTAAATGCAATAAAAACAGAATTAGAAGATCTGTGCTTAAAATATACCGAACCAGAAATATTTAATGAAATAGTTCAAAAGCTTGAAGCAGGAGAACCTGAACGTAAAAAATTCATTTCTAAATTTATTGAGCCAATAAAAGAAATTTTATCCGAGCAAGGTTTAAAAGCTAAAATTATTGGTCGTCCAAAATCAATTTACTCCATCAATAATAAAATGAAAACTAAAGGAGTAACGTTTGACGAAATATTTGATCTTTTTGCTATCAGAGTAATTATTGATACTAGTCCCGAAAAAGAAAAATCAGATTGTTGGAGGGTTTATTCAATTGTTACTGATTTTTATCAGCCTAGCCCCGATAGATTAAGGGATTGGATTAGTACTCCAAAATCGAACGGCTACGAAAGCTTGCATACAACCGTTATGGGACCAGAAGGTAAATGGGTGGAAGTTCAAATTCGTACGGTTCGGATGGATGAATTAGCAGAAAAAGGATACGCAGCCCATTGGAAATATAAAGATAGCACAAGCGAAAGTCAGCTAGATGATTGGATTAGAAAGATTCGTGAAATATTAGATAACCCACAAGAAAATGCACTTGAGTTTTTAGATGATTTTAAATTAAATCTTTTTGCTGAAGAAATTTTTGCTTTTACACCAAAAGGTGAGATGAAAACATTGCCGATTGGAGCAACTGCATTAGATTTTGCATTTGACATACATACAAAAGTGGGCGAAAAGTGTATCGGAGCTAAAGTAAATCATAAGCTTGTGCCTCTTAGTTATAAATTAAAAAGCGGAGATCAAGTAGAGGTTCTTACCTCAAGCAAACAAACACCAAAAGAAGATTGGTTGTCTTATGTTGTTACGGCAAGAGCAAAATCCAAAATTAAAAATGCTTTAAAAGAAGAACGAAAAAAAATTGCTGAAGATGGTAGAGAAATGTTGGAACGAAAATTCAATCATCTTAAAATTGATTTTACTGTTCAAAATATAAATGAGCTTGCAAATTTTTTTAAATTACCGAGCAGTCAAGAATTATTTTATCGGGTTTCTGTTGGAAATATTAATCTAAAACATTTAAAAGATTTCCATCAAGAACATGGGAAAATTACACACAAATCGGGGAGCCTCAATAAAAAGAAAGAAACAACCAAAAGTTTTGAGCAGATGGTTTCATCTGTTCGTGGAAAATCCGATTTGCTAGTTATTGGCGAAAATTTGAAAAAGATTGATTATAAACTTTCTCCCTGCTGCAATCCTATATCTGGGGATGATGTATTTGGTTTTATAACGATAAACGAAGGAATAAAAATACACCGAGTGAATTGTCCTAATGCAGTTCAGTTGCTTTCAAATTATGCGTATAGAGTAGTAAAAGCAAAATGGACAAGTCAAGAATTAATTTCATTTTTAGCGGGGATAAAAATTACTGGAATTGACGAAGTTGGATTAGTAAACAATATCACAAAAATTATTTCCAACGAATTAAATGTTAACATGCGTTCGATAAGTTTTGATACCAATGATGGAACATTCGAAGGAACAATGATGGTATTTGTGCATGATACTGACCATTTAACTGAATTGATGAAAAAACTTAAAAAAGTGAATGGTGTTTTGGCTGTAACACGGATGGATAGTGCAAATTAAAGGATGTTATTTGTCCTAAAAAAAATCGTACTTTTATACTTCATTTTTACCAAATAATATGTCGGTTACAGAAACCAAAGAAACAGTAAAACAAATTTTTGCAGAATATTTGCAAAAACAAGGACACAGAAAAACGCCCGAACGTTTTGCTATACTCAATGAAATTTATTCTCAGGCAGAACATTTTGATATAGAAGGATTGTATATTCACATGAAAAATAAAAAATATCGTGTGAGTAGAGCAACACTTTACAATACAATTGAATTGCTTTTAAATTGCAATTTGGTTACCAAACACCAATTTGGAAAAAATTTAGCACAGTTCGAAAAAGCTTTTGAATACAAACAACACGACCATTTAATATGCAGTGATTGCGAAAAAGTTTTCGAATTTTGCGACCCTCGTATTCAGCAAATTCAAAAAATGGCAGGAGAAATTCTTGGATTTGAAATTACCCATCACTCTTTAAATTTTTATGGAAAATGCAATAGCCTTAGTAAAAATGGAGAATGTGCTAATAGGAAACAAAAAAAGAAAAATAAATAACAATGATATTCGGATATAAAAAATCAAAAGAAAAAAATGTCGCAGTCTTCTTGCTTCAGGGCGAGTTGATTGACAGAAATCAAGCAGATGGGTTAATGAAAGATGTTGAAACCTCTTTAAGTGCCAATGAAAATAAGGTAATATTAAATTTAGCAGAACTCAAATATTTGAATAGTAGCGGTTTAAATATCTTCATAAATATTTTAACAAAAGTTCGTAAGGCAGAAGGCGATGTTGCTGTGTGTTGCGTAAATGCGAAAATCACAGAATTGCTAGTAATAACTAAACTAAATAATGTATTTAATATTTCGGAGTCGGTTGATAAAGCGATAGAAATTTTAAATTAATAATAATTTTTAAATTTTTTTTAATGAAAGTAGATGTATTGTTAGGTCTTCAATGGGGAGACGAAGGTAAAGGAAAAATTGTAGATGTATTAACTCCAAAATATGATATTATTGGACGTTTTCAGGGAGGACCAAATGCTGGACACACCTTAGAATTTAATGGAATTAAACATGTTTTGCATACCATTCCATCAGGAATTTTTCATGATAAAGCAGTTAATATCGTTGGAAATGGTGTAGTGATTGATCCTGTAATTTTTAAAAAAGAAATAGATGCTCTTTTAAAATTAGGTGTTGATGTAAAATCAAAACTTATTTTAGCAAAAAGAGCCCATTTGATTTTGCCAACCCACAGATTATTAGATGCAGCATCAGAAGCTGCAAAAGGCTTAGAGAAAATTGGTTCAACTTTAAAAGGAATTGGACCAACTTATATGGATAAAACAGGACGTAATGGTTTACGTGTAGGGGATATCAGTTTACCTAATTTCAAACAAAAATATAATGCGTTAATTGAAAAGCACAAACAAATTTTAAGTCATCATAATTTTGAATATAATCTAGCAGAGCTTGAGCCTGTTTGGTTTGAAGGGATTGAAGTTTTAAAATCATTACAACATATAGAAAGTGAACATTATATCAATGATGCTTTAAAATCCAATAAAACAATTTTAGCAGAAGGAGCTCAAGGCTCTTTGCTTGATATTGATTTTGGTTCTTATCCATTTGTTACATCATCGAATACAATTTGTGCAGGAGCTTGTACTGGTTTAGGAATAGCGCCAAATAAAATTGGAAATGTTATTGGAATTTTTAAAGCTTATTGTACTCGTGTGGGTAGTGGTCCTTTTCCAACAGAATTAAATGATGAGGTAGGAGAACAAATTCGTAAAACAGGAAATGAATTTGGCTCAACAACAGGAAGAGCAAGAAGAACAGGGTGGTTAGATATCCCTGCTTTAAAATATGCTGTCATGATTAATGGTGTAACTGAATTGATTATGATGAAAGCAGATGTGTTGAGCGGCTTTGAAACTATTAAAGTTTGTACTGCTTACAATTATCAAGGTAAAAAAATTGATTATTTGCCTTACGATTATTCACCAGAGTTATTGAGTCCAATTTATACAGAGTTAAAAGGATGGAAACAAGATTTAACAGGGTTAAATAATCCAAGTCAAATGCCCGATTCATTAAATGAATATATATCATTTGTTGAAAAAGAAACAGGCGTCCCAATTTCTATTGTATCAGTAGGTCCTGATAGAACACAAACGTTGATTCGCAAAAAAGAATTGGTATAGTAATTGCCTTTTGCATTGCTCTATTTATACCAAAAAAATGAACAAAACAGAAAATACAACATTGAGCATTTTTACAATGAAACTATTTTTTGTTTTGTTTTTTTTACTTCCAATCATTTCACTCTCTCAAAGTACCGTTAAATCTGATGGTAAGAAGATCGAAATCGTAAATGCAAATTCTTTGAAGTCTGCAAATAATATTGCAAATGGAGCTAAACGTTTGATTGGCGATGTTCAGTTTAAGCAAGATAATACCTTAATGTTTTGTGATAGTGCTTACTTTTATAAAGACAATTCTCTAGACGCCTTTGGTCATATAAGAATTCAGCAAGGAGATAGTATTAATCTTTATGGAGAGCTATTAAAATATGATGGTAATACAAAAAAAGCGATCATCACAAAAAATGTAACAGTTAATAAAGGAGATATGCAATTAACTACAGAAACGCTTAATTATGACGTTTCTTCAAGTGTTGGTTATTACACAACTCCCGCAAAAATTATTAATAGAGAAAATACATTAACAAGTGCAACAGGATATTTTTTTGCCAAGTCAAATGATTTAACATTCAAAAAAGATGTTGTTTTAACCAATCCTCAATTTGTTATTAATTGCGATACAATGCGGTACAACACAGGTTCAAAAGTAACTTACTTTAAAGGTCCAACTACGATAAAAAGCAAAGAAAATTTGATTTATTGTGAAGACGGTTGGTATGACACATTTAAAGATCAATCCCGATTTAGTAAAAATTCTTATATAATAACGGAAGAACAAAAGATGCTTGGTGATAGTTTGTATTACGATAGAAAAAAAGGAGTAGGCAGAGCACTTAAAAATGTTCAAATAATTGATACTGCACAAAAAATTACAATAAAAGGAGATTATGCAAAATACAACGAATTTGAGGATTTGTCGATTGTTACGGGCAATACATTATTTATCCAATATTTCGAAAAAGATACGTTGTACCTACATGCCGATACATTGAAAGCTCTTGGTGACGATAAAAAAAAACGAATAGACCACACTCATTCAAAGGCTAAAAAAGATACTTCAGCAAATGATAACAAACAATTATTTGCATACCATAAAGTGAAGTTTTTTAAAAATGATATTCAAGGCAAATGCGATTCGTTATATTACAATGTAAACGATTCTATTATGAAAATGAGAGGAAAACCTGTTTTGTGGAGTTCGGAAAACCAATTAACTGCTGATAGTGTAAATATTACAACAGGAAGTAAGTCTTTAAAAGGGATGGAATTAAAAGGAAATTGCTTTATAATTTCTGAAGAAGATAGTGTACATTTTAACCAAATAAAAGGTAAAAACATGAACGGATTTTTTAAGGATAATAAATTAGCGAGAGTTGATATTTCTGGCAATGGACAAACCATTTATTATGTAACCGAAATAAATAAAGAAACAAAAAAAGAAGACATTAAAGCAGTTAATAGGGCTGATTGTAGCGATATTACTATCTATTTAAAAAATAACGAATTTGAAAAAATTAATTTTATTACAAAACCAGATGCGACACTGTTTCCAATTGATAAAATTGATATTAAAGAATTTAAGCTAAAAGATTTTGTTTGGAGGAAAAAAGAACGACCTTTGGATAAGGCTTCTATTTTTAATTAATAAAAAATAAAAATTTCAAATAATGAAACACCTTGTTATTCTCCTAAGCATAATTGTTTCTTCTGTTACAATTTGCTATTCGCAATCCAACCCTTTAGATAAAAAATTAGATAAAGCAAAAGAGCTTGTTCAGAAAGATAAACTTTCCGATGCTGAAACATATTTGGAAAAGGTATTGGTTGAAAATCCAGAATTTGGTGATGCTTGGGTATTACTATCAAAAATTAGATATAAGCAATATAAAGATGCAAAAGCCAATGATAATTTGTTCAGCAATATGGTTATCACAACAAAAGATAAAGATGGTAAAGAAATAAAAAATGATTCAATGGCGAATGCATTAAAGGATTTAATGTCAAATATTAAACCTTCTAAAAGAGCATTCAATAAATATGTTTATACCATGCGTAAAGCTCTGCTTACTTCAAATGATGCTTCCTATTGTAGTATTATTTTAAGAAATTATTATGTGGATGTAGAAATAGATACCGCACTCTCGAAAAAAGCTTTAAAATATTATGGTGAAGCAGAAGAAGAGTTTTCTAAAAAAAATTATGATAAAGCAGCAAAACTTTATAAAAGAGCAATTGATGAACAACCAAATTTTTACAAGGCGAGTTTATATCTAGGTGATTCTTATTATTTTATGGGCAATTATATTGAGGCTATTAAATATTTTAAAGAATCATCTCAAAAATTCCCTGAGCAATTAGAACCAAGAAAATATTTAGTTGATGCTTACGCTAAGGAGCGTTTATATAAACAATCTTTAGATGAAGCAATTGCTACTATGGCTGTTTATCCTGATTTAAACATGATGGAAAAATTAGATGATGCAGCTTATTTAAATGATAAAAAACTAGATATTAAATGGACTCCAAGAGGCACTTTCCCTGGTAAAATAAAAGATTCAACAAAAACAGATTTTAATGAATATCAAGAGGAAAAAAAAGTTGCTATAAAAGAACCTTGGACCTATTATGAAAAAGCATTTAATGCAATTAAACCTTATTGTAATGATAAAGGAATAATAATTTCTAAAAATAATTTAACAGCTTCTGGTTATATGGAAGTTTATGCTTGGGAAGAGATGTTAAGAAATTCTACAGATAAATCATTGGATGAAGCAAGAAGAATGCAAAAAGATGGTTATTTAGATTGTTATGTATTGGTATCTTGTTACCACATTGATTTTTACGACCAGTACAAAGATTTTGCCTCAAAGAATGCAAATAGAATTATTGAATATTATAACAAATATATAATTACCAAATAAATTATGAAATTATTTATTTACACTTTTATAGCTATTCTTTTTGCCCCGTGTAACGCATCTAAAAAAATTAATTCAACCTCAAGTTCGGATTATAGTACACTTGAAATTGTGTATCAACGAACAGTTTGTTTTGGAAGGTGTCCTGTTTACACATTAACCATCAACGGAGCCACTAAAACGGCAACTTTTAAAGGAGAGAAGGACACCGAAAAGATTGGAAATTTCGTAAAAAAATTGAATGATGAAGATTTAAAAAGTTTTGTTGAAGCTTTTGAAGGCGCAAACTTTAATGATTTAAAAGATGAATATTTAGGATTGATTACTGATTTTCCTATAAAATATATTACCTATACAAACAAGGGTAAAACAAAAAAAATAAAAGAGCGAAGCGGTGCGCCCAAAGAACTTACTGATTTAGAAAAAATGCTTGATGCTTTTGCCGAAGCTGATGGTTGGGTAAAAGACGATAAAGTAGATAATTAAGAACGTCATTTCGAACGAAACGAAGTGAAGAGAGAAATCTTTCAATGAGTGGGATTTCTCTTCGCCAACTGAGCGAATCGAAATAACAAGTAAGAAAATTTAAAGACTTAATTCAAGTATTTTTTTTGCCAGCTATTTTTGGCTTCCACTTCCCATTCCTTATCAAATGCTGATTTTGTACTGACCATGTTGTTATAAACAATGGTATTTTCATTGATTTTTTTCTCTTTCGCCAGTTGTTCAAATTCGTTAAGAGACACTACGCTTATTGTGTTCAATTCATTTTTATAAGCAATTTTAAGTCGGTCGAATAAATTAATTTGAAATTGAGATTCTAACTGTTTCATAAATTGAACTGACTTGTCGATACTGCAACCGCTAGCCATTGCCTGTTGTTCATCCACTGCTATAATAATAAAGCGACTATATAAAATATCAAAACTTGCTTTTAAGCTAGCACCGTGTGCACTCCATTGGTTTATGAATAAGTCGCCTTGTTCTGTTATGTGTTTTATTTGTTCATCGTTTAAAATTGTATTGCTTTGATAAACCCAAACACGAGCATTTTCAGGCATATTATTTATTGTTTTCATCAATTTTTATTTTAAATAAACAGAGCGAAAATTTTACTTTTCGCTCCGTTGAAATATTATTTCTGTTTTTATTTTAGAACAAACCGTTTATTTCAGCGTCAATTTTATTTATTATTTCGCCTAAATCTTCTGATTTTTCAGCAAAATTATTGTTATCTACATCTATAATTAAAACTTTTGCTTTTTTATGTTCTTGTTCGTAAGATGAGATAAATGCTTCGTAACGTTCATTTAATTTTTTTAAATAATCTAATCGTATTGCATTTTCATAATCTCGTCCACGTTTTTGTATTTGGTTAACCAACGTAGGCACAGAGGCGCGTAAGTAGATTAATAAATCAGGAGGAGAAATAAATGATTCCATTAATTTGAATAATGAAAAATAATTTTCAAAATCTCTGGTAGTCATTAGCCCCATTGAATGCAAGTTAGGAGCAAAGATGTAAGCATCTTCATATATTGTCCTATCTTGAATGACGGTTTTCCCGCTATTTTTTATTTGTTGTACTTGGCTAAATCTACTGTTTAAAAAGTAAACTTGAAGATTGAATGACCAACGTTGCATTTCTTCATAAAAGTCATTCAAGTAAGGATTGTCATCAGCATCTTCAAAATGCGCTTCCCATTTATAATGTTTTGCGAGTAGAGTAGTGAGGGTTGTTTTTCCCGAACCTATGTTTCCAGCTATTGCTATATGCATAATGTGTAAATAATTTTAATAATTCAAAAAAACCGAAAACGAAAATACAAAATCTTTTGTGCTATACAAGTAAAAAAGTGAAAATTGTGGATAAATAATTATGCGTTAATTGGCAGTATATACAAGTATTTTATCAGTAGTTTGTATAAACAGGTAATCCATCTCTACTCTAAAATTAATAAAGTCTTGTTTGGGAATCTCAAAATCTTTTTCTTCTGTTGTTTTAATATTATAAGCCATAATCTTATTTTCTGTTTGATAATACACCCAATCGCCTATTGGCTGAAAATGTTGGATGCCTTTTAGCGGAATTGTTTTGTAATAGGTGCCATAAATATCAAAAATCAAAATCCCAGTTTGAGGGTTATTTAAATATAAGCGGTTGTCGTATTCTAACAACTGCGTGGGTTGCAAGCTGATGTTTAATACTAAATTTAAGTTTGTGGTTACTTGTGTTTTTTCAAAGGATTGATTAAAGCGAATTAATTCAAAATTTTGTTGATTGTATAGCCAAACACAACTATTGTAAGAAGTTGCTGCCAAAGTTACCTGTGGCAAACCTAAAATGTCAAAACTGGTGGGTTCTCCATGCGGACTTAATGTATTATCTAAAAAAACAACTTGCAAAAAGTTTTTATAAAAAACCAAAATTCGTAATGGATTGGAAGCATCTATATAATCAATGTTTCCCAAGTTTTTATTGCTGTATTTATAGAGAAGCGTGCCTAATTTATTGTACTTAAACAACTCATTTCCTTTTATTGCATAAATATTACTTTGATTGTCTGTTGTAAAAAAATTGGCAGTAATTTCAATAGTAGTTACTTGTTTAAATTTTTCTTGAGCCGAAATATTTAAAGTGAAAAATAATAATATGTAAATAATTTTTTTCAATGATATTAGTTTGCAATTATAAAGCCAAACGCAAATAAAGGTAATTATTTTTTCCATTGTTTTACTTCCAAATTATCCGTGCATTCTAGTAACAATGCCTGTATTGTTTTTTTTGAGATTGGATGCATCAAATTGGAAGCCAGTTCCATCAAAGGAATCAACACAAATTTTCTTTCTTGTATATAAGGATGAGGAATTTTTAATTCTGGAGTATCAATAATTTCAGCATCAAAAAATAGAATGTCAATGTCAATGGTTCTTGCAGTCCACTTTTTCGAATCTCTCATCCTTCCTAATTCAATTTCAATTTCTAAAATTGATTTTAATAAGCCAAATGGGTTTAGATTCGTTTTTAGTTCAATTACTTGATTTAAAAACGCTGCTTGGTTTGTATTTCCCCATGCTGCTGTTTCAAAAATGGCTGATTTTTTAGTAATCGTTCCAGCTTTCTTCTCAATCAGTTCAATTGCTTTGCTGATATTTTCAGCTCTTTTGCCTTTATTGCCTCCTAATATTAAATACGATGTATTCATTGCTCAAATATATTTCAAAAATTAAATGGTTTTACTACATTTGTTTAAATTAAAAAAAAATGTACCATGAAAAAATTAATACACACATTTATTGCTTTTGCATTCGTTCTTCCAACGATTGCTCAAACTTTACCATCACAATATGTACAAACAACCATTTTAAGTGGGTTGCGTTATCCAGTTGCATTTGATTGGACACCAGATGGTAGGTACTTAATAACTCAAAAAGGAGATAATACTTTCCCAGCTGCTAATGCTTTTATAAGAATATTTAGCTCAACAGGAACATCTTTAGGAACTTTTTACGATTTAACTTCATTAGTTGATTCTGATTTTGAAAGAGGTTTGCTTGGTATTGTGGTAGATCCTGATTTTACAAACAACCATTATGTTTATGTTTATTATACCTATAGAAATTCCGCACAAACTGATTTTAGAATGAGAGTGGTACGACTTACTGAAGTTTCAAACGTTGGAACAGCCCCATTTCTTATTTTTGATCACCAGTATGCAACTTCAAATACATTTCCAGGGAATCACTTTGGTGGTATAATTGGTATAAATCCTTCGGAGCCGACTAAAATATATATTGAAACAGGAGATTTGGCATATCAGCAAGGGAACCCAACTTTAAACTATGCTAATAAATTGACGAATCCTTATGGAAAGGTTTTAAGAATTAATACAGATGGTACAATCCCTACAGATAATCCTTATTATGATGATGGCAATCCATTAACGGGCAATGATGATAGAATTTGGAGTTATGGTCATCGTAATTTATTTGGAATGTGTTTTAACCCAAATACTGATAGCATGTATGTAAGTGAAAATGGCTGGAATGCTTGGGATGAGTTTAATATTATTCATAAAGGAGGTAATTATGGTTGGGCTACTTGTGAAGGAAATTTTGTTTATAATACAAGCACGCCTTGTACTGGATTTATAAATCCTATAGCAGATTGGGGAACCCCATTGCCAGCAATTACTGGTTGTGTGTATTATACAAGTTCATTGATGCCAGAATTTCAAAATCATATTTTAGTTGTGGATAATGATTATGGTCGTATTTACGATATGACTATGGGAAATGCGCCTGCTTACGATATTGTTACAAGTAAAGTAACTTTTGCCGATATTACAACAGGAGGATTGACAGATATTAAACAAGGAGCAGAAGGGTGTTTGTATGCTCTTAAAGGTGGTTACACTACAACTGGGGCAATTTTTAAAATTTGTCCAACATCCATGAGTACAACTTCAATTGATAAATTAGAAAATATTATTGGGCAAAATTATCCTAATCCTTCAACTGGTAAAACAGATGTTGATTATAGCGTTGCTCAAACAAGCAATGTTACAATAGATTTATTTGATGTAACAGGCAGAAAAATTAAATCAGTTCTTAATACAACTGTTAATGCAGGAAAATATACTGTTTCAATTAATGATTTGAACCTGTTTGCTGAAGGAACTTATTTTTATAAAATAGAAGTTTTTCAAAGTAACAAAATTGTTTACACAGAAACAAAACGAATGATGATTGTGAAATAAAACATAATATTTCAAAAAAAGGCTTCGAATATATTCGAAGCCTTTTTTTATTGTTCTACTCTGTGATGAAGAGACTCTTCTGCAACACTCTTAATAATATTATGCGAAGCTTCATTACCTAAATATTTTTCAATCATTTTATGTCCTAAATAAATCATTGGGGTTAGAACCACAGCAATAATAAGTTTAAAGGTATAACCTGTTAATGCAGCATTAATAAATGTTTCAGTACTCATTTTTCCTGGCAACCAAAAAGCAATACCTAAGACAATAAATGTATCAATTAACTGTGAGATTACTGTAGAGCCTGTACTTCGTAACCAAATCATTTTACCACCTGTTTTATCCCGCAATAACCAAAAAATAGAAACATCAATTAATTGTGAAACTAAAAAGGCAACTATACTTCCAACAATTATCCACATGCTTTGTCCAAACACTGCAATAAATTGCTCATCTGAAACAGCTGAAATTCCTTTTGCAGCAGGAACAATCATAGCAAAAAATAAAACTACAAAAGCATAAGCAATCAAGCTTGCAGTTATTAAAGAAAGTTTTTTTACGCCATTTCTTCCGTAATATTCATTGATTAAGTCGGTAGTTAAAAAAACAATGGGCCAAGGAATAATACCAATGCTCATAATAAATGGACCAATTTGTATCAGCTTGCCGCCAATTAATTCAGCAACAATAGCGTTGGTGATAAAAATCCCAGCTAATATTATAAAAACAAATTCTCTTTTTGATTTAAACATAAATACGAATTCCCAATGACACGAATTTACGAATTAATCATCAAAATATTTTGTGTCATATTTATCAATTAACCCCGTGTTGTAAATTGATTTGCTTGTTGATAATGCTTTATAGCTCATGAATAAACCATTACGGATTTTATAAAGGGAATCGTATTGAAATGCAATAATTATCTTTGATGTAGAATCGATAAGCCCCCATTTCTGACTTAAAGAATCTTTTTTAATTATATAATAGACACTATTGTTTTCTGAATTATTAAAATGGTTTACTAATGGATTTGCGTTTAATTTTTTTAATTGTACTAAGTATAATGAGTCTGAATCACTTTTGTAATCACATTTTATGATTTCTTTTTTAGAAGAAAGATCATATAATCCATAATTAAGATCTCCGTTTTTATTCAATTTAGCAACAATAAAGAAATTAATGTTTTCGGTGTATTCAATTAATGAATAATTAAAAGGGATAATAATTTTAAATTTTTTATTACAAACTCCAATACTTTTAGAATAACAGTATTCAAGGTCTGTAGTATATAAATATCTTTTTTTTGATAATGAAAAAAGAATGAAACCATTTTTGTTCTTATTAAGAATGCCAAATTCACCCTTATGTTTCTTTTTAAATAATGACTTGCCAGTTTTATCTATAATCTCAAAATATTTATTTTTGATTTCAACTTCTGAAATTTCTTCATCGAACTCTTTTGCCGATGTATATCTATAATTGATAACGATTTTTCCTGTTGTGTCGATATAACCATATTTTCCTTTTATTCTTACTGCAGCTAGTCCTTCTGAGAAGAAGCCAACATCCTCCCATTGTGGTTTAATAATGATTTTTTTTGCACTATCACAATACCCCCATTTATCCCCTTTTCGATAAGGAATTAGGGTCGGAAGTGTCTGCGAATAAATTAAATTAGAAGCCAATATATTTAGGAATAGAAATAAGTAAGGCTTTATAGTTATCATAAAATTTCTTTTTCTTATAACGATAAAAATACAAATAGTTACATTATTCTATCTTTTGATTTAAAAACAATTCAATATTTTCATAAACATAATCTAAGTCTTCATCGCTTATGCAGTAAGGAGGCAGTACATAAATGATATTGCCAAGGGGGCGTAAAATAATTCCTTTGGAAATAAAAAAAGAAGAAATTGTTTCTGCAAGTGAATTCAAATAATTTGTTTCTTCTTTTGTTTTAATTTCAAATGCAATGATTGTTCCTAATTGCCTTGCGTCTGCTATGTTTTTATGGTTTTTAATTTTCTTTAGAAACAAAGAATGTTTTTTCGAAATATTTTCAATTTGTTTTTCTGGTGTGCCTTCATCAAACAAATCTAAACTTGCTAATGCTGCTGAGCAAGCTGTTGGATTTGCTGTGTATGAATGCCCATGAAAAAATGTTTTCATTTTATCATTGCTGATAAATGCGCTGTAAATAAATTCTGCACATGAAGTAACTCCTAGTGGCATTACACCTCCTGTTATTCCTTTACTCAGGCAAATAATATCTGGTTTGTTAATTAAATAATCACTTGCAAAAAACTTTCCTGTTCTCCCAAATCCCGTCATTACTTCGTCTGCAATGGTAATAACATTGTTTTGATTACAATGTTTAATTAATGTACCCAGTATTTTTTCGGAATACATTACCATTCCTCCTGCACCCTGAATTAAGGGTTCAAAAATAAAAGCTGCAATTTCGTTTTCGGCAATAGCTTTTTTTAATTCATCCAATGATTTATTTTCTTGTCCTTCTATTGGAACAGGAATATGAATTACATCAAATAAAAGTTTTGAAAAAGGTAAGTTAAATGCATTTCGAGCACCTACACTCATTCCTCCAAATGTGTCGCCATGATAGGCATTTTCAAATGCTATAATTTTTGTTTTTGTTTTATTTTGATTGCTCCAAAATTGAAAAGCCATTTTTAAAGCCACTTCTACAGCGGTAGAGCCATTGTCGGAATAAAAAATTTTAGACTGATTTTTTGGCAACCGTTTTAATAATCGTTCTGCTAATTCAATAGCTGGTTCATGTGTGAATCCCGAAAATATTGCATGTTCAAGAGTTGCTAATTGTGCTGCTATTTTTTTTGTTAAATATGGATGAGCGTGTCCGTGAATATTTACCCACCAACTACTCATCGCATCAATATATCTTTTGCCTGATTCATCAAAAAGGTAAGAACCTTTTCCTTTAACAATAGGAATTGGCAGACTAGCCGTTTTAATTTGTGTAAACGGATGCCATATTACTTTTTTATCTCTTTCTTGTAATGTCACAAAATATAAATCCCATCAAAAGTATGTAATTTTGATGGGATTTGTAAAGGGTTATTTTTGAGGTTATTTATTTTTCAAATATTCAAACTCTTTTGCATAACGGGAAATAACTTCCGCATTTAGTTCAGCTTCTTTATTTATACGCCCTAATAATTTTAATCCACTGTAATCAAGAATAATATCCTCAGAAAGTTGATGAGGTGGACCATTTAAAACTATTCCTAAAATATTCATTCCTCTGTTTTTAAGCGCATCAATGGATAAAAGTGAATGGTTAATACTTCCTAAATAATTTTGGATTACTAAAATAACTTCAGCATCAAATTTTTTGATTAGGTCAATCATAAATTCCTTGCGATTCAATGGAACCATCAAGCCTCCTGCGCCTTCAATAATAATGTTGTTGTTTGTATTTGGCAAAGAAATTGAATTTACATCTATTTCCATTCCTTCTAGTTCTGCAGCAGCATGAGGGCTCATGTATTGCTTTAACAAATAGCCTTCTGGATGAAATTTACTTTCAGTATTTGAAACCCATTTTTGAACTTTAGCGGTGTCGGTGGAAAAAAAACTGCCTGTTTGTACTGGTTTCCAATAGTCTGCTTTTAGTGCTTCTGTTAATACTGCTGATACTACTGTTTTTCCAACATCCGTTCCAATTCCAGTTACAAATATTCTTCTCATAAATATGTTTTTATACAAAGATTACAACGAAATTATAACAATTTAGTTACGTAGCAAGTTTTTACTTCTCAAAATAATTAACCAAACTTTCAATTAAGATTTCAATCTGTTTTTTTGTGTTGAAAGAATGTATGCAAACTCTTAATCTTTCTTTCCCTTTTGCTACCGTTGGGCTTAATATTGGTCGGACATCTAGCATTTTTTCTTGTAAATATATTGCAAGTGCTTTTGTATTACTATTCCCTCCTGAAATGATGCATTGGATTGGGCTAGAGCTATCTATTAATTCAATATTCTTTATTGCTTTAGCTTGTTTTTTAAAGTAATTGATGTTTGTTTGTAATTCATTTATTTTGTTTTCACTTTTTTCAAGTAATAGATAAGATTGATTTATTGCTATTAAGCTTTTTATTGGAAGAGCTGTTGTGTAGATAAATGAGCGGGAGAAATTAATTAAAAAGTTGCGAAGTAAATTACTTCCTAAAACAATTGCTCCATGGCAACCAAGAGCTTTTCCGAAAGTGTGTACTCTGGCAAATATTTTATTTTCTAAACCTAATTCTTGAATTTTTCCTTTCCCATCATTTTTGGTAATCCCTGTTGCATGTGCCTCATCAACGATTAAATTAGCATTGTATTTTGCACATATTTTTTCAATCTCAGCAATTGGGGCTTCATCTCCATCCATTGAATAAACACTTTCAATTGCAACATATATAATCCCTTCTGCTATTTTTAATCGTTCATCCAGATGTTGTAAATCATTGTGTTTAAACATAAATGCTTTTGCACCTGAAAGCCTTATTCCGTCATGCATAGAAGCGTGTATCAGTTCATCATAAATAATGATATCGTTTTTTTGAAGCACAGCAGAAAACAAACCAATATTCGCATCATAACCCGAATTATAAATTAATCCCGCTTCTGCATTATGAAAGTTTGCAATCCTTTTTTCAAGTGATTCAGCGTATTCTGTATTACCCGCTAATAATCTAGAACCACCAGAACCGTTTGTTTTTGATACTAATAAAGAATATTCTTTTTCAATGTTTTGTTGAAGTTCAGTTGAGCTGGCAAATCCTAAATAGTCATTGCTGCAAAAATCAATTAAATTATTACTGATAGTTAGTTTACGCAAAGCATTTTGTGCTTCACGTTTTTGAAGTGATTGAGAAAGAAAAGTATGGGCAGAAAAAAACATCTTCTGATTTTTGAAAACAAATGTAAGTAGAATTTAGTAGTTTAATTAATTTTTGCAGTATGCCAAAAAGTAATTTTAAAATATCAGCTCGAGTGTTTTTTTGCAAAACGTATCGAGAACAGTTTGTTCCGAATCACATCTCGATACAACTTCCTATGTCAGCCACTCGATGTGACTGAATATTATATTTAAAAGAAAAAGGTCAGTTCGAGTGTTTTGCTTTTTTGCAAAACGTATCGAGAACTTTTTGTTCCGAATCACATCTCGATACAACTTCCTATGTCAGCCACTCGATGTGACTGAATATTATATTTAAAAGAGTAAGGTCAGTTCGAGTGTTTTGCTTTTTTGCAAAACGTATCGAGAACGGATTGAAAAAAAGTAAAAAAAAACGCCTATGTACTTTCTCGATACATTCGCATACGCGAACACTCGAAAGGACAGCGCACACATAATTTATAAGAAGCAGGTCAGTTCGAGAGTGGATTGTTCCGAATCACATCTCGATACAGCTTCCTGTGTCAGCCACTCGATGTGACTAGTTAGTAACAGTTTCTTTTATTTGTGGTTGTTTGCTCCCTTTAAATGCTTTGCGTGGAGTTAATCCAAACAACTTAAACATTTCCATATCAGCATTAAACTCTGGATTTGGAGTTGTTAAAAGTTTATCACCAGCAAATATTGAATTTGCGCCAGCTAAAAAACAAAGTGCTTGCCCTTCCAAACTCATTTGTGTTCTTCCAGCAGAAAGACGAACAACTGTTTTAGGCATAACTATACGAGTTGTAGCAATCATTCTTACCATATCCCAAATTGGAACTAAGGGTTGATTTTCAAGTGGTGTTCCAGCAACAGGAACCAATGCGTTGATAGGCACAGATTCTGGCTGTTGTGGCATAGATGACAATGTTTTTAGCATCTGTACTCTATCTTCTATACTTTCTCCCAATCCAATAATGCCACCAGAACAAACAGAAACTTTTGCTTTACGAACATTTTTAATCGTATCTAAACGATCATCATAATTACGAGTGGTTATTATTTTTTTATAGCTTTCTTCTGATGTATCTAAGTTGTGATTATATGCGTATAGTCCGGCATCGGCAAGTTTTTGTGCTTGGCTTTCTGTTAGCATTCCAAGTGTGCAGCACACTTCCATTCCTTTTTGGTTTACAACTTTAACCATTTCTAAAACACGATCAAAATCTCTGTTGTCACGTACTTCACGCCAAGCAGCGCCCATGCATAAGCGTGATGCTCCTCCTTCTTTTGCTTTGTCAGCAGCATCGCTAACTTCATTCACAGTCATTAATTTATGAACCTCAATTCCTGTATTATATCTTGCTGCTTGTGGGCAATAGCTACAATCTTCTGCACAACCTCCTGTTTTTATCGACAATAAGGAGCTAACCTGAACTTCATTTGCTTCATTAAATTCGCGATGAATACTTTGTGCTTTAAATACCAATTCTAATAAAGGAGTATTGTAAACATCTAATATTTCTTCAACTGTCCAGTTATTGCGTACTGCTGTCATATTTGCTTGATTTTATTTTCACAAATTTATTAATTAATTTTTAAAAAGCACGTTCTTTTCTTTTATCTCTAATTGTGAATTTTTCCCAAAAACAAGAGCTAAATTTCTATCTATATGTCCGCAAGGAAAGCCAAAGCATACAGGATAATTATATTCTTTGACTGCATCAAAAATAATTTCTTCAGCAGTTTTCCCGAATAGGATAGTATTATCTTTCATATCACTCATTCCACCAACAATCAACCCCGCTAAATCGTTTAATTTACCGGAGCGTTTGAGGCTTATCATCATCCTATCAATGTGGTATAAATACTCATCTAAATCTTCTATAAATAATATTTTTCCTTTTGTGTTAATATCAGAAATGCTTCCTGAAAGGGCATATAACAAAGATAAATTACCTCCAACAATAGTTCCTTCTAATTTCCCTAATCGATTTAAGGGATGTGTTTTTACTTCATAACTGAAATTTTCTCCAAAAAGTAATTTTTGTAAACTTTCTGTTGCTTCTTTATTAACAGAAAAATTAATAGGCATGGTTGCGTGTATTGTTTGATAGCCTAAGTTATGAAGGTGAGAATGCAAAACGGTGATATCACTATAACCAATTATCCATTTTGGATTTTGTTTGAATTTTGTAAAATCAAGTTTGTCAATTATTCTAATAGTACCATAGCCTCCTCTTGCACTAATGATAGCTCTTATGGATGAATCATTAAGCATAGTTTGTAAATCTTCTGCTCGATCATTATCCGTTCCAGAAAATTGGTTGTCAGTATTAAATAAATTTTTACTTAACACTACCTCAAGCCCCCAACTTTTTAAAATATCAATAGCAGGTTGTAACTCATCTTTGCTGATTTTTCGAGCACAAGCAACAATTGCAATTTTGTCGCCTTTTTTTAAATAGGATGGTTGAATTAAATTCATTTTTCAATTCTTGTTTTACAAAAGTAATCGGATATTTGTAAAAAATATTGTTCTTTTTTACTTATTTGAATGACATTGCGAATTTGTTATTTCGATCCGCCAGTTCGCGGAGAGAAATCGTACAATTTAATAAATAATAATATGACAAAAACCGATATAAATTCACCTGATGATGTAACAAAGCTAATCAAAACTTTTTACGATAAGCTTCTTGTTAGTTCAATCAAACATCATTTTGTTCATTTGAATTTGAATGAACATTTGCCAAGAGTGGATAGCTTTTGGAATGCAACCCTTTTTTCTGAATATGCTTATGCAAATAATTTGATGGAAAAACACATGCATCTTCCATTTCAAAAAGAAGATTTTAAAGTATGGTTAAAGTTATTTTGGGAGAGCGTAGATGAACTATATGTTGGGGTTAATGCAGAAACCACAAAAAACAGAGCATCTAGTATCGCTTATATTATGCAAAAGAAATTACTCAAAGATTAATCATTATATTTGCTATCTGAAGTCAAAAGAGGTTTAAGTTAAAATTTTAAAACAATTTTACTTTGATTCTTTTGACTTTTGAATTAATATTTTTGAATTAATATTTATGTCCTCAAAATATAAAAGAAATTTAGTTACAGCCGCATTACCTTACGCAAATGGTCCTGTTCATATCGGACATTTAGCGGGTTGTTATTTACCGGCTGATATTTATGTACGTTATTTGCGATCAAAAGGTGAAGATGTAAAATTTATTTGTGGTTCAGATGAACATGGCGTACCTATTACTATTAAAGCTAAAAAAGAAGGAATAACTCCTCAGGAAGTGGTAGATAAGTACCATAAAATAATGGGCGATGCTTTTAAAGAATTTGGAATTTCATTTGATATCTATTCTCGTACTTCATCCAAAACACATCACGAAACAGCATCAGAATTTTTTAAAACACTTTACGATAAAGGAGTTTTTATAGAAGAAGTTACAGAACAATATTTTGACGAAAAAGCAAATCAGTTTTTAGCGGATAGGTATATTGTTGGTACTTGTCCAAAATGTGCCAACGATAGTGCTTATGGTGACCAATGTGAAAAGTGCGGAACATCATTGAGCCCAACGGAATTAATAAATCCAAAATCTACTTTGAGTGGAGAAAAGCCTGTTTTGAAAAGAACAAAAAATTGGTTTTTGCCTTTGGATAAAATGCAACCTCAAATTGAAAAATTTATTGATGCCCACAAAGATTGGAAGGCTAACGTTTATGGACAGTGTAAGAGTTGGTTGAATGCTGGTTTGCAGCCAAGAGCAATGACACGTGATTTAGATTGGGGAGTGAAAGTCCCGATAGAAGGTGCCGATGGAAAAGTATTATATGTGTGGTTCGATGCTCCAATCGGATATATTTCGGCTACGAAAGAATTTTTTGAGAATCAAGAATTAAGAATCAAGAATCAAGACGCAAAACGCGGAGAAAAAGCTGGAGAAAAAATCGGAGTACTACCAGACAATAAAGAATGGGAATTGTATTGGAAAGATAAGGAGACGAAGCTTGTTCACTTTATTGGTAAAGATAATATTGTTTTTCATTGCATTATCTTTCCAGCTATGTTAATGGCAGAAGGTTCGTACATTCTTCCTGAGAATGTTCCAGCAAATGAATTTTTGAATTTAGAAGGAGACAAGATTTCTACATCACGTAATTGGGCAGTTTGGCTACATGAATATTTATTGGAGTTTAAAGACAAACAAGATATTTTAAGATACACGCTTTGTGCGAATGCTCCTGAAACAAAAGATAACGATTTTACTTGGAAAGATTTTCAAGCAAAAAACAACAATGAACTTGTTGCTATACTTGGAAATTTTGTAAACAGAACTTTAGTATTAACTCACAAATATTATAATGGAATAGTTCCTGAAGCTGCTGAATACACAAAAGCTGATGTTTTACTACTAGAAGAAATTTCAAAATATCCAGCAAAAATTGCTGCAAGCATTGAACAATATCGTTTTCGAGAAGCATTATCGGAATTGATGAATTTAGCTCGATTGGGTAATAAATATTTAGCAGATAATGAACCTTGGACGCTGATAAAAACAGATGAAAAAAGAGTGCAAATCATTATGAATTTGTCATTACAAATTTCAGCTAACCTTTCTGTTTTAATGGAACCGTTCTTGCCATTTACATCAAAAAAATTAAGTGAAATGCTTAATCTAAATAAAGGACTAAAATGGCAAGATGCAACACGAACAGATTTACTTTTAGCTGGACACCAAATTAATTCTGCTGCATTACTATTTGATAAAATCGAAGATGTAACCATTGAAGCACAAATTCAAAAATTAGCCGATTCTAAAAAAATGAACGAATCTGAAAATTTAAAGGGAGAAATTCAAAATTCAAAAGAGGAAATCACTTTTGATGATTTTTCTAAAATGGATATTCGTGTAGGAACTATTTTAGAAGCAGAAAAAGTACCTAAAGCGGATAAGCTTTTAAAATTAAAAATCGATACAGGTATTGATGTAAGAACAGTAGTGTCTGGTATTGCTGCTAATTATAAACCCGAAGATATTATTGGTCAGCAAGTATCTATATTAATAAACCTTGCACCAAGAAAAATAAAAGGTATCGAAAGCCAAGGGATGATATTGATGGCAGAAAACAAAGCAGGAGAATTAAGTTTTGTGTCGCCTACAAAAGAAAACATGAATAATGGTGGTGCTGTAAAATAATAAACATCCCTTTCAGGGAATTCAACAAATCATGAAAAAAACAATTTTACTTTTAATTGCTTTTGCAAATAGTGCAATTGCTCAAAATAAAATGCTTACAATGGAAGAAGCTGTTGTACTGCAAAGAACAACCATGTCTCCTAAAAAAATGCAACAGTTGATGTGGGTGAAAAATGCAGATGCTTATAGCTATGTTGATAAAATAGATGACGAAAGTGTTTTGATAGTGATGGATGCAAAAACTACCAAAGAAACTACAAGGATTAAATTATCGGATATTGGCTTTTCCATGCAAGAACAGAAATTAAATCCAGTCGAAAAATTTCCTGCAATTCAATGGTTAAATTCTCAGCAATTTTCATTTGAATCCAATAAAAAATGGTTAAGCTATAATATAAAAACAAAAAAAATAAAAGTAGAAGCTAATCGTGATATTGATTCCGAAGCTGAAAATAAAGATGTAGCCAATAAAACAAATTATGTTGCTTATACAGTTAAAAATAATTTGTTTGTGTATGATGGAAAAGAAACATTAATCGTAACCAATGATAAAGATGAAAACATTGTCAATGGACAGTCTGTTCATCGTGATGAATTTGGAATTCATAATGGTACATTTTGGTCGCCAAACGGAAATTTATTAGCCTTTTACAGAATGGACCAAACCATGGTTACAGATTATCCAATTATTGATTGGACTGTACGTCCTGCAAAAAATATAAATATTAAATATCCAATGGCTGGAGATAAAAGCCATGAAGTAACAGTTGGTGTTTACAATATAGCTTCAGGAAAAACAATTTTCTTGAAAACGGGTGAGCCGAAAGAACAATACTTAACCAATATCGCATGGAGTAATGATGAACAATATATTTATATGGCTGTTTTGAATCGTGGGCAAGATCATATGAAATTGAATAAATACAATGTTGCTACCGGCTTACTTGAAAAAACATTGTTCGAAGAAAAGCATGATAAATATGTTCATCCAATGCACCCGATGGTGTTCTTGCCCAATGGAAAACAATTCATCTGGCAAAGTGAACGTGATGGATTTAATCATCTTTATTTATACAATGAAGATGGTACCTCGGTAAAACAATTAACAAAGGGCAACTGGATTGTTACTGATTTTGCAGGACTAGATTCTAAAGGCACAAAAGCATTTTATACAGCAACAACAGAAAGTGGAACAACACGTAATTTTTATGCTGTTGAGATTAAATCAGGAAAAACGATTCGAATAACAAAAGGCGAAGGAACACATATCTGTATGTTGAGTTCAAATGGTAATTATGTAATTGATAATTTTCAAAATTCGACTACACCCAGAAATATTTATATAAATTCTACCAATGGAAAATCATCAAATTTAATTTTTACTGCTCCAAACCCCTTTAAAGATTACAAGTTAGGAGCAATGACTATTTTTACTTTAAAAAGTGATGCTGGCGATGATTTATATTGTCGCCTGTATAAACCAATTGATTTTGATTCGACAAAAAAATATCCAACGATTGTTTATCTATATAATGGACCTGGAGTTCAGTTAATTAATAATACATGGAATGGAGGAGGAGATTTCTGGTTTCAATACATGGCGCAACATGGTTATGTAGTTTTTACAATTGATGGAAGAGGAAGTAGTAATAGAGGTTTGGTATTTGAGCAAGCGATATTTCGTCATTTAGGAGTTGTTGAAATGAAAGACCAAATGCTTGGAGTAGATTATTTGAAAAAACAAACCTTTGTGGATGCAAGCCGAATGGGTTTATTTGGTTGGAGCTATGGAGGGTTTATGACAACAAGTATAATGACTCGCTATCCAGATGTATTTAAAGTAGGTGTGGCAGGCGGACCAGTAATTGATTGGTCGTATTATGAAGTTATGTACACCGAGCGTTATATGGATACACCACAAGAAAATCCTGAAGGGTATAAAGAAAGCAGAACGATTGAGTATGTAGATAATTTAAAAGGAAAATTAATGTTGATTCATGGAACACAAGACCCAACAGTTGTTTGGCAACATAGTATTCAATATTTAAAAGCTTGTGTAGATAAAAAAAAGCAAGTTGATTATTTTGTTTATCCTGGTCATGAACACAATGTTTTAGGTAAAGACAGAGAACATCTATATCAAAAAGTAACCGATTATTTTATGCAGAATTTGTAAAAAATTATTTTTTGGTTTTTATAGCTTGTACGTAGTCAGTTCGAGTGTTTTGCTTTTTTCAGCAAAATGTATCGAGAACTGATTGAAAAGCAAAACATAAAACCCTAACGCACATTCTCGATACATCCCGATTTCATCGGGATACTCGAATTGACAGCCAACTTATTACTTTGTCAAACATTCCATTTTTTGATTGTGTATAGGCCTCCCTCTCCTTCGGAGAGGGCTAGGGAGAGGTTTTTTTCAAACTCAGATTCCCTTTTATTCTACTTCTTTACCAATAGGTAAAATGGTTACCAATAGAAATTTTTCGATAGTAATTGGTGTTTTTTACCTCACCAAGGTTACACTTCCAATATACTGATGAACATTATTTAAAACATCATCGCGGAAATCAATTTTGTAAACAAACACATCGTTGGTACATAAACGCCCTTTGAAATATCCATTCCAACCTTCGTTCATATCATGTGTTTCAAATATTTTTTCGCCCCAACGGTCGAAGATTAAAAAATTATAATCATGAACACCTAATACTACAGGTTTAAAAATATCATTCAAGCCATTATTGTTTGGTGTAAAAGCATTTGGTATCCAAAATAAAAATTCAGGACGAATTATTATAGTTGAATAAGCAGTATCCTTGCAACCATTTGCATTCACAACTACTTGCATCAAAGTATATGTTCCTGGTTTTGCATAATGATGTATGGTATCGCAATTGGTACTCATACTACCATCTCCCCAATACATATCACAATCAATACTTCCAATACTTTGATCGAATGTGCTAACATTAGGATAAAAAATAGAGGTGTCTTTTGGTGTTACATAAAACCCTGCAACAGGTGATGGATACACTGCAATAGGTGATGGCAATGCAAATGTATCTTTGCAACCATTTGTTGTAGTAATAATTAAAGAAGAATTATAGCTCCCAATTGCTGGGTAAGAATGATTTGGATTCTGTTCTGATGAAGTAGTACCATCTCCAAAAAACCATTGATAAGTTAGCGGACCATTGGTAGTAAAAGAGCTATCAATAAATTGAACAGGTTGTAAGTCGCAGGCAATGGCTGTTTGTAAACCATATAGCGCATCTGGTTTTGGATATACATTTACATTGTGTGTAACACTTCTTGTACAACCATTCTCTTGGATGGTTAATGTAACGGGATAAGTTCCGGGTGCATTGTAAACTACGTCTGTAGGATTTTGAGAATTACTTGTGCTTGGCGTAGCATTTGCACCAAAGTTCCAATTAAAAGTTCCATTGCCCATAAATGCACCTGCTGCTGAAAAATTAAAACTGTTTTCATAAATACATTTGCCAGGTGGTATTGCAAAATTTGGATTAAGTAAAGGATAAACATAAAATGTACTCCAATTGGTATCAGCACACAATGTTCCTGGGTTGATGATTAACGTAACGGTATAAGTTCCAGAATCTGCATAAGTCCATGATGCTGTTTGATTAGAAGAAACATCTGCTGTTGTAGTTGGATCACCAAAATTCCATGAATAAGAAAAAGCATTGATACTATTTTCTGTAAAAGCAACGGTGTATCCATTGCAAAATAATGTTTGTGTAGGAATGGAGGCAACAGGTAATCCTGGACAATTAACAACATTAAATTGAAAATCTCTTTTGTTGGTGCTTATCAAAACACCATTTCTGTATTCTCTTACACATACGCCCACAACCCATTGCCCAACCATATTTGGTGTTCCTGTCATCATTCCGGTAACAGGATTTACTGCAATAGCAGGAGAAGCACTCATTGGATAACTTGCATTGTATGGAGCTTGCCAAGGAATAAATGAAATGGGAGGAGGAGGAGGAGTTACAGAGCATCCTGCACTCGTATTTGTTTGTGGACCAACAATAGGGCAACTTGCATCCAGACCTGTAAATGGATCGCATAATTCATAATATAATGAGTCTCCATCAGGGTCGTTAGCACTGTGATCAAAATTTAAGGGAACACCTGAACATAAAAATATGGGAGGAAAATTATTATAACGTGGGCTATTGTTGCAAGCCAATGCTCCTGTTCCAGGGATGTGTGCCATGTAAGTAGAACCAACGGCACCTGGATTTACAATATTTAAAATAGTATTGTTTCTGCAACAGCGTTGATACGTTATATCATAACCACCAGCAATAGGAGGTAAGTTAACAGTAGTTGTATAAATTGCTTCTTCCACACAAATATTTGTTGGAGGTGTAAAGCAAGGGTTGTTGATGGTTACAGGCAATTGTATCGAACCTGGAAAAGGTATTTGAACCTCCGTAATTAATACGCCACTACTATTAAAAAAATAAATACTTGCAGGATCATCATAAGGAGCTTGCCCATTAAAACAATCGCGATAAATTTTAAGTGTGATTTTATAATTGTTTCCTCCAAGGCAGTCATAATAAATTTCGCCACCTACAATGTGGGTGGCAAAATTACTTAGACTTGTTAGTGCTAAAAAAAATAATATCAGTAGTTTTTTTTTGAGCATTTTATTTTAATTCAAAACAAGAAAAATATCTTTCAATTATTTTAATCGAGCAATTTGAAAAAATCCTGCAAACACTTTTGTTTTATCTTCTGTTGTTTCTTTAAATGCAGCAGATACCGTTGATTGCGGATTTACTTTTGCCATAACCAATCCAGAAGGAGGAACAGTTAAAACATAATAATATGTCCCATCACTATACTTTTTTCCGCTCCAATCATTTTTATAGTCACTTGTTTCATAAATTTTATTTCCCCAACGGTTATAAATGCTTAATTTACTTCCTGGAAATTTATCAAGGTTGGCAACATAAAACATATCATTCATTGCTGGTCCACTACCATCAGGAGTAATAATGTTTGGAATATTTAATGCACAACTTCCTTCTACAGCAACATTTATTTGATCAAATTGTGTATTGCCACAAACATCTGTAACGGTGATTTGATAGCTACCATTGTTGTTCACCCACAATTGTGTTGATGAGCTAAACGGACTTATTAACGTGTCAGAGCCAAAAATAACAGACCAGTTGTAAACATAAGGTGTTCCGCCACCAGAAACTTGCGCCATCAAAAATGCTAAATCGCCAGGGCAAACTAAAATATCATCACCAGCAAAAACTGTTAAAGGAGCAAATGTTGCAACTGTTACTGTTGCGCTATCTATAATTTGTGGAGTAGGGTCGGGGCTTCCCGTACAAGCATCGTTGACCGTGACCACAAAAGTTGTAGTACTTGTAACATTTACTGTAGGATCAGCAACGGGAGCTGCGCCTCCCGTCCATGAATACGTATAAGGCTCTACACCGCCTGTTACTGTTGTGTTTAAAACAACTGTTCCTCCGCTGTTACAAAGAGTAGTATCACTAACTGTTAAAGTCATCGGTTGGTATTCGTTCAAATAAATAACTGCACTTGCAACAGATTGAACACAAACAGAAGCTCCTGTTTGAGAAATTTGAAGAGTTATAGTATCAAGTCCTTCTGTTACACCATCAGCAACAGCATCGATGCAATACACAATTGTATCTTGCCCAACAGCAAAAATTAATTGAGAAGGAATTGGAACACCAACTACTCCTGTATTATAATCAACACCATTTGTTGCAGAACCGCCAATCGTAACATTTACTGTATCTGTTTGAGAAAGGTTGGATGTACGAACAAAATAAATACAAGCTTGCCCACATCCTTCATACAATGTAGAATCGTTTGTTCCTCCATAACTTATTTCAGGAATGATTTGTACCCCAACGGCAGAAAAACTTCCTGCTTCCAAAAACACGCCAGAATCCCAAGCGCCATCACCTGCATCGGCAATCGCAATTTTTATATGATAAGTTTGTCCGCATGTTACAGGAGCAATGGCTGTTAAAGGAACAGTAAAGCCATCGTATTGTACAGAGTTTAAAGTATTATTTACATATAAACTTGAATAAGCTAAACTTGTACAAGTTCCACCGCCACTGCTTGCCCCAGCAACGCCAGGGTTTACAGTATTAATAGCAACAGGAAGTGAAGTGCCAGGAATCTGTGCAATATTTAAGTTGGTATAACTTCCGCCAGCAGGATTTGGTCCACTGATAAAAAATCCAAATACATCATTAAAATTAGAACAAACAAATTCAGGATATTCTTCTGACGCAAATACATAACGGAATTTTAAAGTATCTGCCATAGGTATAAAATCGAATTCTAAAACTGCACCATCGTATAATGTTGTTGTTGCAATTGAATTTAATTGAGGGTCATTTTCGACAGCACCCGTTCCTCCCATACCAGCAGAACTGCTGTTGTTTGGTCCTGGAGCAACAGATGCATCACCTGTTGTTAAAAGTACACCAGAAGTAAATCCAATATTTGAAGCTGTTCCGTTAAATTCTGAACGTTGTGTTGCAGTACCACTAAATGTAACTCCAGAAGCAGTAACACCAGAACCCAATAATACATTTTGCACTAATTGAGTTGGTGTAAAACCTGTATTTACAGTTAATTGAGCACTTGCTGCATTTGAAATTAAAATTGCAGAAACTGCTACGCATGTTTTTGAGATGAGATTTTTAATAGTCATTTTTTATAGTTTTTAACGAATTAAATTAACCATTCCGATTCGTTGAACAGGGTCAACTCTTGAGCCTGCAACATTAAATTTTACAACATATACACCTGCCGGACATTTATTGCCCTTATAAGTTCCATCCCAACCAGTATATAAATCTGATGTTTCAAAAAGGCGTTCACCCCAACGATCAAATATTTGCATGTGGTAAGAAGATATTCCAACGCCATATCCCATAAAATAATCATTTGTTCCATTACTGTTTGGAGTAAATGCATTCGGGAAATAGAAATAAAAATCTGGAGTTACTATAATTGTTTGATAAGTAGTATCAGGGCAACCGTTTGCATTGGTTGAAATTAACATCACAGTATATGTTCCATCATTGATGTAATAATGCGTTGGATTTGTTGCAGTAGAAGTTCCATCCT
Organism: Arcticibacter sp.; assembly: GCA_021155045.1. Classification (GTDB taxonomy): domain Bacteria; phylum Bacteroidota; class Bacteroidia; order 2-12-FULL-35-15; family 2-12-FULL-35-15; genus 2-12-FULL-35-15. Next base: position 243,662 of record JAJNQB010000001.1, read on the forward strand.
GTGAGCCATCACCAAAATCCCAGAAATAAGAAACACCGCCAGAAGATAAATTATTGAATTGTACTGTTTGATTGGTAGTAAATGAATAATTATAATTTGCATCAATTGGGTAAACTGTAATCATAGCGCTATCGGAAATACTCAATGAACAGGCATCTGTAACTGTAAGTACATAATTTGTACTAGCAATAGGTGTTACAAAAGCATTGTCGATTGCTGAAATATTTGGCGACCAAGAATAAATATAATCGGGGCGACCATTTGTAACATTTGCATCAAGTAAAACATTTTGTCCGCCACAAATACTCGTATCATTATTAAATGTCATTTGCAAAGGCACATAAGGTGTTATGTTCACAAGGATACTATCGGTTGCTGTATTACCACAGCTATCGCTAACAGTAACATAATACGTTGTGCTTGCAGTTGGATTTACAATGGCACTATTTGTTGTGCTAGTTGTGTTTGTCCAAGAATAAGTATAGCCGCCAATAACCACACCACCAGTTGTTACGGCTGTAAGTGGTAAATTCATAAAGGGGCAATACAAAGCAGTATCGTTGTTTAAATTAATTGTAAGCGGAGGTGTATTGATAATGTAAACATTAACTCTTGCCGTATCATTGCTATTTCCACAAGGAGAAGTATTATAAACTTTTAGTTGAACAGTTTCTGTAGGTTCTGCTATTGCATCAGGTAAAGAATTAATTGTAACACTTGTATATTGTTGTCCAACAGCAAATGTAACATTGTTAGATATGGTGCTATAATCAACACCGTTTGTTGCTGTTCCACCAATGATGTAATACATAGTATCTGCCATTGAAAGGTGAGACGTGCCTCTATCAAAATTTATTGTTGCAGCTCCACAACCTTCATAAATAGTGCTATCGTTATTGCCTGGGTTTCCAGCAAAGTTGGTGTTGGTAGATAAAAATACATTTCCAGTACTTGCAAAACTTCCCGCTTCTAAAAATACACCAGAATCAATAATAGCATCACCACCATCGGCAATTGCAATTTTAATGTGATAGTTTTGCCCGCATTGCACAGCACTTGTTGCAGTTAACACAACAGTAAAACCATCGTACTGAACACTTGCGCCAGGAGGAGTTTCGTTATCAAAATAATATTGTCCGTTATTGTTTAAGTTTAAGTTAAACATGGTAACCGGTAAAGTTGTACCAGGAACCAAAGCAATATTTTTTGCATTGTTTGAAAACGGACCAGAAATTCCGGGACCACTAATAAAAAATCCAAAACCATCATTTATTCCTCCTGGGGTGGTACTTACAAATTCCATGTATTCATCCGAACCAAAAACATAACGAAATTTTACGGTATCCGAAGTTGGTGTAAAATCAAATTCAAGAATAGTAGCATCATAGCTAACTGTTGGCGACATAATTAAATTTAAATCCGGGTCGCCAGCAGTATTAAAAGGAGTAGAAATCCCTGTTTGATTATTTGGACCAATAGCATTTGCAATGTTTCCGCATGACAATAAAACCCCAGAAGCTAAACCAATATTAGAGCTAGCCCCATTGAATGTTCCTCTTGATTGATTGTTTCCTGTGAAGCTGATATTTGTTGCTGTAATGCCACTGCCTAATAAAACATTTTGTACCAACTGTGTTGGAGTCATTACGGTACTAGTAGTTAATTGCGCTTTTGAGTTCAATACAAACAAAAGGCAAATTGATAGCAAAGTAGCGTTAATAAAGGATTTAGAAAGATTGTATGATTTGAAATTCATTTTATGACTTTTAACAAGCAAATATACCTAAAAAAGGGGCTTTTTTTCAATTTCGACTAATAATTTTATGAGTTCATCGAATAAAAATTGGAATTTATCTCCTTTGCCTACAGCTTCTCAGCTTTAAGATGCAAAATGCTGTAAAAAAGTTGCTTGAAACCTAAAATTAAACCGCAATTAGACAGTAGAAAGCTTTGAAAAAGCTGTACTATCTGTCTTAATGCTGATTATACCAATTATAAAAAAGGTTTATATTACTTTATAATCGGTTAGGATTGTTTTTTTATCAAAAAATTGAAAATCCTTACAAACACTTAATCGTAGGTGGGTCAAATAATGAACTGCCTATTTAGGGTTAAACCAATACTTAGTAAAAAACAGTCAAAAAACTATTTCTTGCTTAGTATCGGTATTAAAATGGGATTGGATAGTTAAAAAGCAAATGTGAGTTCAAAAGTGTTGGCATTCATAGCTGTGTCCTTTCCGTTTGCATTTTATTCTTCCTCTGTGTTTTTCATTTTCATTAGCAAGGTATAAGCTCCTTTTGTTACAAACATTTTGGTCGTCATATCTGAATTGTCTGCAAACGTAATTTGTGTAAAACCGTTTACGGTGTTTTGTGTCGTTACTTCCTGCATTTCATATTTATTTTTGTCGGTTTGTGTGAAAACGTATTGCTTACCTTCAAAACGAACCAAGCCGTCATTAGGAATTACAAAAGCATTGTTGGTTGAAATTTCTACCTCCGCATTCATATACATTCCCGGTATTAATGACTTGTCGTATTGCTCAAAGTGGCAATGAACAATTACAGCTCTTTCGGGTGAAATGTCCTTGCCAATAAGGATTATTTCGCAATTGTATTTTTTGCTTGATTTGTTATTGTTGTAAGCAATAATGTTTTGCCCGATAAAAAGTTTGTCTAAATCTTTTTCAAAAACGGTTAAAGCCAAATGAATGTCTGTAGGGTTCACCAATTCAAACAAAACATCTGTCGGACTTGCATATTTACCAATATTCATTTTGATGGTTGAAACAAAACCGTCTATTGGCGAATAGATATTGATACTTCGTGAAATTGTGTTTTCGTTTAAGTTGTCGGGATTTATACTTATTAATTTTAGTTTCTCTGACAAAGATTTTATCAGCACTTTTTGTGAAAGATAGTCGGCTTGTGCATTTTCAAAAACCTTGTCACTACTGGCTTTACTTTCGTTCAAATCTTTTTGTCGCTGAAATTCTTTCTCTAAAGAACTGAAATGTGCTTTGGCTGTTAAGTAATCTTGTTGCAACTGAATGTATTGTTGGTCTTCCATTACTGCAATTATTTCGCCTTTGCTTATGTGCATACCTTCTAAAAGTTTAGTTGATTTGAGATAGCCCCCAAGCGGAACACTAACGGAAACCATATTTTGAGGTGGAACATCAATTTTTCCGTTCACTCTAAGTAAGGACGAAATTGCCTTTTGTTCAATTTTCCCTGTTTCAATTTTAGAATTCTTTAATTGAGCATCGGTAAGTTCAACTACGTTTTCAGTTAGTGTTTCTACCGTTGCTTCATTTTCGTTTTGTTTGCTTCCACAAGATGTGAGGGTTGCAAATGCTATTGATATGATGTATATGTTTTTCATTGTTGAATTTATTTAGAAGTTAAATAATTGAGTTGAATAATAGATTGATTTAGGTCATTGACTGCATCCGTGTAATTGCTTTGAATAGTGGCAGCGTTGTTAATTAGCATTGTCCATTCCAAATAATTTATGCCACCATTTGCAAATTGTTGGTTGGCGATTTTGGTAATTGTATTTGCATTTTGCAAAGCGGTTTCTTCAAAATACTTTACTGTTTGCAAATACGTTTGATACTGTTTAAATGCTTTTTGATACTCAGCATTCAGCGTTTGCAAACCTATCTGATAATTGTTTTCGCTAATCAATTCAAAGGATTTGCTTGATTTGATTTTTGATTTTTGCGAACCGAAAAACAAAGGCATTCCCAAGCCAAACTGAACAGAATTGAACCTTGTTGATGTGTTGTAAAACAAATTATCGGCTCCAGTTCCTTTCATACTCATATTATAGTAACCAATGTTCAGATTGGGTAATAGTTTAGATTTCTCTAATTGCGTTTTTACTAATGAAATTTCTTTTTGCTGTTGCAAAACAATCAAAGTCGGGTGTTTGCTAATTGCGGAAGTATCTATGGACGCTGTGAAAATCATTTTAGGATTTTCTGCTGAGGGTGTAAAAACGATTGTAGTATTCAGCAATAATTGAAATTGGAGTTGCAAAATTTCAATGTCGTTCTTTAACTGGTTTATCTGAATGGCAATTTGCCCTCGTTGTGTTTCGGCTGTGGTTTTTTCTAAAATATTGGTTTCGCCTTTGGCGAAACGCAAATTTGCTTTTTCAAGAAACGAAGCATAAACACTATCATTTTGCAAAAGAATACTTTGCTTTTGTTGCAAGTAAACCAACAAATAAAAAACTTCGCTGACTTGCTTTTTCAACTCTGCTTCTTTTACTGCAATGTTCAATACACTGCTTTTGTAAGTTTCGTTTTGTAGTGATTTTTGTTTTGCATAAACAGTAGGAAAACATATTGATTGAGAAATTCCAAACTTGGTGTCATTATAAAAGGAGTTTATTTGTCCGTATTCGCCAATCAAATTTGTTTGAGGAATATCAACGGCTGCTGCTTTTAGTTTCTGCTGATATTCTGCGTTTAATTTTTCATTCTTTACTTGTAAATTGTTTTTCAAAGCTGTGTCAATTGCTCCTTGCAAATTGATTGAAGTTTGAGCATTCACATTTTGAAACGATAAAACTGCGAACAACAAAATTATTATTGTGGTTATTGTTGGTTTGCTTTTAATGCCCTTTTCAAATAGAATGTAGAGAATTGGCAGAACAAAAAGCGTTAAGAAAGTTGCAATCAAAAGCCCACCGATTACAACCGTTGCCAATGGTCGCTGCACTTCTGCACCTGCTCCGTTGCTTATAGCCATTGGTAAAAACCCAAGCGATGCTACAAAGGCAGTCATAAGCACGGGTCGCAAACGGGTTTTTGTTCCCTTCAAAACAATTTGCTTTGTGTCGGTTTCTCCTGCTGCTTTTATCCGGTTGAACTCTGCCAATAAAACAATTCCGTTTAATACTGCTACACCAAACAATGCGATAAAACCAACTCCTGCACTGATGCTAAAAGGCATTCCTCTTAACGCTAAAAATAAAATTCCACCGATGGTAGAAAGCGGAATGGCAGAATAAATAAGTAAACCTTGTTTTACAGAGCCGAACGCAAAAAAGAGGAAAAGAAAAATCAATAGCAGCGAAAGCGGAACTGCAATTGACAATCTTTTTTTTGCTGCTACCAAATTTTCAAAAGCTCCGCCATAAGTAACATAATAGCCACTTGGAAATTTTACTTGCTTTTCAATTTGTGTTTGCAAATCGGTTACAATGCTTTGAACATCCCTATTTCCAACATTGAAGCCTACAATAATTCTTCGTTTGGCACCATCTCTTTGAATTTGATTAACGCTTTCTTGAATAGAAACATCTGCAATTTGATACAATGGAATTTGTGTTCCTTGTGGTGTGGGAATTAGAAGATTTTGGACATCTTCTAACTCTTGTCGGTTTTCACCTGCAAGGCGAACCACCAATTCAAAACGTTTTTCATCTTCATAAACCAATCCACTGCTTTGCCCAGCAAATGCTGTATTTACTACTTTGTTTATATCTTGAATATTTAAACCGTATTGAGCAATTTGATTGCGTTTGTAAGTAATGATAAGTTGAGGAAGTCCGTCAATTCGCTCAACATAAATATTTTTCGCACCCTCAATTTGGTTGGCAACATCGCCCAGCAGTTTTGAGTATTTTGAAAGGGTATCTAAATTTTCACCAAATATTTTGCAAACTACATCTTGCTTTGCTCCCGTCATTAATTCATTGAAACGCATAGCTACAGGATACTGAAAACTGAATGTAACGCCTGGAACATCTTTTAGTGCTTCACTCATTTTGTCCGACAGTTCATTCCACGTTTCGGCAGATGTCCACTCGCTTTTGTCTTTCAAAATAATCATCATATCTGATGCTTCCATTGGCATTGGGTCGGTAGGAATTTCTCCGCTTCCTGTTTTGCCAACTATCTTTTCAACTTCGGGAAATTTAGCTAATAAAATATGTGCTGATTTCATAATTGCTTCCGATGATATGGTGATGTTGCTTCCTGTCAACACTCTTGTTTCCACCGCAAAATCTCCTTCGGGTAATTCGGGAATAAATTCTCCGCCCATTTTTGAGAAAACAAAAAATGAAATCAGCAAAAGTGAAATTGAAATTCCGATTACTGTTTTCGGAAAATTTAAAACTCTGCTTAAATATTTTTGATGAACACTTATAAAAAAGTCCATCATCCTGTCAGAAAAATTTCGTTTATGTGAAAGATGTTTGTTCAGAACCACCGCACTCATCATCGGAATGTAAGTGAGAGAAAGAATAAAAGCACCCAGTAAAGCAAAGGCAACTGTTTGTGCCATCGGCTTAAACATTTTACCTTCAATTCCTTCAAGCGTAAAAATTGGTAAGTAAACAATCAGTATAATAATTTGTCCGAAAACTGCACTGTTCATCATTCTGTTTGCTGATGATCTTACCGACTCATCCATTTCACTTTGTGTAATTTTGACTTTACTTTCCAACTTATGTCCGCTATGCAGCTTATGCATCACTGCTTCGACAATAATTACAGCACCGTCCACAATCAAACCGAAATCCAATGCACCTAAACTCATCAGGTTTCCGCTTACGCCAAACATATTCATCATTATTACTGCAAACAGCATGGACAAAGGAATTACGGATGCTACTAAAATTCCTGCTCTGAAATTTCCCAAGAATAAAACCAAAACGAAAATTACAATCAAAGCACCTTCCATTAAATTTTTTGAAACTGTTCCAATAGCACTATTTACCATTTTTGTTCTGTCAAGGAATGGCTCTAATTCTACTCCTTCGGGCAATGTTTTTTGAATTTGAGTAATTTTTTCTTTTACATCTTTTATTACTCTGCTACTGTTATCGCCTTTCAACATCATTACTACTGCACCTGCTACTTCGCCTTCATCGTTGTATGTAATTGCACCATAGCGGGTAGCATTGCCAATACGAACTTCGGCCACATTGTTTATTAAAAGCGGTGTTCCGTTGGCTGTGTTTTTTACAACTATATTTTTTATGTCCTCAATATTTTCAATTAATCCTTCGGCACGGATATATAAAACCGTTGATGCTTTTTCAATGTATGCACCGCCTGTGTTTTCGTTATTTTTCTCCAATGCGATAAAAACATCGTTAATAGTTATGCCGTAAGATTTTAGATTATTTGGGTTGATGGCAATTTCGTATTGCTTCACTCGTCCACCAAAACTGCTTACATCGGCAACTCCCTTTACACTTATTAATTGTCGTTTTACAATCCAATCTTGAATTGTCCGCAATTCGGTTGCATTATATTTGGCTTCGTAACCGTGTTTCGGTTTCAAAACATATTGGTAGATTTCTCCTAAACCAGTTGTAACTGGTGCTAATTCAGGTGATCCAATTCCTTTTGGAATTTGCTGTTCTGCTATTTTTAATCGTTCCGTTACTTGTTGCCTTGCCCAATAAATATCAACATCATCCTCAAACACGATGGTGATTAGCGAAAGCCCGAACCGTGAAAAACTACGAATTTCCTTTAGTCCAGGAATATTACTGTTGGCTTGTTCAATAGGAAAAGTAATGAGCCTTTCCACATCGGGTGCACCCAACGAAGGAGTAACGGTAATTACTTGCACCTGATTGTCGGTGATGTCGGGCACGGCATCAATTGGCAGTTGTGTAAGTTGGTAACTGCCGTAACCAATTAGGGTTAGAATAAAAAGCCCTATGATGAGTTTGTTCTTTATGGAGAACGCAATGATTTTATTGAGCATAATTTTATAATTAATGAAATGAATGAAAGTTTACGGTGCGTAAGCACCGTAAACAGTTTTGTTTGTGTCCGCTTTGCGGGCACTTCATAAATTCATTAACTGATTTTTGGCGGTTGCCAAATGTTGCTGACGACAGCAGAAGAATAAAATGCTCCGTTGTAAATTGGAGAAATTTTGTCGTGAAAAACGATTGGTTGTGAAATAGAAAATTGAATAGGATTTACAAATGCTAATGGAACGTGAGCTGTTGCACAATCTGTTGTCTTAAAAGGCAAATTGTCGTGGTCGTGGTGGTCGTTGCCCGAATGGTTTTGGTGGTCGGAATAGTGTTCGTTTATAAAGTCTGCAAAGGTTTCATCAGGTTCTTGCTCTTGGTGGTCAAAAAAGTGATGAATTAAAACTGACAATCTCAATAGTTGATGCAGTTCTGTATTCGCACTCAGAAAAACAAAGAGAAATGATATTGCGATTAGTTTTTTCAACGGGTCAAATATACGGTAAAAAATTGTTGGTTTGGCAGAATGTTGTCGGTGGTGTGGTTGGGCAAAATTAAATGTGCTGCAAAAGCGTTGGCTTGTGTGTCGGCTTGCAGCTCTTTTAATTTTGCGAAGGGATAGCTAAACGGCTTTGCCGAAAATTGCTTTTCCGGTCGGTTTATTTCTGTCGGTTAATGGTCGCACGGTCGGTCTGCTAGGGTTGCTGATAATGAGCAGCTAAATACAGTTTCAATTATTTTTTATATTCGTTAAAATTACAAGAGTAAAGTTATCCGTTTTTTTCAAAAGTCAATTTTTATAATTCACTAATCACAAGCCCTTCTCAAAAATTTATTAAAAGGATAAGCCGCTTCAAAAACTTCAGAAACATTTTTAATTGCTGTTTTAGAAATTACATCGCTATCTTTTAATTTTTTAATGGCAATAAAACTTTTTAGTTTTAATAATTCAATTTCTGGATGTGATTTATCGTAACCTTTTGGTGTTGTTTTTATTTTATCTTCTTGCGATAAATTTTTAAAATGTTTGCTAAATGTTTTCGATTGAATTATTTTTTTGAATTCTGCTGCATTGTAATCTATTTCTTGTCGTACAGCATTTAGTTGTGGTGATGGTGGCATCCACATGCCACATGCAACAAAACAATTCCCGGGTTGTATATGTATATAATATCCTGCCGAAAAAGATTTTTTTCCATCTGGCGAAAAGTAAGCTCCAATATTTGTTTTGTAAGGTGATTTATCATTCGAAAAACGAATGTCTCTATTGATTCTAAAAATACAATTTTTAGCTTCTAAATGTTTTACGGAAGAATCAAATTTTGAAATGGAAAGAATCAAGTCGGTTACAAAACTTTTAAAATCTTTTTTTATGATTTCATAAGTCGGTCTGTTTTTATCAAACCATTCTTTACTATTGTTCTTTTTTAATTTGGTTAAAAAGTCAAGTGTTTGTTGTGTTACCATAATATATTAATTTTCTTTGTAATTATCATCTAACTCAGCAGTTAGTTTTTGTACAATTTTAAAATTCCATAAAAATTCTTTTGCAATAATTCGTAAAATGGTATAAATAGGCACGGCTACTATCATTCCGCCAATTCCAGCTAAAGTACCAGCTACAAGTATTACTATAAAAATTTCCAGAGGATGTGCTTTTACAATGTTTGCAATAACAAGTGGTTGAAAAAACATAGCATCTAAAATTTGTACTATCAAAAATGTAAAACCAATTTTACCAAGCAATGGTAAAATCTGAGTATAAAAATCCATTTCTAAATTTGAAGTAACACCAATTAATAATCCAAACAGTAATCCAATTAATGGTCCTAAGTATGGAATTATATTTACAAGCCCAGCAAACATTCCAATAAGTATTGCATTTTTTACTCCTACTATTGAAAGTCCAATGGATGTAATGGTTGCTACAAATAAAATATCAAATACAAGTCCAATAAAATATTTGGTAAGCAATCGTTTTGTATCACTTAAAATCTCTTTGATGTTGTGAATATATTTTGGTGGAGTAAGCAGCAATATTATTCGGTAAATTAATTTTTCATCTTTCATAAAAAAGAATGCCATAAATAAAACAGCAAATGTTCCGCCAATTAAGCTTCCTGTAAAGCTTGCCATTTGTGATGCAGCAGCAGAAATATCTTTAAAGCTTAAGATAGAAGTTAAATGTGTAGCTAAATATTTTTGTAAACTTTCGCCATCGCCATAATTAATCTGAAATTTTCTTAAATCATATTCTAAATTAATCAATGGTTCTCTAAAAGCAGTAACTACTTCGTTTGGGTTTATTTGACTGATGATTCTTGCTTCGTCCACAATCAAAGGAACAAACAAAGAAATAAGCGAAGCAATAAAAAATAGAATGGTAAGAAGCCCCAACAAAACACAAACAGCATTGGGCAAAACAAAATTTTTGATTTTGATTTTTTTATACAACCGAACTATTGGTTGACCAATAAGTGATATAATAATTGCAATAGCAATATAAATTAGAATGGATTTTAAATAATAGGCTGCAAGCGCAATTAATAAAACAACAAATCCAATTAAGTAATATTTCGACTTTGACTGCATAGAAAATGAATATAATATAAAGGTATTAATTTGTATCAAAATAAAGACAATGTAATAGCGATTATACAAAATATATAACAACTGTTTAAATTTCTTAAAATAATTTAATAGGGATTAAGAATGTCATTTCGACCAAAGGGAGAAATCTCTCACTAAGAATGAGATTCCTCCCTTTGGTCGAAATGACAAATAAAAATTTAAATAGACTAATTGCTATAACGTATATTTGTTGTCAATAAAATGGATTCACTTACACATATTGTTTTAGGCGCAGCCATTGGCGAAGCACTTTTAGGTAAAAAAATAGGACGCAAAGCAATGCTTTGGGGCGCATTAGCAGATACCATTCCCGATTTTGATGTTTTTGCTTCTTGTTGTAATACCGATGCTCAACAGTTATTAGTTCACAGAGGCATAACTCATTCTTTATTATTTGTTGCTTTAATGTCGCCTTTGATTGGATATGTCTTTACTAAACTATTCAAAAAATTAGATGTTTCATTTAAACAATGGACTTTGCTTTTTTTCTTAGGAATGTTTACACATATTTTAATTGATTCCATGACATCTTATGGAACAGGTTGGTTTGAACCATTCAGTAGCTACCGTGTTTCATTCAATACCATATTTGTTGCAGACGTATTTTATACATTGCCATTTTTGGTTTGTGTATTGGTTGCTTTAATTGCAAAAAATAGTTCAGCAAAACGTATCGGGTGGAACAAAGCGGGTTTATACATTAGCACAGCGTATTTGATTTTTACTTTTGTAAATAAATTGTATGTTACCAATGTGATGCATTCATCCTTTGACCAAAAAAAATATTATGCCGATGAATTCATTACAACACCAACACCATTGAATAATTTTTTATGGATGGCATATTCACATGATACATCAGGAACGTGGATTGGATATTACTCTATTTTTGATTCATCAAAAGACATTCAATTTCATCGAGTAAATAGAAATGATTCCTTATTAAAACCATTTGAAGGAGATGAATCTTTAAAAATTTTAAAACAATTTTCGAAAGGACATTATGTTATTACACAAAATGATTCTAATGTTTATTTTAATGATGTTCGTTTTGGACAAATGGCTGGTTGGGATGATTCAGATGCTTCATTTCCTTTTTCGTTTCGTTTAAATAAAAATGCAAATAATTCTTCTGCTTTAAATAGAGGTAAGTTTAAAAAGCCTATTTCTGAAGTTTTTAAATCATTAGTTAAAAGAGCGGAAGGGATTTGATATGCAAAAAACTGCAATTATTATTGGAGCTACGGGGCTTGTTGGAGAGGAAGTTTTAAAATGCTTGTTGGTTGATGATGATTTTTCTTTGGTAAAAAATTTTGTTCGAAAAACCATCGATATTCAAAATTCTAAAGTGGAACAGCATATTGTTGATTTTAATTTGATTGAAAAATATAGTGATTTAATAAAAGGTGATGTGATGTTTTGTTGTCTTGGAACTACTATAAAAACTGCTGGTTCAAAAGAAGAATTTGTAAAAGTGGATCATACTTATGTTTTTAAATTTGCTCAGCTAGCAAAGCGTAATGGAGTTGAAAAATTTGTTTTAATTTCTTCTTTGGGAGCAGATAAAAACTCTTCCAACTTTTATTTAAAAGTAAAAGGCAACATTGAATCAGATTTAGTTCGATTAAAATTCAAAAATTTAATTATTGTTCGTCCTTCTATGTTACTTGGAAAAAGAAAAGAATTTAGATTGGGTGAATTAATTGGTAAAAAAATCATGAAAGCACTTTCTTTTATGTTTATAGGTAAACTAAAAAAATATAAAGCAATAGAAGCGTCAATAGTTGCAAAAGCCATGATTATGCTTTCCAAAAATGAGTTAGCAGAAGTTGCAATTTTTGAAAATGAAAGATTGCTGAAGCTTGGAAAGTAGCATAGGAGTATCTTTTACTTAACCTCTTTGTAACGTACAAATAAATTTATCCAAATAAGCCTTGCCAATCTGTAAAAAATTGGCATAAGTGCAACTTGTAATATTGCAAAAACAGTTAAAAATGTGATTGCTGAATAATTTAAAATTCCACAAATTAAAAGAAACATAGCAACTCCAAAAGCTACCGTTAATCCATAACTCACATACATAGCGCCATAATAAAACCCTGTTTCGCGTTCAAAACTTTCGTTACAAATAGGGCAATTATGATGCATTTTGTCAAACTTTTTTAAGTTGTACGGGTTATTTGTTTCAAAAAAATTTCCTTCATGACATTTTGGGCATTTGTTGTTAAAAACGCTGTATAGCTTGGTTTGTTTAAGCGACATAATCTGGAGAATTGATTACAAAGGTAAAAACAAAAACAAATTTTATTTGTAATATTTGTTATAAATAAAACTTTATTCACTATTAACAGTAGCTACCAAAGGCTTATTTTAGTAAATTCGCAACCTAAAATTTAATAAATAATGATTTCAGTAAATTCGGTTACGGTTTCTTTTGGTGGGTATGATTTGTTTGATAATGTTAGCTTTTTGATTAATCCTAAAGACAGGATAGGATTGGCAGGAAAAAATGGAGCTGGAAAATCTACTATGTTAAAACTTTTGTCGGGCTTGCAAAATCCAACAAAAGGTGAAATTTCAAAACCAAACGATTATAAAATTGGTTATTTGCCTCAAGATATGATTCATCAACAGGGTAAAACTGTTTTTGATGAAACAGCAACTGCTTTTCAAGAAATTCAAAAATTAGAAGATAGACTTGTAGATATTAATCACCAATTAGAAACAAGAACGGATTATGAAAGTGATTCGTACATGAAAATTATTGATGAATTAACCGAAATTACACACCGTTTAGATGTTATTGGAGCAAATAATAAGGATGAAGAGATTGAAAAAATATTAAAAGGTTTAGGTTTTGAACGCTCAGATTTTAATCGTCCAACTTCTGAATTTAGCGGTGGTTGGCGTATGCGTATCGAATTAGCAAAAATACTTTTGCAAAAACCCGATATACTTTTATTAGATGAGCCAACCAACCATTTAGATATTGAATCTATTCAATGGCTAGAAGAGTTCATGGAAACATTCAGCGGTGCGGTTATGTTAATTAGCCATGATAAACAATTTTTAGATACTGTTACAAATCGTACGATTGAAATATCAAACAATAAAATTTACGATTATAAAACCAATTATTCTCGTTATCTGATTCTGCGTGCAGAACGTAAAGAGCAACAAGAAAATGCTGCAAAAAACCAACAAAAAATAATTAATCAAACAGAAGTGTTGATTGATAAATATCGTGCTAAAGCGAGTAAAGCTGCATTTGCACAATCGCTTATCAAAAAATTGGATAGGATGGAAATTGTGGAAGTAGATGAAAGCGATAATGCAACGATGTATTTTAAATTTCCTCCTCCAGCACATTCAGGTAAAATAGTTTTAACTGTTGAACATGCTGGAAAAAAGTATGGTGAAAAACAAATTTTTTCGGAAGCTAATTTTATTTTAACTAAAGGAGAAAAGATTGCGCTTGTTGGTAGAAACGGTGAAGGTAAAAGTACCATGATTAAAATGATAGCAAAGCAAATTGATTTTGAAGGTACTGTTGCTCATGGTCATAGTGTGATGATGGGTTACTTTGCACAAGATCAAGCTGAAAAGTTAGATAAAACAAAAACTGTTTTTCAAACGATAGATGAATTAGCTGTTGGTGAAATTAGAAAACAAGTAAGAACACTTTTAGGTTCATTTTTATTTGGTGGTGATGATATTGATAAAAAAGTAAGTGTATTGAGTGGAGGAGAACGAGGACGATTAGCATTATGCAAACTTTTGTTAGAGCCCTATAATTTTTTAGTACTAGATGAGCCGACCAATCACTTGGATATTAGAAGTAAAGAAATTTTGAAAAAAGCAATTCTGGGTTATGAAGGAACAGTAATTATTGTATCACATGATCGTGATTTCTTGGATGGTTTGGTAAATAAAATGTATGAATTTAAGGCTGGTCAAGTAAAAGAACATTTATGCGACATCAATCAGTTTATGCAAAAAATTAAGATGAATCGTTTGAATGAAATGAATACATCAAAAAATCCATTTGTAAAACCAAAAGAAACAAAAGCAGAAGCTCCCAAAGTAGATACAAAAAATGAAGAAAAAGAGAAGGAGCAAAAACAAATAAAAAATCAGATTGCTAAATCTGAAAAAGAAATTGAACGCTTAGAAATTGAAATAAAACAATTTGACGATAAGCTTGCTGACCCAAATCAGTATCAAACAGTGATGAATGATAAAGATGCTTTTGCAAATTATGAGCAAATGAAAAAATTGCTAGAACAAGAAATGAAAAGTTGGGAAGAGTTAAATGCAAAGTTGTAATTTTTGTCAAAACCTCATTCCAAAAGTAATGGCAAGGTTGCCATCTCTGATGTTTAAACTGTTTGTGTTTTCGTTCCCTACATAATGCAATCTTGAGATGTTGTATTTGTAAGTAAACTCTAGAAATAAAGCTTTTGCACTTTCTCTATAATTTTTTTGGATGCCAAATCCTAAATGGTAAAAAGCATTAAATTTTTTATCTACAATATGATTTTCGAACGTTAAATTTGTTTTTCCTTCATAAATAGGAGTTGCAGTTGAATCATTTTCAATGTAGGTCATTGATTTTACAATGTATCTAAAACCTATTCCTCCAAAATAATAAGCAGTATAAAAATGTTCTTTTTCGTTGTTTAATGCCTGCTTGAAGCCAAGCGGCACTTGAACTTCATTGTATCTTATCTCATGAAAATAAGCATAGTTTTCATCAAATAAATAAGTATGTTGTGGAGCCTTGTAATAACCATAAAATTTTAGTCCTTGACTCATAAATTCAAGTCCAGTAATAACATTTGTTTTTCTGCCTAATAATATTTCTAATTTGTAAGCAGCATTAAATCCTGGTTTTGATTTTGTATTAGCAGTATGTTTTGTGTGATTTTTATAAAAAGAAAATACATACCCTGCGCTTAACCTGTGTTTTATCCTTCCTTTTCCATATGGGGAATAATCTTGCGCATACGATTGATTAATAACAATCAACGAAACAACAAATAAAATTAATTTTAAAAGCTTATCGTTTCTCATACACTTTTTCACCATTTACAAAAGTATAAACAACTTTTGTTTTTGGAACATTGTCGATATCACATTTCATAATATCATTATCAAGTATTATAAAATCTGCAAGTTTACCAACTTCAATACTTCCTTTTTCATTTTCTTCAAAGTTTGCATACGCACCCCAAATAGTCATTCCTTTTAAAGTATTTTCTCTTGACAAAGCATTTTCTATTTGAAAACCATCCTTTGGAAAACCTTTTAAATCTTTACGCGCAACAGCAGCATAAAAAGTAAAAAATGGATTGATGCTTTCAACTGGAAAATCTGTGCCGAGTGCAATCATTCCACAAGCTTTTAATAAATCATTATATGCATACGCATATTTAACACGTTCTGGTCCAAGCCTGTCTTTTGCCCAATACATATCACTTGTTGCATGAGTAGGCTGAACGGATGGAATAATACCCGAAAAATATTTTAAATCATTTTCATTAACTACTTGCGCATGTTCTATTCTCCATCTATAACTTATTGGCGCAGGGCTTGCAGTGCTGTTTGATATAAGTGTTTTGTAGCAAATATTTTTTATTATTCTTGCAGATGAATCTCCGATGCAATGTGTATTCATTTGAAAATTATGTTCTCTCATTAATACAGCCATGCTATCAAAATGTTCTATTTTGCTCAATAAAAAACCTCTCTCATCTATTTTATCTGAATAAGATTTAATTAAGCATGCACCTCTTGAACCTAAAGCCCCATCAGCATAAAATTTGAATGAACGAACATTTAGCTTTTCGGTTTTATAAATTCCATTTTTAAGATAATAGTCTTTGTTTTCTTTGTTATCTGTGAGCATTGCATAAATACGCATTTTTAATTCTCCCGATTTTTGAAACTCATCCATTGCATCAACAATGTTTTTTTCGAGTCCTGCATCATCAACCGTTGTTAGCCCAACTTCAAAACATTTTTTTTGTGCATCAAGTAATGCTTTTTTAATTTCTTCTTTTGTAGGTTTTGGAATACTATTTTTCACCAAATCAACAGCATTGTCGATTAATATTCCCGTAAGGGCTTTGTTTTTTATTTCGACAACTCCTCCTGAAATTTCTGTATCCATATTAATATGGGCAGACATTAACGCCTTTTTATTAGCTAATACAGCATGTCCATCTATTCGTTCAATAAATATTGGAGTGTTTGGAAATAAACTATCTAATTTAAAACGTGTTGGAAATTCTTTAATCTCCCAATCATTTTGATCCCATCCTCTTCCAACTATCCATTCCGTTTTATTTGTTTTTGAATAGTCAATTATTTTTTGAACTACTTCGTCAAATGATTTTGTGCCAACTAAATTTAATTCTTGCAATCCTTTTCCGTAACCATAAAAATGACAATGAGAATCAATAAATCCGGGATAAATAGCTTTGCCTTGAGCATCAATAATTTCTGATGCATTGTAACTACTTAAAATTTCATCGTCTGTTCCAATAGCAATAAATTTTCCATCTTTTATTGCAAAACTTTGAGCATTCGAAAATGTTGAATCAACAGTATAGATAATTGCATTATGAATTATTAAATCTGCTTGTTGTTTTTGTGAACAAGAAAAAAAACAAAAGATTAAAAAAGAAATGATGGTTATTCGCATTTTATTTTCTAATAGTGTTAGTGGCATTTGCTTGAACTGTAGGTGTAATAATTAAATCGCTAATATTTACATGTGCAGGTCTGGATGCAGCCCAATAGATTGTATCAGCAATGTCTTCAGCAGTTAAAGGTTGTAATCCTTTGTAAACATTTTTTGCTTTTTCTTCATCACCTTTATATCTTACAATACTAAATTCTGTTTCCACCATTCCTGGATGGATACCTGTAACTTTTATTCCGTGCGGTAGCATGTCTATTCGCATTGCTTTATTTAAAGCATCAACAGCGTGTTTGGTTGCGCAATAAACATTTCCGTTTGAATATACCTCTTTGCCTGCAATTGAACCTATGTTTATGATATGTCCAAAACCATTTTCAATCATAATAGGAGCAAGTGTACGGGTTATATAAAGTAAACCTTTAATATTTGTATCAATCATTCTTTCCCAATCATCAATAATTCCTTCTTGTATAGGACCTAATCCTACTGCTAGTCCAGCATTATTTACCAGTACATTTATTTTTTTCCAATTATCAGGAATTGATTTTATAGCAGATTCAACTTCGCTTAATTTTCTAACATCAAAATTTAAATTTAATGTGTCAATCTTATAAGTGGATTTTAAATAATTAGATAATTCGTCTAATCGTTCTTTTCTTCTTCCCGTAATAATTAAGTTGTAACCATTTTTGGCAAACACTTCTGCTGTCGCTTTTCCAATTCCTGCTGTCGCTCCTGTAATTAATGCTATCATATTATATTTTCACGAATTTTTTTATTGATTTTTTATTGTTGCTTTCAATCATGATAATATACGTTCCAACTGATAAATCACTTGTTGATATGGTTATTGAATTTGTAAAATCTACACTTGCCGATTTTACTTTTTCTCCGCTTAATGTATAAATTTCAAAAATAATTTTCGAAGATTTATTGATGTTAGAAATTGTAATGCTCTCTTTTGCTGGGTTTGGAAAAATTGATAGTTCATTGTTTGCTTGATAGAAATTTTCAATTCCTGTAATGGTTGAAATGTCAAGTGTTTGAACAGAACGAGCAAATGTACTTGCAATCACTTTATTGTTAGCTGTATTAAACTCAATATCAAAAACAGGTATCATTGGCATATTATTTCCTAATCGTTGCCAATTAGTTCCTCCGTTTAAAGTATAATAAACTCCAATATCGGTTGAAACATAAATTAAATTTTCATTGCCATTTGTTATTAAAACATCGTTTATTCCCACTTGTGGTAGATCCCCAGAAATATCTTGCCAACTACTTCCGTTGTTTATCGATTTATGTATATGAGGTATGTTATCGCCATCTCTGTAGCCAGAATGACTTACATATAAATTGTTTAAAACATTGGGCGATGCTTGAACGCTGGTAACATATCTAATTGGTAATGTACCTGTGATGTTTGTCCAAGAGCTGCCATCATTTAAAGTTAGCCACACGTTTGCATCTCCTGTTCCTGCAATAATTTTATTAGCAGCTAAAGGAGATTCATCAATAGTAGTAATGGTATGTAAATCATCACGAAAAGCATCAACACCATCTGTTAAATCATTGCTAATTTGAGTCCACACTCCATAAGGAGCTCCCGTCATTTTATAAACTTTATCTGTACCGCAATATAAATTTGTATGGTCGAATTTACTTATCAAATAAGGCATATCCCAATTAATTCTGTCTGAAGGATCAATTCCAGAAGTTGCATCATAAAAACCAAATCCACCATCATCAGAGTAAACCAAACCTCCCCATTGTGTTTCGGCATAAATAATACTTGGGTCAATTGGATCAACGTAGGATTGAAAGCCATCGCCACCATAAGCTCTTGTCCAATTATTAATTAATGCAGCATTTCCAAAAGATGTTCCATTGTCTTGAACTCCACACCAATATTCGTTTGGAGTAAATGGGTTTTCATTTGAATGATAAACTTGGTTTACAGGAATATTATCAATGTCGGTCCAGTTGGCACAATTATCAATGGTTTTATAAATTCCTCCATCGGTACACAAAACAATAGTATTTCCATTTATAAATTGCATATCGTGAGAATCTGCATGAACTTCATACAGCCACCAATCAGGTGTTGCCATATTCCATGTAATACCATTGTCGGTAGTTGTGTACGAATCAACACCTAAAACATAAATTTGATTTGAGTTGGCGGGATTCACATAAATTTTTCCGAAATACCAACCAAATCCATAATAAAGATTTCCTAATCCACCAATTGGAATTCCATTCCATGTATTTCCTCCATCAATTGTTTTATAAATACCATCAACATTGGAGCCTACATCGGCAATGATGGTGTATAAAATATTTGGATTTGCTGGGTAGATGGTTAAACCAATTCTTCCTACTGGATAATTTGGAAGTCCATTTGTTAGTTGATTCCAAGTGGAACCCCCATCAATGGTTTTCCATATTTTACATTCTGGTCCGTAGTAAACGCTTTCAAAATTATTTCTGATACGAGTATAACTTGCAGAATAAAGTATTTGTGTGTTACTGGGATTAATAACTAAATCAATAATTCCAGTTTCATTATTTATTCCTTGTATTTGAGTCCACGAAACACCTCCATTTATTGATTTAAATAATCCTCTATTATTATCTCTTACAAAAGGCTGCCCCATTGTGGCAGCATAAATAATATTTGAATTTGTTGGGTCAATAATTATTTTAGAAAAAACATGTTGATTGTTCAATCCCATATTTGTCCATGTATTTCCACCATCCACACTTTTGTATATTCCATCGCCAATGTAACATAAACCAGAGATATTTGCATCACCAGTTCCCACCCAAATTGTGCCAGAATTATTTGGATCAATTGCAATACATCCTATTGAAATAAATGGTTGCGCATCAAAAATTGAAGACCATGTTGTTCCTCCATTTATTGTTTTAAAAACTCCACCAGTAGCAGCTCCCGCATAAATAATATTTGAATTTAATGGGTCAATTGCTGTGCAATTAAATCTCCCTCCAATATTACCAGGACCTTCTACATTCCAGTTTAAAACAAGTGGCGACTTTGATTTTTGAAATTCAAAAGATTGGTAACCATTTAGTAATGCATTTTGATATGCTTTAAAATCAAATTCTTTGTCTGGATAAGAACGCATTATCAGCATACGTTCATTGGGTTCCATAATATTTTCTTTTTCAGAAGAATGAAGTTGTTTGATTTTTGTTTTATTAAAATTCAAACACAAAAAAGAAAGTGTTAATGCGATAAAAAAAATTGATAGAGTGTTTTTCATTGTAATGTTATTTAGTGTTAAACATTCAACTTGCTATTTTTCTTGCTATATAAAAAGTAAATTAATAACCCAATCGAAAGCCATATTCCAAAGCCAATCCAATTGGATACTCCTAATTCTGCCATCATATATAAACAACTTATTAGTCCTAACATGGGTATTAAAGAAAGGTTTTCTTTAAATGCCCATATTGTTAGCCCCAATGAAATCAAAATAAAAATCCACATAGGTATTTTATGTTTGAATAAACTAAACCCTGATTCAAATTTCAAATTTTCTTCGATTGGCAATTCATTTATTAATGAAGCATACTTGCTTTCATCTAAAGCACTCATGTATGTTTCTAAATCATTGTTGCTGTTAAATAAATTTAGGCTATCGGAGGCTGTGATATGTGTTTTTATATTGTTAATTTGATTTTCATTTAATGATGTTACAATAGTAGAAGCGTCATTTAATTGCTTTTCATTTGTTAAAAAATGGATTGTAGCTTCTTTGTTATAAGTAAAAGATAACACAATAGTTACAATTAATAAAAGCGGCATAATATATTTGCTGTTTACATAAGGTGTTTTAAACTTTCCTCTTGGAATATCTTTTTTATTTTGTAAAACCAAAACTCCTGCACATACCAATACAAAAGCAAAAAGAGTTCCTATGCTACATAAGTCTGTTACCATTGTTAAATTCATAAACAAAGCAGGAACAGCAACAACAAATCCTACTACAATTGTAGCAAAAGAAGGTGTTTTATATTTAGGGTGAATTTTTGAAAAGCGTTTTGGTAATAAGCCATCACGACTCATGCTCATCCAAATTCTTGGTTGTCCCATTTGAAAAACTAATAATACACTTGCCATAGCAACTACTGCGCTTACCGCAATAATTCCTGCCATCCATTTTAAATTTAATTTTTGAAAAACAAATGCTAATGGATCACCAACTTGTAATTCTTTATAACTAACCATCCCTGTTAAAATTAAAGCAATAATGATGTAAAGTATGGTGCAAATTATAATTGCCCACATCATTCCTCTTGGCAAATCTCTTTGGGGGTTTTTACATTCTTCGGCAGTTGTAGAAATTGCATCAAAACCTATATAAGCAAAAAACACAGCCGAAACTCCTTTTAAAATACCTGTTATGCCATTTGGTGCGAAAGGATTCCAATTGTCGGTATCTACATAAAACACTCCAACTGCAATTACTAAAAGTATAACACAAAGTTTTATTACTACCATTAAATTACTTGCGTTGCGTGATTCTTTCATTCCTCTGTAAACTAACCAAGTAATAAAAATGATAATCATTAACGCAGGCAAATCTGCAATTAAATGTAAAGGTCCAATGGTTGGAGCTGTAGTCCAAGCTATGTGTGCAGCTTGCATTCCATCGCTTAAGTTTTCAAATGTTTTCCCACTTTTCATTAATGCAGTTGCTTCATTAAATCCATTTGACGCACTTAAATAATCCATTTGAACCCACTGAGGGAGGTATATTCCACCGCTATCTAGTAATCCTGTAAAATAATCGCTCCAAGAAATTGCTACTGTTATATTTCCAATTCCATATTCCATAATAAGTGCCCAACCAATTATCCAAGCAATTAATTCGCCAAAAGCAACATAAGAATATGTGTAAGCACTTCCAGAAACAGGAACCATGGATGCAAATTCCGCATAAGCAAAAGCTGCAAAACCACAGGCTAAAGCAGTAAATAAAAATAAAAAAATAACAGCCGGACCGCCATCTGAACTTGCTTTTCCGATAGTACTAAAAATTCCGGCACCAATAATAGCAGCAATACCAAATGCAGTTAAATCTCTAACGCCTAAGTGTCTGCCAAGAGACCCATGTCCGCCTTCCGCTTCATTTTTTTCAACTTGTTTTAAAATATCTTGTACCGATTTTTTTCTAAATAAATTATTCAAGCTCATATTTATAATATTGGGTTGCTAAGCAAATTTAGGATAATTAATTCAATTTGTTTTTTAAATAGGGGAATTTATCTGTTAGTTTTTTTTTGTCGAGAATCAACAAAAAAGCAATTAATAAAAATGGAAGAGCTATGGTTTTATACCGTGCTATTGCACCAAGTATAGGTGTAGTTTCTCCAATGATTAAAAATTGCAGCAGTACAAAAGAAATGCAAAATAAAAAATATTCCCATTTTATTTTCTCAAAGCTATTTTTGAAAACAATACACACGATTATAAATAATAAAATAAAAATATTTTCTGCTGAAGCCATTAATACCATGATAGATTTTGACTCCCAGATAAATGGTCTTAAAAAAGTATTGATTAATGCTTGAGGACTATTTTTAATAAAAGAAAAAAATGTAGGTTCTAATTTATTGATTTCAATGCGACTATTTGCTGCTGGAATATTTTTTTCATTTGAATCAGATAATTTTCCTGATGCTAGTTGGTTAAATTCAATTTGTTTTTGACTTAAAGTAACAAGTGGGTTTTGAAATGAGCTTATTTTTTCAATGTTTAAGCCAATTGTGCCAATGATAGTAAGTGTTACAAAATATTTTATAAAAATGTTTTTTGATGATGTTTTGTTTGCTAAAATCATTAAAATTAAACTTGGTGCTATTGCAATCCAAACATAAAATTTTGAAAAAGCTAATAACATAGCCATTGCTAAACAGATTGTAATTGATTTCAATGAGAATAGCTTGTTTGAATAATAAATAAGTAACCCGAGTGAGAAAAAAATTAACCCTTCTTTTAATACTCCTGAACTCCAAAAAATAACAGAGGGCAATAAAAAAATGGCAAGAATTAACTCCTTCTTTTTATCTAATAAATGATCAACAAACGTTTTATAGATAGCTGTCAGTCCTACTAACGATAAAAAGCAGATAAAAACAGTATGCACATTATAATAGCCAAATGAAAATAAACGAACAAACGCATTGAATCTTATGATTGTATGGCTATCGTTATAAATATTACTATCAATTTTTTTTGCCCAATAATGCATTTCAGTATAATATTTTTCAAATTCAGGAGTAGAGTTTCCAATTCCGAAAAGCATTTTAAAATAATCGATAGGTTTATTTTTTAATGCATCAAACATTATTTTACTGTCATCAAAATATTTATAAATGTCGGCAGTTGCCCTTTCGGTATAATAAAAAGTATAAATAGCCCACAATAATAGCCCACAACAAATTTTTAAAATAAAAATAAATGAAATTTGTTTCTTAGATAAACCCACTACCTCAAAAAAAGGCATTTTATAAATTATAAAAATAAATATGAGCGTATAGGTAAGTGTTAAGAGTATTTCCATTTATTTATCGAAACTATTTAGGGAAACACAAATAATATTTTTTAACCGTTTTGGAAATTACATCAATGCTTAATTGATCAGATGCATCTGCAATGTCTCGAACTGTTCCGTCCTTAAATAAAATATTAATTCGAATTTTATCTGCTCTGTAAGCATCGTTAGTTACATTACCAGTAAAAACAAAATAACTAATTTCTTTTTCGTTTAACGATAAAGATTTTTTAACTTCTTTTTTTAAATCATTGATTTTACCTTCTTTGAAAGGTTGATTCTGTAATTCAATTCCAAATAAATTTCTGTTTAAAAGATATGCTGATAAAAGGTTTAGCACTTTATCTGTTTTGATGTCGGATGCCCATACTTTTACAGATGCCATAATATCGTAATCGTCTAAGGAGGCAAACGATAGTAGTATGCTTTTGTCTTTAATAAAATCTTCTTTTGAATATTTGTTGTATAAAAAGGTTTTTAAAGCTGGGGTGCAAAATAAATCTACTTTTTTTTCAGCAAGCTCTTTTGCCCGTTTCAAAATATTCACCAATAAATTTTCTGCACTTAATACTGTTTTATGTAAATATACTTGCCAATACATAAGTCTTCTAGCAATAATAAATTTTTCGATGGAATAAATTCCTTTTGCTTCAACAACCAATTGGTCGTTTACCACATTCAACATTTTAATAATTCTTTCCGTACTAATAACTCCTTCTGATACGCCTGTAAAAAAACTATCTCGTTTCAAATAGTCTAGTCTGTCCATATCCAGCTGACTTGAAACTAATTGATGAAGAAATTTTTTTTTGTATTTGTTTTGAAAGATTTTAATTGCTAAATCCAGCTTGCCACCAAATTCTTGATTTAAGCTATTCATAAACATTTCAGAAATATCTTCGTGATTCACATTGTTTACAATGCTATGTTCTAAAGCATGTGAAAATGGACCATGTCCTATGTCGTGTAATAATATTGCAATGGTAACACCTTGTGCTTCTTCCTCCGAAATTTCATGCCCTTTTGAGCTAATTGTATCTACCGCTTGACACATTAAATGCATGGCACCCATTGCATGGTGAAATCGAGTGTGCAATGCTCCAGGGTAAACTAAATTTGTTAGCCCTAATTGCTTAATTCTTCTTAGTCTTTGAAAATAGGGATGATCTATTAAATCGTAAACTATTTCGTATGGTATAGATACAAAACCATAAATAGGGTCATTAAAAATTTTTAGTTTATTTGCGTTATTCATAATGTGTTTCACAAATTTAGTTAAAAAATGCAAAGCTGATAATAAATAAGTTTTTCATGAGTTTATTAATTTTATAACTTTAACCAAAATAAAACAACTCAAAAAATTATGGACAAAATCAATGTATTGTGGGCTGATGACGAAATAGATTTATTGAAACCTCATATTTTATTTTTACAAGAAAAAGGATATGATGTGCAAACAGCTACAAGTGGAGATGAGGCGCTTGAATTGGTTGAAGCAAATAATTTTTCGGTTGTGTTACTAGATGAAAATATGCCAGGTTTGAGTGGGATAGAAACATTGAGTAAGTTAAAAACAAAACGTCCGCAACTTCCTGTAATTATGATTACCAAAAGTGAAGAGGAGCATATCATGGAAGATGCTATTGGTTCAAAAATTTCTGACTATTTAATTAAACCAGTAAATCCTAATCAAATATTACTTTCTCTTAAAAAAACATTGGATAACAAACGTTTGATAAGTGAAAAAACAACATCAAATTATCAGCAAGAATTTCGTCAAATTGGTATGTCCTTGGGTGATAGATTGAACTGGGAAGAATGGAAAGATATTTATAAAAAACTTGTTTATTGGGAGTTGGAATTGGAGAAAAGCAAAGACGAGAGCATGTTTGAAATTTTAAAAATGCAAAAGTCTGAAGCGAATAAGCTGTACGGAAAATTTATTGAAAATAATTATATCGGTTGGCTGAATGGAAAAACAGCAAATCCTCCTTTGTTTTCGCATACTTTATTCAAAGCTAAAATTGCTCCGATGCTCGACAAAGATGAAACAACATTTGTTGTGTTGATTGATAATTTGCGATACGACCAATGGAAAATAATTGAACCAATCATCAACGAATATTTTAAAGTTGAACAGGAAGATTTGTACAGTAGTATTTTACCAACAGCAACACAATACGCTCGGAATGCTTTTTTTGCTGGATTAATGCCAAGTGAAATTGAAAAACGTTTTCCTAAATTATGGTTGAATGATGAAGATGAAGGCGGAAAAAATATGCACGAAGAAGAATTACTTGCAGAACAGCTTAAGCGTTTAGGAAAAGATGTTAAGATGAGTTACCATAAAATTACAAATCATGCTGCTGGCAAAAAATTATCGGAGAACATGAGTAATTTAATGCAAAACAGATTAAATGTTATTGTATATAATTTTGTGGATATGCTTTCCCATGCTCGTACAGAGATGGAAGTAATTCGAGAATTAGCTGATGATGAAAAAGCATACCGTTCTATTACATTATCATGGTTCGAGCATTCACCTTTACATGAAATAATTAAGCAAATTGCTGCAAAAAAATGTAAATTGGTAATTACTACTGACCATGGTACAATTAAAGTTACCGAACCAAGTAAAGTTGTTGGCGATAAAAATGTAAATACCAACTTGCGTTACAAACAAGGAAAAACACTAGATTATGTGAAGAAAGAAGTTTTTGAAGTAAAAAATCCAGCAGATGTTTTTTTACCGAAACAAAATGTAAGTACCACTTATGTGTTTGTAAAAGAAGATTTGTTTTTTGCCTATCCTAATAACTTCAATTATTATGTTGGCTATTATCGAAACACATTTCAGCATGGTGGCATATCTTTAGAAGAAATGATAATTCCTGTTGTAACCTTAAGCGCAAAGTAAAAGATGAATCAAGTTATTGAAGTTGTTAGTCTTTCCGAACTTCCTGTTGCTGCCGAAAAGTTATTAGCAATTTGTGAAGGAAAAAAAGTATTTGCATTTAAGGGCGAAATGGGAGCTGGTAAAACTACTTTTATAAAAGCGATATGTGAACAATTAAATGTGATTGGAAATATAAGCAGCCCCACATTTTCATTAGTAAATGAATATCTTACCCAATCAGGTGAAAAAATATTTCATTTTGATTTTTATCGTATTAAATCAGAAAGTGAAGCGTATGATATGGGTTATGAAGACTATTTGTATTCCAATTCCTATTGCTTTATTGAATGGCCCGAAAAAATAGAAAATCTACTTCCTTCTAATACTGTTCTTGTTGCTATTTCAAAAGTTGGTGAAAAACGAGAGTTAATAGTCGATTTTTAAAAATATGAACCTTTTTATACTTTTTTTCTTCATTAACAGGCCTTACCTCATAACTCTCTTTTAATGCAGTAAAATATTGCAATTGTTTTCTTAAATTTGTCTTAGCATTCCCATTTAGAACAGAAAATGAAAACGTCAAAAGAAATACTTGCTTCTCTTACACAAACAGCTTTAATGCCTCAAGAAGAAATGCTTGAAATAGGCAAAAAAAAAGGCAAATTATTTATTGGAATCCCTAGAGAAATATCCTTTCAAGAAAATCGAGTGGCATTGGTGCCAGATGCTGTTGCTTTGCTTGTAAATAATGGACATCAAGTAGTTGTGGAAACAAATGCTGGTAAAATGTCAAACTTTCAAGACCACGATTATAGTGAAGCTGGAGCGCAAATTGTTTATAGCCCAGAAGATGTTTATAAAGCAGATATTATCTTAAAAGTAGCTCCTCCATCTCCTGTTGAGATTGAAATGATGCAACAAAAACAAACATTAATTTCAGCATTACAACTTTCTATTCAACCAGAAAATTTTTTGAAACAATTAATTGCAAAAAGAGTTACAGCCATTGCCTTTGATTGGATAAAAGATGGTGATGGGATTTACTCAGTAATTCGTTCGATGGGCGAAATTGCAGGAGGAACATCCATTCTTATTGCGGCTGAATATTTAAGCAATGCAAACAATGGACAAGGAGCAATACTTGGCGGAATTTCAGGGATTTCACCAACAGAAGTTATAATTTTAGGAGCAGGTACTGTTGGTGAATTTGCAACTCGTGCAGCTTTGGGTTTAGGAGCTTCTGTAAAAGTATTTGATAACTCTATTTACAAATTAAGAAGATTACAAAGTGATATTGGTGCTCGAGTTTTTACATCTGTTATTCAACCAAGAGTTTTGGCAAAACATTTAAAAACAGCAGATGTGGTTATTGGCGCAATAAGAGCACAACATGGTAGAACACCTTGTGTGGTTACTGAAGCAATGGTAAGCGAAATGAAAGTTGGCTCAGTTATAATCGATGTAAGTATCGATCAAGGAGGATGTTTTGAAACATCTGAAGTAACAAACCATTCAAAACCAATCTTCAGAAAACATAGTGTAATTCATTATTGTGTTCCCAATATCGCATCCCGTGTATCTCGTACTGCCTCTTATGCACTTAGTACTATTTTTGCACCAATCCTTGTAAATATAGGTGATGAAGGGGGGGTGGAAAATATGTTGCGACAAAACGAAGGGGTAAGAAATGGTGTTTATATCTATAACGGTTCTGTTACAAACAAAGATTTAGCAGAGATGTATAAGTTGCCTTATAAGGATATAAACTTAATTATGGCTGCTTGGTAAAATATTCTATTAAATTTTTTTATGGCGATTGAAGGAAAAAATGCTGATTTAATCAGACGGTTTAAATTTTATGGTTTCGGATTTTTACTCGGAATAGTATTAGTAGGTGTAATATATAAAGGCAGAGGTTGTAAAATGCCTGGTTCTGTTAAGTTGGAAGAATTAAGTAGCCAAACATTAATACTTACAAAACATGCTGAATGTAGAATGAATTGCAGAAATATTTCGCTGGAAGAAATAAAATATTTATTGAAATTCGGAAAGATAAATTATGATAAAAGCAATGTTCGCGATAAACCTTGTGGCACTTATGCTGTTGAAGGAAATTCTCAAGATGGACAAGAACTACGAGTTGTTATAGCTGATTGCGATACAATTTCAAAAATTGTTACAGCCATTGATTTGAAATTAGAAAATGACAAGTGTGATTGTGATTAACTAAATCGGAATTTGAAGTCCTAAAACTAAAATAGTTTCTGCTGTCCAAAAATAATGTTTTGCTTTTCCTTCTCCGTACACAAGAACATTTCTATAATCTGCAAAAACTCCTTTTCCTGTATATTCTAAGTAAAAATATTTATAGAAATCATAACGCAAACCAAGTTCTGCTCCAATGCAATAACCTGCAATATGAAATCTATTATTTAAATCTTTCCCAAAAATAGTAACTTGTGTTCTTGGGATAACAGGACCAGCACCAAATTTTCCAATACCACTTATCCAATGTTTTTTATTTTTACTGATTAATAATCTTTGCCGTTTCATAATGTTCAGCATCAAAAAATTTGCTCCATCAGAATGTTCAAAAGCTAAAAAATTGTCGGGGCTGATTAAGGTATCTTTGTCAATGTATTCCCCATGAATTGTTCCTTTGATGCGAAGTGTTTGCCAGTTTCGCATAATATATTTTGTGTGATCAAAATTAATTTCTATTCCTAAATCTTTTTTATTGTTAAAAAAATAACCTAATCTATAGTTGTATTGAGGAATTGTTAAGTCTGTGTGCAACATATTTTTAAACCCAGGTCTGTCCGTTGCAGCAGCATTATAAATCGTAAATTCATACGACTCAGGTTTTCCTGTTGTAGCATTAATTTCTGTTGTTGTATTTTTAAAATGAATATCGCTTTTTGAAAATATTTCTCGGTTATACCCCCAAGAAAAATAAAACGTTCCTTTTCCAGCTTTTGATTGTTGTGGACAATCACATTTTTCGTCTTGAGCTTTTACGTATGTGCACAACCCTAAAAAAAATAGAATAGATAATAATTTAATCTTCATCTGTAAAATGTTTTCGTGGAACAAAGATATATAAAACCATGTTCTTAATATATTGTACCAATAATTTTAAATCTTACATCGGTATTAGATGAGATAAATCATTTTTGCGTTTAACCCTAAGCAGACAGTTAAAAAAAATAACTGCCTACGATTAAGTGTTTGTAAGACTTTTTGTATTTTATGGGGATAAGAAATTTTAACAAACACCAAATCGGGATTATCCGCATTAAGACAGATAGTGCAGCTTTTCTAAAGCTTTCTACTGTCTAATTGCGGTTTAAAATAAAAAAACCTTGAGCAAAACTCAAGGTTTTTTTATAATCTATTTGTAGGTTTACATCATTCCACCCATTCCGCCCATTCCTGGAGCGCCCATTGGCATAGATGGAGCATCCTCTTTTACTTCTGCTAAAACACACTCTGTTGTTAAAAGCATTGCAGCAATTGAAGCGGCATTTTCTAATGCAATACGAGTTACTTTTGTAGGATCGATAACGCCAGCAGCAAATAAATTTTCATATTTTTCGGTACGAGCATTATAACCAAAATCAGTTTTTCCTTCGCGTACTTTTTGAACTACGACAGCACCTTCTCCGCCTGCATTTGCAATAATTTGACGTAATGGTTCTTCTATCGCACGTTTGATGATTGCAATTCCAGTATTCTCATCTTCATTTGCACCTTTTAATTTTTCTAATGCTTCAATAGCACGAATGTATGCAACACCTCCTCCTGCAACAATTCCTTCTTCTACTGCAGCACGAGTAGCAGCTAATGCATCATCAACTCTATCTTTTTTCTCTTTCATTTCAACTTCAGTAGCAGCACCAACATAAAGTACAGCAACACCACCAGCTAATTTAGCTAAGCGCTCTTGCAGTTTTTCTTTGTCATAATCAGAAGTTGTTGATTCAATTTGTGCTTTTATTTGATTTACACGAGCCGTTATTTCAGCTTTTTTACCAGAACCACCAACAATAGTTGTATTGTCTTTGTCAATAGTAATTTTTTCTGCTTTACCTAAGAAAGATAAATCTGCATTCTCTAATTTGAATCCACGCTCTTCGCTGATAAAAACTCCACCAGTTAAAATTGCAATATCCTCTAACATTGCTTTTCTTCTATCTCCAAATCCTGGAGCTTTAATAGCAGCAATTTTTAAATTAGCACGTAAACGATTTACAACAAGTGTTTGTAATGCTTCTCCATCTAAATCTTCAGCAATGATTAATAAAGGTTTGCCTGATTGTACTGCTTTTTCAAGAATTGGAAGCAATTCTTTCATTCCTGATATTTTTTTCTCGTAAATCAAAACATAAGGGTTTTCAAGCACAGCTTGCATTTTATCTACATCAGTAATAAAGTATGGAGAAATGTATCCTCTGTCAAATTGCATTCCTTCAACTACCTCAACAGTAGTTTCTGTGCCTTTTGCTTCTTCAACTGTGATAACACCTTCTTTTTTTACTCTACCCATTGCTTCCGCAATTAGCTTTCCGATAGTATTGTCATTGTTTGCCGAAATAGTAGCTACTTGCTCAATTTTTTTGATGTCGTCTCCAACTTTTTTTGATTGAGTTTTTAAGTTTTCTACTACAGCAATAACAGCCTTATCAATTCCTCTTTTTAAATCCATTGGGTTTGCTCCAGCTGCAACATTTTTTAAACCAGCAGTAACAATTGCTTGTGCTAAAACTGTTGCAGTGGTGGTTCCATCTCCTGCAGCATCAGCTGTTTTAGAAGCAACTTCTTTTAACATTTGAGCACCCATGTTTTCTACTGGATCTTTCAATTCAATCTCTTTTGCAACAGAAACCCCATCTTTTGTTACACTGGGAGCTCCAAATTTTTTATCGATAATTACATTTCTTCCTTTTGGACCTAATGTAACTTTTACTGCATTTGCCAAAGCATCAACGCCTTTTTTTAATCGGTCGCGAGCATCAACGTTAAATAAAATATCTTTTGCCATAATTTAATATTATTAGTTTTTAGTTATTTAAAATTTTTGATTTACAATTTATTAAACGATTGCGAAAATATCGCTTTCACGCATAATTAAAAGGTCTTTTCCATCAACCTGAATTTCGGTGCCTGCATATTTACCGTATAAAACATTATCGCCAACTTTAACAGTCATGGGTTCATCTGGCTTTCCGTTTCCAACAGCTATTACTTTACCGCGTTGTGGTTTCTCTTTTACTGTATCAGGAATGATAATTCCTCCTGCGGTTTTTTCTTCTGCAGCAGCAGCCTCTACAATTACTCTGTCTGCTAATGGTTTGATACTTACTTTTGCCATAATAATTTTATAATTTAAAGTTTAACTTTTTTTTCTTTTGTGTTGGCTTTTGGTCATAATTCATGCCAGTTGCTTGTTTTGTTGAATCTCCGACAATTTTTCCGATGAATTTTATTTTTCAAAAAAAATGTCAGAAATGTTTGTGACACTCTGACATTTTAAAGTGAATATATTTTTAAGACTATTTAGTAGAGTCTTGCATTAATGGAATTGCATTTCCGTTTCCATTAGCTGGTTGGTCTCCAGCAACCGCCTCCACAGATTTACGCGTATCAGATTCATTCGCTTTTTTTGTTCCATTAGAAGTTCCGCTATACTGAGCTGAAAATATACTTAGTGCAAGTAATGCAATTGCTAAAGACCATGTAGCTTTTTCTAAAAAGTCGGCAGTTTTACGAACGCCCATAACTTGGTTAGAAGAAGAAAAAGAAGAAGCCAGTCCACCGCCTTTAGAGTTTTGTACCAATACTACCAAAATAAGTAAGATACAAACTATGATTATTAATACCGAAATAATAGATTCCATAATTATTTATTGTTTTGTTGTGTTATTAATTTTCTTATTTGTTTAATTTGGGCTGCAAAGTAAAGTCTTTTTTCTGGATATTTCAAGCGTAAACTTTCATAAGCCTGCAATGCCTTGTTATAATTCCCTTGTAAAACATAAATTTTAGCTAAAGTTTCACTTACAAGGGTAATGTCGTCAGCAACACTTTGTTTCGCAATATTTACGGGATTAAAAAACTCTGCTTTTGGGCGAGCAATTTTAGGTTCCTCTTTAATGAATTTATCTACAAGCTCTGCGGGCGAAAGGTTTTGATTTTTTTCTGCTGTTTTTTCTGTCTCTTTAGCTTCAATAATAGAATCATCATCAATATGTTTCAACCAATCACTAAAGGATAGATTGCTAATTTCCACTTTTTCAGCCGCTACTTTAATCGATTCTTCGGTTTTATGCTCTTCGTAAGGGGTATTTAATACAAAATTTGTTTCAATCGTTTCTACATAAATTTCTTTGTTTAAAAGATCTATTTCTATTGCGGAATCAACAGCAACAGTTAAATATTCTTTTTCTAATCCTGAAAATTCTTCTTGTTTTGTTTCTTCCTGAACGGAATGAGTAAGCTCTTTTTTTAATTTAGTTTCAATCTTTTCAATTACTTTTTCTTCTACTATTTCTTTTTTTGGAGTTTCTATTATTTTAGAAATATTTTCAATAATAGTAGTTGAAATATGCTTTTCTTTTACTTCTTCTTTTACAACAGTTTCAACTGCTTTTTCAATTTTTTTGTCGTTTGTAGTTTCAATTTTTTTTTCTGCATCAATAAGTTCAGCGTTTTCTTGAATTAAATTTTGATTTGTAATTAACTTGTATAGAATTTTTCTGTTTGATGCATAAGCCGCAGTTGTTTTAAGCTGATTGTTATAATGAATACTTTGAGTGTTGTTTAAACATTTTGCGTATAATAAATATGCTGTTTGGAAATAAGGGAAGTTTTTAATTACATCATTTAATAACATAGCATCATTGTCCGATAGTTTATTGGGGTTTTCGATGTAGGATATGAATTGATTTTTATTCATTTTACCAATCGTTTAATGCTCTATTAAAAATATCTAATGTCAATTGTTCGTTTATTTGTCTTATTAATTCTTCTTCAACGGTTGTTAAACTTTCAGCACTATTATAATCTGCAAACCTTGAAAAACTTTGTTCGAAATTTTTTTTCTCATCAAACGTACAATTATATTTCACACTTACTGTTATTGTTAATCTATTCAATGCCGCCAAATCAGTACTTTGAATAGCGATAGGCGAAGTTAAATATCCTGTAATGCTTCCTTCAAAATTCAAATCCCCATTTTTATTTACTAACCCTAATCGAGTTTGAGAACTCAACCTATCTCGAAGTGCCTCAGTAAAAGATTGGCTAAGAGTGGGCGGTGCAAGTGTTGCTTGATTTTGAAAATACTGAACAGAAACCGTTTTTGCTTCTGGAGGAATTGTTGCCCCACTGAAACCATAGTGCATTTTACAACCATTTGATAATGCAAAAGTAAAAAGAGCAAGAATCAAAAGGACAAACAGATTTCTGTTGTTTTTCTTTAATCTTAATCGATATTTTAATAATTTATTCAATTTCTATTGTCTTTTGCCAACTGTAAACTGCTTTTTGCCAACTGCCAACGATACAGATACTTATTTCTCTATAATAATCCCTTTTGACTTTTCCCTTTTATATCTTTCTATTTAATATTGTATTCATTGATTTTTCTGTACAATGTTCTCTCCGAAATTCCTAGTTCTTTCGCAGCATTTTTTCTTTTTCCTTTGTGTTTTGTCAATGCTTTTTTTATCATATCTTCTTCAATTTCTTGTAACGAAAGGTTTTCTTCTACTTCTATCGTTTTTGATGCGTCCTCTTTTTTTGATAAAACAGATGGAGCAGATGTGTTGTATCCTAACTGTATTGTCGTTTCCGGATTTCCTCCAACATCTTGATAAAGTTTTTTAATAATTGTCGCATTTTCTGGCTGAAAATCATGATTCATTTGACTGTCATTCTCAATTAAATCTACAACCACCTTTTTTAAGTCTGTTAAATCTTTTTTCATGTCAAACAAAACTTTATATAAAATATCTCGTTCGCTAAAATCGTTTTGAGATGTGGCTGAATTGTTAGCTAAAACAGGTAGTTGAGAGGTTTGATTATTAGGAAGATATTTTAATAATGTATCGGCATTAATGTCTCTTGTTTTTTCAATAACAGAAATTTGTTCTGTAATATTTTTTAATTGTCGAACATTTCCTTGGAAATAATAATTGGTTAAAATTTGTTCTGCTTCAGCATCTAACTTTATGGTTGGCATTCTGTATTTTGCCGAAAAATCAGCAGCAAATTTTCTGAATAAAAGATAAATATCTTGTTTGCGGTCACGAATAGGAGGAACAGTGATAGGTACAGTATTTAAACGATAATATAAATCTTCCCTAAACTTTCCTTTTTCAATAGCTTGTTGAATATTTACATTGGTAGCTGCTACCACACGAACATCTGTTTTTAAAACTTTTGAAGAACCAACTTTTATAAATTCACCACTTTCTAATACGCGTAATAATCGTGCTTGCGTAGCCATTGGCATTTCAGCTACTTCATCTAAAAAAATAGTTCCACCATTAGCTACTTCAAAATAGCCTTTACGTGCTTCATGCGCTCCCGTAAACGAACCTTTTTCATGTCCGAATAATTCTGAATCTATTGTTCCTTCTGGAATTGCACCACAGTTTACAGCAATGTATTGTCCGTGCTTACGTGCACTTAATGCATGAATAATTTGAGGAAATACTTCTTTCCCGGTTCCACTTTCTCCTGTAATTAAAACTGTTAAATCTGTTGGCGCTACTTGCTTGGCAATATCTATTGCTCTGTCAAGTAATGGTGAACTACCAATTATTCCAAACCTGTTTTTTATTTCTTGTAATGTCATCTACGATTTACGAATTTACGAATATGTTGTTTCACTCTTCTCCCTCTCTTTTGGAGAGGGTCGGGGAGAGGTGGCTAAACTACTTTCCCAATCAACGTTGCACTTGTACATTCTTCTGCTAAAACATTCACATAATCACCTTTTTTGAAATTTTCTTTTTGAAAAACAACTACAACACTTTGAGAATTTCTACCAAATAAAAAATCTTTCGACTTTTTTGAAACACCTTCAACCAAAACTTTATGTACTTTTCCTAGCCCTTGTTTTGTTCTAATTCCAGAATGTTTTTGCTGTAAGTCCACAATTTCTTGTAGCCTTCTTTTTTTAATTTCTTCTGAAACGTCATCTTTGTATTTTCTTTCTGCTAATGTTTTTGGACGTTCGCTATAAGCAAACATATATCCAAAATCATATTTTACATATTCCATTAACGATAAAGTATCTTGGTGTTCTTCCTCTGTTTCGGAACAGAACCCCGTGATAATATCCATAGAAATTGCACAATTTGGAATTATTTTTCTGATAGTGTCAATCCTGTTTAAGTACCATTCGCGTGAATAACCCCGATTCATCATTTCTAATATTCTTGTGTTTCCAGATTGTACAGGTAAATGAATATAATCACAAATATTTTCATACTTCGCAATAGCGTAAAGCACATCATCCGTCATATCTTTTGGGTGCGAGGTGCTGAAACGAACACGTAAATTTGGGTTTACTAAAGCTACTTTTTCTAACAATTGAGCAAATGTTGTGGAATTTTGTAATTCTTCTTTTGTGGGATTTTCTTTTTTTAATCCGCCTCCAGTCCATAAGTACGAATCAACATTTTGCCCCAATAAAGTAACTTCTCTGTATCCTTGTTCAAATAAATCTTCTGCTTCTTTTATAATTGTTTCTGGGTCTCGGCTGCGTTCTCTTCCTCTGGTAAATGGCACAACACAAAACGAACACATGTTGTCGCAACCACGAGTGATGCTGATAAATGCGGTTACACCGTTACTTCCTAAACGAACAGGAGCAATATCAGCATACGTTTCTTCTTTTGATAAAAGCACATTTACAGCTTTTTGTCCAGTTTCGGCAGTTTCGATTAATTCGGGAAGGCTGCGATATGCATCTGGTCCAACAACAATATCAACTAATTTTTCTTGCTCTAAAAATTGTGATTTTAATCGTTCTGCCATACAACCCAAAACTCCGATTATTAAATCAGGATTTGTTTTCTTGGCTTTACGGTATTCGGTTAATCTTTTTCGAACACGTTGTTCTGCTCCTTCACGAATAGCACATGTGTTTACAAATATTACATCTGCTTCAAAAAAATCTTGTGTGGTACTAAATCCTTTATCTTTTAAAATTGAAGCAACAATTTCACTGTCCGAAAAATTCATAGCACAGCCATAGCTTTCTAAAAAAAGTTTTTTCCCTGTTGCATTTTCTGGTTTTTCAATCATCAAGGCTTCACCTTGTTTGCTCTCATCAATTACTTTATTTTCTTCCATTTTTTATTTTCTGGATGGCAAAGGTAATTAAAAAATAAAGGGTGACAAAATGGCGGAAATCCAATTTTCGTTAAAAAAAATAAAAAATTATATATATATATTTATATATATATGTTTCCACATTTGCAAATTAAATTTGGATTTTTTGTTTTTGATTTGTTTTCTTTGCAACCGAAATCGAAAAATTAACATCTTCGAATAATATTAAATTATAAAGCAAAATAGCGTATGAGTAAAAATTTAGTGATTGTGGAGTCGCCTGCAAAGGCAAAAACTATAGAAGGATTTTTAGGGGAAGGATTTACAGTAAAGTCGAGCTTTGGTCATGTTCGTGATCTTGCAAAAAAGGGATTAGGTGTTGATATTGAAAATAAATTTTCGCCAACTTATGAAGTCTCACCCGACAAATCAAAAATAGTAAATGAATTAAAATCACTAGCAAAGAAAGCTGATATTGTTTGGTTAGCAACCGATGAAGATCGTGAAGGAGAGGCAATTTCTTGGCATCTATTTGAGTCTTTAGGGTTAAATGATAAAAATACAAAACGTATTGTTTTTCATGAAATAACAAAGCCTGCAATTAAAAATGCAATTGCAAATCCAAGAACTATTGATAAACATTTGGTGGATGCACAACAAGCGAGAAGAATTTTAGACAGGCTTGTTGGTTTTGAATTATCTCCAATCCTTTGGAAAAAAATTCGTCCATCTTTGTCGGCAGGGAGAGTTCAGTCCGTTGCTGTGAGGTTAATCGTGGAGCGTGAACGAGAGATAATGAGTTTTATAAGCTCATCCGCATATAAAGTTGTAGCTAGTTTTGTTTCCGGAAATTCAATTGTTAAAGCAGAACTAAATAAAAAATTTGCTACTCACGAAGAAGCTAAAGATTTTTTGAAAAAATGTGAATCAGCTGATTTTACAATTGAAACAGTTGAAACAAAACCAACAAAAAAATCTCCATCAGCACCTTTTACTACTTCAACATTGCAACAAGAAGCCTCCCGTAAATTAGGATTTTCAGTTGCTCAAACAATGGTTGTTGCTCAAAAATTATACGAAAGCGGAAAGATTACATATATGAGAACAGATTCTGTTAATTTATCTGAAACAGCAATCAACCAAGCAAAAAGTGCAATTACAGGAAATTATGGAGATAAATATTTAAACATTAGGCAATATAAAACTAAATCAAAAGGTGCTCAAGAAGCGCATGAAGCAATTCGTCCAACATATATCGAAAACCAAACGATAGATGGTGATGGCGCAGATAAAAGATTATATGATTTAATTTGGAAACGTACCATTTCATCTCAGATGAGTGATGCTGAGTTAGAAAAAACAACTGCAGTAATAAAAATTTCAAATACAACTGAAAAATTTGTAGCGCAAGGTGAGGTGTTGAAATTTGATGGTTTCTTAAAAGTATATTTAGAAGGAACCGATGATGAAGATGAAGAAAGCCAAGAAGGAATGTTGCCTCCAATTAAAGTTGGCGAAAAGTTGAATGCAAATGAAATTTCTGCAACACAAAGATTTACGCATCACCCTGCAAGATACACCGAAGCTAGTTTAGTTAAAAAATTAGAGGAGCTGGGGATTGGTCGTCCATCAACGTATGCACCAACAATATCAACAGTTCAAAAAAGAGGATATGTTGTAAAAGAAGAGCGAGAAGGAGTGGAAAGAAATTATAGTGTTATTATTTTGAAAAATAAAAATATTGTAGAAGAAATAAAAACAGAACGAACAGGGGCTGAAAAAAATAAAATGTTCCCTACAGATATTGGAATGGTTGTAAATGATTTTCTTTTAAAAGAGTTCCCTCAAATTTTAGATTTTAATTTCACCGCAAAAGTGGAAGAGGAGTTTGATGAAATTGCTGAGGGGAAAATGGATTGGACAAAAATGCTTTCCGATTTTTACAAACCATTTCATAAAAATGTAGAAAATACTTCAGAAAATTCGGAGCGTGCAAGTGGTGAGCGCTTATTGGGAATTGACCCAACTACAGGTAAAAACGTATATGTAAGAATTGGTCGTTTTGGTCCGATGGCACAGCTTGGCGAAGGCGATGATGAAAACAATAAACCCAAATTTGCAAGCTTAAGAAAAGACCAACGATTAGAAACAATCACGTTTCAAGAAGCTTTGGATTTATTTAAATTACCAAGAGTTGCTGGCGTGTTTGAAGATAAAGATATGACTGTTGCAATTGGGCGCTTTGGACCTTATGTTCGACACAACAGTATTTTTGTTTCTTTGAAAAAAGAAGATGATCCAATGACTGTATCTGCTGAACGCTGTATCGAATTAATAAAGGCAAAACGCCAAGCAGATATCGACAAATACATAAAAACATTTTCTGAAAATCCTGAAGTTCAAGTGTTGAATGGAAGGTGGGGTGCTTACTTAGTTGTTGATGGAAATAATTATAAACTTCCGAAAGATGTTGAACCAAAAAACTTGACATTGAAAGAATGTTTAGATATTGCTGCCGACCCTAAAAATGCTAGCAAAGGAAGTAGGTTTAAGAAAAAACCAGCCTTTAAAGCAGTTCCAGTAAAAAAAGTGGCAGCTAAAAAAAGTGCACCTAAAAAAACAGCAAAAAAAGTTGTTAAAAAAACTGCAGCAAAAAAAGCAACAGTAAAAAAAATGGCTAAAAAAAAGTAATAAGGTTTTTTTAAAATATAGCTTAATTTATGCAAGAATATTTCAGTACAATTGATGTTTCGAGCTTTTTTTCAAAAAGTGCTAATGCTGAAACCATGTATGGTCAAATAATTCAAGCATACACAAACAATCAGGAATTTCCTTCTCTGGAAAACATTCATATTGCAATTGTAGGAGTTGAAGAAGACAGAAATTCTTTGAATAACGAAGGTTGTGGATTGGCGGCAGATTATGTTCGTGAATATTTTTACAAACTGTTTCAGGGCAATTATTCTGTTAAAATTGTTGATTTAGGAAACATAAGAAAAGGCGAAACAGTAAAAGATAGCTATTTTGCACTAACAGATGTTTTAGCGCAACTACTCAAAAAAAATATTGTTCCAGTGATTATTGGTGGAGGACAAGATTTAACATACTGCAATTATCTTGCGTATCAAAAAATGGAACAAACCATAAACATTGTTGCAGTTGATTCTGCTTTTGATATTGGTAATGGCGATGATGAATTACATTCTCAAAATTATTTAAGTAAAATTATTTTACACAAGCCAAATATACTTTTCAATTACAGTAATGTTGGTTATCAAACTTATTTTGTGGACCAAAACTCAATTGAGCTGATGGATAAATTATACTTTGATTCTCATCGTTTAGGTACTTTAAGAAAGAACATGGAAGGAGTTGAACCAATTGTTAGAAATGCTGATGTCCTGAGTTTTGATATTTCATCCATTCGACAAAGTGATGCGCCCGGTAATGCAAATGCTTCACCAAACGGTTTTTACGGAGAAGAAGCTTGCCAAATAACACGTTATGCAGGGATGAGTGATAAATTGAGTTCAATCGGATTTTATGAAATAAATCCAGCTTTTGATACCAACAAACAAACAGCACACCTTGTTGCACAAATGATTTGGTATTTTATCGATGGGTACTACAATCGTAAAAAAGATTACCCTATTGGAGATAAAACAGAATATACCAAATACAGAGTTTCTATTACTAATCACGAGCATGAAATAGTTTTTTACAAGAGTAATAAAAGCGACCGTTGGTGGATGGATGTCCCTTACCCTGTAAATCACCAAATAAAATTTGAACGACACCACATGGTTCCATGTTCCTATAGCGATTATGAAACAGCTTGTAAAGATGAATTGCCAGACAAATGGTGGCAAACTTTCCAAAAATTAGGTTAATTCTCGAAAAAAATATTTTCAACTATAAACAATAAATTGTGTAAAAAATTTGTTTTTAATGAACTAATGTTTAATTTAGCGACCTGACTTTTAGTAAAAAGTCCGAAATTGTATTATAAATTGTTATAAAATTTAACAAATAAAACATGAAAAAAATCTTTACTACTGTTGCTTTATCGGTTATAGGAGTTGTTGCTTTAGCACAACAAGATGCACAATTCAGTATGAATATGTTTAACCGATTAGCAGTTAATCCAGGTTATGCTGGAACAAGTCAAGCACTTTGCGGAACGATTTTTTATCGTCAGCAATGGAATAGCTTCCCTGGTGCTCCTAAAACAGCATTAGTGAGTTTAGACTACGGACGTATTCTTGGTGGAGGTTTAGGAATTACGGTTGACCAAGATCAATTAGGATTTGAAAAAAGTTTAAAAGCTAAATTAGCATATTCTTATCACTTAGCTTTAGGTAGTGCAGGAACTCTAGGTATTGGTTTAGATGTAGGAATGATTCAAAAAACAATATCAAATAATTTTTTAGCACCCGATGGAAGCACTTCTGCAAACCCTGGCACAGATGTAGCAATTCCTTGGAGTGGAGCTTCTGCAACTACTTATGATGTTGGATTTGGATTGTACTTTGCCGGTAACAAAGGAACGTATGTAGGTATTTCTGCATTGCATTTACCAGAACAACAATTAAAAGAAGCGGGGACAACAAACTCTCTTGCTTGGAGTTTTAATTATAAAGTTGCACGCCACTATTATATTATGGCAGGACATAAATTTCCAATTGGAAATGCATTTAGCTTAACTCCTTCTGTTTTGGTTAAATCGGATGCATCTTCAACACAAATGGATTTTAACTTATTAGCAAAATGGAGAGATATGGTGTTCATTGGAGCATCTTATCGTTTAACAGATGCTATTCCGGTTATGGCTGGTTTAGAATGGAAAGTTAACCCAAAAGGAACATTAAGGTTTGGTTATTCTTATGATGTTACATTGTCTGCGATTAAAAATCACAGTAACGGAACACATGAGATTATGTTAGGATATTGCCACAAAATAGTGAGCGATCCTAAACCACAAGGGCACGAAAATGTTAGATTCTTTTAAAAATTAAATTTTTTTGTAACCTTAACTTTAAATTATCGTTTAAGCTACCTTACATCCCAAAATCATTATATATAAAATTATAATGATTTTATTGCAAAGGGGTTTAAAACAAACAAACAAACAAACAAAAATGAAAAAATTGCTCTTGTTAAGCTCTGTGGTTGTATTAGCAGCCGGCTGTACTAAAAGTTCAGGAGAGCTTGTAGGTGTTCATCCTCGCGAAGAATGGTTTGATATCGATCCATTCGGAATGTTGTATATCCCCATGGGAAGTTACAATATGGGCCCAAGCGATGAAGATCCAACGTATGCTCACACTACAAAATCAAAAACCGTTTCGGTACAAGCATTTTACATTGACCAAACTGAAATTTCAAACAATGAGTATCGCCAATTCGTATATTGGGTTCGTGATTCATTAGCACACCGCCATTTAATTGATGATGGTATTGGCGAACATGGTATAGTTACGGATGATTACGGACAAGATATTGATCCTCCTTTGTTGAACTGGGAAGAAGCAATTGAGTGGGAAGAGCAAGATGTTCGTGAAGCATTAGAATTTATGTACTTGCCGCCAGAAGAGCGTTACTACAGAAGAAGAGAAGTTGATACACGTAAGTTAAATTACGAGTATTACTGGATTAACTTGCGTTTAGCAGCTAATAAATCAAATAGATTTAAACCATCGAAATCACCAGACCAAAATGGACAAGATTTTATTAATGGTTGGGAAAATACTTCTGTTGGCGATAATAAAACTTTAGGTCATTACGATGTAAAAGATGAAATTTCTGACGGAAGTGGAAATTACAGCAAACGTGAACGTAAAGACAAAGATAGAAGTGTGTTTATTGTAAAAGATGTTATCAATGTTTACCCTGATACATTAGCTTGGATACATGACTTTACCTACGCATTTAACGAACCAATGACAAATATGTACTTCTGGCATGTTGCTTATGATGATTATCCTGTTGTAGGTGTTAGTTGGAAACAAGCTCGTGCATTTTGTGTTTGGAGAACTCAATTATTTAATAACTGGTTATTAGCTAACGGACAAACGTATGTGAATGATTTTCGTTTACCAACGGAGTCAGAGTGGGAATACGCTGCTCGTGGCGGAAATGCTTTAAGTCCTTACCCTTGGGGTGGCCCTTACATCAGAAACGCTTTAGGATGTTTCTTAGGAAACTTTAAACCAATGCGTGGTAATTATATCCCTGATGGTGGATTCCATACAGTAAAAATTATGTCATATAATCCAAATGATTATGGTTTGTATTGTATGGCAGGAAATGCATCTGAGTGGACAAGCAATGCTTATGATGAAGCAGCTTACGACTTTGATCATGATTTGAATCCTGACTATGTATATGAAGCACAAGATAACGAAGCAAACGTTTTAAAACGTAAAGTAATTCGTGGTGGGTCATGGAAAGATGTAGGTTTTTACTTACAAACAAGCTCAAGAACTTATGAATACCAAGATACGGCAAAATGTTATGTTGGTTTCCGTTGTGTTCAAACGTACTTGGGTCGTGCGAAGGGTGATGATATTTAATTTGAAAATCTCTTAATCTAAACTAAATAACAATTAATTATTAACTTTTAAAAATTTAAAAACTATGGGTGGTAAAAAATGGAAAAGTTTCATGGCTAAACTATATGGGTTTGGCGCAGCAATCGTAATCATCGGGGCGATGTTTAAAATTATGCACTGGCCTGGTGCGGGTCCAATGCTTGTTGTTGGATTATCTACAGAGGCTGTAATCTTCTTTTTCTCGGCATTTGAGCCGCCACACGAAGAGGTGGATTGGAGTTTAGTATATCCAGAATTAGCGGGGATGCATGGTGAAGACACAAAAGAATTGGAAGAAGATAAAGGTTCAATAACGGAACAATTAGATAATATGCTTGAGGATGCTAAAATTGGTCCAGAACTTATCGCAAGCTTAGGTGATGGTATGCGTAGCTTAAGTGATCAAGCTAATAAGTTAAATAACATTACAGATGCATCAGTAGCTACAAATGAATATGTTACAAGT
This sequence comes from Arcticibacter sp., assembly GCA_021155045.1. Taxonomy (GTDB): domain Bacteria; phylum Bacteroidota; class Bacteroidia; order 2-12-FULL-35-15; family 2-12-FULL-35-15; genus 2-12-FULL-35-15. The sequence continues at coordinate 287,616 of JAJNQB010000001.1, forward strand.
GTAAAATCTGCTGCAGAAAATGTTAATACTCTTTCTGGTGCTTACTCTAAAGCTGCTGATTCTTTAATGGGATTAGCTGTTACAAATGATGATAGCGCATCTTTAGGCGAACAAATTACTAAGGTCTCTAAAAATTTATCAGCTTTAAATGCAGCTTATGAATTGCAACTTCAAGGTTCTAACGATCATTTGAAAGCTACATCTAAATTCTATGACGGTTTAGAAACTTTAATGGGTAGTTTAAACGACTCTGTAGATGATACAAAACGCTACAAAGAGCAAATAGCACAACTTTCTAATAACTTAGAATCGTTGAATACTATTTACGGTAATATGCTTAACGCAATGAGAAAATAATTCCGTTTAAACGGAATTATTTTCCTTTTTCTGAAAATTTATTTTTAGAAAGCAGAAATATAAATTATTGTTTAATCACAGAAAAATTATATAAACTATGTCAGGAGGTAAAGAAACCCCAAGGCAAAAAATGATTGGAATGATGTACTTAGTGTTAACAGCACTATTGGCACTGAATGTATCCAAGGAAATTTTAAATGCCTTTGTTGCCATTGAAGATGGTTTGAATACAACGAATATAAACTTCGATGGGAAAAACGGAATATTGTATTCCAAGTTTGAAAAAGCTATGGCTGATAACAAAACTAAGACAAAACCTTGGTTTGATAAAGCACAAGAGGCTAAAAAGCTTTCGGCTGAATTGTGTGGTTATGTGGATGAATTAAGAAGTGAGTTATACCAAGAAATTCAAAAACTAACCAAAGAACAAGCTGATACTTTTCATTTAGTTTATCTTGATAGCAAAGATAATTATGATATTCCAACGCACATTTTAATTGGAGAAGATCCAGAACATGCTACTGGAAAATCAGTTGAATTAAAGCAAAAAATTGAAGCTTTTAAAACCGCAATGACTGCTTTAGTTCCAGAAAGCGAAAAAGCTGGGTTGAAGTTGGGATTGAGTACAGCAAATGTTTACTCTGTTGCTGAAGAAAAAGAAGTTACATGGGAAAGTAATATTTTTTATCATAATCCTGTTGCTGCTGTGATGAGCGCAATGGCAAAGATAAAAAATGATGTTAAAAATGCAGAGAGTGATGTAGTTAGTACACTTCTAAAATCAATTGATGCAAATGACTTTAAATTTGATGCAATCGAGGCTAAAGTTGTAGCTCCTACAAGTTACATTGTTCAAGGAGAAAAATATGTTGCAGATATATTTGTTTCTGCTCATAGTTCTACTCAGAATCCTGAGGTATTAATAGGAAAAGTTGATACTACCAATAAAGCTCAACCTAAAATTATTGGCGAAGGAAAAAGCATTGAAGTAATTGGAGGTGTTGGTAAATATGAAGTTGCCGGTACTGCTGAAGGAGTACAAGAATATTCTGGTGTGATTAACGTAAAAGCTCCTGATGGTAGTATTAAAGCTTACCCTTTTAAAGGAGAATACATGGTTGCTAGACCTTCTATGGCTGTTTCTCCAACCAAAATGAATGTGTTTTATATTGGTGTTGAAAACCCAGTTGATATTTCTGTTGCCGGGGCAGCTCCAACTGATGTAGTAGCTACTCTTACAGGAACTTCTGGTTCAATCGTTTCAAAAGGACAAGGACATTACATTGTTAAAGTTAATTCTGGAACTAAATGTGATATCAATGTATCAGTTAAAACTAAAACAGGTTCAAAATCAATGGGAAAAATGGAGTTTCGTGTAAAAAAAGTACCTAGCCCTTTGGCTTCTTTTGCTGGTATTACAGGTGACGGAAAAGCTACGAAAGGTGAATTAGCAGCAGCTGGTGGAGTTATTCCTAAATTAGAAGATTTTGTATTTGACTTGAAATTCCCTGTTGTATCATGGGTTATGTCTGCAAACATCAATGGTGTTTTCGTAGATGTACCTGCTTCTGGTCCAGCAACTACTGGTCAAATGAAAGAGATGATGAATAAAGTGAAAGCTGGAGGTAAAATTCTTATCGAACAGGTAAAGGTACAAGCTCCAGATGGAACTCGTTCGATACCAGGTTGCGTTATTAAAGTAAAATAAATTAACCAATTATACGGAGGTTGAAATGAAAACAATTAAAATTCTTTTACTAACATTTATTATCGGTGCTGCTGCATTTGATAGTTATGGACAAGAAGTATTAACACCAACAAAACCACCAAAGTATCCCGATGGTGTTTATACAAAAGAGAACACTCGTACTCGAAGGGCAATTCCTTATCCTCATTTGCGTGAAGCAGATGTGATGTGGAGTAAACGAATTTGGCGAGTAATCGATCTTCGTGAAAAAATGAATCATCCATTGTATTATCCGACATCTCCAATATTGGATAGAAAAAGTTTGTTTGATGTTGTTCGTGATGCAGCAATTAATGATGGAACAATCACTTGTTTTGACAATCCGGCTTTTGATGATGAATTTCGTTATGAAATGACAAAAAGCGAGATTGAGAAAAAGTTGATAAAATGGGATACAAACCAAGTAGAAGATCCAGACAATCCAGGTACTTATTATCCAGCTCCTGTGAAAAATGAAACAAATTCTGAAAGAGTATGGAAATATTGGGTAAAAGAAGATTGGTTTTTTGACAAACAACGTTCTGTTTTAGATGTTCGTATCATTGGTATTTGTCCTTTAGTTGAGAAAAAAACAGAAACGGGCGAATCAACAGGTTCTGACCAGGCCTTATTTTGGATATATTTCCCTGAAGCAAGACCAATATTTGCTAATCAGGAAGTTTATATGCGACACAATGATGCTGAGCGTAGAACTTTGGAGGATATTTTTTGGAAACGAATGTTCTCAAGTTATGTAAGAAAAGAAACGAATGTATATGATAGAATTATTGGAGAATACAAAACAGGTTTAGATGCTTTACTAGAGTCTGAGCGTGTTAAAAACGATATTTTTGTGTGGGAACATGATTTGTTCCACTTCTAAAAAAAACATTTTAAATAAAAGAATCCTTCGAAATTTTTCGAAGGATTTTTTTTGTACAATAAAATAATACTTACCTCCGTTTTAATACAGAAAAGGAGGTAAAAAATGAAATCATCACTTTTCAGTATTTTTTTAATAGTATTAATATTAGAATCACATTCCCAATGCTTTTATTTAAATGACGTTTTATCGCCACAAAACCCCAATCCTTGCTTTAAAGATAGAACTAAAAAACCTTTTCCTGTCCCTTATCCAAATTTAAGAGAAGCGGATGTAATGTGGAGCAAGCGCATTTGGCGCATAATTGATTTACGAGAAAAAATAAATTTACCAATATATTATCCTTCTGAACCTCAAGAATGTTTGGCAAGTTTGTTTGATGTCCTTAAATGCGCTCTTTTAGAAGGAGATTTAACAGCATTTGCGAATCCGGCATTTGATGATGAGTTTAAAAATCCGATGACAAAGATAGAAATACAGAAAGTGTTGGTTTCTTGGGATTCAACACATCAAATAGAAGATATAAATAACCCAGGAACGTTTATAATTTCACCACTAAAAATCGAAATAACAGCTTCTAACATTCGCCAATATTGGATAAAAGAGGATTGGTTTTTTGATAAACAACGTTCTGTACTTGATTGCAGAATAATTGGTATATGTCCTTTAACGGATAAAATATCAGAAATAGGTGAAATAGTTGGAGTTAAGCCTTTATTTTGGATTTATTTTCCGGAAGCTCGAAAATATTTAGTAAAAGCCCCTGTTTTTAATAGATGGAATGATGCTGAAAGAATGAATTATGATGAATTATTTCAAAAACGAATGTTTTCAAGCTTTATAAAAAAAGAGTCGAATGTATACGACAGAACAATATCGGAATATAAAGTTGGTATTGATGGTTTGATTGAGTCCGAATCTATAAAAGAAACTATTTTTAATTGGGAAAGCGATTTATGGCATTTTTAACCCTGAGCAGTTAGCACAGCAATTTCATTGCTTTCTATTACATAAGTTGGGTTTAATTTTGAAAAAAATGTTTTTGCATTTTTAAAAGTATTATATTTGTGTTATTAAGATGAAGAAAACAACAAACATAAAAAGCTTTTTGGTTCCAACAACGTTGTTCTTGCTTGTTGCTGTCGCTGTTAAGTTAGTTACAGTTAACTTTAATCATCATAAAAAAAGTTTTTACCAAAACTACGACCCAGAAAAAATAGCATTATTTGCATCTTTAGAAGATAGTCAAGACATTGAAACACCACCATCTAAGGCATTAGATAATGGTCATGCAAGCAATAATAACGAGTTTAAACTTAAATCAGTAAGCCTTGAGCAAGCATCAATAAATGTTTTTGGAAAAAAAGCTAAAACATTAAAAAATAGTTTTAATAATTATTCTAGTTATTTCATATCCATTCCTATTTTTCTTCTAAATAGAACAATTCGAATATAATTTATTTTTTTAGAATCTTTTTAAAAGATTCTTCCTATTGTACTCATTTATGAGTTACATGCCCACATTTTTATCGGTTATTTTCAAAGTGATTTTTAAAATATTCACTTATTACAATCATTAATTTTCAGTATTTAGTTCTTTAAATTTTTTTGGCCGATAATAGAGAAAGGCGAACGGAGAGTTTTTGTTTGTGATAAAAATCTTTTTCTCTCCGTTCCCTTTAATTTTGATAGATGTTTTTATTTTTAAAGAGAGATAAAAATAAAATCATCTACATAAAAAAAACCTCTCAAGTTTTGAGAGGTTTTTTTTTATTTTTTTCTGCGTCTTTTTTGTTTCGGTTGATCTGCGGTGCCAAATCCATCACCATCTACTTTGTATCTGCTTTTCTTATTTTTTCTATAGGACGTTCCATTGTGTTTAATGTTAGGGTCTTTTTTTTGTTTTTCAAAATGTTGCATTTGTCCGCGAGGTTTCTGTTCTTTTTTAAATAGTCGTTTAAAAAGTCCACCTTCTTTTTCTTTTCCACCTTGAGCAGAAGCAATGTTGGCTGCACCAACAAATAAAAACAAAACTAATATCAATCTTTTCATGTATATTTTCAGTAATTTATTACTAAGCACAAATATATAAATATTTGTAACATACATTTTTCATTGTTAATTAATTTTCATTATCTTGGTCGAAGTGAACAGGTGAAAAAAATCAATTAAGTTTAAATAGACTCTTATAAAAATGAAGACAAAAATTTTATATCTATCTTTTTTTGCCTTTTTAATGGCAAGTTGTGGCAATAAAGCCGAAGTAAAAAATGAAGAAGTTGCTAAGGCTCAATACGAATGCCCTATGAAATGTACTGATTCTTTATTTTCTGAACCTGGAAAATGTTCTGTTTGTGAAATGGATTTAGTGGAAATTTCTAATAATTAATTTTAAAATATCAGAAACATGAAAAAACTTTTTTTTATTGGTTTAGCTGTATTTTCGTCTTTTACGATTTTTTCTCAAAGTTATAATAGCCCCGAAAGTATTGAGTTTGATTATGCCAACAATCGTTGGTTTATAGCGAATAATGGAGGAAATAATATATTAACTCGCAATAGTTCGAATGGAGCACTGGCTATTTTTGTATCAACAGGTTTTTCTGGTGGGGGGCCACATGGTTTGGAAATAGTTGGCGATACACTTTATGCTTGTGCTGGCGGTAGTTTAAGGGCTTATAATATTAATACGGCTGCTTTAGTTTTTAATATTAGTCTTGGAGCTAGTTTTTTAAACGGAATTACTCATGATAATGCTGGAAACTTATTTATTACAGATTATAGTGGAAATAAAATATACCGTTTCAATACAAATACACGTCAGTTTAATGCCTTTGTTTCAACTGGTTTGTCTAGCCCAAATGGAATTATCTTTGATCAGCCAAATAATCGTTGTGTCTTTGTTCAATGGACAGGAGCAATCAGAAGTGTTTCTTTAATTGATTCTACTGTAACCACTCTTGTTGCTTCTTCGGGATTGAGTAGTATTGATGGAATTACAAAAGATGGCATAGGAAATTATTATCTTTCTTCTTGGAGTCCAACAAGAATCACACGTTATACAAATACTTTTACATCGCCAACGGCTGTTGTTACAACAGGATTGAGTAACCCCGCAGATATTTTTTATAATATCATTACAGATACATTAGGGGTGCCTAATTCTGGGTCAGGAAACAATACAACATATCATTACTTTGGAAGCCCGACAAATGTTTTTGAAAATGTTGATAATGATTTTTTGTTTAATGTTGTTCCTTCTTTGATTACTTCTCGTGCCGAAATAAAGTTTGAACTACAAGCAGAAAAACAAGTTTCTGTAGCATTGTTTGATATAAATGGAAAGTTAGTAGCAGAAATGATGAACGAAAAAAAGTCAAAAGGGAGTCATTCATTAACTATTGATATGAGCGAATTTTCACAAGGAACCTATCTATTTAAAATTAAAACAAATGAATCGGAAGCAACACAAAAAGTTGTTGTTATAAAATAAATTTTTAACGTGATTAAATGCGCTCATTTACCAGCAAGGTAAATGAGCGCATTTGTTTTTATTGGTTATCTTTGCCCCCTAAAAAATAATATTTGTGAATTACTTGTCTGTTGAAACCGTATCCAAATCATACGGAGCTAAAAAATTATTTAATGAAATTAGTTTTGGTCTTAATCAAGGCCAAAGAACTGCGTTAATTGCAAAAAATGGAGCAGGAAAATCTACATTACTAAAAATTATTACCGGAAAAGAAATTCCTGATTCTGGTGAAATAACATTTAGAAAAGATATTACGGTAACCTATTTAGATCAAAATCCAATTTTTGATGAAAACAGTACAGTAATTGAAGCAATTTATAATACAGGGAATCCTGCACTCATTGCTGTTAAAGAGTATGAAATAGCATTAGATGAATTTGAAAAAAACTACAATGAAGAAACGCAAGCGAAATTAGAAAAGTGTACAGCTAAAATAGATGAACTTGATGCTTGGGCTATTGATAGTAAAGTAAAAGAGGTATTGCAACGTTTGAAAATCGCATTTCTTGACAAAAAAATATCAATGCTTTCTGGCGGACAAAAAAAACGAGTTGCTTTGGCAAAAGTTTTAATTGATGAGCCCCATCTTTTAATTTTAGATGAGCCAACCAATCATTTGGATGTTGAAATGATTGAATGGCTTGAGAATTACTTGGTGTCGTTAAACTTAACATTGTTGCTGGTTACACATGACCGTTATTTTTTAGATAGTGTTTGTACTGAAATAATTGAAATTGATAATACCAAACTATATAACTATAAAGGCAATTTTCAATATTATATTGAGAAAAAAGCCGAACGAGAATCAATAGAAGGGGCAGAAATAAGCAAGGCGAAAAATCTTTACCGAAGAGAGTTGGAGTGGGTAAGAAGAATGCCCAAAGCAAGAGGTACAAAGTCGAAGTCGAGATTAAATGCTTTTGATGATACAAAAGAAAAAGCGTTTAGTGGCAAAACTGAAACTAAGCTTGAACTGGGAGTAAAGATGAATAGGATAGGAGGGAAGATTTTAGAATTTATTAAAATTAAAAAAGCATTTGGCGAAACTAAAATTGTAAATGATTTTTCATATATTTTTAAAAAGGGCGAAAAGATTGGAGTTATAGGTAAAAATGGCGTGGGTAAATCCACTTTTTTAAATATGATTATGGGTTTGGAACAGCCAAACTCAGGCGATATCCAAACAGGAGAAACCATTATTTTTGGATATTATTCTCAAGAAGGTTTAAAACTGAATGAAGATAAACGTGTTATAGAAGTTGTTAAAGATATTGCAGAATTTATTCCTTTAGCAGATGGAAGTAAGTTGTCTGCTTCAGCACTTTTGACCAAATTTTTATTCCCTCCCGATACACAATATAGTATGGTATCAAAGTTAAGTGGGGGTGAACGAAGACGTTTGTATTTAATGACGATTCTTATTAAAAATCCTAATTTTTTAATATTAGATGAACCAACCAATGATTTAGATATTGTTACTTTAAGTGTTTTAGAAGATTTCTTATCAGCTTTTCAGGGTTGTGTATTGATTGTTACACATGATAGATATTTTATGGACAAGATGGTTGACCACCTTTTTGTTTTTGAAGGCGATGGAGTTGTGCGTGATTTTCCTGGAAATTATACAGAGTACCGCGATAGAAGAGATTATGAAGAAAAAAATAATATTACTGTTGATGTAAGTCAGAACAAAGTAAAAATAGAGGAAGGACAAATATCGATTACTAAAGAAGATGGTTCTAAACGTAAACTAACGTTCAAAGAAAAGTTTGAATTTGAACAGCTTGAAAAAGACATCGCAAATCTTGAAAATGCAAAAAATAAATTAACAGAATTATTAAGTTCAGAAAATTTGAAGCCAGAAGATATTGATAAATATAGCCAAGATATTTCAAAAATAATTTCTGAGCTTGATGAGAAGGGTTTGCGATGGTTAGAGCTTAGTGAATTTGCTTAATTTACAATATTGTTTTTTGCTCAACACTCCAAGCTTTAGGTTTTTCTGAAAATAATATTTTTGTTTCGCTCCAAACATTTTCAAAAACTTTTGATGCTCTGTAATTATTTAAATCTGCTTCAGAATCCCAATAGCTGTATGTAAAAAAAATGTTTTTTGAATTAATATCATTTAATAGTTCTAGGCGGCTACATCCTTTCATATTTCGAATAAGCTCTTTTGAATTGTTGAAAAGCTTAAGAAAATCATCAACTTTATCTGTCTTGAACGACATTTTAACGATTCGGATAATCATATAAAATTAATTGTAACAGAATCGTTAATTTTAATTCCATTTAATTCACTTGCGCTACCGTTTCTAATAGCTAGCTCTAAAAAATCTTCTGCATTAAAAAATGCCACAACTTCACCTTCAACAACATCAAAATATCCAGCACTCAATTTGTGTATTCTATACTTTCCGAAACTCATTTCAATAGCTCTATTTTTTCTATTTTGCTCGAATAAATTTTTTGAGATGTTAGTGATTGCATTTCCGTAATTGTCAATATGAACGACAATCCCTTTTATCAAGTCGCCCATAGATGCAGCATTTAATAATCCCCTTTGAAAAATTGTTGTTTTGGGTTCTCCCATATCATCAATATTTCCGCCATTTGCTATAAAACAAGCAGCTTTTGCAAATACATCGCGTGTAGGGAATGTAAATTGTTTTCCACCGGCATCAAGTGAAACCATTTTTTCAGGTATCGATTCGAATAATAAAGAGAAAATGCCATTATCTGTTGCAATAAAATAATGTCCGTTGCTATAAGCAACCGTATAAGGCATTATTGTGTTTGTATTTGAATCAACTCCAATAATATGAATACTTCCTTCTGGGAAATTTTTATAAGAATTTTTTACTATGTATGCTGCCGCCAATGTGTCGTTAGCATCAAGGAGATGTGTAACATCAATTATGGTACTTTGTGGCGAAAGGCTCAAAATAACGCCTTTTACCGCACTTACATAATAGTCTTTTAAACCAAAATCAGTTGTAAGTGTTATTATTGCCATTTAGTTGAAATTACTATTAAAACTTGGTTAGCCCTTTGCTATTCAATACACAAAAATATGTTATTTTCGTGCTTTAAAAAACATTAAAGTAAAATATAATTGAGCGAATTAAAAATCATACTAGAAGATATTGCACCGATAGATTTATATGGAGTTAATGATTCTAAATTAGAGTTAATAAAAAAACGATTCCCAAAGCTAAAAATTGTAGCAAGAGGAGAAACGATTAAAGCAAGTGGCGAAGAAGAAGATTTAAGTCAGTTACAGATGATAGTAAATATTTTGGTAGCCTATAGAAATAGATACGGAAATTTGACAGATAACGCTGTAGAGCAAATATTAGGAGGAAGTAGGGCATCAAGAACAAATGATGAAGAAAACTTAGGAGATGATGTTTTAGTTTTTGGTAACGCTGGATTAATTGTAAAAGCAAGAACAGGGAATCAACGTAAGATTGTAAGTAGTATAGACAAGCATGATATGGTGTTTGCTGTTGGCCCAGCAGGTACTGGTAAAACCTACACCGCAGTTGCACTTGCTGTTAGAGCTTTAAAAAATAAAGAAGTAAAAAAAATTATTTTAACTCGCCCAGCTGTAGAAGCTGGAGAAAATTTAGGATTTTTGCCAGGAGATTTAAAAGAAAAACTTGATCCATATTTACAACCACTTTATGATGCGCTTTATGATATGATAGCACCTGAAAAATTGGTTTATTATCTTGAAAATAGGGTTATTCAGATTGCGCCTTTAGCATTCATGCGAGGAAGAACACTTGATAATGCATTTGTAATTTTAGATGAAGCACAAAACGCAACAGAGGGACAACTAAAAATGTTTTTAACTAGAATGGGTTCTTCTGCAAAATTCATTATTACTGGAGATATTACTCAAGTCGATTTACCAAAACATCAACCATCGGGGTTGCCTCAAGCAATGAAGCTTTTAAATAACGTTGAAGGGATAGATATTATTCAGCTTGATGGAACGGATGTAATTCGCCATAAACTTGTTAAAAAAATTGTTGAACTATACGATAAGCATTAATTATATAACACATGGAAGCAATCACCGAATCAAAATTTAATTTTCCGAATCAAAAATCTTTTTATAAAGGGAAAGTAAGAGATGTTTACAATATAAATAATCAATATTTGGTTATGGTTGTAAGCGATAGAATTTCAGCTTTTGATGTTGTATTGCCCAAAGGAATTCCATTTAAGGGACAAGTGTTAAATCAAATTGCTGCCAAATTTTTAAAAGCAACAGAAGACATTGTACCTAATTGGGTAGTAGCTGTTCCCGACCCAATGGTTACAATTGGTTTAGCTTGCGAACCATTTAAAGTTGAAATGGTAATTCGTGGTTATTTATCTGGTCATGCTTGGAGAGAATATAAATCAGGGAAACGGATTTTGTGTGGTGTTACAATGCCAGAAGGGATGAAAGAAAATCAAAAATTTCCTGCACCTATAATAACTCCAACAACAAAAGCATCTGTAGGACATGATGAAGATATTTCGAAAGAAGACATTATAAAGAAAGATATTGTTAGCAAGGAAGATTATGAACAATTAGAAAAATATGCGCATGCAATTTTTCAAAGAGGAACCGAAATGGCGGAAAAAATGGGTTTGATTTTAGTAGATACAAAATATGAATTTGGTAAAAAAGATGGTAAAATATACTTGATTGATGAAATTCATACTCCTGATTCATCAAGGTATTTTTACAAGGAAGGCTATAAAGAAAGATTAGAAAAAAATGAACCGCAAAAGCAACTATCAAAAGAGTTTGTTCGTGAATGGCTTATGTCAAATGGATTTCAAGGAAAGGAAGGGCAACAAATCCCAGAGATGACAAAGGATGTTGTAAATTCAATTTCGGAAAGATACATTGAATTGTATGAAAATATAGTTGGAGAAAAGTTTGTAAAAGCAGATTCAGAAAATGTATTGCAAAGAATAGAAAAAAATGTAATTCTTTTTTTATCGAAATAAAAATAAGAGGTTTTAAAAACAAAAAGCGAACTAATTATAGTTCGCTTTTTGTTTTTAATGAATAATAAAAATTATTTCTTTTTAATATCATTTACAATAACTCTACCTGTTGGCGTGGTTACTTTTAAATAAATTACTTCATCACCTTTTTTAAACTCTATCTGAGCTCCAGGGTGATAAAAATCATATTTATTAGGTGTTCCATTTTCGGTAACTGCCCCAGTATCGGCATCATAAATTGAATCCATAACACCCTCTACTCTTTCTTGACTTGCTGGCATAAATAATTGTTTTTAAGTTAATACTAGTTTTATTATTGCTAATTAAACAAATATTTATTGTATTTCAAAATTTTATTAAACAATTTAATTAAAGTATATTTATAGCCACTAAACATTTTTATGATAAAGGGACTAATTCAAACTATAATTGTTATAATGTATATTGTTTTTCCTTTGGAGAAGCTATATGCTAATAATAAGGAAATAGACTCCTTGCAGAATGCCCTCAAATTGGCTACGGCAGACACACAAAAAGTAAATATCTACAATCAACTAAGCTATATAAAGTGTGATGTGGATTTTCAGACAGCAATAGATTATGGCTTAAAAGCTAAAAAATTATCTCACGAAATAGGTTTTACAGAAGGAGAAGCTTATGCAATATTTTTAATTGGAGTTGCACATCAAGAAAAGGGGGAATATCAAAAGGCAATTTCGTATTATTTTCAAGCTTTAAAGTTATATGAAGCAATTAATCACAAGAAAGGGATAGCTAAAACATATTCTTATATAGGTTTTATTTATCGTTACCAAAATAATTTTGAAAAGGCAATTGAATATCAAAAAATTGCTTTCGATAACTATAAAACAATAAATGATAAAGAAGGTATTGCTTCAACTTTGGTAAATATAGGGAATGTATTTTTTAGCTCCGGAGAATTAAATAAAGCCATTGAAAACTACCAAGAAGCATTAAAATATTTTGCTGATTTGAAAGACGATGAATCGTCTGCATCCATCTATAATAACATTGGTGCTGTTTATTTTAATCAAGAAAAATTTAAGTTGGCTATTGACTATTTTGTAATGGCTTATAAAATCAGAGAAAAATTAGGTAATAAGTATAATTTAGCAACATCATTGAATAATATTGGTGAAGTATATGGGAAACTCGAAAAATATGATCTAGCTATTGATTATTGTTATAAAAGTTTAGCGATTTCAAAAAACATTGATGCAAGAGATTTGATGTTATATAATTACGAAAATTTGGCACTTCTTTATTCGGCAAAAGGCGACAATTTGAATGCATTTAAGTTTATGAAATTGAATTCCTTACTAAAAGATTCTGTTTTAAGTATCGAAAATAATAAGCAAATAAATGAACTTTCGGTTAAATATGAAACGGAAAAAAAAGAAGGAGAAATTAAAATACTAACTCAAAAAAATGAAATTCAAAATCTAGAGGTTTCTCGTCAGAAACTATTTAAAAATGGGTTTATTATTGGTTTTATTCTTATTCTTATCATAGCGTTTGTGTTATATAATCGTTATCAATTGAAGCAAAAAGCAAACGCAAAATTAGAAGCTCAAAAAAAGGAAATTACTCGCCAGCACCAAGAGCTAAATGTAGCATACGAACTAATTGGGGCAAAAAATAAAGATATTACGGATAGCATAAAATATGCTAAAAGAATACAAGAGGCAATTTTACCCACTAGATTGTTTGAACAAGAGGTAAGTAATTCAGGTTTTATTTTTTATAGACCAAAAGATATTGTGAGCGGAGATTTTTATTGGATGCATAAAGAACAAAATAAATTATTAATTTCTGCTGTTGATTGTACTGGTCATGGTGTTCCAGGTGCATTTATGAGTATTGTGGGGTATAATATTTTAAATAAAATTGTAAAAGAACATGGAGTTACTCAGCCTAATTTAATTTTAGATGAACTAAATAAAGGCGTAACAGAATCGTTAAGACAAACAGAAAAAGATTCAACGGTTAAAGATGGTATGGATATATCTTTATGTTCTATAAATTATGATACATTAGAATTGAGCTATGCTGGCGCTTATAATCCGTTATGGATTGTAAGAGGTAATACTTTAATCGAATTGGAGGCGAATAAATTTCCTATAGGTACATTCATCGGTGAAAGAATTAATACGTTTGATAATAATAAATTTAAGTTAGAAAAAAATGACATGATTTATTTGTTTACTGATGGCTATGCCGACCAGTTCGGTGGTCCTAATGGTAAAAAATTTAAATACAAACAATTCAAAAATAGTCTTGTTGAAAATTCTTCTAAAAGCCCTTCCGAACAAAGATTAGCATTGGAATTAGCATTGGATAATTGGATGGGTTCTTTGCAACAAGTTGATGACGTGTTAGTAATTGGGATAAAAATTTAAGATATTATACTGTAAATTTGCAAAATGAATTTTTCCTCTAAACTGGTTGAAGAAGCTGTTAATGAATTTTCTAAACTTCCTGGGGTAGGAAAAAGAACGGCATTAAGATTTGTTTTACACTTATTAAAACAAAAAAATACTGATGTAGAACACTTCGGAAAATCTATTATTACGCTTAGACAAGATTTAAAATACTGTAAAAGTTGTCATAATATTTCAGATAAAGACAGTTGTGAGATATGCGCTAACTCTCATAGGGACAATTCAATTATTTGTGTTGTTGAAGATATCAGAGATGTAATGGCAATAGAACACACGCAGCAATATCGAGGAGTATATCATGTGTTAGGAGGAATAATATCACCCATGGACGGAATTGGTCCAAATGATTTGAATGTCGAATCTTTAGTAAAAAAAGTATCCAACGGCAATGTTAAAGAAATTATCATGGCTTTAAGTACAACAATGGAAGGCGACACTACCAATTTCTATCTTTATAAAAGATTAAAAGAGTATAATATCATTGTTTCTACAATTGCTAGAGGAATAGCAATTGGTGATGAATTAGAGTTTGCCGATGAAATAACCTTAGCTCGCTCAATCACTAATAGGATTTTGTACGAAAACAGTTTGCTAAATAAATAAAAAAACCTTCTATTTTTTAATAGTGCTGTCGGAATAATTAATTAGGAGATTAGAAGAGTCTTTTTTACTTAAAGTACTGCTTCCTTCATAATCGCCATTGTCATCGTAAATATTCACGTTGGCTTTCGGAATTTCGATAATATATTTTTTTTTGTTTTCATTTGAAAGTTTATTGGTTTGTAACCAAGGATTAAATGTTTTTAATATTTTCAAATTTATTTTTTGATTTATTGAAAACGTTGTTAAATCAGTAATGGTAGTATCAATAATTATTTTTTTTGTAGAAACAAGAGGGTATAAGTCTTTTTTTCGAAGAATATAACCGTAAACTTTTGGCCTGCTAATAATCTCTTTCATGGCAAGCAAACGATATACGTACCTGGATGTTTCATCGTTTAACATTAAATCAAAATAATTATCCACTTTTTGTTTTTCCAGCTGTGTTTGAATGCCTCCCATTCCTCTGTTATAAGAGGCAGCAACCAACGTCCAATTACCAAATTGCTTATAGGACTCTTTAAAATACTTGCAAGCAGCTTCGGTTGCTTTTATTACATTATATCTTTCATCCACATCTTCTGAAATTTCTAAACCATAAGAACTTGCTGTTGATTCAATTATTTGCCAAAAACCTGCGGCTCCTTGCGGTGAAACTACATTTGTAAGCTGGCTTTCAATTAAAGCGATATATTTGAAATCGTTAGGAATGTCATTCTTTTCTAATATAGGCTCAATTATAGGAAACCATCTATTTGCTCTTTTGTGAAGTAATAATGTTTGTGATTGCCAGTATGTATTTATAATTAATTCTCGTTCAATAGCTTCTCTTACAATAAAATTTTTATAGGGAACTTGCTCATTTGCAAAGTTTAAATTTTTAGGAATTCTAATGCTAAAAATTTTGTAACTATTATTAAAATACTCTTCGTATGAATCATCTGTGATAGCTTCATTTTTTGAGAATGTAAATATTTTTATAAAGCTGACAATAAAAACAAGTGCTATAAAAGATACAAAATAGCGTTTGTAGATTTTTAAAAAGAGAAGACAGTTGTTAAATATGTTATTTTTCATTTTTTTTTATTGGAGTATATGTTGGAGCATACATAAACCAAAACAATGAAATAAAATATAATGTAAATAATAGAATATGTATGTAACTCCAGTGTTCAATATACTTTATGATTAGAATATTAAAAAACATTGAAACGATTGCTATTAAGGTGAAAAGAATAGCTATTCTTTTTTCGGTTAATCCTTTGTAAAAAAAATGATGAGTAGTATGATCTTTGCCACCAATAAAGGGGGATTTGCCTTTTCTTAAACGATTAAAAGTAACTGTAGCCGTGTCAATAATAGGAATTGCAAAAGTTAATATTACTGCAAAAAATTGTTTGGATTGAATTAATACTCCTTTTACATCTGGTGTATTCCAAAAATAAATGATGCCAATTACAGCTAAAAACAAGCCTAAAAATTGACTGCCCGTATCTCCCATAAACATTTTTGATGGGTGCCAGTTGAAAAAAAGAAATCCTATTAATGCTGCCAGTACTCCTATAATAATTAAAGTGTTAATACTTGTGTACTCCTTGTTTAAAAAAATAATTAATAGCGTATTTAATAATATGGTTATTGAAACTACAGTAGTTATGGCATCCATGTTATCAAGCATATTTATAGAATTCATCAAGCCTACTACCCAAAAAATGGTCAAAAAATAGTTGATTATGGTGTTTTCAAATATGGAGATATAGGTTCCAGTTGAAATTAAAATAATTCCACATGAAATTTGGACTAATACTTTTAGAAGAGGCTTAGTATTATAAGCATCATCAGATAAACCCATTAAAAAAGAAAGAGTACAAGCGGCTAATATACCTAACAAATTTTTATTAAATAGAACTCCCGTTTGTTCGAAAAATATAGGATAGCTTGCAATTGATAATAGAAAAATCAGATAAAAAGATATTCCACCAAAGGAGGGCTTCGATAAAGAGTTCCATCGAATAACTCTGTTTTCTATGTCGCGAATGCCTAAGGTAGAAGAAAATTTCAAAAACAATCCGTTAATTAAGAATGAAAATAAAGCGGCACTTAAAAAATAAGAACTATATACTACTATTAAGTATGTTTTACTTTCCATAAAGTTTTGTTAGATTCTTTTTGTTTTACTTGTTTTACAGAGGAATAGTTACTAAAGTTAAAAATTACTATTAAAATCTCTGAATAATTGTCCTTTTTTATCTTTTTCAGATAGAATAGGATTTTTAATGCCCCAATCAATTAATAATTGTTCATCATTCCAAAAAATGCAATCTTCAGCGCTTTTATTGTAGTAATTTGTACACTTATATGAAAAGATGGTATCATTCTCTAATGTTAAAAATCCATGCGCAAAGCCGGAAGGAATCCACAATTGAGTTTTATTTTTTTCACTTAATTCAATAGCAAAATGATTTCCATAGGTGGGAGAATTTTTTCGAATATCTAGCGCAACATCTAAAACAGAACCTTTTATCACTCTAACAAGTTTTCCTTGCGAATATGGCGGGTTTTGAAAATGCAAACCTCTTAATACTCCCTTTTGGGAAAGAGATTCATTATCTTGAACAAAATTTATATTTTTATTTTTTTCGTTAAAGATTGCCTCGTTGAACGACTCAAAAAAATAGCCTCTTTCGTCTTCAAATATTTTTGGTTTTATTATCGATAATCCTTCTATAGGAGTTGATATTATTTGCATTTTGGTTAATCCTAAATATTATTTTTTACGTTTACTCGATTTCGTTCCATCTTCGTAATATCCATACCCATATCCATACCCATATCCATATCCGTACCCATAATTATATCCGTAAGATTTCCTTTCAATGTCGATTCCATTTAAAATAATGGAAAGTTTTTTGACTTTAACTTCATTAAATAACCTATCCACGTTTTGAATAAAATTGCGTTTCGAATAATCTGCTCTGAAAATATAAATTGGATAATCCGCTTTCTGAATCATACTTATTCCATCACTAACTAAACCAACGGGAGGGTTATCAATAATAATAATGTCATAAATCTTTTTTAAATCGTTAACGATTTCATCCATCTTTGGACTAATGATTAATTCAGCTGGGTTTGGAGGTATTGGTCCAGCCGTAATAAAATCAAGATTATCTAAACCACTTTTTTTGATTGCACTTTCAAGAGTATCTTTCCCTATTAATAAAGTACTCATGCCTATTGAATTGTCTTCATTAAAGCCTAAATGTATTTTAGGTTTACGCATATCTAAATCTAGAATAATAACTTTTTTCCCGGAAAAGGCTATTATTCCTGCTAAATTTATTGCTACAAATGTTTTCCCTTCGCCAGAAATTGTAGAGGTAAGTGCTATTGTTTTTGAACCAGGTTCATTTGATATAAATTGCAAATTTGTTCTTATAGAGCGAAAAGCCTCTGCAATTAATGATTTTGGGCTTTTATCAACTATTAGTTGAGACACTGGAATATTTTGTTTTGTTTTTGGAACAATCCCTAGAATGCTCACAGAAGCATAAGTATGTTTGGTTATTTCATTTAAAGATGTTATCTCGTTGTGAGACAAATACCTTATTAAAATTAATATTAAACTTAATAAAATAGATACTAAAACAAATGCAATAAATGTAACTTTTCTGTTAGGAGAAACAGGAGAAGATGGTTGCATTGCTTTTTCCAAAATCAAATTTTGTGAAACAAACCCTGCTTTTGATATTGAATATTCTGTTTTTTTCTCTAATAAAAGCGTATAATATTTTTCATTGATAGAATACAACCTCTGTAAACGAGCGTATTCAACTTCGTTTTCGGGCAACTCTTTAAATTTATTTTGAAATTGATTTGTTTTGTTTTGCAAATCTAATTTACGTTGAGCAATATTTCCTTTTACATTTTTTATGCTTTCTTTTAGTAAATTTTTTTGAATATTTATTTGGTAATCAATTGCTTTTATTGCTTCACTATTGGGAGTTACTTCATAAAGCATTTCTTCTTTTTGGATAAGCAATTTATGTAAACTATTAACAGCATTTGTTATGCTTGTTTCAAGACTTGAACCTGCCAACATTGCAAGCAAATTATAGGTATCTACACTTTTAGAGTTTGTAATATTTTGTTCTATTTTTGTTAAAACATTTTCTTCTAATTCCAATGAAATTATTTGGTCTTCCAGTGCGTTTAGTCGAGTAACATTGGTTGTAGTGATATCTTGATTTTCGTTTACATTGTTTGTTTTTTTGAAATCTTGAATAGAACTTTCTGATTCCTTTAGCCGATTATAAACCACATCCAATTGTTGGTCAATAAACCCTATAATGCTTTTTGAACTTTCGCTTTTTCTCTCAACGTCAAACGTTGTGTATTCTTCTGTTATGGAATTTATTATATCAGTTGTTTTTAATGCGTTATAGTCTTTATAAGAGATTAAAATGGTTTTTGCGCCTTCATTTAATAATTTTATATCAAGGTTCTGAGCACATTCATTAACAATTCCATCGCCATTGTTTATCACAAAAAAATAGCCATTATGTTTTACTTGTTCATCTTGATTTTTTATATACTGATAATCTAGAATGCTGATTTTTAATTCGGTATCTTCTAATGTTATCCAATTGCCTGCTGTAAATTTTTTTACCAATTCTGCTCCTTTTTGTTTTATTTCTATGGAGCCAGAATTTTCATTGTCAAAATCAACATAAATTTTTTGTCCTGCTAAACGGCTATTTTCATCCTTTATTTCTACTGTGTAAGGTGCATTTTTGTATTGTTCATTTGCCTTAAAAGTACCTTCGTTGTAATAAGAAATTTTAAGAGGAAGGTTTGATACAACCCTTTTCAAAAAAACTTTAGAGCGCAACAATTCTATTGCCTCGGAAAGTTCATTCCTAGTTTCGTAGATATTCTCTACATTCAAAACTTTGTTAGCTTGGTTGCTGGTTTGTATTTGTATAATACTATGCGATTCAAATGTAGGTGGTGTGTATCGTAGATACAAATATGAACCGATTAAGGCTGTAACAAGAAATAATATTACCCATAATAAACATTTTCGAGCAATAAATAAAAATAAGCCAAGCTCAAATTCTCCACTAAAATTGGAGATACGCTCTTTATAGCGCTCAAAAGTGTCGTTTGTCTTTGATATATCTTCTTGTAACATAAAATTTTATTCAAAAAAAATTATTTAGTTATTCTATCGGCATACCAAATTAAAACTAAAGTGCTAGATATTAAACTAATAATCGGAGTGATTTCCTGAAGTAACTTGCTTGCATATTTTCTTCTCGGTTCAACATAAATAATATCATTTGCTTGTAAAACCATATTTGCCTGTTTGATTCCCTCAATTTTTGAAAGATCAATTAAATAAATTTCTTCTTTTGCATTGTTTTTTCGAATAAGTTTTATCATTTGAGCTTTCCCATTCTCTGATATTCCGCCAGCCAAAGCTAAAACTTCAATCAAAGTGGTGTTGTTATTTATTAAAGGAACAACTTTTGCATCACCTGAACTTCCTGGGAAAACTATAACCCTTTTGTTGGTGATTTTCATAATAACAAAAGGTCTAATATAGTAAGCAGAATATTTCTCTTCTAAAAAGGATTCTGCCTCAATTACGGTTAGTCCCGCAATAGAAGTTTTTCCTATGATTGGTAGTTTTATAGTGCCGTCAGGTTCAACTTTATAATCTAAATTTGATTCAAATCTATAACCTGTATTTGTATTATTTAAAGATGTTAAATCAACTAATTTAAATCCATCATTTGTGTACATGCTAAACTGGAAAATATCATTTGGAGAGACTCTGTATTCATTTGGTTTTGTGGAATCAGCCAAATTGGAATATTTATAATCCCTTTTTGTTTTAAACATTATACTTTGGTTCAACCACCCACAACTTGAAAAAATGATGGTAATTCCTGCTAATAAAAATAATTTACGCATAGATTAATTTGAATTATGACAAACAAAGTTAAAAAAATTACTGAAATGCCCTAAAATTAATATTATACCTACTTTTTGAGTAATTTTTTGTATAATTTTTCCATGTCGGCAACTAAGCGAGTAAAATGAAATTTCTCTTTTACATTTTTCCATCCCTCGGTAGCCAAAGAATCACGTAAAGTTTCGTTTTCGATGAGGTTTAATAGGTGTTTTGCGAATTGCTCAATATTGTCATTTTCACACAACAAAGCTGTTTTTTCTGGAATCACTACATTTTCAATTCCGCCTACATTAGTTGTAACTATTGCTTTGTTTGCAGCTTGTGCTTCAATTAAACTAACGGGCGTACCTTCATTAAACGATGTTAATGCTATAATATCGCTTCCGGCAAGGGCTGTATCAATGTCTTTAATCCATGATGTAAATGTTAATAGGGTGTTTTTTTCTCCTGAGCTGAAATCGATATTCAATTCTTGAGCTTTCTTTTCAATTTCTGGGCGAGATTCTCCATCGCCAATAATAAATGCTTTAATTTTTTTTGTGGTTTTTTCAGAAACAATTTTGAGTCCTTCTAAAAAAAGCCTATGATTTTTTACTGGAACCAATCGTCCAATAATAGAAATAGCAATTTCATCCTCATTCAAATTATACTTTCCTCTAAATACTTTTCTTTTTTGTTCCTGATTATCTTGAAATTTTGATAGGTCAAATCCCAAAGGAATTACATATACTTTTTCTGGTTTACATATTTTGTGAATGTTTGTCAATTCTTCTTTTTGTTTTTCGCTAATAGCAATAATTACAGTAGATTTTTTTGCTAAATAACGCTCAATATTTTTATAAAAAGAAGTTTTTAATTTTCCAAAATAAGAATGAAAAACATGACCATGAAAAGTGTGCACAATCACAGGGACTCCGCATGCTGATGCAGCTAACCTCCCCAAAGTTCCTGCTTTTGAAGCATGTGTATGAACAATGTCGGGTTTGTATTCTTTAATTATTTTTTTTATTTTTTTATAAGCGATATAATCATTTTTTAAACTAATTGCTCTTTTCATCTCATCGATAATAATGGGTTGTAAACCAAGATTGTTGATAATAAAATCCGAGCTTTCTTCTGTTTCATCTTTTGCTCCACCAATTAGTAATGTTTCAAAATCATTTGAAAGATATTTACTCAGATAAGCAACATTGTATGTTGGACCACCTAAATTGAATCTATTAATTATGCGTAATACTTTTATCATAAAAATTTATACAACAGCATATTTTTTCCACCAAAATTGAAATACAATTAGTGCCCAAATTTTTTCAACTGAATCATTTGGGTTTGAACTAAATAATTGTTTTTTTAATTGTTGGATAGTATCTAGATTAAAAATGTTTTGTTCTTTAATAAAACTATCTGACAATAAATCATCTGTAATCATTGATTTTAAGTCTGTTTTGAACCATTTCAATAGTGGCACTTCAAAACCTTTTTTTCCTCTTGAAAATAATTCTTCGGGTAATTCTTTTTTGAAAGCATCTTTTAAAATTTTTTTACGATGCTTGTCATCAATTTTAAAATTTGCCGGCAATGAAAAAGCAAAATCAACAATAGTATGGTCCAAAAAAGGCACTCGTACTTCTAAGCTTTGGCTCATACTCATCCTATCGACTTTAACAAGCATATCATTTTTTAAAACTAAATTCATATCTGTCATTAAAACAGAATTATAATCATTATTAATATAGTTTAAAATAGTGCTTTTTCTGGTTTCAAAATTTTCAAAATCATTTTTATTTTTTAAAAACGATGCTGAAAATAAATCATTTTTATTAAATCCCGACCATTTTGCCCATTGCCAATAACGTTCTTGCGGTGATAAATTCATGCCTTCAGCAAATTTTTCGAGTTGCCGAACTTTATTCCCACTTTTTGTATTCCTTGATTTTGGTAATTGTTTTAAAATAGGATAACTCGCCTTCACTAATTTAGCAGTAAAATTTTTATGGCGCGCTTTTAATTCGGCAGCATGTTTGTTGTAACCTGCAAATAATTCATCTGCACCATCACCAGAAAGAGCTACAGTTACGTGTTTCTTTGTGTGCATACTTAATATATTAACTGCAAGTGCTGAGGAATCAGCAAAAGGTTCATCGATATATTCTAGTACTTGGTGAAGATTGTTGTATAAATCATTATTTGTCAATTCAAAAACAGTATGATTTGTTTTGTGTTTTTTTGCTACCAAACATGCAAATTCAGTTTCATCAAACATTGGTTCGTCTTTATATCCTATCGAAAATGTATTTAAGTATTTTGTTTGTTGTGCAGCAATTGCTGTTATGATTGACGAATCAATTCCTCCGCTCAAAAATGCGCCCAGAGGAACATCTGCAATCATTCTGTTTTGAACGGATTGTTCTAGTAATATCTTTATTTTTTTTTGAGCTAAATTGTAATCGGAAAAATAATTATTTGTACTCAGTTTGGGAATTGAATAATAATTTTCTATTTCAAGTGTATTGTTGTTGTTTATTTTTAAAAAGCTACCAGCTTCTAATTTTAAAACATTTTTAAAAATAGAGTAGGGGCTTGGTATATAGTTTAAATGAAAATAGGTTTGTAATGAATTTTTATCAATTTCTTTTGGAATTCCAAACTCTATTATTGCTTTCATTTCAGAAGCAAAAATAAATTTGTTTTTATCTTGATAATAATAGAGTGGTTTAATGCCAAATCTGTCGCGAGCTAAAAAAATTTCTTCTGTTTCTTTGTCATAAATTGCAAAAGAAAATTCTCCATCCAGCTTTTCTAAACACATTTCTTTTTCAGAAATATATAAGTTCAATAATACTTCTGTATCGCTTTGTGATTTGAATTGAAACCCTTTTTGTTCTAATTCTTTTTTTAACTGTTTGTAATTAAAAATCTCGCCATTAAACACAATAGTATATCTTTTAGAGGAATCAGAAAAAGGCTGTGATGCAGCTTCTGAAGTGTCGATGATACTTAATCTTCGATGTCCTAAAGCGCAATTTTTGTCGAAATAGATTCCTTCACCATCAGGTCCACGTTTTTGTAAAGTATAAGTTGCAGCACTTATTTTTGATAAGTATTTTTTCCCTTCTTCGTTAAACGCAATTATGCCTGTTATTCCGCACATAAATTATTTTACTTTAAATACTACCCAATTACATTGTTTATCCGTCTGAGTTTTCATTCTTCCAATGGTAACAATTTTGCCATCTGTTTTATACCAACCTTCATCCCATGCTCCCATATCTGTATATAATGCATCTGTTACACCAAGTTCAAGTAAATCTTTAGTAAATGCAGCAAGTGTTATATGCTCATACGATTCAATAATTGCAGTTTGTTTTCCTTTTAGTTTTACGATTGCTCTTCGCTGGAATAATTTTATGTCTTTATACGTTGCCCCAGTTCCTTTTTCAACCATTTGTATTTGTTGAAACAATGAGCCTTTTTTAGCAATAACAAGATTAATTAAAGAATCGTTTAATAATTTTCCCTTTTGTGTTGGAAAAATATCACATTCACCATTTATTATTTTTATTGCTCCACCTAGTGTATGGTTAATTTTATTTTTATTATAGATTTTACCATTGTCAATATATAATCCGTCAACTGAATAGGTTTGTAAGTCGGTATAAGCTCCTGCAATAGTTAGTAAAATAGTATTGTTATTTTTGTCTGGACGTTTTAACGATACGTCCATTATTAAATTGTTTTTATAAAAAATAGTGTAATTATAGCCGGATTTTGTTTTTTTATTTTCCACAATCAATTCCTGACTGTTTCCTTTGAACATAACAAACCCAGAAATTAACATTCCAGTAAGCAACAAAAAGCTATAAAATAGAGCAGAGGAATGTTTGTTTTTTAAATTCATTTAAAAGTAGATGTGAAAAACTTTGTTAATATACTAAAATTGATAGGTGCTAAGTTAGGGCTTTTATTCATTTTATTTGTATGAACAGAAAATTCAAAATAAATGTCGTCAAGTTTAATATTAATATGTGTTTTATTGTATTCAGCGTTATTATTTGTTGTTACTTGGTGGAGTGCTCGCGGGGCAAACAACGAAAGTTATTATGTTGGTAACCGTTCTTCTAAGTGGTATTTGGTAGCGTATGGAATGATTGGAGCATCGCTTTCTGGAGTAACTTTTATTTCTGTTCCTGGTGCTGTTGGAACATCTCAGTTTGGTTATTTGCAGGTAGTATTAGGATATTTAATTGGCTATATGGTTATAGCTTATGTTTTACTTCCAGTGTATTATAGATTAAACCTCACTTCAATTTATAGTTATTTACAACAACGTTTTGGAAATGCTTCTTACAAAACAGGAGCCTTCTTTTTTATTATTTCTCGTGTTGTTGGAGCAGCTTTTAGAATGTATATTGTAGTAAATGCATTGCAAGTTTTTGTGTTTGACAATATGGGTGTTCCATTTATCGTTACCACATCCGTTTTTATGATTCTTATTTTACTTTACACTTATCAAGGAGGAGTTAAAACGATAGTTTATACAGATACTTTACAAACAACATTTATGTTGCTGTCTGTTGTGCTATCCATTGTATTTATAATGCAAGAATTAAATTTAGGTGTTGCAGATGTGTTTCATAAAATTTCCGAAAGTAGTTATTCAAAAACTTTTTTTAGCGATTGGCATACAAAATCATTTTTCCCAAAACAATTTTTTGGAGGCATGTTTATTGCAATTGCTATGACAGGCTTAGATCAAGAAATGATGCAAAAAAATATCAGTTGCAAAACTTTAGGTGATGCTCAAAAAAACGTTTTAACATTTAGTGGAATTTTACTGATTGTTAATATTATGTTTCTTGTTTTAGGTGCTTTGCTTTATATTTATGCAAGTGAAACAAATGTTCCATTATTAGTTGATGCAAGTGGCAAAGTGGTTACAGATAATGTATTTCCAAATATAGCATTGCATCATTTTGGTTCGGTGTCGGCAGTATTTTTTATCATTGGTTTGATTTCAGCGGCATATCCAAGTGCTGATGGAGCATTAACCGCATTGACAAGTGTTTTTTGTTTGGATTTTTTAGGATTAAAAAATGATGAAACAAAAACAGAGCAACAAAAAACAATTATCCGCCAACGAGTACACATTGCTTTTGCTTCTATCTTGTTATTAGTAATAATTTTATTTAAAGTAATAAATAATGATGCTGTAATAAATAATTTATTTACTTGGGCGGGTTATACTTATGGACCCTTGCTTGGCTTATATGCCTTTGGGTTATTTACAAAAAAACAACTGAAAGATAAGTTTGTGCCTATCATTTGTATCGTATCTCCAATTATCTGTATTGTTCTAAATGATTATTCAAAAGAACTTTTTAATGGATATAAATTCGGGTTTGAAATGATAATTTTTAATGGGCTATTCACCTTTATTGGTTTGGCTTTAATTTCAAAAAAATCATAATCCATACGTATCAATCAAATAAATAAGTGCAGCCATGGCAGCACTTCCTAATTCTAATTCTCTTTTATTTACAGCTTCAAACGTATCAATTGCTGTGTGGTGGTAATCGAAATAGCGTTGAGAATCAGGAATAAGTTCCAACATTGGTACTCCTAATTCTTCATTAAGAGGTTCTATGTCAGCACCACCACCATTGTGAGTAAAATCATATACTTCATAAGGCTCAAAATATTTTTTCCAACTCAATAATTTTTCTTTTTGTTTGTCATTCATTGTGCTGCTGAATCCTCTTGGCGAAAATCCACCAGCATCCGATTCAATTGCAGCAATATGTTTTTCATTTTTCAATTTTGCTAGTTCCATGTATTTTTTTCCACCTCTTCCTCCGTTTTCTTCATTCATAAAAGCAACCGCACGTATCGTACATTTTGGTTTTATTCCTAATGATTTATAAATACGGATAATATCAATGCTTTGCACAATTCCAGCGCCATCATCATGTGCGCCTTCTCCATTATCCCATGCATCAAGGTGCCCGCCAACAGTAATGATTTCGTCTTTTTTAGAAGTACCGTAAATTTCACCAACTACATTATAAGATTTTTCTTCAGCCAATGTTTGGCAGTTCATTTTTAAATAAAATTTAGCGTCTTTATCTGTTAGCAAATAAGTGCTTAACCAGTTAGCTCCATTTGTGCTGATAGCACATGCCGGAATTTTTGTAATGCTATCATTATAACTCATTACACCTGTGTGTGGGTTGTCATCTTGTGCTAATGTTGCTGAACGAACAATAACCCCTACAGCGCCATATTTTGCAGCTTCTTTGGCTCCCGCCCAGCGTTGCATAACTGCTTTTCCGTAAGCGCCAAACGTTCTGATTAATGTTGGGTCCATAGGGTCGTTGAAAAAAACAATTTTCCCTTCGATATTTTCTTTGCCTAACCGTTTTAAATCGGCAATTCCTTTAGCTTCCACAATGCCTGCTGTAAGTCCTTCTGCTGGTGTTGCAATTGAGCCTCCCAATGCACAAATGTTTACAGGCTTAACGCCTTTTGAATTAGATGTAATTACTTTTCCTATTTCTTTTTCACCACGTACCCAATGTGGCACCATACATTCTTGTAAATAAACGGTATCTGCACCAGCTTCTTTCATCGCTTTGAAAGCCCAGTCAACAGCTTTCTGCGCTTGAGGAGAACCCGCTAATCGCCCTCCAATTTTTTTACATAAATATTCTAAGTTAGAATAACTTTTTCCGTTTGTTAAAGCATCAGTATAAATTTTTCGAATCGTAGCAGAATCGCTTTGAGCATTTGCTATAATTCCTGTAATGATAATGGATAATGTGATTATATTTTTTTTCATAGTATCTTGTTATTTAAATACAATATCGTTTACAATTTCTTTGCCAACGCTATCATTAAGCATTTTTATAATTTTAGTTTTTGCCATTGCTAACTCATTGCGTAATGCTGATGAATCAAGTGTTACAAAAAGTTGTTTGTTTTTAATGAAAATATCTTTTGTGTGGTTTGCAATCATCTTTCCCATTATGCTATCCCAAGAAGTGATAAGTTTATTTTCTGCCATCTTATCATCCAATTTATAGGTTTTTAAGAGTGCATTAATTGCGTCTTTGATAGTATATTCATTATTCCTACTCATGTCAATCGTTTATTGTAATCTTATCTTTTGTTGAAATTACTTCTTTTTCTTGAGCAACTCCGTTTTCTATTGTAAACAATTTAAAATCTACGCTTGTTAAGTTAAACAAATCGGCAAGTCGGTTGGGGTGTGTGTCAGTAATAAATAGCTGACCAAAATTTTTATTACTTACCAATTCCATTAATTGTTTTACTCGAGAGTCATCCAACTTATCATAAATGTCATCCATTAACAAAATTGGGGTTATTTTTTTTATGTTTTTAATAAAATCGAACTGAGCCAGTTTTAGTGCAATCAAAAATGATTTTTGTTGTCCTTGCGAAGCATATTTTTTAATCGGATAGCTGTTAATGGTAAAATCTAAATCATCCTTATGTATTCCAACAGTAGTATATTCTAAGATTCTATCTTTATTAATTGCTTTTTCAAGAACTTCAGTAAAAGAGCTATTGTTTAAATGTGAAACATATCTTATATCAACTTGTTCTTTGTCGTCTGAAATTAATTTGTAATAATTTTGAAAAATTGGAACAAATGATTGGATGAACGATTGTCGGATTTCAAAAACTTTTATTCCATATTCAATCAGTTGAATATTCCATATTTCAAGAGATTCTACATCAAATTTACCGCTATCCGAAAATTGTTTTAGTAAAGCATTTCGGTGCGATAAAACTTTGTTGTAACGAATTAAATTTTCTAAATATTCTTTGTTGTACTGTGCTATTACACTATCAATAAATTTTCTTCGGCTTTCGCTCCCTTCTGTTATAAGCTCAGAATCGGCAGGGGAAATCATTACCAAAGGAATCATTCCAATATGATCGGCAAGGCGAGTATATTCTTTTTTATTGCGTTTGAATTGCTTTTTTTGGTTGCGTTTTTGACCACAATAAATTTCCTCAGCGGTATCACTTATCTCATAAAGCCCTTGAATTACAAAAAATGGGGCTTCGTGCTGTATGTTTTGACTATCTACAGCGTTAAAAAAGCTCTTGCAAAAAGATAGGTAATGAATAGCATCTAAAACATTAGTTTTTCCTTCACCATTATTGCCGCTAAAGCAGTTGATATGCTTACTAAACGTTAAGTCCGTTTCGGCATAATTTTTAAAGTTTATGAGGGATAATTTTTTGAGGTGCATGGTGCTAATTCTGCTATAAAAGTACCTAAAAAATGAGTTTTTAAAGTATATTTTTGCAATTAAATTACCGATTTTGCAAAAAAAACTTATTTTTGCAGTCCATTAAATGAAATTATAGAATTATGTCAAAAGAAATAAAAGACGAACCAATAGTTGATGTAGAACAAGCATTCTCAAAAACGGAGTTGTTTATTGAACAAAACAAAAAAAGTTTGATGCTTATCGCTACTGCTATCATAGTATTGGTAGGAGGGTATTTTGCTTATAAATATTGGTATGTTGCAGGTGAGGAAGAGTCTGCACAAAAGGCAATGTTTAAAGCAGAACAATATTTCGAAAAAGATTCGTTGGACAAAGCCATTAATGGCGATGGAACGTATGATGGTTTTTTACAAATTGTAGAAAACTATGGTGTTACACCTTCTGGAAATTTAGCAGAATATTATTTAGGTGTTTGCTATTTGAAAAAAGGACAATTTGAAGATGCAATTGAGCATTTAAAAGCATTTGATGGTGATGATTTAGTTTCGCCAGCTATGGCTACAGGCGCAATTGGAGATGCCTATATGGAACTTGGAAATGTGGAAGAAGCGGTTTCGTACTATTTAAAAGCAGCCGAACAAAACGCAAATAAATTTACAACACCTATATTTTTGAAAAAAGCAGCAATGGCTAACGAAGAAAAAGGAAATTATGCTGATGCTGTGAAATTATATGAGCGTATTCAAACAGAATTTTCTGAAACGGCTGATGGTAAAGAAATGGAAAAATACATTGCTCGTGCTAAAACATTAGGCAACTTATAATGAAATAATACATAAAGTATAAAGGTGATTTTATTTTAAAATCACCTTTTCTTTTTTAATAAACAATCTTATTTTTTAACAATGTCGTCTGTCAACAAAAATTTATCTGATTTTAATCACACAGAAATTCCAAGTGCTAAAGGAATGAAAATTGGAATTGTGGTTGCGGAATGGAATATAGAAATTACCGATGCTTTAAAAGAAGGTGCAATTAAAACTCTTTTGCAGAATGGTGTTTTAGAAAATGATATTGTAATAAAATATGTTCCAGGTAGTTTTGAACTTACATTAGGTGCACAATTTTTATGTGAAGATAAAAGCTTAGATGCAATAATTGCTTTGGGTTGTGTAATACAAGGAGAAACACGTCATTTTGATTTTATATGCGATGCTGTTGCAAATGGCATTACCAACCTCAATATTAAATACAATAAACCTGTAATATTTGGAGTATTAACTCCAGATACACAACAACAAGCAATTGATAGGGCTGGAGGAAAGCACGGAAATAAAGGCGATGAAGCTGCAGTTACTGCAATTAAAATGGTTGCTTTGAAAAAATAGTTTTTGAGTTAATACGTTTTTTATTAAATTAGCTAAAAAGAATTATTTTGAAAAATTCTCTTCTCATATTATTTTTAGTTTCTGTTTTCTTTTCTTGCAAAAATAACGATAGAGGTTTGATGCCTAGTGGCATTATTTATAATGATATTTCCGATACAATTATTTCATATAATTCGGCTACAACGGGCGCTTCTCAATATTCTATTGATTTAAATATGGATTCAGTAATTGATTTTAACTTGGCAGTAAGTTTGTCTTATGATACAATAAACTTTCCTGGGCTTTATATTTACTCGAACCAAAAAGTTTTTTTGTATGCTACTGATACATTAAACTCGGTTTCCATAAGAACTCATGTTGCTCCTACTGAACTATTGCAACCATTGAATTTATCGGCAATAGTTGCTGATACAAATAGGTGGAGTAATTTTGGGTGTGTTTGTTTTAGTGCATATTACTGGGGAGGTTGCGCTACTCCTAATGATTTTTATACGGGACTTAGGATATACAAAGGCGGTGTTTTTTATTATGGCTGGATTAGAATAGAGCCAATTAATTACAGTTCCTGTGTACTTAAGGCTTATGCAATTAACACATTGCCTAATCAACCAATTTTAATTGGACAGATTTATTAAGTTTTAAGTTTTTTAATATAAAACAGCGCTATACTTATCATTCCTAAAACAAATGGGATGCCAGCAAAATCTTTTATATCTTCTCGTTTAAAAAATTCGCAACACATCCAATAAGAGTTGGCACTTATCCAAAAAAGAATAGAAAGGTTTACCAACCACTCCAAATTTTTTTCTTGATAAAGTTTAAGCGTTAAATATAATGCAACCAAAAAGGTTGGAATTATCATAAAAACACCCAACCATCTCCATTGAAGCATCCAACATGTATCTTTTAATAGCCAAAGCGGAATGTGTAAATTTTCGTAGTTGCGAATTTTTCTCATGAAAAAATTAAGATAATAAATCGGGTCTGCGTTTTTTTGTTCTTTCTATGCTTTGTTCGTGTCGCCAATTTTCAATTTTTTCATTATGACCCGACAATAAAACATCTGGAACTTTCCACCCATTATATTCTGCAGGGCGTGTGTAAACAGGTGGTGCTAGCAAATTGTCTTGAAACGAATCGGTTAAAGCTGAAGTTTCATCTGAAATAGCACCAGGAATAATTCTAATAATGCTATCGCATATTACAGCAGCAGCAAGTTCGCCACCAGAAAGAACATAATCACCAATTGAAATTTCACGAGTAATAAAATGTTCTCGAATTCTTTCATCTACGCCTTTATAATGCCCGCAAAGAATGATAATATTTTTTAAAGTAGAAAGTTGATTAGCGGCTTTTTGATTAAATGTTTCACCATCTGGTGTGGTGTAAATTATTTCGTCATAACTACGCTCACTCTTCAATTGGTTAATGCAATTTGCAATAGGTTCTATGCTCATAACCATTCCTGCGCCACCACCAAAAGCATAGTCATCTACACTTTTTTGTTTGTGTGTGGAATAATCTCTAAGATTTATTAAGTTTACCTCTACAATTCCTTTGTCAATAGCTCGTTTAAGAATACTATGATTAAAAGGGCTTTCAAGCAATTGTGGTAATACAGTTATGACATCTATTCGCATGAGGCAAAGATAGCAATTGTATATAATTCAACATGTTTTTAAAATTTAATATCCCAACTTCAGCCTCAACCAACCTAGTGGTTTTTTATTTTCTCCAATCGTGTATTTGCCGTTACTATTTATAAGCTTAAATGTTTGTCGAGGAGTCATGTAAATATTTTGTTGTATTACTTCTATTTCAGTATCGTTAACATTTGACACAATTGCTACATGTCCATATTTTCCATCAAACACAATTAAGTCGTTAATTTTTGGTTTATGGTTGCCTCCGTTTTTAAATTGTATCAATCCTCTTTCTTTGTTAAAAGTATTGTCCTCTAATTTTTTATTAAAAAAATCATTTGCATTGCCAAAGCCGTTGGGCATTTTATGATGTAGATAATCATAATAATATCTTTTTATAAATTCTACACATTGCCATTTTTTTCCATAGTAATAAGAGCTATCCTTAGCATAATGCTTTCCATAACTTTTGCTATAAATCCCTCCGTTATTGTACACAGTTATATCATTAAAAGAATCAAGAGAATCTCCAATCGTAAAAGAATGTGTTACTATTGATAGTGGATATTTTTTTTGAAAAAGAAGAAAATAACTAAGAAGTACGATAATAAATAACAATAAAAATCCGATTCCGATTTTTTTAATCATTTAGTTTTATTATTGTTGGCACTTACAAAAAGGAGAAAAATAAATTTTTGTTTTCGGCAGCATCTGTTGTATCCGATCTTGCTCTGAATCTGGAATTAGGATAACTCTTAAGTCAAGCATTTTTAATGTTTTGAGGTAAGACATCTCGGCTGGAAATTTTTCAATGTTATTACTCCACAAATCTAAATATTTCAATTTTGATAATTTTCCTATTTGAGGAGGAAGAGCAAATAAATCATTTTGGTTGGCATTCAAATAATACAATTGAGTGAGTTCTCCTATTTGAGCTGGCAATGATTCTAGTTTGTTTTTTGAAATATTGAAGTATTGCAAACTTGTAAGTTGCGCTATTTCTGCAGGGATTTCTACAATGCTATTTTTACTAATATCTAAATATTGTAAATTTTTAAATTGAAATATTTCTCGTGGAAATGTTTTTAATTTTTTCTTTCTTAAGTCTAATTTATAAACGTTATCTGGGTTTTTTAATGCTTCTTCAATGCTTTTATATGTATGAATTGTGTCAAGGGTAAGAGAATCAAATAAAGGAACTGTTTGCGAAAATCCTTTACTGCCAAAAACTAACATAAACAAAACAAAAATGTTTTTTAGGTAGTGTTGTATGTAGTTTTTTTGTTTCATTAAATTTATTTTAAAATAGCTAAAGAATTTATTTTGTCAATTGCGAGTTGGTTTTTTAATTCTTCTAATTCCTTAAATTTCAATTCCTCTCTTAATCGTTTTACAAAATAAATGCTTAGCTCTTCTTTGTATATTTCTTTATCAAAGTTAAAAATATTCACTTCAATGCTTCTCCCTTTATCTTTAATAGTTGGATTATTACCAATATTTAACATTCCACCAAATTCAGTTCCATTATATTTTACTTTTACTGCATAAACTCCATCAGCAGGAATTAGTTTGTATTTGTCTTCTATCTGAATGTTTGCAGTTGGATAACCAATTGTTCTTCCTTGTTTATTTCCCTCAACAACTGTTCCGTTTATTTCATACAAATGCCCTAGAAATGTAGATGCAGTACTCACATCTCCTATCTGTAGTGATTTTCTGATTTTTGTAGAACTAATTTCAATGGAATCAATGTCTTTTGCTGGTATTTCTTCAACCTCAAACCCATAAAGAGAACTGTATTCTTTTAAATGTTCAAAAGAGCCTTCTCTATTTCTTCCAAAGTGATGATTGTAGCCAATCACAAGCTTTTTTGTTCCTATTGCGTTTACTAATATGTTTCTAACAAACTCAACAGATGTTAATCGTGAAAAATCTTTTGTGAAAGGATAAACAATTAAATGTTCAATGCCGTATTGTTCGAGTAATTTTCTTTTTTCTTTTTGTGTATTTAATAGTTTTAGTTCATTATCATCAGGAAACAAAACCATTCTGGGGTGAGGATAAAACGTAAGTAGTACCGTTTCACCATTTTCAGTTTTTGCAATTTCTTTTAACCTATTAATTATTTTTTGGTGTCCTAAATGTACTCCATCAAAGGTTCCTGTGGTAACAATCGGGTTTTTTATAGGACTGTCAGACTGTTGGCGATTCTCAAAATCTTGTATGCTTGTGTAAACTTTCAATGGATTCAACTTATTTTATGCGAATTTACTATCATTTTATGAATGTTTTATAACTTCGTGTGATTAATTCATCAAAAATAATTAAGTGAAGCCATTAATTAAAAAGATATTCAGTTTATTGCTTTTTTGGTTTGCTGTTTTTTTTGTCGGTAGAGTAGCTTTTTATTTATGCATTACTCCACTTCTTTCTCAAACAAGTTTTACGCTTATTGTTCAATCTTTTTATAAAGGATTGCGGTTGGATTTGTCGATGATTGGTTACTTTACTGCATTGCCGCTGTTGCTTTCTAGTATTTACTATTTATTCTCAAAGTCGTTTATATTGAAAATAATAGATTGGATAAACTTTTTATTT
>JAJNQB010000007.1 GCA_021155045.1 Arcticibacter sp.
ACACGCTTTCTAGTACACAAGCTTTAATTAGAGTTACTTCTGTTACTTGGACAAACATCAGCGACCAAAGTGATGCTGTGTTTACTTTAACTCCTAGTGCCGATATTACGGTTACTGCTCCTAATGGTGGTGAAACATTAACTGGTTTAGGTTCTTATACCATCACTTGGACGAATACTATTTATGCTTCTGGCTTGTATAATGTCCAATATTCTACAAACAACGGAAGCACTTGGACTACATTGGTTAGTAACTATTCCGGCAACTCCTACAACTGGACAAATATTCCTAATACTCCTTCTACTACATGTTTAGTAAAAGTTATTGATAATTTGGCAACTTGCAGGTTTGATGTTAGCGATGCAAACTTTACAATTGCTCCTTCTACTCCTATATTATTGACACCAAATGGTGGTGAGATATTAAATGCTGGTGCCACTTATAATATTACTTGGAATGCAAGCACATTTTATTCTACAATCAATTTATATTATTCTACTAATAACGGTACTACTTGGACTACAATAACTACTGGAATTGCAAACAGTGGAACATATACCTGGACTATACCAAACGTTAATTCAAATCTATGTTTGGTTAAAGCAGCTAATTCTGCAGACGTAACTGTATTTGATGTAAGTAATGCCGTATTTACAATTAAACCGGCAGTTAAAATTCTTACACCAAATGGCGGTGAAAACTTAGGTGGTTGTACAGTAACATCAATAACGTTTGAACGTTCACCAACATGGAATAATTACAGAATAGAGTATTCCGTGAATAATGGTGCGACCTGGATTTTGATAACGGCAAGCTACACAACTGCAGCAAATCCTGCTTCTTACACTTGGACTGTACCAAATGTGGCAAGCACACAAACACTTGTTAAAGTTACACCAACTGCAGCAACTGCAAATTTTGATGTGAGTGATGCTGTATTTACACTAACAAGACCTATTGTAATTATTCAACCAAATTTTGGTGGAACTATGACTGTTGGAAGTAATTACAACATTACTTGGCAATCAGATGGTATATCTAACTTATACGATATTTATTATTCAATAAATGGCGGAACATCTTTTACAAATATTGTTACAGCATACAATACTGTTACAAATACTTATGCTTGGACGGTTCCAAATAATCCATCTACTAATTGTAAAATTTGGATAAAAGATAATACTAACACTTGTAAATCAGATACGAGTGATGTAGTATTTACAATAAGTAATACACCTCCTCCTATTACATTATTAACTCCAAATGGAGGACAAAACTTAACAGGTTGTTTTACTTATAATATTACTTGGTCTGATTCTCCTTCAATAGGAACATACGATCTATTGTATTCCACTAACAGCGGAACTACTTGGAATAATATTATTACTGGATATGTAACATCAACTCAAAACTACAATTGGATTGTTCCAAATGGAATAAATTCTAGTACTGTTCTTGTTAGAGTGAGATCAACAGCCGCCCCTACAACTTTTGATCAAAGTGATGCTTTACTTTCTATAAATTCAGGAAACCTTGTTGCGCTACCATCGGATACCACTATCTGCGCTGGAGCATCGTTCCAAATAAATACAACTGGTGGATTTAATTATAATTGGAGTCCAGCAACTGGTTTATCGGCTACAAATATACCTAACCCTATCGCGACACCTAGTACTTCTACAAGTTACATTGTTCAATCAATTAATGGAAGTTGTATTTTAAGAGATACAGTAAACGTTACTATTTTTGCAGCTTCGGTAAGTATATCAACTTCTCCAAGTACAACAATTTGTGCTGGGACAAATACCACTTTTACTGCTAATCCAGTAAATGGTGGCACTACCCCAATATATCAATGGAAAGTAAATGGGATAAATGTAGGGACAAACAGCCCAACATACAGCAATTCTTCATTGGTTAATGGTGATGTTGTTACAGTTGTTCTTACTTCAAATGCACCTTGTTTGGTTACTACAACTGTTACCTCTCCTCCTGTAACAATGACTGTAATTTCTATTCCTGCTCAACCAGCTACTATAACAGGAAGTAATAGTGTTTGTGCAGGGTCAAGTAATAGCTATAGTATTTCATCTGTAAGTGGAGCTACTTCTTACACTTGGTCTTTACCTGCTACTTGGACTGGTTCATCAACTACAACAAGCATAAGTACAACTGCTGGAACTACTAGTGGCAACATCACAGTTACTGCAAACAATACATGTGGTAGTAGTACTGCTCAAAGTTTAACTGCTACAGTAAATGTAATCCCTTCTACACCAGGAACAATTACAGGAAATACAACAGTTTGTAGCGGAACATCAAATACCTATAGCATAACTACTGTTAGCGGAGCTACTTCATACACTTGGACTTTACCTGGTGGTTGGACAGGTACTTCTACTACTAATACAATTTCTGCTACTGCAAGTACAACAAGTGGAAACATTACTGTAACTGCAAATAATAGTTGTGGTAATAGTTCGCCACAAACGCTAGCTATAGTTGTAAATACAATACCATCTACACCTGGAACAATAACAGGAACAACACCTATTTGCGCAGGAACAACAAATGCTTATAGTATTGCTGGAGTAGCTGGAGCAACATCTTATACTTGGTCATTACCAAGTGGTTGGACAGGTTCTTCAACTTCAACTATTATTAATGCTACAGCAAGTGCTACGAGTGGAAATATTACTGTAACAGCAAACAATACATGTGGAAATAGTGCTGCACAAACATTTGCTGTTGTGGTAAATTCTATACCAGTACAACCTGCAACCATTACTGGTTCAACTTCTGTTTGTCAAGGCAGTTCAAATACATATTCAATTGCAGCTGTCGGTGGTGCTACATCATACACATGGACTTTACCAGGTGGATGGACAGGCACCTCAACTACGACTAGCATTTCAGCTACAGCAAGTGCTACAAGTGGAAATATTACAGTAACAGCTAATAATATGTGTGGAAGCAGCGCGGCTCAAACTGTTGCAATTACCGTAAATCCAATACCTGTAGTTACAGCAAGCGGAACAGCCACAATTTGCTCTGGAACAAGTACGCCATTAAATGCCAGTGGTGCAACTTCTTATTCTTGGTTGCCTTCTGCTTCTCTAAGCAATCCTGGCATTTCCAATCCTGTTGCATCTCCAACAACAACAACAACTTATACTGTAACAGGAACTACTTCTGGTTGTTCTTCAACTGCCACAGTTACGATTACTGTAAATACTACTCCTACTGTATCTATTTCTGGAACAAGCACTATTTGTGCTGGATCAAGTACAACTCTTACAGCAAGTGGTGCAACAACTTATAGTTGGTTGCCAAATACTGGATTAAGCAATCCTGCAATTGCAAACCCTGTTGCCTCTCCAAGTTCTACAACTACTTATACTGTTACTGGTACAACTGGAATATGTTCAGGTACTGCTACTATAACAGTTACTGTAAATCCAATACCTGTGGTTACTGCAAGCGGAACAGCAACAATTTGTTCTGGTACTAACACTCCATTGAACGCTAGTGGAGCAACTACTTATTCTTGGTTGCCTACAACAGGATTGAGTAATCCAAGTATTGCAAATCCAACAGCGTTTCCAACAGTAACAACAACTTATACTGTTACAGGAACTACTGCTGGTTGTTCTTCAACTGCTACAGTTACAATAAATGTAAATCCAACACCTGTTGTTTCTATTTCTGGAACAAGCACTATTTGTGTTGGCTCAAGTACAACTCTTACAGCAAGTGGTGCAACAACTTATAGTTGGTTGCCAAATACTGGATTAAGCAATCCTGCAATTGCAAACCCTGTTGCCTCTCCAAGTTCTACTACTACTTATACTGTTACTGGCACAACTGGTTCTTGTTCTGGAATTGCTACAATAACAGTAACAGTAAATTCAATACCAGTAGTAACTGCAGGAGGAACAGCGACAATTTGTTCTGGTTCAAGTACGCCTTTGAGCGCTAGTGGAGCAACTACTTATTCTTGGTTGCCTACAACAGGATTGAGTAATCCTAATATTGCTAATCCTAATGCATCACCTACAACAACTACAACTTATACTGTTACAGGAACTAGTGCAGGTTGTTCTTCAACTGCTACAGTTACCATTACTGTAAATAGTGGACCTATTGCAAGTGCAGGTTCTCCAACAACAATTTGTTCTGGAACAAGTACAACGCTTAACGCAAGTGGTGGGACTACTTATTCTTGGTTACCTACAACAGGACTAAGTGCAACAAATATTGCTAATCCAATCGCTTCGCCTACTATCACTACTACTTATACTGTAACAGTAGGTAATGGAGGGTCTTGCACAAGTACTGCTACGGTTACTATAACAGTAACTCCATCACCAACAGCTAATGCAGGTCCAGATGTAAACATTGCATGCGGAGCAAGTACCACCTTATCTGCTTCTGGTGGAACTACTTACTCTTGGAGTCCAACTACAGGTTTAAGTAATCCTAACATTGCTAACCCTTTAGCTACACCTCCTTATACAATTACATATACAGTAACTGTAACAAATGGAAGTTGTTCAGCTACAGATAATGTTTTAATAACAGTTGGTAATATGACAGCTAATGCAGGTACTGATGTTACAATTTGTTCTGGAAATAGCACAACACTAAGCGGCTCTTCAACAGGTGGAGGCGCTCCAGCATGGGTAAACATTGCAACCAGCTATAATTATGC
This sequence comes from Arcticibacter sp., assembly GCA_021155045.1. Classification (GTDB taxonomy): domain Bacteria; phylum Bacteroidota; class Bacteroidia; order 2-12-FULL-35-15; family 2-12-FULL-35-15; genus 2-12-FULL-35-15. The sequence continues at coordinate 4,715 of JAJNQB010000007.1, forward strand.
TCAAAACGTAGGCACTTATACAGCTATCACAGGTGGTACTGTTTGGTTAAATGGAGCAAGTGCATCTATGGACGATGTAGTTTCTGGTTCTATTACAATTCCAACATTTAAATTCAATAATATAAACTATACAAATATTTATATTTCTACCAATGGATTTATAACATTTGGACCAACGGCACCTACAACTACCAACTATGCTCCTATTTCTTCTACTGAAACGTATGCTGGTGCAGTGTCAGCGTTTGGTGTTGATTTAAACAAATCTACCACAGGAACACCAGAGATACGCTATCAACAAGTAGGAAGTGAATTTATTATTCAGTACAGAGATATGGGAAGATATGCTGCGGGTGGAACACTTGATAGATTGAGTTTCCAAATTAGGCTAAATACTACTAATAATGATATTTCTGTTGTTTATGCAACTACAACTACATTAGGAGCAAGTGCTACGTACCCTCAAGTTGGATTGAGAGGACCAAATAATACGTTTGCTTCTAACGTAAAAAATAGAACTGTAATTTCTTCTACTGGTGCTTGGGTAAACTCAACTGCTGGAACAGCAAATACAAGTTCTTGCTATTACAATAGTGCAACTCCAAGTACTGTTCCAGCCAATGGAACAACATTTATATGGAGTTTGCCTACCGCAACTACAACATATGCTTGGACTCCAAGTACAGGATTGAGTTGTACAACTTGCCAAAATCCTGTTGCATCACCTACTACCACTACTAATTACACTTTAACCGCAACAAGCGGTTCTTGTTCTGCAGTTGATCAAGTACTTGTAACAGTAGTTAGTGGAAGTTCTGTAAGCGCAGGACCAGATGTAGCAATTTGTTCTGGTAGTAGTACTACATTAAATGGAACTGGGGGAGGAACTTATTCTTGGACTCCATCTACAGGATTAAGTGCGACAAATATTGCTAATCCTATAGCATCTCCAACAGTTACTACAACATATACTTTAACTGTTTCCAATGGTAGTTGTAGCTATAATGATAATGTAATTGTTACAGTTAATAATCCTCCAGCTCAACCAACAGCAATTTCTGGTAGTGCTACTATTTGTCCATCAAGTACAAACACCTACAGCATTCCTGTTGTCAGTGGAGCTACATCATACACATGGACTCTACCTGGAGGTTGGACTGGAACATCAACAACAAATTCAATAACAACAATAGCTGGTGCAAGTGGAGGAACAATTTCTGTTACTGCAAACAACTCTTGTGGAAGTGGTGTTGCTCAAACATTAGTAATTAGTGTTGCAACCACACCAAGCCAGCCAGTAGCTATTATTGGCAGCACAACAGTATGTAGTGGAACATCTAATACATATAGTGTTGGAGCAGTATCAGGAGCTACATCTTATACTTGGACGCTACCAGGTGGTTGGACAGGAAGCTCTACAACAAACTCAATTTCTACAACAGCAAGTACTACTAGCGGAACAATTACCGTAACAGCTAATAACAGTTGCGGAGGAATTAGTACACCACAAACAGTTTCTGTTACTGTAAATACAGCACCAGCACAACCAGGTGCAATTACAGGAAATACAACAGGATTCTGTGAAGGAACATCACAAACGTATAGCATAAGTTCTGTTGCTGGTGCTACTTCATACATCTGGACTTTACCAGCTGGCTGGTCAGGAAGCTCCACAACTACTTCTATCACAACTACTGCTGGTGCTAGTGGTAATATAACTGTAGCCGCTGTGAATTCTTGTGGAACAAGTATTGTTCAAACAATTGCTGTAACGACTAGTCCATTACCTTTAATGCCTACTTCAATTACGGGAAGTACTTCTATCTGTGGTGGTAATGTTGAAATATACAGCATTAGTAGTGTTCCATTTGCTACATCCTACACTTGGACTTTACCTGCAACATGGAGTGGCACATCCACAAGTACGTCTATTTCAGCAACAACAGATGCTAATGGAGGAAATGTAACAGTTGTTGCAAATAATGCTTGCGGAAGCAGTGCCGCACAAGTGTTAGCTGTTGTTTCTCAAACTATTCCTAACACACCTATTTTAGCATCAGCCGATTCTATTATATGCGATGGAAACTCTGCTAATTTTGCTGTAACAAATGATCCAAACACAAGTACTTATACTTGGACTATTCCATCTTTATGGACAGGTTCATCTAATACAACTACGTTAAATACAACTGCTAATACCAATAGCGGTATTGTAAGCGTAACTGCTAATAATAGCTGTGGAACAAGCGCTACCGTTAATATTAATGTTACCGTGAACCCAATACCTGCTGTGAGTTTTGCTCCATTAGGAATCGTGTGTAACACTGCTCCTGCATTTACTTTAACAGGCGGAAGTCCTGTTGGAGGTGTTTATTCAGGAGCAGGTGTGAGTGGAGGAACAACATTCACACCATCAGTAGCTGGTGCTGGAACTTATACTATTACTTACACTTATTCTGATGGAACGTGTAGTAATAGTGCTACTTCTAGCATACAAGTGGATGTATGTACTGGTACAATAACACAAACGGAAAACTTTAATATTGAGGTTTATCCTAATCCTTTTTCTGATTATACAACATTCTATTTTGGAAACAATTTTGAATTTGTAAATACTCAAATCCAAGTATTTGATGTACTAGGAAAAGAAGTTAAGAGAATCAACAATATCAAATCTACTCAAGTTGTGTTAGATGTAAATGAATTAGAAAACGGAATGTATTTCTACCGAATTACGAATGACAATAAAGAGATAAAATCAGGAAAATTGATTTTTGGTCAATAAGTTTGATTTAATTAAAAAAAAGAGGCTGTCTCAAAAGAACAGCCTCTTTTTTTATACTCATTTTTATGAAAGCAAAAAACTATAAATTAAAACACATCGGGTTTTATTTTTAGTAATTTTGTATCAGAACATTTTTAACAATGGTAATTGATTCTGTATTTTTATTTTTGAACTTAGGCGGTGGCGAAGTATTTATAATCGTTGTTGTTATCCTTATGCTTTTTGGTTCTGATAAATTGCCCGGCATAGCAAAAGGTGTCGGGAAAGGTTTGCGAGAACTCAATGATGCAAAAAATGAATTGCAAAATCAAATTGAAAAAAGCACAGGCGGAATCTCTGAAGAGATAAGAAAACATACCTCCGAAATACAATCCGAAATAGATAAAGCCAAACAAGGTATGAACAAGCAAGTTGAAGAATTTGTTCAAAAAGTAGATGATGAAGGAAAAACCATTACGGATACTCTCAAATAATCGTTGATTGGTTTACTCGTTTGTCTAATTGCGGTTTAACTATCTGTATTTTTGTTCTTCTTTCTTACAGATAATTTGTACTTTAGCACTCCGAAAATCAATCCTAGTAAAGATGAATTATTTAGAATTTGAAAAGCCAATTGAAGAACTAGAAGAACAATTGGAACAAATAAAAAAAGCTGCTGAAAAAAGCGGAGTTGATGCATCAAAAACAATAGCAGATTTTGAAGATAAAGTAAAGCAAACTAAGATTGAGATTTATAATAATCTTACTCCTTGGCAAAGAGTTCAAGTGTCTCGCCATCCCGACAGACCTTACACATTAGCATATATTGAAGCTATAACAAACGGTTCATTTATTGAGTTACATGGCGACCGAACTGTAAAAGACGACAAAGCCATGGTTGGAGGTTTTGGTGAAATAAACGGAAAAACAGTAATGTTTATTGGGCAGCAAAAAGGAGTAAATACAAAAATGCGCCAAATAAGAAACTTCGGAATGCCCAACCCTGAAGGATATAGAAAAGCTTTGCGATTAATGAAACTTGCCGAAAAATTTAATAAACCTGTTGTTACTTTAATTGATACACCTGGTGCTTTTCCTGGTTTAGAAGCCGAAGAAAGAGGTCAAGGTGAAGCTATTGCCAGAAATTTATTAGAAATGGCACAATTAAAAGTTCCTGTTATTTGTATTATAATTGGTGAAGGAGCATCTGGAGGTGCTTTAGGTATTGGAATTGGTGATAAAGTGTTAATGCTTGAAAATACATGGTATTCTGTTATTTCTCCTGAGTCGTGTTCATCTATTTTATGGAGAAATTGGGATAATAAAGAAAGAGCTGCCGAAGCACTAAAACTTACCGCAAATGATATGCTTTCGAACAAACTGATTGATGGTATCATAAAAGAACCTATTGGTGGCGCACACACCAACCACCAAGAAATATTTGATACAGTAAAAACTGAAATACTTAAACATATAGAAACATTGAGCAAACTAGATGCGAAAAAGCGTGTTGAACAACGCATTGATAAATTTTGCCAAATGGGTGTTGTAAATGAATAAAAAAATACCTCACAATTTTGTGAGGTATTTTTTTATTATCCTAAATAGGTTTTTAAAATTTTACTGCGAGATGTATGTTTTAATCTCCTAATAGCTTTTTCTTTAATCTGCCTAACACGTTCACGTGTTAAATCAAACTTCTCTCCTATTTCTTCTAAAGTCATAGCATGCTCTCCATTTAATCCAAAATACAAACGTACCACATCTGCTTCTCGAGAAGTTAATGTATGTAAAGCTCTTTCTATTTCTTTTCTCAGCGATTCATTTAACAATCCATTTTCAGGGCTTGGGCTATCATCTGATTCCATCACATCATACATACTTCCTGCATTATCATCACCCGTTGCCAAAGGTGCATCCATAGAAACATGGCGACCAGTATTTTTCATAGAATCTTTTACATCTTGCTCCGACAACTCAAGTATTTGAGCTATTTCATCTGCACTTGGTTCACGCTCAAACTCTTGTTCTAATTTTGAGAATGCTTTATTTATTTTATTGATTGCGCCTATCTTATTCAACGGAAGCCTTACAATTCTTGATTGCTCAGCCAATGCTTGAAGTATAGATTGACGAATCCACCAAACAGCATAAGAAATGAATTTGAATCCGCGCGTTTCATCAAATCGTTGTGCAGCTTTTATCAGACCTAAGTTTCCTTCATTAATTAAATCGGGCAAACTAAGTCCTTGATTTTGATATTGTTTAGACACAGAAACAACAAATCGTAAATTTGATTTTGTTAGTTTTTCAAGAGCATACTGATCTCCGGCTCTTATCTTACGAGCCAATTCAACTTCCTCATCTGCTGTGATTAAATCAACTTTTCCTATTTCTTGTAAATATTTGTCGAGGGATGCTGTTTCGCGATTGGTTACCTGCTTGGTTATCTTTAGCTGTCTCATAAAATGGCTTTAAATTTTAGAATCGATTACTATACGCTTTAGTTTCCTAAAAGTTTCAACTAAATTACATATTTTTTCTACAAACAGCCTTTTTTTACCGATAGAATTAAAAAAAAAGAAACAGCAAATATTTTTGTTTCCAACAGAACTATGATTTTTTCTTTTTTTTAGGTTTGGGAATCTTCCCGATTCTTTTATCTCCTTTTAAAATCAAATCGCATAAATGATTTACATTTTTTTCGAAATCATCATCATCTTTTTCAAGAACTTGCCAAGCAGTTACTGGAGTTTCAAATATTTTAATGGAATGCATATTCGGAAAGTCTATCCTTAAACTTTCATGATGCTCAATGGTAGTAGATATCCAAACACCACTATCCGAATCGTTTTTATCTCGTAAAATAAACACTAATTTTTCGCCAACATAAACAGCATGTGCTCCAAACATTGCACGAACTCTTGGACGCAGCATGAAAATATTTTCAATTGCAAATTCGAAAGGAATACTTTTCGCTTTTTTTGCCATGATTGTTAAAATTTAGAACTTAATAATTGTTCTTAGATTTAATTGGCGTTGAGTTAAATAATTGGGAACGGCATATTGACGATTGGTAACATCTTCCACCCAAATATAAGAAACAGTATTATTAGTTCCGAGCAAGTTAAACACTTCTAAACTCAGCCAAATAGAATTAAAATGTTTTCCTACTCCGGTTTCTTTTCTATTTCTGTTTTCTTTTAATAATTGATATGAAAATCCAATATCAACTCTTCGATAAGGAGGCATGCGCAATGTTTGTTTATATCGAGGTGAATTAGGTGGTCCAAATGGGACTCCAGCACCAAACAATAAATTCAAATGCATTTTTAAATCAGGAATTCCAGGCATTTTATCTTGAAAAAATATCCCTAAATTAACTCTCTGGTCTGTTGGTCGTGGGATATACCCTGGCTCATGCCTTACACTGTCTGTTGCAATAGTATTAAAAGTATAACCTGGTTTAATTAACTCTCCACTACTGTTATAATAATCATAATAATAATCATCTTTTATATCTTCTTGAGTTTGCATAAATGATAATGAAAACCAAGATTCAACTCCTTTCACAAATTCTCCATTCACTTTCATATCAATACCTGTTGCATACCCTTTTGCATTGTTTTTTGCAGAATAACGAATACGAACATTATCAATTTCGTAAGGAACAATATTATCTAAATATTTATAATACAACTCAGCAATAAACTTAAAAGGTCGTTTCCAAGCTCTGAAATTATAATCGCTACTTAAAACAAAATGAATAGATGTTTGGGCTTTTAAATTATAATTAATTTTTCCATCATTTCCTCTAAGTTCCCTGTAAAATGGAGGTTGATAATAATAACCAGACGAAAATTTAAATAAAAAATCTTTTTTCCAATGTGGTTTTAACCCAATACTTCCTCTAGGTCCCACAAGAGCTTGGTTATTCAATGTCCAATAATTTGCTCTTACGCCTAACGTTAAAGATAAAACAGAGGAATCTTTTAAATCTTTACTGTATATTCCTTGCAAATAACCAGAAATTCTGTTGGAAACAATATTTATTTTTTGTTTTATCAAATTTTGCAAAATCATTGAATCAGGCGATAAATATGGAATTGAAGTAGGAGAAGAATAGTCTGCACTATCAACATATTTCCATTCACTTAACTTATCGGATATACTCTCAAATGAATATTTTGTACCCCACAAAATTTGTTTTTTGTTTGTAAAATTGTAAGTGCCTTTATGCTCTGCGCTGTAAACATTTGCGATTAAATTTGTTCGGGCATGGTCAAGAAAAGTTCCAATACCTCTGTTTGCAACCACATCGCCAAAAGTAGGTTTCCCAAAATCTGTTTCTAGTTCATCAATAAAATACTGCCCTTGAATGTCATAAGCTTCGGCTTCTTTACTTCTAAAAACCGATGCAATAAATTTTAAAGATGTTTTATCATTTTCTGAACGATAATTTGCAGCCAAAGAACCAAGAGTAGATTGAAATTTATCAATTTCTTGCCCATCAAAATAAATTTTTAATCGCAATGCTTGATTGATTGTTCCAAAATCTGTTTCTCTGCTTTGAGGAATTATTTGATATTTGTTACTTGCATAATTTCCTAATAAATTAATTTCCCAATTGGAAGTTACTGCGTATGTAGAAAAAGCTTGTATGTCAATAAAAAAAGGTTTGTAACTTCCTTTTGTATCTAATGAATTTAAAATATATTGATTTGAACGGTAACGAGAACCAATCATCCAAGTAAAACGGTGGTCTTTTGAAATACCTTCTATATGTAAACTTGTTCCTAATAAACTTGCAGAAACTGTTCCTGCAAATTTTAATGGTCTGCGATATTGAACATCTAATACACTCGACATTTTATCACCATACTTTGCTTCAAACCCTCCAGCAGAAAATAATACAGAAGAAACCATATCTGGATTTATAAAACTTAATCCTTCTTGTTGCCCTGCACGGACTAAAAAAGGTCGATAAATTTCAATACCATTAACATAAACCAAATTTTCATCGAAATTACCTCCTCGCACACTATAAGCAGAACTCAATTCATTTCTATTGGACACACCGGGTAAAGTAAATAAAATAGCATTAAAATCTTGGCTTGCTGTAGGTATATGAGTGATGTTAATCGGGTCTATTCGCGTTGTTGTTTGAAAACGATTTTCATCCACAACTTCTAATATTTTAAACTGATTTTTAAAAACTAAGCTTTGATTTATTTCTAGTTTTTCATTGGGTTTTAATTTAATTGTTCGTTGCCATTGATTATGGCTAATGCTATAAAAAACAATGGTTACTTCCTTATCGGCTGGGACTGTGTATTTGTATTCTCCTCTAGAGTTTGTAAACACAGGAGATTGTGTTGAACCAATAATTGAAACAGTTACATCTTCGATGGGATCATTTTCATCGTCTGTAATTTTACCATAAACTGTTGCGGTGTTTTGAGCAATTGCAAGAGAGGATACTAAAACTAAAAAACTAAAAAGTATATATTTTGGTGAATAAATTTTCGGCACAATTTGTTTACTTAATACTTTTCAGATAATAATTTATTTCTTTTTAAAATCGCCTTTTTTCCATGCTTGAATAAATTTAGCCCAGGCAATTGGGTTTAAAAGGTTGTTAGGAGGATATTGTCCAGCATAATATAATTTAGATTGATATTGTTGTTGTGTAATTTTGTAATTCAAACTGGCATCCATTGCCATTCCTGTCATCAACTCTTTCATATCGGCTCTTGCCATATTTTTATCAGCACGCATAAAATCATCTTCAGGTAATTCTAATTTCATAAATGCAGATTCAAAATCTTTTTTAGATGGCCAAGGCATTATATTAACTGTTTTCAAAAAAACAGTATCACTTCGTAATACTTGAATTAATGAATAGCGATTTGTTGTAAGCGTATCAGGAATTATAAACTGTGCACCATTAAAACTTATGGCAGAAAATAAAATTGTATCTAATTCTTGAGCAACAAAAGAAAAATATCCGAAATAATCGCTGATTGTTCCTCTGTTACTATTTTTGATAATAATACTTGCGTAAGGTACTGGACGTAAACTATCAGCATCTACTATAATTCCCGAAAATTGTATCACACGAGTTTTCGAACCTTTATCTTGCCAAGTAACATTACTTTTTTGTGCGCTTGTAAAGCAATATGTAAATATAAAAACTGTACTAATGATTAATTTTAAATAAGAATTCATTTTATTTTAATTTGTCAATTATCTCCTCCAAAAATAAGGATTTATTCGGCTTTTTCCGAACATTTTTGTAGAACGATTTATTAGGCAATTTATTGTGAGTGCAGAATCAATGTGCTTTTATGCTAAAAAGAGCAATATCATCAATATAAGGTTGATTTCCTTTGTAATCAATTAATGTTCCCATAATTAAGGAATTCAGATCCTTCATATTTAAATTTTGGTTTTCTTGAATAAGGTTACTCAATCTGTTAATACCAAAATCTTCTCCTTCATCATTTTCTAATTCTACCAAGCCGTCTGTATAGCAAACTATCGTAGTTTCTGAAGATAAAATAGCAGCTCCCTCGTTTACTTTTTCAATTTCATCAAACATTCCTAACCCTACACAACCTGTTTTTAATAATTCTACATTTTGTCCGTTAATCAATAACGGAGGATTATGTGCTGCATTTACATAAGTGAGTATTCGTGTTTGCGTATTATACTTTGCAACAAAAAGTGTGATAAATTTTTCACCTTTTGCACTCAACATTACTTTTGTATTTAATTCTTTTATTAGCTGGGTTAAAGAGGGTGTATGATTTAAAAGTATTCTTAAATTTGCTTGAAAGTTTGACATCAGCAATGCTGCTGCAACACCTTTTCCAGAAACATCAGCAACACAAAACACACATTCTTTTTCATTCAACCAAATAAAATCATAGTAGTCTCCTCCAACTTGTTGATGTGGCAAATAAAATGCTGCTGAATCTATTATTTTATTACTTGGAAGTTTACTTGGAAATAACATTGATTGCATTTCAAAAGCAAGTTCCAACTCTTTTTTAACCGCTGCTTGTCGAATATTTTCTTTTGCTAATTTTTTATTTTCAATTGCAACTACAATAATACTTGTAAGTGTTTGAATAAAATTCAAATGTTTAATAGCAACACTCATATCTACCTTTTCGGCAATATCTCCAATAAGCGCATAAGCTAAGGGATGATGTTTGTGGTATATCGGAATTATTACATCAAAATTCTTTTTGATTTTTTCTGGCAAATCAATACTATTTGTTGAAATATATTCTTTTACATGAATCAAATCTTTTTCAACGTTTATATCTTTCAATTCATTACCAACACCATATTTCAAAAAGCATTTCCATTCTCCAAAATCATAGCCATACAAAACCATTTTAGGAATCTCTAACTCGTCATGCAGTACGTTTCTAAAAATTTCGATTAATTGCTCAGTAGAATAGTTATTATTAATAGCTTTTGTAACCTCAAGCAAAGCATTAAGCTTTAAGTCTTTAATGCGTTTAGAAGATTTTTTTTTAATTGTTAGTGCCATTTTTCATAAAGGTAACACACAAAGGAATATTTTTTATACTTTTTTAGCTTAATATATTTATTTTGAAGACGAAATAATTACAAATCTTTACCGTATAACTTTTTAATAAATTCAGGAAGCATTTTCAATGCTGCTACTTCTTTCATTTTGGCTCTTGCTTCACCAGCAGGACTTCCAAAGTAGGTTTTTCCAGCAGGCAAATCTTCTCCCAAACCACTTTGTCCTAACAATACAGAACCTTTACCTAATCTCACATCACTTCTAACAGCTGCCTGCCCCCAAATTGTTACGCCATCTTCAAGAATTGAAACTCCTGCAATAGCAACATGAGATGCAATTAAACACATTTTGCCAATATGAACATCATGTGCTATTTGAATATGATTATCCATTTTAGTTCCTGCTCCTATAATTGTATCACCAGAAACTCCTTTATCAATAACACATACAGAACCAATCTCTACATCATCTTCAATCACAACTCTTCCGCATGAAATCATTTTATCATACATGGTTGCACGCTTTTTATAATAAAAGCCATCTGTACCCACAACTGTATTTGCATGAATTATTACATTGTTTCCAATATGACAATCATCATACACTACAACATTGGGATGCAATACACAATTATCACCAATGGTAACATTGTTTCCTAAATAAACACCAGGCATTAAGAGTGTGTTTTTTCCAACTTTTGCACTATCACTAATTTGCTTGTTTGAATAAACTAATGGATAAAAATGACGAACTAATTTATTATAATCTCTAAATGGATCATCTGAAATAAGCAATGCTTTTCCATCTGGGCAATCTACTTGTTTGTTTATTATAATTGTGGTGGCTTTTGATTTAAGTGCTTTATCATAATATTTTGGATGGTCCACAAATACAATATCACCAGCCTCAACCATGTGTATTTCATTTAATCCAGTAATTTCGTGATTATCGTTTCCAACATACTCGCAACTAATTAATGCAGCAATATTTTTTAATGATTGTGCTGAGGATAATTTCATAGACTATAATTGTGTAGAATTTCCTCAAAGATAATAAAAATCATTTTAGATTATTTCATTAAAATGCTTCAAAAAATGAGTAGGTTTGTTTCCTAATTTTTCACCATGATTATCCACGAAACATATATGCAACAATGTATAAACATTGCAAAAAAAGGATTTGGCAATGTTGCTCCTAATCCCATGGTTGGTTGTGTTATTGTTTATAATAATAAAATTATTGGAGAGGGCTATCATGAAAAATTTGGTGAGGCTCATGCTGAAGTAAATGCAATAAATTCGGTGAAAGATAAATCACTTTTGAAAAAAGCAACATTATACGTAAATCTTGAACCTTGCTCCCACTTCGGAAAAACACCTCCTTGCGCAGATTTTATAATTGAACATAAAATACCTTATGTTGTAATTGGAACAGTAGATAGCCATTCAAAAGTTTGTGGCAGAGGAATTGAAAAACTTTTAAAAGCAGGAGTAGATGTAAAAACAGGTGTTTTAGAAGATGAGTGTAAAAGCTTAAATAATCGTTTTTTTTCTTTTCACGAAAAATTACGTCCTTATATTATTTTAAAATGGGCTCAAACACAGGATGGATTTATTGATGCTATTCGTTCCGATGAAAATCAAAAGCCATTACAGATTTCTAACGAAAAATCGCTGCAACTCTCTCATACATGGCGAAGCGAAGAACAAGCAATAATGGTTGGTAAAAACACAGCATTGCTTGATAACCCAAAATTAACTAGCAGAACTAGGAATCAAAAAAATCCATTACGAATTGTTACCGACAAAAATTTAGTTATTCCTTCTTCCTATTTTTTATTAGATAAAACAACGCCCACTATTGTTTTTACAAGTATTGACAAAGTATCCGAAACAAATTTGGAATACATAAAAATAAATTTTGACGAAGCAATTATTTCTCAAATACTAAAAGTGCTTCATTCAAAAAACATACAATCTCTTATTGTAGAAGGCGGATACAACTTGTTAAAAAGTTTTATTACTGAAAATATGTGGGATGAAGCACGTGTTTTTATTTCCGAAAAAATAATTGGAGAAGGCGTAAATGCTCCTCAATTAAATATGAAGCCTAAATCAACCGAAAAAATAGAGGATGACACATTTTTGCTTTATGAAAATACTCACTAATCAATATTTTTCAAAATTATTTCACAAGCAATTTTAATTTCTTCTTCGGTAATAGTTAGTGGTGGAGCAATACGCATACTGTGAGCATTAAATAAAAACCAATCGGTAATTACTCCGTTCAAAATACATTTATCAATTATTTTTTTGTTCTGTTCGTAACTTTCAAATTCAATAGCCAACAGCAGGCCTTTTCCATTAATCGATTTTATTTTAGGATGGACTAATAACTCTCGAACCAGTTTTTCTTTTTTTGCAACTTGCTCACACAATTTTTCTTCAATTAAAATATTTAATGTCGCTAAACTTGCTGCACATGAAACAGGATGTCCTCCAAATGTTGTAATGTGTCCAAGAATTGGATTGTTTGTAAGCGAGCTCATTATTTCTTTGGATGAAATAAAAGCACCAATCGGCATTCCTCCTCCCATACCTTTTGCTATACATAAAATATCAGGAATAATTCCGAAGTGTTCAAAGGCAAACAGTTTCCCTGTTCTACCAAATCCACATTGAATTTCATCAAGAACCAGTAATGTTCCTGTTTTGTTGCAACGTTCTCTTACTTTTTTTAGAAAATCATTTTTAGGTTCAACAGCTCCCGCTTCTCCTTGAATTGTTTCTACAACAACACAAGCTGTTTGTTCCGTAATATCTAACAAAGAATCAATATCATTAAAATGAATTTGCTTAGTATTTGGTAAAAGTGGACGAAAAGCATTTTTAAATTCTTCGTTACCCATAATACTTAAACTTCCTTGCGTGCTTCCATGATAAGCATTTTTAAAAGAAACAATTTCTGACCTTCCTGTAAACCGTTTTGCCAATTTCATAGCACCTTCAATTGCTTCTGAGCCAGAATTCACAAAATAAACAGAATCCAATTTTTTCGGCAATACTGCTGTTAATGCATTTGCTAATTGCACTTGAGGACTTTGTATATACTCTCCATACACCATCAAATGCATGTATTTACCCAATTGCGCTGTAATTGCATCAATTACTTTTGGATGCCGATGTCCTACATTAGAAACAGAAATACCTGAAATTAAATCAATATACCTTTTACCCGAAACATCAAACAAATAGATTCCTTCAGCCTTTTCAATTTCCAAAGCAAGAGGCGTATTGGATGTTTGAGCAACATGATTAAAAAATAATTGGCGATGAGATATCATAATGCGAAGTTATATATTTTTCAAAATGAAATTGCTATTTAATAATTTTGAAATACTTTTACTTAAAGTCTTTACACCTTTTATATGCTATATAACTTTTTAAAATTACTGATGAGTATTACTACAAGAGTATTTTTTCGCTCTATAGTTATTCGTAATAAAGAGCTTGTGCCTCCAAATGGACCGTTAATGGTATTGGCAAACCACCCGAGTACATTCATGGACCCAATAGTTGTAGCTACCATTTTAAAAAGAAAAGTTTACTTTTTAGCAAAAGGTGAATTGTTTAAAACAAAACTTACCCGATGGTTATTACCTAAACTAAACATGATTCCTGTTTATAGAAAACAGGATGACCCTAGTTTGATGAATAAAAATGAAGAGACATTCAACAAATGTTTTGAACATTTAGAAAAAGGTGGCGTTATTTTAATGTTTCCTGAAGGAATAAGTATTACTGAAAGAAAGTTAAAGCCAATAAAATCAGGAGCTGCACGGATTGTTTTAGGTGCTGAAGCTCGAAATAATTTTAAACTAAACGTAAAAATTGTAACTGTTGGTTTAAATTATGAGAATCCACATAAATTCAATCGTAATTTATTTATAAATATAAATTCTCCTATAAATTGTGCTGATTATAAAGATAAATATGAAAACGACCATTTTAAAGCAGCACAAGATTTAACCAATGATATAACAAAATCACTTGAAAAATTAGTGATAGACATAGAAGATGAGAAAACAGATTATCTTGTAAATAACATTGAAACACTTTACAAATACAAAATTTCAGCCGACTTGGGAATAAGCGAAGATGATAAATCAAGAGATTTTTTGATTACAAAAAACATTGTTGAAACGGTAAACTATTATAGAATTTCTCAACCTCTTAGAGTTGAAGCAATGAGAGAAAGATTAAAAATTTATTTCGAAAACCTAAAACAAATAGGTTTAACCGATGACGATATAAGAAAAACACAATCAAACAACTCATTTGTCTTAAACAACCTAAAAGCGCTTTTTATAATCGTTCTAGGTTTTCCAATATATCTATATGGTTTAATAAATAATTTTTTACCTTTCGAAATTCCTGGTTTTATTGCACGAAGAACAACTAAATCTATTGAGTTTAGAGGAGCTATCGGGATGGTTGGCGGAATGTTTACCTTTTTAATATTTCATACGCTTCAAATAATTTTAATTTGGAAATTTACTCAGGTACAATGGATAACAATTGCTTATGCAGTCAGCCTTCCTTTAACTGGGCTTTTTACATATTGGTATTATCACACCATTATTGAAATAAAAAACAAATGGCTATTAATGATGGTGTTTTATAAAAAAAGTATATTCATCTCAAGCCTAATAACCGAAAGAGAAAAAATAATTTTGGAATTTGATAACGCAAAAAATGAATTTAAAAAAAAGAGTTAAGGTCATTGTTGCGTTTTTGAAAATTTCTGATAACCATCCATAATAGCATTAAAGAGTAAATCCCCTTGAATTTGATAACCTTTGGAGGTAAAATGGACCTTGTCTCTTGCTGATAATTGTTTTAAATACCAATTTTGCATACTCCCCCAGCCTCCCATTATACTTAACAAATCCCAATATGCCAAATTATGTTCTAAAGCATATTTAATAATTGTTTCTTGTGCATCTTTAACAAACGGATTTTTAATTCTACCATTTTTACTTTTCTTATATGAATCACTCGGAGTTGATAATATAAACATTGCATTTGGATTTTTAATCCTAATAGAATTTACCATAGAATCAATTTGTTTATAAAAAATCTCTTTATTGAAACTGCCAGCAAATGCTTCATTTGTACCTAAAGAAACAATTACTAACTCTGGCTTTAAATAATTTAATTGTTCAGTAAAATATTTTGAAACATTATAATGCCTATACTCTGCTCCATTTACGCCAATCATATTATACAATACTCCACTGGAATCATTTTCTACTAACATTCCATATATCCTTGTCGATTTTTGGCAAACTGTATCGCTACATTTATTTTTTAACACGATTTGTTTTATTGGTTTGTCGAATGTTATCTCAGAAACAAAAGGATTATTAGATTTTTTTGAAGATTGAAAAACGCCTCTTTCGCAATTTAGATCATCGCAAATAGTAATGTCAAAATTTTCATATTCTTTTTCATGAAACAATGTAAATTTTGTAAATGCATAACCTAGTCCCAGCTGGTCTTTTAACACTAAATTTATCTCTGCTATCGAATCTTTTGATTCTATTGTATAACCACCAATACCAATTGGCAAGGGTTTATCAACGAACACATTTCTCTTATACTCCCATATTTTAGAAGAACTCGATTTATAACTTCCTGGCTCATTACTTTTTGCCAAACGATAAGGAAAAATAAATCCTCTGCCTGCATTCCCAAATTTCAGTTGCATTTTTTGTCGAACCACACCCGAAAGTCCATCTGCCTGAATATGGGAATCACCAATATGAACAATGTTTAAACGTCCTTGTTTTTCTTTTTCGAGTTGATATAATTTTTGGTAAAATAACAAAAGTGAAACACTGTCGTTCTGAATTTTATTTATCTCCGTTTTAATAAATGTGTACGCTGCATACTTAGATGAGTCTATCATTTGTGCTTTTAAAAAAACTGTACTTAAGACAAATAAAAGAATAAAAATATATTTAACTGTTTTTTTCAAATCAACGTTTTTTATTATAATCAGCGTATTCACTAATTAATTTATCGTAAAATAACTTTCCAATCTTATGTGCTCCTTTAAAATTAAAATGAGTATAATCCTTGTTTGCTAAAGCGGTATCACCCTCAACCCATTTAACCATACTTCCGTTGCCCCCCATCGCATCATATAAACTCCAAAAAGCTAATTTGTTCTTTTTTGCAATTCTTTTTTGTGTTTCTATCATTGGCAAAACACCTGGATCGGTTTCATAAACGCCATCATTTCTATAGCCTTTATCTCCTACACTTACCAATAAAATGCTGGTATTAGGAAAACATTGTTGCAGATATTTTACTGCATTATTCATACCACGTTCGTACCACGAATAATCAGTAACTTTTGGGCTTACAGCATTTAAGCCGTATTCTAAAATTATTAAATCATACTGCAAACAATCTTGCGTTTGAGAATAAATAGTTGAAGATATTTTTGTTAATGGCATTCCCGAATTTCCTCTAAAAGAAAAATTATCTACAAAAACACCGCTATCGCTCTCTAAACTATATCCATATACATCAATTGGTGATTTACATTGAAAGCATGAATTAACTACTTTCATTTCACTTTGGCTTTTTATTGATAGTTGATTGACTTCTTTTTCACCGTTTAAACAGTAATTTTTACCATTAATTATAACGCAATTTTTGGGGTCGCTTTTTCCATACAATAGTTTAATTTCATAAAATCTATCAATATTTTTTTTATTTGCTGCAATATATTTTACAGTACTTCCCAATTTTTGATTTGTGCTATCTGCATTTGCAACAATTGATGGAACAAAACAATAACCTGAAATTCCTAAAGAATGATTTTTGGGAGCGTCATCCAATAAATTATAGGTGGTCCAACCAGCAAAAGAATGTATTACGCTTGTACGAAACCCATATACAATAGAGGTTATTGGAACAAAGCCAACTCCATATCCTCCGAATTTATTTTGTAAATAAGAACGTAAATCTTGCGATATCAAATCGCCTTCAATCATTGAATCGCCAAAATAAGCAATTCTAACTTTTCGTTTTGTTTTTTTTAATTCATTCAATGCCTCAAAAAAGTTGGCAAGAGAAGATGTTGAGTCGGATATATCAAAATCTAAAATATTGGCAGGGTCCGCTTTTCGCTGTGCAAAAGCAACACTATCTTTTATAATTATAGAGTCATTAACAATCAAGCTAGGTAATGGAACATTTTTAACAGCCCCTTTTACAAGAATATCACCTAATAAGGAAACTTTTTTTGTTTGAAAACCAAAAAGATTAAATTCACTCGAAAAAAACAACGATAAGCATACCAACACACTTGTTGCTACAAGCAATATTGTAAAAGGTTGCCAAATTTTATTTTTTTCATTCATAAATAATTTTGCAAAGATACCAATAAGATTAAACTCTTAATCCTAGTTCAATAACTTCTAAA
This sequence comes from Arcticibacter sp., assembly GCA_021155045.1. Classification (GTDB taxonomy): domain Bacteria; phylum Bacteroidota; class Bacteroidia; order 2-12-FULL-35-15; family 2-12-FULL-35-15; genus 2-12-FULL-35-15. The sequence continues at coordinate 22,540 of JAJNQB010000007.1, forward strand.
TCTTTTATTTTATCAGCATCAACTGTAAATCGCACCATCGTTTTCACTTTATGAAAACCATGTATCCCTGCAGCACCAGGGTTAATATGAAGTAAATTATATTTCTTATCAAACATTACTTTTAAAATATGTGAATGTCCACAAATAAACAATTGCGGTGCTTTTTTTTTAATTTCGCTTAGCGCATCTGCCGAATATTTTTCAGGATAACCACCAATATGAGTCATAAACACATCCACATTCTCACACATAAATCTTTGATTTTTAGGATGTACTTTTCGAACATCCTGCCCATCAATATTCCCATAAACGGCTACAAGGGGTTTTATTTTTGCTAATTCATCAGTAATGCTTATTGTTCCGATATCTCCGGCATGCCAAATTTGATCACAAGATTCAAAATATTTAAAAATTTTGGGATCTAAATAATTATGAGTGTCTGATAATAAGGCAATTCGTTGCATCGTATTTTATAAAAAAACGGAACTCAGATTTTGAATTCCGTTCTGAAATATTTAATTGTAAAATTTTATTTTTTAAAACTGTCTGCCACTACTAAATCTTTTGACCCTGCTGTATATTTATAAAATCCTTGTCCTGATTTTGCACCCAAATGTCCTGCAGTAACCATATTTACTAAAAGAGGGCAGGGAGCATATTTAGGATTTCCATATCCATCTTGTAGAACTTTTAAAATCGAAAGGCAAACATCCAAGCCAATAAAATCAGCTAATTGTAATGGTCCCATCGGGTGTGCCATTCCTAATTTCATTACGGTATCTATTTCTTCAACACCAGCCGTTCCTTCGTGTAAAGTAATGATTGCTTCATTAATCATCGGCATTAATATTTTATTTGCTACAAATCCTGGGTAATCATTTACTTCAACGGGTATCTTGTTTAATTTTTTAGACGTTTCCATAATTAAATCAGTTACTTCATCTGTTGTTGAGTAACCTCTAATTACTTCTACTAATTTCATTACTGGAACTGGATTCATAAAATGCATGCCGATAACTTTGTCGGCACGTTTAGTTACTGCCCCAATTTTAGTTATAGAAATAGAAGATGTATTGCTTGCCAAAATTGTGTTTGGAGGACAAATTTTATCCAGTTCTCTAAAAATATTTAATTTAATTTCAACATTTTCGGTAGCTGCTTCTACAACCAAATCGGCATTTTTAACACCATCTGCCATAACGGTAAATGTTGAAATATTTTTCAATGTTTGAATTTTATCTGCTTCTGTAATCGAACCTTTTGCAACTATTCTATCTAAATTTTTTGAAATAGTAGCCAATGCTTTTTCTAATGCTGGCTGAGAAATATCAATTAAAGAAACATTATATCCAAATTGAGCAAATGTATGAGCGATACCATTTCCCATTGTTCCCGAACCTATTACTGCAATATTTTTCATAATCTATTTGTTATTTTTTGTTTTTTCAAAGGTTAAATTTATCATTTATAATCCATTAATTCTTTAGAATAAGAATTTATTTTCCTCGTCCTTGAACCACAATAAGTGCAGTATAAATTAAAATTTTAAAGTCGATTCCTAAACTCATATTTTCAATATAAATGATATCGTATTTTAATCGTTCAATCATTTCATCTAGGTTTTCTGCATAGCCATATTTTACTTGCCCCCATGATGTAATGCCTGGTCTAACCTTATGCAGATGACGATAATGAGGTGCTTTCTGCACTATTTGGTCAATAAAAAACTGACGTTCTGGTCTTGGTCCAACAATACTCATTTCTCCAATTAACACATTATAAAACTGAGGAATTTCATCTAGTCTTACTTTTCGTAAAAATCTTCCAAGTGGCGTAATACGTGGGTCATGCTTGCTTGATAAAGCTGGTCCATGTTTTTCTGCGTCAATGTACATTGACCTAAATTTATGAATAAAAAAGGGTTTACCATGCCAACCAATTCTTTCATGACTGTAAAAAATTGGTCCTTTCGAGGTTAATTTAACTGCCAATGCCACAATTAAATAAACCCAACTAAAAATTGAAAGTACAAATAAAGAAATTACAACATCTAAAATTCGTTTTACGGATTGCTCCCATGCTGGCATAATTTCTCTTGAAATTTCAATAAGAGGGGCGCCAAAAATAGAAGTCATCTTAACAGAGCCAGAAAGAATATCGTACATATCTGGAATAACTTTAATAATAATATTTTGATAATCTAACTCATTTATTATTTTTCCTAAACTATCATGTTCAAAAGATTCTATTGCTATTATTACTTCTTCGATATTGTGCTGATTAATTAATGTTTTAATATCATGCAATTCTCCCAAATGCGGTAAATCTTTTTTCAACTCTTTAGAAAAACCATTCTTATTATCAATATGTACAAAGCCTACAAATAAATTTCCGGTAGATTTATGTGTGTTTTGCATTTCATTATATAATTTTAATGCATTTTCATTGCTTCCAACTAGCAATGTATTAAATCCAATAATTCTATTGTGGATACGATAATTAGTAATGCTTGATAGAATAAAACGAAATGTTGCTGTAATAAAAAAATGCAAAAAGAAAAGAGTCAAAATTGTTTGATAGTAATTCTTGTATGAAACAATTAAATCATCTAACAACAATGAAAAGAAAATAATAAGTACTCCAATTGCCGAAATTAAAAATGTTTGCCCTACTTCTCTTAATCGAGACTTTCGATAAATATTTTTATACGTCCCTGATAAAAAATAAATTAATAACCAAAACGAAACAATAAGGGTTAATCCTACGGCAAAATTTTTATCAAATACCAAAGGGATTTCTTTTCCAAATTTTTCAGTTTCAATATACCTCTTTCTGAAAACATAAAAAAGCGTCCATGCTACAGATGCAGCAAGTGTATCAGCAAATAAATATTTAAAAACTTGTAATTTTTTATTCATCAGAAAATCCCTATCTATTAAAAATGCACAAGTTTTATATTATCAAACTGTAATGTTGCTGTACTTTGACCCGTATTATTAAGTGTACCGATAAATACAGAAAACTTATTCCCTCCAATGGAAGATGTTATAATTGGAGATAAATAAACATACATTTTATTCCAATTTGCACTCGTATTTACTTGAATTGCGGTATATTGACCTAGATAAACATTAGAAGCACTATAAGCATACAATCCAATAGTAACGGGATAATCACATTTGTAATTTATTTCTAAAAAAACAGGAGAACCGGATGCGGGTAAAATATATCTTGTATTGGGATCGCTTACCATCTCAAAGAATCTAATCGTATCTGCATAACTTAATCCCACAATTCCAGAACCAGAACCTTCAAAAACTTGGGAAGGAATTGTCGTAATTTTCAAAACTGTGTCTGAACCACTTGGACGAGGATAAAAAATATGTCCCGTGCCTTCAAAATCTTCTATAAAACTAAATTGAACATTAGAAATATATTTTACAGTTGGCGCAACGGTAATTACTTGTCCTTCTACTAAAGTGATGTCTTGGTTGTAATCTGTATAAAAAGGGTAAGGAGATCGTGTAGCTGAAATGCCATTTACTTTAATACCTGCTCTTACTTTTAATCGATGAAATCCATTTTTTAAAACAGGAAATTTAACTGGCAATTCAAAACAACCAATTAATTCTTCATCCACATAAACCCATGCGTCCGTAATTTTATGAGAGTTGCTTCCCTCTGCAGAAACGGTAGTTAAATCTATTTTATTAATTCTAATATAGGACGGTATTGGCTCTTTCGGATTATAAATCTCACAACTACTTATTAAAATAGCAATAATAAAAACAAAACAATAGTATAGTTTTTTCATTTAATCGTTCTTTAAAAAAAGTAATTATGAAGTTATAGTAACACAATTACAATCCCGTTCTTAATTTGTAGGGCTTGCAAAGTTAGAAGTTACATTCATTTTATCAATTATTTTATATGCAACATCTAAAGCTTTGTACCCATCTTCTGCAGGTACCAATGGTATGGTATTGCCGATTATTGAATCGGCAAACGTAGAAAGTTCCATTTTTATTGCATTGGTTGATAAAATTTGTGGATTTTCGAAATAAATTTGTTTAGAACCCTTGCCTGCGCCTAAATCTATCACTACTGCCAAAGGGTCTGCTTCACCTTCAACATTTTTTAATCTTATAACATCTACCTTTTTGTCTAAAAAATCAATAGAAATATAAGTGTCTTTTTGAAAAAATCGTGTTTTTCGCATATTTTTCATAGAAATTCGGCTTGCTGTTAAATTGGCAACACAACCGTTGTCAAATTCAATTCTTGCATTTGCAATATCTGGGCTATCACTTACAACAGCCACTCCGCTTGCGCTTATCCGCTTAATATTTGAGTTTACAATGCTTAAAATAATATCAATATCATGAATCATTAAATCTAAAACCACAGAAACATCCGTTCCTCTCGGGTTAAATTGAGCCAATCGATGGGTTTCTATAAACATTGGTTGCGAACAATAATCTTTTGCCGCCAAAAATGCTGGATTAAAACGCTCTACATGACCAACCTGAACATTTACATTTGCTTCTTTAGATAAATTAATTATACTTTTTGCCTCTTCAATGGTGTTGGTTATAGGTTTTTCAATAAAAATATGTTTTGACTTTTTTATTGCCTTCGATGCACATTCATAATGTGTTATTGTTGGTGTAACAATATCTACAGCATCAACAAGTTCAAGTAAATCATTTAAGTTGTTGAAATATTTAACATCCAATTCTTTTTCTACCTCAGCGCCAACGGACTCATTTACATCATAAAAACCTATAAGTTGAAATTTTTCAATTTCTTTGATTAACTTAATATGTATTTTACCTAAATGGCCAGCACCAAAAACACCTATCTTTATCATATATATTAACTATTTAAGCACAAATGTAGTTTTTTCCACAAATGAGTTTTGAAAAATAACTCTTACTTATGAATATAGAAGTGTTAATTTTGTGCCACAATTATGACAGATACATACCGACACAAAGGATTAAGAAGACAACTAGCCTTACTATTGAAAGAAAAAGGAATTAAAAGCTCTGAAGTATTAAAAGCAATTGAAAAAGTTCCTCGTCATCAATTCTTAGACAATGCCTTTGTTGAACGTGCTTATGAAGACATCGCATTTCCTATAGGAGAAGGGCAAACAATATCAAGACCACATACTGTTGCCTTTCAAACAGAGTTATTACAATTAAAAAAAGGAGAAAAGGTTCTAGAAATTGGAACAGGCTCTGGCTACCAAACCAGTATTTTATTAGAAATGGGTGTGAAAGTTTATAGTATAGAACGACAAAAAACACTTTTTGACAAAACAAAAGCATTGATTTCGTCCCTTGGTTATGGTCAGAATGTTAAATTATTTTATGGAGATGGTTATAAAGGACTTCCAAGTTTTGCCCCCTTTAATAAAATAATTGTAACCGCAGGCGCACCAGAAATCCCCAAAGCATTGTTATCACAATTAAAAGTTGGAGGTATTATAATTATCCCAATTGGAGATAAAATCCAAATAATGAACGAATTACATAAAACATCGGAAACAAAATTTGAAATGATTGAACATGGAGAATTCAAGTTTGTGCCTTTATTAGAAGAAAAAGAGTGGTCAAAAAGTTAGGTTATTAACAATTGTGCGTTTAAAAGTAATGAAATGTTAATAACTATTGTATTTAATAATAATTTGTATATTTGCCCAGTTAATTTTGAATCTAATTAATAATTAAAAAATCTAACTAAACAACAAAACTATGAAAAAAACATCATTAGTAATTGCTTTAGCATTTGGCGTATCAAGTGCTTTTGCGCAAGATTTAACATCTAAAAAAGGTGAGCCTATTTTACCTGAAGCGGAAGATTGGGCTATTAGCATGGATGCTAGCCCTATTTTTACGTATGTAGGAAATGCATTTAATGGCAATACAAGCAATGCTGCTCCTGGAGTAAATTGGTTAAATGGTAATCAAACTATCATCGGTAAAAAATTTATTGATGAAAAAACTGCTTACCGTGTATTAGTACGTTTAGGTTTTACTAGCCAAACTTACAAAAACTTGGTAAATGATGACGCTAATACTACAGCGCCAGTTTTCCCTGCAACTGCACCGCAAGTGCAAGACAAATTTTCTATGAAAAACACCAATATTGCTATTGGTGTTGGAAAAGAAATGCGCAGAGGAAAAACTCGTTTACAAGGTTATTATGGTGCTGATGCGATGCTTTGGGTATCAATGTCAAGCAACAAATTTACTTATGGTAATACAATGTCTCCAACTAATGGAACTGGAACAACAACAACTCCAACTTCTACAACTTGGAACACATCTTCAGGTGCTGTAGTTGGTGCTGGTCCTGCTGGTAGCCGTACATTAAAAACTAAATCAGGAATGACTTTAGGAATTGGTGTTCGTGGATTTATCGGAGCTGAATACTTTGTATTCCCAAAAATTTCAGTTGGTGCTGAGTATGGTTGGGGATTAGGTTACCAAATGTCTGGTAAAGGTAAGTCAGAAACAGAAACTACTGGTGGAACTGGTCCAACTGTAGGTGTTGTTGAAACTGAAACTGCTGGTTCATCTAAATTTGGATTTGATACTGATTTAAATCAAGGAACTATTTTTGGTTTCCGTGGTTCTAACACAGGTACAGGTTCATTACGTGTAACTTTCCACTTCTAGTCGATAGAATAAAAAATAAAAAAAACCTCAAGCACAATTGCTTGAGGTTTTTTTTTGACTTTTTTTTACTTACTTTACCATACAAACAAAAAACATAGTAGTGGAAATTACATTTTTAGGGACAGGAACATCACAAGGAGTTCCCATTATTGCTTGTACTTGTAAGGTTTGTCAATCAAGCAATACAAAAGATAATCGTTTACGTACTTCTATCATGATTAAAGAAGCAGGGTATAATTTTGTTATTGATACCGGTCCTGATTTTAGACAACAGATGCTGCGAGAAAATGTAAAAAATGTGGATGCTATTATTTTTACTCACGAACACAAAGATCATACTGCTGGCTTTGATGATATCAGAGCTTTTAATTATATTCAAAAGAAAAAAATGGATGTTTATGCAACAGAAAGAGTTCAATCGGCAATTAAGCGTGAATTTGCATATATTTTCAGCGATTTTAAATACCCTGGAATTCCTGAAATTAATTTACATACAATTGATAACAGCCCTTTTGAAATAAACGGAGTAAAATTTATTCCCATTGAAGTTCTTCATTATAAATTACCTGTATTAGGTTTTAGAATTAATGATTTTACTTATATAACTGATGCTAATTACATTTCGGAAACGGAAAAAGAAAAAATAAAAGGAAGTAAAGTCCTTGTACTTAATGCTCTAAGAAAAGAAGAACATTTATCACATTTTACGTTTGATGAAGCTATAGAATTAGTGAAAGAATTAAAGCCAGAAACAGCTTATTTTACTCACATTTCACATCAACTAGGACTTCATGATGAAGTTCAAAAGGAATTACCATCAACTATTAAACTTGCATTTGATGGATTAAAAATTAGTCTTTAAACTAACTTACAGCTTTTACTCTTCTTACCAAATAAATACAAATTATAGTAAGAGCTATACTGAAATATCCCACATAATTGTAAAATAATAACTCCCCTTCACCATTTGTAGATACAATAAATCCAGCCAAAAGCGATGCACTTCCTGTTGCAAGTTGTTGTAATGAAGTACTTATGCTCATAAAACCTCCCCGATATTGTGGTGTAACTACAGATGTAATAATTGCTTGGGCAGGAATGATTCTTCCTCCAGCAAAAATAAAAAACAATGCATTAATAGATATTCCCAAATAAAATGGAGTTTTCGGCATATTGGTAATTATAAAAATTGGAATCAAAGCCAAAATTGCAAAAATTACAAATACTTGCATTTTTCCATATTTATCGGCTAATCGTCCTACTATTGGAGCAGTAAAAATAGAAACAACACCACCAATAAAATACATCATAGTAACTTCATCTTTTGAATAGCCTACATTAAACTCCATATATGGAGCGAAAAAAGGAATTATTGCAAAATGCCCCATCATAAGCGTAATCATTAACAACAAAGCTCTTTGTTGATTTTTATCTTTAAATATATTGGTAATTACTGCTGTTGCTTTAACTCTATTCTCTTTGCTTTGAATATGGGAAACAACATTCGGCACAAAAAAATAAACAAGTGTTATAATTAAGGTCCCCAATGATGCAATTACAAGAAATGGTGTATGCCAACCAAAATTTTTAGCCAAAAACAAACCAGTAGGGACACCAATGGCAGATGCAAAGGCAAAAGCTCCCATCATTATTCCCATTGCTCGAGCTCTTCTTTCAAAACGAATTGTATCACCAACAATTGATAAAACCTGAGCACCAATTAATCCGCCAAAAGCCCCAGCAAAAATTCTTGATGCCATTAATAATTCATACGTTGGTGCAAATGCACAAGCAAATGATCCAATAATAAATCCACTATAACCAATCATCAGTACTTTTTTTCTATCAAATCTATCTACAACAAAAGAAGCGGAAAAGCCCACTAAAGAAGCGCTGTATGTATAAGCAGAAACTAAAAAACTAAATTTTTGTGGATTTATATCAAACAAAGGCATTAGATATGATGCCAAAGGCATCATGATCATAAAATCCATAATATGTGTAAAGTTTATACTTGCTAATAAAAAAAGAAGCACTAATTCTTTTCTTGTCATAAAATCATGGAATTAATAAATGAAAGTTTTTGGTGCCATACCGTTTTCCATTAATAATAATTTCAACAGTATGTAATCCTTCATAGTGCTTACGTGTAGAAAAATCTTTAAACAACTGTGATTTTTTAATGGCTAGTTTCTGATGAGGTTTAATTATTAATTCTTTAAGTTTAAAAACTTTTTTAGAACTTGAATTGCCTTTTTTAGAATAAGTAATTGAATAGTCGATTACCAATTTTTGTTCGGTTTTTTTATTTGAAATAATATCAAATGAAAAAACTAAAGATTCTCCTAGGTAAATTTTAGTTTTATTCAGTTTGAAATTTTCTATTTTTATTTTTACGTTTTTTTCGAAATCAAAAACAGCAAGAGTGTCTGCATTTCCTTTTTTTATTAATGTTCTAGAAGCATGTTTTACAATCCAAGCTGTGTGGTTATTGTTTTTGTCCCAACGTTTAATTGTTTGAATCATGTAGTCAGGATTGTCTTTTGAAATATCATTCAAATGATTAGCTACTGATTTTTTTACATATAATTCTGTATCAGCTTTTAGTATTTCGAGTATTTTTTTTGTTGATTGAGGTTTTTTTATCACTTCATCCAGCTTGAATGACCATGGTAAACGCGATCTGCTTCCTTCACTAGATAATCTTCTTACATGAGGATTATCGTTTTTTGCCCACTCCTCCATTACAAAAATTGTTTTATAAAAATCTGTTTTCAAAAATTCGCGAATTGCAAATTCTGATGAGCCAAATTGTGTAAAATATTTTAAAGCATCCATAGAAGTTTCAAAATCATCTTGACCAAAAAGAGAAACATAATCAGGGAAAACAAGTGTAGTATAGCCTTTATTGATGTTAGGGATGACATTATAAAGTATTCTAATAGCTTTTTTATATTCTTTAGGTAAGAAATTATTTAAAATTATAGAAGTGTTTCTTAATCGTTCATTCAACGATAAATTTTCTATATTCTTAATAACGTCTTTAACAAAATGTTCTGACTTGAAATTTTTATCTGCTTTATTAAATTCTATTGCTAATTTTTCATAGAATTTTTTGTTGAACATTTCTTTTAGTGCTTCTGCCATTTTCGAATTAAAACTACGAATTATATAGCTCCATTACCGTAATTTCAGGAGAAATACCAACTCTACCTGGATAGCCTAAAAAACCAAGCCCTCTATTAACATATAAATATTGGTTGTTTTTTTGGTACAATCCTGCCCACTGTTTGTAAACATATTGAGATGGACTCCATTTAAAACTAGGCAGTTCTATTCCAAATTGAAAACCATGAGTATGACCACTAAAAGTTATATCCACATCTTTAAATCCCTCCACAACCTGCATACTCCAGTGCGATGGGTCGTGTGACAATAATAATTTTACAGGATATTTTTCTGCACCCAAATATGCTTTTTGCATATCACCATATTTTGTAAAATGTAAATTTCCTCCCCAATTTTCAACTCCAATTAAAGCAATTTCGGCTCCATTTTTTTGTAAAGCAACATGTTCATTCAATAAAAGTTTCCATCCAAGTTTTGCATGTATTTCTTTTAATTCATTCAAATTTTTTTCTTTGGCTTCAACACTTTCCCAAGTAACATAATCGCCATAATCATGATTACCCAATGTGCTATAAACACCCATTGGTGCGTTAATTTTATCTAAAACATTCATAAATTGCTCCATTTCGGAAGCTTTGTCATTAACCAAATCTCCAGTGAAAAATATAATATCAGCCCTTTGCTCATTTATCATCTCTACAGCACGCTCAAATGGCTTAGTAGAAACAAAACTACCAGAATGAATATCAGATATTTGAACAATTCGCAAACCATTAAATTCATTTGGCAAGTTAGGTAGTACAACTTTTGTTTTGTGAATGGTATAATTAAAGCCTCCTTTAATCATTCCATAAATCAAACTAAAAAAAGGCAATGCTGCCATTCCTAAAGCCAACTGATTCATAAATTTTAAACGACTTATTCCTTCTGTTATTCCATCTATATCTGCATTGTTTTTTGTGCTTACAAAAAATGAAAATATCCATTTAAAAAATCGAATACTATCATCTATACTTATAAATAGGATACCAATAAGTTTTGATATAAAAAGAATTAAAACAAACGCAAATAAATACAATCTCAAAAATTTAGGCAAATGACTTGGCTGAATAACTAAAAATGAAAACACCACAATTAATGATAGAACTGTAAACGACCAATAAGTATAAAAAACAATGTTTTTCCTAGCATCAGAATATCCTTTAATAACAAGGCTTACCGCCTGATAAAAATATAAATCAAACAGAAACAGAACAACGGCTATAAGAAAAATTCGGATAAAAATTGGCATTTTATTTTTTTGACAAAACTAAGGAAACATTTTTTGATTTCATAGTTTCCTGATATTATTTAACGATTATTAGTAATATTGAGCATCGAACAATGAAAGTGTCAAAATTTCAAATAATACAATACCTCATTCTTTTAATCACAGGCATATTTCTTTGCTGGTTATTTTTTAAAAACGTTGATTTAAAGGTGGCATGGAATGAAATAAAAGAAAGAAATTTTTCATGGTTTTATCTAGTGATTTTTGTTTCTATATTAGTTTATATCCTTCGCACCCTAAGATGGAAAATGCTCATAGAAAGCAATGGACACAAAGTTTTATTCTCAAACTTGCTGTCAGCATTATCAATTGGTTATTTCGTAAATTTAATAATTCCGAGACTAGGTGAAATAACAAGGTGTTTATCCATAAAAAAAAATCATAACATACGTTTAACAGAATTAATTGGAACTGTAATCATTGAACGAACAATTGACATCATTTCTCTATTCATATTTTTAACAATCACTTTATTATTGCAGTTTAATCACATTGTTTTATTTGTAAAAGAAAATATTATTCAACCATTTTCAAACCTAATTCATTCAAAAGTCAATCAACACAATTTTTCTTTTTTTATAATAGCCTTGTTCCTCTTTTTAGGCACAATTATAATCTTGATTTATTTTAGAAAAAAAATCAATCAAAAAACACCAAAATCAATCTTACTTTTTCTTGATGGTTTAAAACAAGGAGTGATAAGTATATCAATGATGAAACAAAAAAGTTTGTTTATTTTATATACAATTCTTATTTGGGCAGGATATTATTTTATGACCTATTTTTGGTTTTTTGTTTTCAGCGATTATTCCTTTTTAACGTGGGGTGCATGTTTATCAATTGTGGCAATAGGAACAATTGGTCGTTCAGTACCCATTCAAGGAGGAGGAATTGGAGCATACCACTTTTTAGTAGCAGGAGTTGTTTTGCTTTATGGAGGAACAGAAACATTTGGAAAATCACTTGCCACATTAATTCATGGAGGGCAGATGTTTTTTACTTTTTTAATGGGGATAGCAGGCTTGATTATATTTTATTTCAATTATTGGAAAAACAAGAGCTAATTATCTATTACAGATACCTTTGAAAGAACAGTATTCACAATTTTCAATATCATTCGTTTGTTTAAAAGGCGTTTTTTTATCAATTATTTTTTCGATTAAATTTATTAAAACATCTTCGAATTGATTTAGTAATTCAGAATTTATATTTGCTTCTTTATTATACTTTACAGCTAATAAACCTTTACTAAGATTTCTAAACGAAACAATACCAGACAATAAATTTTGTTGCGAAATGGTGTTTGATTTTTGATACATATAGGCATACATAAGCAGCTGAAAACTTTTCGATAATTTTACATTGAAGGATAATTCAGCAATATCATTTATATTTAATTCCTCATCCTTTACAACGCCCGTTTTATAATCGATTATACGTGTTGATTCATTATACAAATCAATTCTATCAGCATTACCTCGCAAATTCACAGATATCCCTTTTATGTCTAAAGATGTTTTTAACTCGAACTCAAGATGTTTAATAAATAAAGGTTTATTTTTATCTTTTTTAAGTAGGTTTATTTCCGATTGAATAAAATTAACTACAAACTTTAAAGCAACTTTTAAAGAAAGTAAATTTTTTCCCAAATACAATTCATTCTTATCACAATGCTCTTCGAATGTTGAAGCTGTAACAACTTCTACATTTTTTTTCATTTCCAATAAATCTTTTTCCGTAATGTTTTTATTTACATAAGAGGAATATAATTTTTCAAGTACGGCATGAACAACTGTTCCTAATGTATCTGCACCTAACACTTCTTCTACTTCATCAGCTTCTTTTATTTTGGCTATTGTGCTAAAATAGAACTGTAATGGACATAAAATATATTTGTTTAATGCCGAAGGCGAAAATCCATAAGAGGCGTATTCTTCTATCTTTTTAGAAATTTCAGCATTTTTATCGATACTAATTCTATTTTCATTTTGAATCATATTCAAAGGAAATGTTATAACTTCTCCTATAATTTCAACATTTACGTTTTTTTTAGGCAACTCATACATCAGCTGGGTAACATATCTACTTCTCTCTCCATTTCCAAATTCGTTTGTTTCGGTATTATGAATCAAATAAATATTCTTTGCGCGTTGCAATAATCTATAAAAGTGATAAGAAAATATGGAATCTTTTTCAGAGTATGTTGGTAATCCAAAAAATCTTTTTATTTCATAAGGAATAAAGGAATTAACAGTTTTAGCAGAAGGTAAAACATCTTCATTGCAAGATAATAATATTACGTTTTCAAAATCTAATGTTCGAGTTTCGAGCATCCCCATAATTTGTAAACCCAGCAATGGTTCACCGTAAAATGGCAATGTAGTAGCTTTTACAATTTGATTGAATATGCTTCGTAATGTTTTAATAGACTCAATTGCTGTATCGTATTCAGCAGACAATGTTTTTATTTTATTAATTATTTTAACAAAAGCAAATAAGTATTCTAATTCTAAATTAGTTTTGTTATCCAAACTATCGCCTTGTTTTTTAACAATACCATCTTTCAAAACATTAATCAGTTGATATACTGCATCTAAAGCAATTGAAGGGTTTTCCCATTGATTAAACAACAATTCAAATGTTTCTCCTTTATCGAATTTGCTTTCTAAAGCAAGTTTTTCAATTGTTTTAGCTGAAGCAAAAACAATATTTCTTGCAATAATTTTTTCAATAATCTTTTTTATCTCAATGAAATCTTTTGTATCAGAAAATAAAATAGAATTGTATGGGTGAGAAAGTAGTTTAATTATATCGGTATGATAAAAACTGTAATTACTTCTATTTCCTGCGATTTTTTGAGCCGATTCGTGCAAATTAAATATCAAATCAATATATCCCGAAACGGGCGTATTCTTGAGAGGATAACCCATTGTAATATTTATATCTGAAACAGATGAAGGAAGTGAATGCAAAACAGGGAATAATAAATTTTCATCAGCCAAAACCAATGCTGTTTTTTGAAGATGCGTTCCATCAAGATTAAATGCATTAATTAAATTCCCTGCAACCTTAGCTTGTGCTACATTTTTTGCAACGCCTATTACGTTAATTTTTTTTGAACCAGTAGTTAAAATATTTTCTTCAATAACAGTTGTTTTTTCCCATTGTTTAGAGAAAGACGGAGAATTCTTAAATTTTCTATAGAAATATCCCGCTTCTTGGTTAAGATCATTCGCATAATAAGAATCTACATCCCAAATTATTTCTGCTTTATTATTGGATTGCAATGAAGAAAAAATTCTTTCTTCGGCTTTGTTTAATGCATTGAAACCAGCAAAAATAATTTTTTCCCATTCTTGGTTTTTAATTTTTTCATTCAAATTTTGTTCAACAATTTTATATGCCAATCCCTGATAGGCAAGTTTTTTTTCAATAAGTTGATTGGTAAAATTTGAATAATATCCTGCTAATGATTTAAAAAAATCAAGGTATTCTTTTTGAAATGTTGTTAGCTCAGAATCATTTAAACTAAATGTTTCAAGTT